>JAZNWJ010000036.1:0-63081 GCA_045593245.1 Acutalibacteraceae bacterium | reverse complement strand
TAATTGCAATATCTCGTTTTCGTATTGTTTTATATGTCTGTATTCTCTGGGCATAAAAAATCCTCCTATGGTAGTTGTTTTAATTCTACCATAGGAGGTCTCTTTTTTCTATTGTCCGTTTTTACTGGACTTGTGCATTATCAAGCACTGTCTTTATCTTTTTAATCAAAAAAATCCTTTATTTTATCGAAGAAGTTTTTTTGCTTTTTATAGTTTTTGTCGTCGGTAATTTTATCAAATTCTTTAAGTTTTTCTCTTTGAGTTTTTGATAGGTCACGAGGAACTTCAACTATAATTTTTACATATTGGTCGCCGCGACCCGAGTAGTTGAGTCGCTGTATACCTTTGCCTTTGAGTTTGAATTCATCGCCCGGTTGTGTGCCTTCGTGTATGGTGAATTTAACCTTACCGTCAAGGGTGGGAACTGTAATTTCATCGCCTAAAGCCGCTTGAGCAAAGGTGATTGGAATTTCGCAATAAACGTCGTAACCGTCACGTTCAAAAATAGGATGAGGACGAACATTTACACTAACACGCAAATTACCCGATGGACCGCCGTTTACACCCGCATCGCCGCCGCCACGCACCGATATAATCTGACCATCATCAATACCTGCGGGTATTTCTACGGTTTTCTCTACGGTGTGACGTATTCTGCCTTTGCCCGCACAGGTATGGCAAGGATTGTCAATAATCTTACCCGAACCGTGACAGTGGTTACAAACGGTTTGCGTCTGTATCTGGCCGAAGGGTGTACGCTGAACACTGCTTACCTGACCGCTGCCATGGCATACGGGACAGGTTTTAGCACTGCTGCCTTTTTCACAACCGGTACCACCACAGTCGGAGCAGTTGTCAATTTTTGTAACCTTGATGGTCTTTTTGCAACCTTTAGCAGCTTCTTCAAAACTGATATTTACCGATGCAGATGCATCATTGCCTCGACGCGGCGCGTTGGGGTTTGATTGTCGACCGCCGCCGAATCCGCCAAATCCGCCGCCAAACATACTGCCTAAAATATCGCCAAGGTCGCCAAAATCGCCAAAGCCACCAAATCCACCGCCGTAAGCGCTACCGCCACCGGCGCCAAAGTTGGGGTCTACGCCTGCGTGACCGAACTGGTCATAACGAGCGCGCTTTTCCTGATTAGAAAGAATTTCATAGGCTTCGTTTACCTCTTTGAAATTCTTTTCGGCAACCTTGTCATCGGGGTTTAAGTCGGGGTGATACTTTTTGGCGAGTTTTCTGTATGCTTTTTTAAGTTCGTCGTCGGATGCTGATTTGTCAACACCCAATACTTCGTAATAATCTCTTTTTTCTTCTGCCACAAAAAAATCTCCTAAAGCAAAACTTAAAAGTTTTGCAGTGAATAGTGAAAAGAGAAGAGTGAAGAGAAAAGGTGGTTGCAAGCAACCTTTATGTAATGTGTCACAAGGTGACACACATTTTCTTTTCACTTTTCTCTCTTATCTTTTATCTAATCGTTCGGCTTTGCAGAACGATTATTTATTCTCGTCCACGTCTGTAAAGTCAGCCTCGTAAACGTTGTCCTGAGGATTAGCACCTGCGGCATCAGCGCCACCTGCGGCGGCTTGAGCTTCAGCAGCTGCTTTATAAACCTTTTCACTTACAGCGAAGATTTCTTTCTGAAGTTCTTCCTGTTTAGCCTTTATTGCATCAATATCTTCGCCCTTCAGAGCTTCTTTAAGAGCTTCTTTAGCGGTTTCGATTTTGCCCTTTTCTTCATCGGAAAGTTTATCGCCAAAATCAGCAACGGTCTTTTCGGTCTGATAAATCATCTGGTCGGCATTGTTGCGAATATCAACAGCTTCACGACGCTTTTTATCTTCTGCAGCATATTCTTCTGCTTCTTTTACAGCTTTATCGATGTCTTCTTTAGACATATTGGTATTAGAGGTAATTGTGATATCGTTTTCTTTACCTGTGCCAAGGTCTTTTGCAGATACGTGAACAATGCCGTTAGCGTCTATATCAAAGGTAACCTCAATCTGAGCAATGCCGCGTGGAGCTGCAGCAATGCCGTCAAGATGGAATACACCGAGAGTTTTATTATCGCGTGCGAATTCGCGTTCACCCTGTAACACGTGAACCTCAACAGAGGTCTGACCATCAGCCGCAGTTGAGAAGATCTGACTCTTCTTGGTAGGAATTGTTGTATTACGCTCAATAACCTTTGTTGATACGCCACCCATTGTTTCAATACCAAGGGAAAGTGGAGTAACGTCGAGAAGGAGAAGTCCCTTAACGTCGCCGCCTAAAACACCTGCCTGAAGTGAAGCACCAAGTGCTACACATTCGTCGGGATTGATGCCCTTGAATGGTTCTTTGCCCATAAAGTTTTTAACTGCTTCCTGAACAGCAGGAATTCTCGAAGAACCACCAACCATAAGAACCTTATGAATTTCGTTCTTTTCAAGACCCGAGTCAGCGATTGCCTGACGAACAGGTACCATTGTAGCTTCTACAAGGTCAGCAGTAAGCTCGTTGAACTTTGCGCGGGTAAGTGTGGTTTCAAAGTGCTTAGGACCGGTAGAGTCTGCTGTGATGAAGGGGAGGTTGATATCTGCGGTTGTCATACCCGATAAGTCAATCTTTGCTTTTTCAGCGGCTTCTTTAACACGCTGCATAGCCATCTTATCGCTTGAAAGGTCAATGCCTTGTTCTGCTTTGAACGTGCTTACGATATAGTCCATAACGCGCTTGTCAAAGTCGTCGCCACCAAGCTTGTTGTTACCTGCGGTAGCCAATACTTCCTGTACGCCGTCGCCCATTTCAATAATCGATACGTCGAATGTACCACCGCCAAGGTCATAAACCATAACCTTCTGGTCGTCTTCCTTGTCAATGCTGTATGCAAGCGCTGCAGCAGTAGGCTCATTGATAATACGCTTAACTTCAAGGCCTGCAATTTTACCAGCGTCTTTGGTAGCCTGACGCTGAGCATCGGTAAAGTAAGCAGGAACCGTGATAACTGCTTCTGTTACGGGCTGACCGAGATAACTTTCGGCATCAGCCTTAAGCTTTTGTAAGATTATTGCAGAAACCTCTTGAGGTGTGTATTTTTTGCCGTCAATTTCTACTGTGTGGTTTGTACCCATTTCGCGTTTGATAGAGCTGATGGTTCTGTCTGGGTTGGTGATAGCCTGACGCTTTGCAACCTGACCTACCATACGCTCGCCAGTTTTTGAAAATGCAACAACGCTCGGTGTTGTACGTGCGCCTTCAGCATTTGCGATAACAACCGCCTCGCCGCCTTCCATAACAGCTACGCAAGAGTTTGTAGTTCCTAAGTCAATACCAATAATTTTTCCCATTGTAAAAATCCTCCTGAAAATTTATATATGTTTTGTTTTGTGAAAATATTTAATTTGCAACCTTTACCATTGCGGCTCGGATTACAGTGTCACCAATTTTGTAACCTTTCTGAAGCACCTGTGCAATAACGTTTTCACCGAGTGTTTCGTCCTCAATGTGCATTACCGCTTCGTGAAAATTCGGGTCGAACTGATCGCCTTCTTTGGCAATTTCTTCAATATTAAGGTTTTGTGTGATAGATTCAAATTGTTTTACTATCATTTCAATACCTTTAATATAATCGGTGCTGTCGTGGTCAGCAGCTGCTGCTCGATCTATATTATCAAGGATTGGCAAAAGTTGTTTAATTAAACCTGCTTTTGCAAATTCAGCAACCGATGCTTTTTCGCGTTCGGTACGCTTTTTAAAATTGTCAAACTCAGCAGCGGTACGCATAAGTTGATCGTTTTTTGCATCAAGCTCTGCCTTTAAAGCCTCGAGTTCGCAGTCTTTTTTAGATTTCTTTTTTTCTTTTTTTGGCGCTTCAACAGATTCATCTGTTTGTGAAACTTTGGTTTCCTCGCTCATTTGTTATTCCTCCCAAAACGTAAGTTTGACTTTCACTTACCTTTCGTTTTTATTGATATTATAACCGAAAAAAACAAAATGTCAATAGTTTTTAAGAAAAAAGTTTGACTTTCCCTGACCTTTTACAAAATGTTCACAATTCGGTTTCGGCGGTGTAAAAACGTATTGACTTTAAATTATATTGTAATTATAATAACATATACATAATAAAAGTCCGAGAGGGGATTAAATATGAAAAAATTATTTGCAGTTATTCTTGCTGTCATTATGACTTTTTGCGTATGCGGATGCAATGGAAATACTACAGATGTTTCCAGCGAACCGGAGCAAGAGATAGAATATGAACAAATTTATCTTGACGAGAACGGTAATGTTATATCAAAACCTGAGACCATTACATCTTCGCAGGAAGACACCTCCGATACTACGTCCGACTCCGATGCCGATAATAGTTCTACGACAAGCGACAATAAAAATGCCGTAAGTATAGATTATAATACTGTTGTCGAGGTTGACATTTGCGACGACGTTATCCGTGGATATTTAGACGCAAATACACCTGATCGTCAATTCTCGTGGCTTAATGAGTACAGTGGCACACGATATGACCATCAGGTTCTTGAACTTGATTGGACTTTTGATGGCAGTTCTGTATATACCATTTCATTTTCCGAAAACGCTGATTTCAGCAACGCATATACCGTACAAACAAATTATATGAGTATAGATAATCTTATTCTTACACCGGGTAAAACATATTACTGGAAGGTTACAGGTACTTGGAATGATAACCCGTTAGGCGGTGGCAGAATTCGCGTAAAGGACGCACCTGTGCGTTGGATACAAATTGATGGCACAGGTAATGTGCGTGATATGGGCGGCTGGAAAGCCGAAGGCGGAAAAACCGTAAAATACGGAATGATATATCGCGGGCAAAAATTAGAAGGTGTCACCTCAAATGGTATTGCAACCATAAAACAGTTGGGTCTTAAAACCGAACTTGACATACGCTATGAATCTCAGAAATTTCAGACACCGGGTACCGGTATGAATTATGAGTTTATAGAATCACCGGGGCAGTATCATACTGTAATCACCAATGAACCCGAAACGTTTAAGGCAAGTTATAAAAGGGTATTTGAACTACTTGCCAACAAAAATAACTACCCGTTCTACGCACATTGTAATGCGGGTGCCGACCGCACAGGAACCTTTGCGTTTATTGTAAACGGAGTTTTAGGTGTTTCTTATGAAGATTTAACCCGTGATTTTGAGCTTACTTCATTTTCGTCCAGTGGCAAGCGTTGGCGTGCGGATAGTTACGATGATAAAGATGGCGAAATGACGGTAGAGGGTAATACCGTTGCCTGGGGTAAACTTTATAACGAGATGATGGCATACGGACGTCAGGGTGGATATACCGATTTACAGTCTTCTATAGAATACTGGCTTACAAGTTATATAGGTGTACCCAAGTCACAAATAGACAGTTTCAAGAGCATAATGCTCGAGTAAGGTTTAAGTACAAGTCAAGGGGAGTTGAAAATACCCCCTTGACTTTTGCTTTTGCATAAAGTAAAATAAACATCAGTTACTTATTACTTCTTCACTATTACTTATTACTTCAAATATGCGGGTGTGGCGGAATTGGCAGACGCGCTAGCCTTAGGAGCTAGTGTCACCGATGTGCAGGTTCAAGTCCTGTCACCCGCACCAAGCAAAAGGCCTGCCTTTTGGCAGGCTTTTTGTGTTTAATTACCTTTTAATTGCTTTAAGGAGAAAACAATGGCTGTAGTTAAATTTGTAAAACTTGATTTAAGCGCTATAGTACCAACCTACGGTACCGAATACGCCGCGGGAGCTGATTTATACACGCTACCGGATAAGGAGATAGAAATAAATCCGGGCGAGACAGTTATGATTCACACGGGTATTGCAATGGAAATTCCCGAGGGTACGGCGGCGTTTATATTTGCACGTAGCGGTATTGCTACAAAACGCGGTCTGGCACCTGCTAATAAAGTAGGTGTTATAGATAGTGACTATCGTGGCGAAATTATGGTGCCTATACACAATCATTCGGGGCAAACACAATGTATAGAGGGTGGCGAGCGTGTAGCGCAAATGATAATAATGCCGTACGTAAAGGCTGAATTTATAGAAAGTGAAAGTCTTGATGAGACCGAGCGTGACACCAAAGGATTTGGTTCAACAGGTACAAACTGATAAATTTGTGCAAAATAAATATTTTTTTACTATTGACACTCAAGAATTTTAGCGATATAATGAACATACATATTTATGGCGATTTGAGAATTTTTAAAATTCTCTTAAAATAAACTAAAAAAAGGAGTTAATCGCAATGAAAAAAATTATTTCAATTCTTGCTTGCGTATGCTTATTATTAAGTGTATTGGTTATTCCAGTCGCAGCAGAAACCAGTGCCACTATCACATTCGATGATAAGGCAAAGCGCACAACTTTCGATTCTTCTGTACAACAGATATGGGAAGAAAACGGTATTACAGTAACAAACAATAAGGGTTCGTACAATAACGCTCTTGGTGATTACGCTAATCCTGCTCGTTTTTATGCAGGCACCGAGACTATTGTTGAGTATCCTTCAATGACCAAGATTGAGGTTACTGCAAGTGGTGCGAAATATGCTCAAGTATGGGCTGATTCTAATACCGATGCTAATGCAACGGTAACAGTTTCGGATTCGGTTGCAACAATCGTTTTTGCTACAGCAGTAGATTCATACACAGTTGCTTCTATGTCAGCTCAAAGCCGTATAGTTTCTATGACAGTTTACGCAGAAGCTGCAGTAGGCGCTTGCACTCACGAAGAGACCACTGCTACAAGCAATGGCGACGAAACACATAGTGTTGTTTGCAACAGCTGTAGTGAAACAGTAAGCACAGCAGACTGTCAAGACATCGATTTAGACGGCGCATGCGACACTTGTACAGGCGCAGTTGCTTTGCCGGCTACTCTTACAATTGCAGAAGCAATTGCACTTGGTACAGAGCAGGCATCTAATGCTTATACTGCAGACAAGTATTTTGTAACAGGTCAGATTACCGCTATTGCAAACACAACATACGGTAATATGTACATTGCTGATGAAGAAGGCAATCAGATTTACATTTACGGTTTGTACAACAATGATGGTACAGTTCGTTATGATGCTTTAGAAGCAATGCCTGACGAAGGTGACACTATTAAGGTTCTCAGCACCGTTGGTAACTACAATGGTACAGCACAGCTTAAGAATGCTTGGCTTATCGAATTTACAGCAGGCGAGCTTGAGCCTACAACACCAGACCCAGAGGCTGACACCGCTCTTACTATTGAAGAGGCTATCGCTCTTGGTGAATCTAAGCAGAGTAATATATACACTGAAAACAAATATTATGTAACTGGTACTGTTACCGAAATTTACAATGAAACATACGGTAATATGTACATAGCTGATGAAAACGGCAATACTCTTACCATTTATGGTACTTATAGCGCAGATGGTTCAATCGGTTATGCAGAAATGGAAACCAAGCCAGTAGCTGGCGATACCGTTACTGTTTACGGTATCATTGGCCAGTACAATGGCACAGCTCAGATGAAGAATGGTTGGATAACCGAAATCGTTGCTGCAGAGGAAGAAACCTTTGAAGGTACTGATCCTGAAGCTCCAATCGAACTCGCAGTAGCTGAAGGAATGCCTGTAATTCCTGTTGAAATTAAGGTTCCGGCAGCAGGCACAGTATTTGTAAAGGCTGCTGACGCTAACGGTATATTCCATGTTACAAGCACAACAGGTACTTGTATGCTTATCAACGGCAGAACAAATCAGGTTGAAATTTCTGACGCATATGACCTTACACTCTGCGGTTACGAAATGGTTAACATTTATAACCCAGGCACAGAGACAGTTACTCTTTATGTATTCCTCGAAGCAGGCGCAGGCGAAGTGTTTGGTACTTGGGAAAACCCAGAAGTTCTTGAATTTATGGAAAATCCATGGAATCCAATGGCTCCACCAAGTGCTGAAGCAAGTACTGAACTTGCAGCAGGTAACCAAGGTTACTTCTACAAGGTTATTGCTCCAAAGGATTGCATTTTAGTAATCAACCTTTCGGCAGCTGATGCTGAATGGCAAAATGTTGGCTATCAGTACAGTGTAACCAATAACACAACAAGCTGGCAGTCTGACTTTGTTGCAATGGCTCCAGATGCAGATGATTACTATGAATCAGTATTTGTTCCCGTAAGCGCAGGCGATGAAATCATTATTAACGCGGGTACATTTAATCCTGCTGATACTTGGAACGCTCCTGCAGGTACACTTAACGTACGTATCAACACTACTACAGTAGGTGCTTCTGAGTATCCTGAAATTCTTGAAGAAACTGGTACATACACCGCTACAATCGAAGAAGGTTCACAGGGTTACTACTACGAATACATTGTTACTGAAGACGGTAATGTAACAGTTACTATGAACGATGCTTCATATCAGTATCAAGTAAATGTTGTTCCTGCCGATGAAGAAGATTGGGGCGCATATGTTTATGGCGAACCACATACAAGTTCTGACGATCCAGCTGTTCCATCTGAAACAGTAGCAGTTAAGGCTGGCGATACAGTTAGCGTTATGGTTAATACATTTAATCCGGACGACGCATGGAATGCTCCTGCTGGTACAGTAAACTGGACACTCGCTTGGTCTGAAAAGGTTGAAGAAATACCCGATGCTAAGTTCTCAATCGCTGACGCTGAAGCTTATGCTGGTAAAGAATTTACAGTTGCAATTGATATCAGTGAGAACCCTGGTATTATTTCAGCAAAACTTGACGTTAACTACAATTCAGATATCCTTGAACTTGTAAAGGTAGAAGCAGGCGAACTTAAGAATGACTCTGTAGAAACCGAAGATGGTATTCTTGCTAACTACAGCTTTAGTGAAAACTACAGCGCTAACCCATATACTATTAACTGGGTTGACGCATTGGCTACAGAAAACAACACCACTAACGGTACTTTTGCTATCCTTACCTTTAAGGTTAAAGATGGTGTGGCTGCAGGCGAAACCGAAATCTCTATCAGCTTTGACGAAGAAAACGTATTTGATAAAGATCTCAACAACGTAGCATTTGCAACCGAAAACGCAACCATCACAATCAAAGATGGTAGGCCTGGTGACGTAAACGGCGACGGTAGGGTTAACAACCGTGACCTTGTATTACTCCAGCAGTATCTTGCAGAGTGGGACGTTGAAATTGTTGAAGGCAACAGTAACGTAGACGGAACCGGTAAGATTAACAACCGTGACCTCGTAAGACTTCAGCAGTATCTTGCAGAATGGGACGTTGAACTCCTGTAATTTAGTTTAATATCTTTTTAAAGACCTTGCGAAAGCAAGGTCTTTATTTTTTATTTGCAAAAGAAAAAGGATATGGTATAATATTATTGGTTATATTTTATATTTAAAAAGGAGTGCATTTAATTGAAAAAAATAATTTCAATTATTGCTTGCGTGTGCCTATTGTTTAGTGTAATCGTTGTTCCGGTATATGCAGTAGAAATCACTGCAACTATTACATTTGATAGTACAGATAAACGCATAGAGTTTGATAAAGAACATCAGGTATGGAAGGAAAATGGCATTATTGTTACAAACAACAAATCCGACTCTTCCAATGATGTTGCGGATTATTCAAAACCTGCTCGTTTTTATCAGGGTAGTGAGGTTGTTATTGAATATCCCTGTATGACGCAAATAGTAGTTGACGCAAATTCATCTTCGTATGCAAATGCGTTTGCTATTTCTTGCACATCGGGTGAGATTTCCGTTGCAGGCGATAAAGTAACAATTTCACTTGCTTCTCCGATGGATTCATACGTGGTCGATGCATTGTCAAAACAAGCCCGTATTGATAGTATTACTGTTAAATCCAATGATGAAGACGGTAGTGCTGCACCTCCACCTACAGAGACGGAAATTCCATCTGATTCTATGGAAATTGTTGATGCCGCATTTAAACTGGAAGATGGTGAGTCACTTCCATATGTAGCTACACTCACAGGTGAAGTAACTTATATAGAAACCGAATATAGTGCGAAATATAATGATATCAGCATCTATATTTTGGTTGAAGGTACCGAGTACTATTATGAAATACTTTGCTATCGTCTAAAAGCAGGGGAGGGTGAAGACGCATCGCTGCTTAAAGAAGGAGATATAATCAAAGTTACTGGCAATATACAAAACTATAATGGTATAATCGAATTTGTTGCAGGCTCTACATACCAGATGATTGAGGCATCAACAGATTATCCAAGCGGCGGTTCGGGTACGGCTGATGATCCCGATAAGCTTGAATTAACCCAAAACGAAGATGACCCCACCATCTATGAGGCGGAGGCATATTTAGAGTTTTATGAAGGTGATTCAGAATATTTCTTTAAAACTATTGCTCCGGCAAGCGGTGTAATTGGAATAAACGTTTATGCATATGATTACAATTTAAATAACGTTGGGTATCGTTATAATGTCACAAATACAACAACCGGTTATACAAGCGGCGATATAGTAAAAGCGGCCGACGAAACGGAGTATAATCATTATGAGTTGGTTTATGTAAATAAAGGCGATGAAATTTTGGTTGCCACCAGCACATATGACGATAAAAATCCATCTATTGCTCCAGAAGCCGAGCTTGGCATATATATGTGTTTTTATCCTCTTGGCTCAATAGAATGCCCCCAAATTCTTGAAGAGGCAGGCGAGTATGCAGCAACTCTTAAGGCAGAGTCTCAGGGTCATTATTATATATGGACTGTTCCGACAAGCGGCACTATAACCGTTAAAATGAACGATGCTTCCGGTTGGCAGTATCGAGTGAACAAGTCTCCGATAGATATAGATGATACGTCAAACTTCTACTACAGCGATATTTATAGTTTTAATGATGCTAACGTGGTTCTGAGTGAAACTATCAATGTATTGGCGGGTGAAACTGTAAATATTTGGGTAAACACCTTTGACCCAAACGACGAGTGGGTGGCACCTGCGGGCACAGTGAATTGGACGCTCGAATTTAAGGAAGAAATCTCGATTGAGCGCAAATCGGGCGACGTTAACGGTGACAATAAAGTTAATGCGCGAGACTGTGTGACGTTAATGCGTTATATTAATGGTTGGTCTGATGTCTCTATAAATAAAGATAATGCCGACGTAAACGCCGATGGTAAATTTAATACCCGTGATTATGTAATATTGATGCGATATATAAACGGTTGGGATGTTGAATTAAAATAATATAGTATTTAAAGGCCCTGCGAAGCAGGGTCTTTGATTTTTTTGTGTGGTTTATTTGTTGAAAAGTATATGCTTGTGTGGTATAATTAAATTAATCAATTTAAAGGTGATCTGTTTTATGAAAAGAACAAAACTTACTGATAGATTACTTCCCGATTATACAAACGGTGAAGAAATTTTTAATATGGTAACCCACATTGTAGGCGGCGGTTTTGGCATTGTTTATTTAGTGCTATGCGTTGTTTTTGCCGCCATAAAAGGCAACGTATGGGGTATTGTCTCATCGGCGATTTATGGTGCTTCGGTAATTGCGCTTTTTACCATGTCGAGCATATATCACGGCTTAAAGCCTGCCATGGCAAAAAAGGTTATGCAGGTACTGGACCACTGTACAATTTATTTTATGATAGCAGGTACGTACACACCGTTAATGTTATCTATGCTCAGAAAAACCAATCCGGTTATTGCCTGGGTTATATTTGGTGTTGTATGGGGTATAGCGGCTTTGGCAATTACGCTTACTGCTATTGACCTAAAAAAATACAGCGTATTTTCTATGATTTGTTATATAGGTATGGGTTGGTGCGTTATAGTAACCATAGTACCCGTATATAAAACGCTTACTTTCTGGGGCTTTATGTGGCTGCTTTTGGGCGGAATAATGTATACAATTGGTGCTATTCTTTTTGGTATTGGTTCTAAGGTAAGATATATACATTCTATTTTTCATATATTTGTTGTGCTCGCTAGTGTTATGCACTTTATTTGTATATTTTTCTTTGCTATATAAACTCACACAAATCCTACTTTTTCGTAAGATAAAGTGGGGGTGTGGTAATGAAAGTTTTAAGAAAAAATCAGCGTTTTTCGATAGTAAAGCGATGGTTTATAGTTCTTTTATGCTTGTGTTTAATTCTGATAAGCTGTTTTATAAGTGTAAAACCATTTGTATTTACATACGCTAAAAGCGAAGCCGAAACAATAATTTTAAACGCAGCAAACAGGGCTGTACTCAACGTAATAAGTAAAAATGATATCGTATATAGCGATATTTCAAATGTTTCACGCGACACGGATGGAATTATAACAGGTATTGAAATTGATATAGAAAAGGTGAATCGCCTGAAAAGTCAGGTTTCAAACGAACTTGCAAAAATAGTATCCGATAACAATAAATATAATTTGTATATACCTATAGGCACACTGTTCGGTAGTGAATATACTACGGGTTACGGTCCAAAAATTAAGTTTAAAATGCAACTTACCGAAACGGCGGTGCTTGATTTTGAAAGCAAGTTTACACAAGCGGGCATAAACAACGTACTGCATCAGATAATTATAAAGATAGACGTTCGCGCAAGCGTGCTTATGATGGGTTGTACCGAGGGTTTCAGTGTGTCAACTACGGCACTCGCGGCACAAACCGTAATCGCAGGCGCGGTACCCGATTCGTTTACAAATGTTATAGAACAGCCCAATAATGACCTGGCGGATGAGGTTTTTAACTTTGGCGGTTTAGGATAAAGGAGAAGGTTATGGATTTTAAAGAAGCTAAAAAAAGAGCAGCTCAACTCACAAAAGAAATAAGGCATCATAATGAGCTTTATTATAATCAGGATGCGCCCGAAATTTCCGATTTTGAGTATGACGCGCTAACGCGTGAGCTTAAAGCGATTGAAAAAGAATATCCCGAGCTTATAACCCCCGATTCACCCACACAAAAAGTAGGTGGCGCGGCACTTAAACTATTTTCTCCTGTCGTTCATGCTGTAAAGATGGAAAGCCTGCAGGATGTTTTCAGTATTGAAGAACTCCGTGAATTTGGCGATAAAATAGACACCACTGTAACTGCATTTTCGGTTGAACCTAAAATTGACGGTCTTTCGGTATCGCTCGAGTATTCAGGTGGTAAATTTATTCGAGGCTCCACTCGTGGTGATGGTACTACGGGCGAGGATGTAACTGCCAACCTTTTACAGATAGAATCAATTCCGCAAAATATAGATTTTGATGGTGAGTTAGAGGTGCGCGGCGAGGTTTATATGCCTAAAAAATCTTTTCTTAAACTTGTAGAAAGACAAGAACTTTTGGGTGAGCAACCTGCCAAAAATCCACGTAATGCGGCGGCAGGTTCTTTGCGTCAAAAAAATAGCGCCATAACCGCTAACCGTGGACTTGATATATTTGTATTCAATATTCAGAGCATTGAAGGAAAAAGTTTTAATTCGCACATAGAAACACTCGATTTTTTGAAAGATTTGGGTTTTAATGTTTTACCATTTTATACAAGGTGCAACACTATCGACGAGGCAATTGCTGAGGTAGATAAAATCGGCGAAAATCGCGGTAGTTACGAGTTTGATATTGACGGCGCGGTAATTAAAGCGGATAACCTTTCCTACCGTGAAGAACTTGGCAGCACGGCAAAATACCCGCGTTGGGCAGTGGCGTTCAAATACCCGCCCGAAGAGAAGGAAACAGTACTTAAAAGCATTGAAATCAACGTGGGCCGTACCGGTGCACTGACCCCTACTGCCGAGTTTGAGCCTATTCAGCTTGCGGGTACTACCGTTAGCCGTGCGGTGCTTCACAATGAAGATTTTATAAATGAAAAGCAAATAGGAATTGGCGATACAATTGTTGTACGCAAAGCGGGCGAGATTATACCCGAGGTTTTGGCAGTAAGTCGCCATTGTGAAGGCTCGGTTGTTTTTAAAATGCCGACACACTGTCCGTCTTGCGGAGCTTCTGTATCGCGTGCCGATGGCGAGGCTGTAATTCGCTGTACCAACTCCGATTGTCCTGCGCAACTGCTTCGCAATCTTATCCACTTTACTTCGCGTGATGCTATGGATATTGAGGGATTGGGTCCTGCTGTGCTGGAGCAGTTGGTTGAAGCAGATTTGGTTCACAATATTGTAGACCTTTATACACTCGATTTTGATAAGGTTATGTCGCTTGACCGTATAGGTGAAAAATCCACACAAAATATGTTTGCGGCTATTGAAAAATCAAAGAGCAATGACCTTGCAAAGCTTATTACTGCTTTAGGTATACGTCACATTGGTACCAAGGCGGCAAAGCTGCTTTCGGAACGCTTTTACGATATTGACGCAATTATATCGGCTACGCGTGAAGAGATGCTCGGTATTGAAGGCTTTGGTGAAATTCTTGCTAACTCTGCGGTAGAATATTTCTCGGTAGAGGGTAACCGCAATATGATACACGCGTTAAAAGAACTCGGTGTAAATACCGTTTCTACCAAAACCGTTGCAGGAGATAAGTTTGCGGGTATGACCTTTGTGCTTACAGGCACGTTGCCAACATATACTCGCAGTGCCGCAGCAGAAATAATTGAATCATTTGGCGGCAAGGTATCAGGCTCGGTGTCAAAAAAAACTACCTACGTGCTTGCTGGTGAAGAAGCAGGCAGCAAGCTTGATAAGGCAAACGCCTTAGGTGTTACCGTAATTGATGAAGAAGAATTCAATAAAATGATTTCTTAAAAAATATTTAAAAAATACCCTCTTGACATTCTATATACACTTGTAGTATAATGGCTTTTGTAAGTTTATACCCCTGCACTTTCGCGGAGGGAGGGAATGTTAATGAGTCAGGTAAAAGTTAAAGAAAACGAATCACTCGATAACGCACTTCGTCGCTTTAAGCGTCAGACTGCTAAGGACGGTGTTATTCAGGAAGTTCGTAAGAGAGAGCACTATGAGAAGCCCTCTGTAAAGCGTAAGAAGAAGTCGGAAGCTGCTCGTAAGAGAAAGTTCCGCTAATTTACGGCACTTAAAAGGCGATTAGGGAACTACCCTTATCGCCTTTTTAATTTTTTGTTAAGGTGGTAAGTTTATGCTACTTAAACCAGATGTTAAGCTTCGCGGTATAACCGACATTACCGTAGAACTTTTAAATAAATATAATATCAAAGCGCTGCTTTTAGACGTTGATAACACTATGTCTACCCATCACGGTACAATATTGACCGATGGACTCATAGAGTGGATTGCCTATATGCAACAAAGCGGAATAAAACTTATGGTGCTGTCAAACTCAAAACGTGCAAGAATAGAGCCTTTTGCCGCACGCATATGCTTGCCGTTTATAAGTCTTGGATGTAAACCGCTACCTACGGGTTATTTACGTGGTGTAAAGGCTTTGGGTGAAAAACGGAAAAACGTAGCCATTGTAGGCGACCAGATTTTTACCGACGTTTTAGGCGGAAATGCAGTGGGAGTAAAAACAATTTTGTTAACCCCTATAAAACCTGAAGACGGTTGGTCATTTAAGGTTCGTCGAAAACTTGAAAAGAAACTTTACGAAAAATACAATTTAAAGGACGAGGTATAGTTATGTCAGCAAAATTTGGTCCTGCAGGTAATTCTGACAGTTTTTTTAAAATGGGATATAAAGGCAGTCTGCATATACCCGAATACGTAGAGCGTATGGGGCTTGACACATTCGAGTATCAATGCGGTCGAGGTGTAAATATCGGCGAGGAAAAGGCACGCGAGTTGGGTGCATTAGCCGCCGAAAAAAATATTACGTTATCCCTTCACGCGCCGTATTATATATCTATGTCATCTGTTGAAGAAGAAAAGCGACTTAATTCTATAAATTATATTTTGTCTTCGGCTCGTGCGGTGGATTTTATGGGCGGAAATCGCATTGTGGTACACACAGGCTCTTGCGGTAAAATAAGCCGTGAAACTGCGCTCGAGCTTGCTATCGATACTATGAAAAAGGCTATAGCGGCACTTGACGAAGCGGGACTGGGTCATATTCACATCTGCCCCGAGACTATGGGTAAAGTTAATCAGCTTGGCACTTTAGATGAGGTTTTAGCACTTTGCAAAATAGACGAGCGACTTATTCCATGCATAGATTTTGGTCACCTGAACGCTCGTGATTTGGGCTATTTTAAAACTAAAGAAGATTATAAAACAGTGTTTGACAAAATTGAAAACGCTTTGGGTTACGACCGACTTTGTAGTTTTCATTCCCATTTTTCGAAGATAGAATACACAACAGGCGGCGAGAAAAAACATCTTACTTTTGCCGACACAGTTTACGGCCCTGATTTTGAGCCGGTAATTGATTTAGTGGTGCAAAAGAATTGCAGTCCGACATTTATTTGCGAATCAGACGGTACACAGGCAGAAGATGTAAAACAGATGAAAGATTATTACAATTCTATAAAATAGTTTTTGTAAATATTTGGTTAAATTTTAACTTGTATTTACAGTTATACTGTGATATACTTTCTCTCGTACGAAAATTTTTAGACTCTTAATGATAATGGTTATTTAGAGTGGAATAGCTATTTTTGATATTTCCACGCCAAATCTTTGATTTGGCAACAAGTTTTCGAAGAAAGTTTGACTATAGCCATTATCAATGATGTTGCAAAACAACCGAAATTTTTATAATTTGGTTGTTTTAGAGCTGACAAATCGGCTCTTTGTGGAAATATGAAATATTTTCACATTCAACAATCATTATAATCGTTACCAGCCTAAGAATAAATTTTTAAAATCAAGAGGGGATTTTTGTGCAAATTTTATTAACCTTATCCGTAGCAATTTTTGCAGGTCTTATGCTTTCGCGTCTTGCAAAAAAGGTAAAACTTCCTGCTGTTACAGCTTATCTTGTGGCAGGTGTTTTGATTGGTCCTTATGTACTTGGTGCTTTGGGAATTAAAGGTCTTGGTTTTGTAGACCATGCAGATGTAAAAAGTTACAGTCTTTTAAGCGATATAGCACTTGGCTTTATTGCATTTGCTATTGGTAATGAGTTTAGACTTGCACAACTTAAAAAGATTGGTAAGCAGGCAACTGTGATAGGTGTTTTTCAAGCGGTATTTACAACCATTTTGGTCGATGCGGTGCTTATTGGCTTGCACTTTATTATTCCCGATAAATTTCCTTTGGAAGCGGCAATAGTGCTCGGCGCAGTAGCGGCGGCAACAGCACCTGCGGCTACACTTATGGTTGTGCGTCAGTACAAGGCGAAGGGTCCCGTTACTGATGTGTTGTTACCTGTTGTAGCACTTGATGACGCGGTAGGTCTTGTGCTTTTTGCAATATCTTTTGGCGTTGCAAAGGCAATAAGCAGCGGAACGGTTGATATGGTATCTGTTATTGTAGAGCCCATCGCAGAGGTTGCTATGTCATTATTGCTAGGCTTTGTTATGGGTGCTATATTCACCTTCTTTGAAAGATTTTTCCATTCGCGCTCAAAGCGACTTGCAATGTCGGTGGCTTTTGTGCTTGCAACGGTAGGACTTTCAAAACTAAGTTTTGAGATATGCGGTATTCATATTGCATTTTCATCATTACTTGTTTGTATGATGCTAGGAACTGTATTTTGCAATATGTGTGATTTTTCTGAAAATCTTATGGACCGACTTGACCGTTGGACCGCACCGTTGTTTATTTTGTTCTTTGTAATAAGCGGTGCAGAGTTTGAACTTTCGATATTTAAGGATATCACCGTAGTTATTATCGGCGTGATTTATATCGTTTCACGTTGTATTGGTAAATATTATGGCGCAAGATTCAGTTCGCAAATGGTTAAATGTGATCCTAATATTATTAAATATCTGGGCATCACATTGTTCCCACAGGCAGGTGTTGCACTTGGTATGGCAATCAAGGCCGAAGAGTTGGGTTCAGTAGGTATAATCATTGCAAATATTACGTTATTTGCGGTATTGATTTACGAAATCGTAGGTCCTGCGCTTACTAAAATGTCATTGCTTAAAGCGGGCGAAATCGACCCCGAAGGTGCAGTCAGCGCCAGACAAAAGGATAAACAGTAATCATAAAAAACCTCTGTCAGTGGACAGAGGTTTTTGTGTTTTTATATAATATTCATCTATGGTGTGTCGTTTGTTCTACCCAAAATATAGTCGGTTGAAACATTGTAAAAATCAGCAAGTTTTATTACATATTCAAGAGGAATAGTTTGGTAACCGCGTTCATAACGTGAATATACGGTTTGCTTTATACCTAAATAATCAGCAATATCTGCTTGTCGCATATCACGGTCTTCCCGTAAATCGCGTAGTCTATAAAAATACATTTCATCACCTGTTTTAGTATTTATTAGTACTATTGACATTAACACAAAAAATGATATAATATAAAACTATAGTACTTATAGGTACTACAAACTTTGTGATTACAAATTAATACTTTGAGGGTGATGTAAATGGGTAAGCAAGGATTAAAAAAGACATTAACAGCAATAACTGCTATAGTAGTAGCATTTGCCATATCTGTGGGCAGCGCTGTAATAATCCACGACTGGCGTAGTGGCAGTGTTGCGACATCTACAACAGTAAAGGATGGTCTTTCAGCATACGAGCTTGCAGTTCAGTACGGTTATGAGGGCACTGTGCAGGATTGGCTTGGGTCTTTAGAGGGCAAATCTGCTTATGAAATAGCAAAAGATAACGGATATTCGGGTGGTGAAGACGATTGGGCAGCTTCGCTTAAAGCCACTACAGGCAAAGATGGTGTCGGCATAAAGACAGCTGCGTTTAACGCAGAAGGTCAGTTGGTGTTAACCCTTACTGACGGTACAGCACTCAATCTTGGCACTGCCAAGGGCACTGATGGTAAAGATGGCGCCGATGGTACTAATGGTAAAGACGGTATTGATGGCGTAGGAATTACTGCGGCAAATATAGATGCTGACGGCGAATTAGTTATTACATTTTCAAACGGTGAAAGTGTAAATCTCGATAAAGTTGTAGGTATGAACGGTACCGATGGCATCAGTGTTACAGCATCTGAAATTAATACCGAGGGTGAACTTGTGCTTACCTATTCAAACGGCCAACGCGCAAATCTTGGAGTTGTTGTGGGCGCCAAGGGCGACACTGGTGCAACGGGTGCTACTGGTGCACAAGGCGAACAGGGCATACAAGGTGAGCAGGGTATACAGGGCGAAAAAGGCGACAAAGGCGATAAGGGCGATACAGGTGCCGCAGGTCAAGATGGTAAAGATGGCGCTGACGGCAAAGATGGTGTTAGCGTTGTTAAGAGCGAAATCAATGCAAATGGGGAACTTGTAATAACCCTTTCAGATAACACAGTATCAAATCTTGGCGTCGTTGTGGGTGCCAAGGGTGACAAAGGCGACACAGGCGAAAAAGGAGAAAAGGGAGATAAAGGCGAAACCGGCGCAACAGGTGCTACTGGTGCCACAGGTCAAGACGGTAAAGATGGTGTTGACGGTACAAACGGTGTAGACGGTATCGGTGTTGAAAGTGCCGAGATAAATTCTAATGGTGAGCTTGTACTTACCTATTCAAACGGCCAGCGTGATAATGTAGGCAACGTTATTGGCGCAAAAGGCGACAAGGGCGATAAGGGCGATAAGGGCGACACCGGTGCCGCAGGTGCTGATGGACAAGACGGTGTCAGCGTTGTTAAGAGCGAAATCAACTCAAAAGGTGAGCTTGTAATAACCCTTTCTGATGATACAGTGTCAAACCTTGGCGTTGTAGTAGGCGCTAAGGGCGACAAAGGTGACAAAGGCGACACAGGCGCACAAGGTATACAGGGTGTTCAAGGCGAGCAAGGTATACAAGGCGAAAAAGGCGAAACCGGTGCAACAGGCGCCGCTGGTCAAGACGGTAAAGATGGTGTTGACGGTGTTGGTATTCAAACAATAGTTATAACTAACGGTAATTTAAACATAACCCTTACAAATGGCACAACACTTGATCTTGGCAATATCAAGGGTGCCGATGGTGAAAAAGGCGAAAAAGGTGACCAAGGCGAACAAGGAATACAGGGTATTCAAGGCGTACAGGGTGAAAAGGGTGAAACCGGTGCTACAGGTGCGGCAGGTCAAGATGGCGTAGGTGTAGAATCTACAAGTATAAATGAATATGGCGAACTTGTAATAAATTATACAAACGGCACTTCTAAAAACCTTGGTACAGTAGTCGGCAAAGACGGTACAAACGGTACTAATGGTAAAGATGGTATTGGTGTTTCCAAAACCGAAATCAATGCTGATGGTGAGCTTGTTATTACATATTCTGATGGTAACAGTGAAACCGTTGGTGTTGTTATAGGTAAAGACGGAACCAACGGTATTGACGGTACCAATGGTATCGATGGTGTTGGTGTAGAGTCGGCAACCATTAATGCAAGCGGTGAATTGGTTATTACATATACCAACGGCAATTCAAACAACCTCGGTGTAGTAGTTGGTAAGGATGGCAAAGACGGTCAAGACGGAACCAAAGGCGACAAGGGCGATAAAGGCGACCAAGGCATACAGGGCATTCAAGGCGTTAAGGGTGACACCGGTGCTGCAGGTCAAGACGGTATTGGTATAACAAAAACCGAAATCAATGCTGACGGTGAGCTTGTTATCACCTACTCTGACGGCAACAACGAAAACTTAGGTGTTGTTGTAGGTGCTGACGGTCAGGATGGAGCCAAAGGCGACAAGGGTGAAAAAGGTGACACCGGTGCTCAAGGTGAAAAAGGTGACCAAGGCATACAGGGTATTCAAGGTGAGCAAGGTATACAGGGTGAACAAGGTATACAGGGCGAAAAAGGCGATAAAGGTGACAAGGGTGATACCGGTGCAACAGGCGCTACGGGTGCCGCAGGTCAAGACGGTGTTGGTGTATCAAGCGTAGATCTTATAAATAACGAACTTGTTATTACCCTTTCAGATACAACTGTTATTAATCTTGGTAACGTTAAAGGTGAAAAAGGCGACAAGGGTGACACAGGCGCCCAAGGTATACAAGGCGAAAAAGGTGATAAGGGTGAAACCGGTGCCACAGGTGCGGCAGGTCAAGATGGTGTTAGTATATCTAACGTAACACTTACTGTCGACGGTAATCTTGTTATTACCTTTACAACAGGTGCCAGTGTTGACCTTGGCAACGTCAAGGGTGCCGATGGTACCGACGGCGTAGGTATTGCCGAAATGTATATTCAAGACGGTAACCTCTACGTTCGCAAGACAAATGAAACCACCGCCCAAAACCTTGGCACCGTAAAAGGTGAAAAGGGCGATAAGGGTGATACTGGTGCAACGGGTGCCGTAGGTCCGCAGGGTGAACAAGGCCCCGCAGGTGCAGATGGTAGAGGTATTTTAAGAACAGAAATATCTGGTACAAACTTTATAATTTATTATACCGATGGAACAACAGAAACCCATGATTTGAGTGGTATGGTTGGAGACCCTAACGATAAGTCGATATTAGTATTTAGTAAACTTGCAGATGGCACATATGGCGTTATGGCTGGTGGTATGGCAAAATATGAAGCAAATATCGTAATTCCTGAAACTTACAACGGTATCGCAGTAACACAAATTTTACCAAGTGGTTTTGAGGGATTAACTGTTTTACAAACTATAACTTTACCTGAAAGTATAACTTCCATTTCAAGTTATGCATTTAGCAATTGCACGTCGCTTACAAGTATTACAATACCTAATAGTGTTAATTTTATTGGCAAATATGCTTTTTATAAAAGTTCATTAACGGCAATAACATTCCCCTATGAAAAAAATTGGACAGTATCAGGTGTATATTTTGATTTTAAATCAAACGATTATGCTTCGGGTAGCGGTGCAGACCACACAGTAAAACTAGTTAATAATGGCACCAATAAACTGCAATATACTTCTGGCACGGTGGTGCTTGACTTGGCTTCTATATCAAAAATGGCAACGGTATTAACATCTGAATATTTCACCTATAAAAATAGTCCGAGTAATTATTATGTCTATTTATCAGCATGTGATTGGATAGTTAGTGAGGAGGGATAATATATGATTCTTTTAGCAGTGGAACGAGATGGCATTGTATATGCGTATAATGAGCAGAAAAATCTTTGCCTAAAAACAAAAGGTCGATTGAATGGGTATACTTGCAATAATGTTGCTGTTGAAAGCGAAAATACTTGTATTTACATTTACGACGAACATGGAACCAAAATTGCCGAATATCCCAAAGATTTTGTTGATATAAGCAACATTGCAGGAATAATCATATAATAGAAAACCAGCAATGAGTTCATTCTCGTTGCTGGTTTTTGCTATATTATCATGCGTTTAGGGCAATCAAAGTACGCTTCCTCTGACGAGGGAGCTTGATTTTGCGCAGCCAAAGACTAAGGGAAAGAAAAACTAACGACTACCCCTCAGTCATTTTTTAAAATAAATCAGGAGACGGTTCTCTAATTGTAAAAACCGAAAAGTAAATATGTTTTTAAAAACGTAGGGAACGACCTGTGTGTCGTTCCGTTTTTTTATAAGGAATAGATTGCCACGCGGCTTGTGCCGCTCGCAATGACACACATAAAGATACATATTACTCGTTTGTCATTCAGAACGGCGGTAGCCGTGAAGAATCTCAAAGGCAAAAATGCGTTCCATAAAAAGAAAATATGTTTTATCGTACGGCGGGGATTTTATCCCCGTCGTTTTGCATTTAACACTCCGAAAAATTTTTCATAAAATGCAGTAAGGCAAAATTTGCTTTTTGCCGTGATTATATTTTTACAAATGGGGTAAAAATAGTAATGCAACAATGTAATATTTCGGAGTGTGAAGCAACAGTGAACATTAAACGAGGAGAAATATATTACGCAGATCTGAGTCCTGTTATTGGTTCAGAGCAGGGTGGAGTTCGTCCTGTTTTAATAGTACAAAACGATGTTGGAAATAAATATAGTCCTACCGTGATAGCTGCGGCGATTACAAGTCAGCACGAAAAGGCTAAAATGCCTACACACATAAGCCTCAGCGCCGAATGTTGCGGTTTAGCCAAAGACAGTATTGTGCTGCTTGAACAGGTACGTACTATTGACAAACAACGTCTTAAAGAAAAAATGGGCACTATAGATACCTCGGCTATGAATCAGGTGGACAAGGCACTTTCGGTCAGTTTTGGACTTGGAACATTTAGTTGATTAAAAATATTGTCAAAACAATTCCCTAAATTTTGGTTGACAAGTTACCCAATACATTATAAAATTATAATGTATAAATTTAGGGAGGTTTTGGCAATGTTTAATGAACAATATAAACTCTGGTGTGAAAAAGCAACCATCGATCCTGATTTGGTTGCTGAGCTTAAAAGCATCGAGGGTAATGAAGAGGCTATAAGTGATGCCTTTTATAAAGACCTCGAATTTGGTACAGGTGGTCTTCGCGGTGTAATAGGTGCCGGTACCAACCGTATGAACGTTTACACAGTTGGTAAGGCAACACAGGGTCTTGCCGATTACGTTAATTCGGTAACACAAGACGGTAAGGTTGCAATCGCTTACGACAGCCGTATTAAATCTGATGTTTTTGCTCGTGATGCAGCGGCTATTTTGGCGGCAAACGGTATAAAGGTATATATCTATAAAGAACTTATGCCTACCCCTATGCTTTCATTTGCTGTGCGTCATCTCCAGTGCGATGCAGGTATTGTAGTAACTGCCAGCCATAACCCATCAAAATATAATGGCTACAAGGCTTACGGCAACGATGGTTGTCAGTTAGGTCTTGAGGCTGCCGATTACGTACTTTCGGTTATGAACAGCGTTGATATTTTTGACGGTGTTAAGCGTATCGATTTTGACGAGGCGGTGGCCGGCGGCAAGATTGAATACATAGACGACGACGTTATTGAGGCTTATCTTGCAGCGGTAGAGGACAGACGTGTAAACCGTGACATTGATATGTCAAAATTAAATGTGGTTTATACTCCTCTTCACGGCTCAGGTAACAAACCTGTTCGTGCAATACTTTCAAAAATAGGCGCTACTAATGTAACAGTAGTTCCCGAACAGGAATTGCCAAATGGTAACTTCCCAACGGCTCCGTATCCGAATCCTGAAATCCGTCAGGCTTTTGAGTGTGCATTAAAGTTGGCAGAAACTGTTAAGCCCGATTTGCTTCTTGCTACCGACCCCGACGCTGACCGTGTTGGTATTGCAGTGCCCAATGGCGACGAATACCGTCTCTTTACAGGTAACGAGGTTGGCGCGCTCTTGCTTGAATACATTTTAAAATGCCGCAAGGCAAACGGCACATTACCCGAAAATCCTGTTGCAGTAAAAACAATTGTTACAAGCGACGTTTGTCTTAAAATTGCTGAGGATTACGGTTGTGAGCTTCGCGATGTGCTTACAGGATTTAAGTTTATTGGCGAACAAATTGCAATGTTAGAAGCCGAAGGCCATCCCGAGCGTTATGTATTCGGCTTTGAAGAAAGCTATGGTTATCTCGCCGGTACCTATGTTCGTGATAAGGATGCCGTTATAGCATCAATGCTTATATGTGAAATGGTAGCTTTCTATAAAGCAGAGGGCAAAAATCTTATTGAGGTGCTTTCAGACCTTTATGATAAATATGGTTATTACTACTGCTCACAAAAGAGCTTTACCTGTGAGGGTCAGGCCGGTATGAAGCAGATTGCAGGTATTATGGAAAGTCTTGCTACTAATCCACCCAGTGAGGTCGATGGTATTAAGGTCGCACGTTTCGACAACCTTAACAAGAGTGAAAGTCTTGATATAGCAAGCGGTAACATTACTACAATCGATTTACCAAAATCAAACGTTTTAGGTTTTTATCTTGCAGATGGCAGCTCGCTTATTGTTCGTCCTTCGGGTACTGAACCCAAGATAAAACTTTATATTAGTGCGGTTGGCGCTACCGATGCTGCAGCTACTGCTCAGCGTGAAAAGTTAGAAAATGCAGGAACCAAATTGTTGGGCTTCTAAAAAACAAAAAACGACTCCGATTGGAGTCGTTTTTTTATACGTTTACAGTTTCTTTTTTTGTCGCAGTTTTATGTTTTGTTATTTTGTTTGCTATGATTATAGGTATTGACATAATTAACATAATTATCGGCAAAAGTATAGGGAATGCCCACTGATGCGCGCCAAATATATCTTCAAAAATTTGTAAAAATCCAATTCCCGCAGTGTTCATTAAAAACATAAAGTTTGTGTCGAATATAAGGTTTAATATAAGTGCAGGTATGGCAAAGCCAATAAGTAATAGTATGCATTTTGGCATTGATTTAAAGTCAGGTTTCAGGTCGCCGCTTGCTACCAAAACAAATGGGTAGAGTACTAAAAACATATGTATTACAAAACTGTGTATATGAAAGTAATTCATACATGGCATATTCGTCCAGTCGGGAGTAAGTAATGCGAGCATTGCGCCCGGTATACCTATGTAATATAAAAAGTTTTCAACTGTTCTTACACGTTTAAAGATACAGAAAGTTATAAGCAAAACGTTTATACCGCAAAGATGAAAGGGCATATGACCTATGCCAAAATCTCCCACAGCCGCTGCAACACAGTTCTTGGCGATCTCTAAAATAAATACTATAGATGCGATACAAATACGCATAATGTTGCGGTGCTTGGCACTTAGTTTCTTGTAAATTATTAAACTTGTTGTACAAAGTAGAACAAAAAACAAAAGCCATAAAAGATGTGTTGTGTCATAAAGCTTAAATCCAAGACCTTCGGGCATCTGACCTTCAGGAGTAAAAAACATAATTCCCACCTCAAATGCATAATATCATAAATATGACAAAATGTCACTAAAAACTTTGAGAAATGACATTTTTTGCGGCATAGTAACATTGACAAAACACACTTTGCGGTATATAATCATTGTGTATGTTTATATTTAATTTTATATATTTATTTTAAGGAAGTAATATTATGAAATGGATGTCACTTAACGAACTTAGAGAAAGGTATTTATCATTTTTTGAATCAAAGGGTCACCTGCGTCTTGGCAGTTTCTCTTTGGTACCAAATAATGATAAATCATTGTTACTTATAAACTCAGGTATGGCGCCTATGAAAAAGTATTTCACAGGCGAGGTAACCCCACCACGTAATCGTGTTACCACCTGTCAGAAGTGTATTCGTACACCTGACCTTGAGCGTGTTGGTATTACTGCGCGTCACGGCACATATTTTGAGATGCTTGGTAACTTCTCATTCGGTGATTACTTTAAGAACGAGGCTATTCCGTGGGCTTGGGAGTTCTTGACCAAAGACCTTGAAATTCCTGCAGACCTCTTATGGCCGTCTGTTTATGAAGAGGATGACGAGGCTTATGCAATCTGGCGCGATGTTATCGGTGTGCCCGAAGAGCATATTGTAAAGCTTGGCAAGGCTGACAACTTCTGGGAGCACGGCACAGGTCCTTGCGGTCCTTGTAGCGAGATTTACTTTGACCGTGGCGAAAAATACGGTTGTGGCTCACCTGGCTGCAAACCCGGTTGCGAATGCGACAGATATATGGAAATCTGGAACAACGTTTTCACCCAGTTTAACAATATGGGCGACGGCACATACACCGAGCTTGAACACAAAAACATTGATACAGGTATGGGCCTTGAGCGTCTTGCTTGCGTAATGCAGGGCGTTGACAATATGTTTGAGGTTGACACAATCCGCAATATACTTGACAAGGTTTGTGAAATTTCTGGTAAAGAGTATGGCAAGGATAACAAGATTGATATCTCTATCCGCGCTATTACCGACCATGCACGTGCTTCTACATTTATGATAAGCGACGGTATTATTCCGTCAAACGAAGGTCGTGGCTATGTGCTTCGCCGTCTTATCCGTCGTGCTGCCCGTCACGGCAGACTTATCGGTATTGACCGTGCATTCCTTGTAGAAATGGTAGAAGCAGTTATAAAAGAAAACGCTTCAGGTTACCCAGAACTCGTTGACAAACAGGAACTTATAAAGAAGGTTATTGCTAACGAAGAAGCAAGCTTCTCAAAGACCATTGACCAAGGTCTTACAATACTGAGCGACCTAACTGCAGACGGCGGTACACTTTCGGGTGAAGATGCATTCCGTCTTTATGATACCTACGGTTTCCCGCTTGACCTCACACGCGATATTTTGGCAGAAAAGGGTATGACCGTTGACGAAGACGGCTTTAATGCTCTTATGCAACAGCAACGCGAAAAAGCACGTAACGCCCGCAAGGCAAGTGACGGTGAGAGCTGGAGCAGTGACGGCATTAACTTTGACGATATTGCCGCTACCGAATTCTTGGGTTACACAGCTAACGAGTGCGAAGCAACCGTTCTTGACATTGTAGTTGAGGGCGAGCACGTATCTACTGCAACCCCAAATGGCAAGGCGATTGTTGTGCTTGATAAAACAGTTTGCTATGCTGAAAGCGGCGGTCAGGTAGGCGATATGGCAAATATTTGCAAGAGTGATTCGAATGCCGTATTTAGAGTAGAAGATACTAAAAAGACTACCGGCGGTGTATTTACTCACCAAGTTGTAATTGTTAATGATACTCTTTCTATCGGTGATAAAGTAACAGTTACTCTTGATTGGCAACGCCGTGAGGCTATTCGCCGTAATCACACCGCGGCTCATCTTTTGCAGGCGGCTTTACGTCAGGTGCTTGGTACACACGTTGAGCAGGCAGGTCAGCTTGTAAATGAAAAGGCAGTTCGTTTTGACTTTACACATTTCTCGGCTCTTACAGCAGAGGAAATCGAAAAGGTAGAAACTCTTGTAAATACTGCAATTCTTGACGGTATAGTAGTTGATAACCGTGAAATGCCTATTGACGAGGCTAGAGCTTTGGGCGCTATGGCACTCTTTGGTGAAAAGTACGGCGATATTGTTCGTGTTGTAAAGGCAGGAGAATTCTCTACCGAGCTTTGCGGTGGTACCCACGTTGATAACACAGGCAAAATCGGCTTGTTCAGAATAATCAGCGAAAGCGGTATTGCGGCAGGTACTCGTCGTATCGAAGCATATACAGGCTTTAATGTTGTAAATCTTATAAATCACTATAAATCATTGCTTACTGACACTGCGGCTACCCTTAAAATTGGCAATATCGAGGATGTTGCAACCAAGGCGGCGGCTACCGTTAAGCAAATGAAAGAAGACTCTAAAAAGATTGAGTCATTAGAGGCAAAACTTGCTTCTGGTAAGCTTACCGACCTTATGGCAAATGCTACACAGGTAGGTAACGTAAAGGTTGCTACCGCTAAATTTGATGGCACAGCGCCCGATGAACTTCGTAAGATGATTGACACCATCAAGGCAGAAAATGATGATGCTGTAGCAGTTTTGGCGGCAGTAAACGGTGAAAAACTTACCTTCTGTGCAGGCGTTGGTAAAGCAGCACTTTCAAGCGGCGCACACGCAGGCAACATTGTTCGTGCGGTAGCCCAGATTGCAGGCGGTAACGGTGGCGGTAAACCCGACAGCGCTATGGCAGGCGGCAAAGAAATTGCCAAGGCTGACGAGGCACTGGCTGCTGTAGTATCAATCGTTGAAGGGATGATTAAATAATGGCTGATTGTTTATTTTGTAAAATAATTGCAGGGGAAATACCCTCCACCAAAATATATGAGGATGAAAGCGTTTATGCTTTCGCTGACATTGACCCACAAGCACCGTTTCACGCAATTATAGTGCCGAAAGAGCATATTGCTTCTGCGGCAGAAATAAGTGCTGACAATAGCCACTATATTGCAAAGATTTTTGAGGCTGTGGCAAAAATTGCAAAACAAGAAAATCTCCAGAACGGTTTTCGTGTGGTAAACAACTGTGGTGAAGATGGCGGTCAGACAGTAGGTCACATACATTTTCATCTTTTAGCGCGTAGAAATCTACAGTGGCCTCCGGGTTAATGCATAATTCTGGGTGCATAATGCATAATTAAACGGGCGACCAATGGACGCCCCTATATAAAAAATAAATTTAACACAGTAGGGCACGCATTTATGCGCGCCGCGTAAAAAACGGAATGGATAAATCCATTCCCTACGCAAATTAATTATAACAAATATCATTTGTCAAAAAAGGATGATAAATATGTCTGAATTTTATACCATGAAAATTGCGGGGCTTGAGCGCAAGCTTGAACTATTCCCCGTAAGTGATAAACTTGATATTGCGGCTTTTATAATCTTTGGTGACGTTGAACTCACAATCGCTGGTTGCGCCGAGCTTCTTAAAAAAGTTCCCGAGTTTGACGTAATTTTAACCCCTGAGGCTAAAAGTATTCCTATGGCTTATGAAATGGCTCGTCAAAGCGGTAAGCCTTACATAATTGCCCGCAAGGGTGTTAAGGTTTATATGCGTAATCCGCTTGACGTTTCGGTGCGTTCTATTACAACACAAAATGAACAACATTTATACTTGGGTGAAACCGAAGTAGAGCAGATAAAGGGCAAGCGTGTGCTTATTATTGATGACGTTATCAGCACGGGCGAGTCACTTGCTGCTGTACGCGAGCTTTTAAAACAGGCAGGCGCAATGGAAGCCGCCGCTTGCGCATTTCTTGCCGAAGGCGATGCGGCAGACAGAACCGACATTATCTATCTTGAAAAACTTCCCTTGTTTTTTAAATAAGAGGTAAATTATGACCGAGTTTGAACTTAAAATTCTTGATTTTATACAAGAGCACCTTCGTTTTGGTTTTTTAGACGATTTGATGGTGTTGCTTACGCGTCTTGCTGATGATGGTATTTGCTGGATAGTGCTTGCGATAGCGCTTATATGCTTCAAGCCATCACGTAAAATGGGTATAACGTTGGGACTTGCGTTGCTTTTAGGACTCCTTGTAGGTAACTTAGGACTTAAAAATCTTTTTGCCCGTCCACGTCCATATACCGTAAACCCTGACATAGTACCCAGTATGCTTATTGACAGACTTAAAAGCTATTCTTTCCCGTCGGGTCATACACGTTGTTGTTTTGAAAGCGGTATGGCGATGTTTCTTTGTGATAAGCGATGGGGTAAGGCGGCGTTTGTCTTGGGTGGATTTATCGGCTTTTCAAGAATGTACCTTTATATGCATTATCCCACTGACGTTTTAGTAGGCGCGCTTTTGGGACTGCTTAACGGTTTTATAGCGTTTATAATTGTCGATAAAATCTACAAACTTATAGAAAACAAAAAATCGAAACTTGCATAAGGTGATATAAATGTTAAGAGAGATACTCGCTGAACGTAACTTGTTACCGGTTTTAAAAATGAATGACGGTCGTGACGTTACACCGCAGCTTTGGCCAGAACGTCGTGCCGAGATGCTTGACTTACTGCAAAAATATTCTTATGGTTATACTCCCGTGTGTTTGAGTCACGGTACGGGTGAAATTATATTTGAAGATAAACTTGCCTATGCAGGTAAGGTAACCGAGCAGCATATAAATATTTCTTTTGACACACCAAACGGTCCATTTACATTTTATAGTGAATTGTATATTCCTAATAAAGTAGAAAAACCACCCGTGTTTTTGAACCACGCATTTCGTCGTGTGCCCGATAGATATATACCTGTTGAAGAAATTACCGACCAGGGCTTTGCACTGTTTGTAATGGTTTATCAAGACGTGGTAAACGATAATCATTACGGTGATTATTCTGACGGACTCGGCCGTGCGTTCGGCGTAGAAAATCCCCGTGAGGATAAAAGTGAGTGGGGAAAAATCGGTATGTGGGCATATGCCGGCTCCCGTGCACTTGACTACCTGCTTACACGCGATGATATAGACGCTAAACATACCGCCGTTATCGGTCACTCGCGTCTTGGCAAGACAGCGCTTTGGACTGCCGCGCAGGATGAACGTTTTTGGTGCGCAATCTCTAATAACTCGGGTTACGGTGGCGCCGCAAGCTCAAAACACAGCACGGGTGAGAAAATAGAGGCCTTTTTAAGACTCGGCAGTTGGGATTGGTTTTGCGAAAACTTTAAGGATTATAAGGATACTGAAGATGACAAGCCTTATGATCAGGCGCATCTTTTGGCGCTTATAGCACCTCGCCTTATGTGCGTTGGCTCTGCTGTAGAAGATAAAGGTGCCGACCCGGTATCAGAATTTTTAACAAGCCTTCACGCAAGCGGCGCTTGGGAACTGTTGGGCGAAAAAGGACTTATAACTCCCGACAAATTACCTGAAATTGGCGACCACTTAATGGAAGGTAATATCGGCTACCACCTTCGCGCAGGCAGACATTTTATCTCACGTGAAGACTGGAATCATTATATTAAATTTTTAAAAGCTAAATTATAAAAAAACAAATTCTCTGCTTTTGATCTAAGCAGAGAATTTTTTATTGTAGGGACTGGCGTCCTCGACAGTCCGTTAGACTTTTAGTTAAATGTGCGGACCGCCAAGGATGTCGGTCCCTACGGAGTGAATATTCAATTTAATCTTTTTTCAATATACGAGTTTTTATTTAATCCGAAATTTCTGGCAGTCTTATATAAATCTTTTGCAAGTTTTAATTCGTTGTTATAAATAAATGCGTTTATTACCGAATTTACGGCAATTTCTGCCTGTTTGCGCTTATTAAACGGTGTGATCAAACTTCGCCATTCGCCGATTAAAAACTGACTTTCGGATTTTGGTTGTGATAAATAATAAAACCAATTCTTGCATAAAAACTTTAATTTGTTTTTATCAAATGGCATAAAATTAGTTGTTAGTGATTGATAGACTGTTTTGTAAAACATATATTCATCAGTATTCCTTGAGGCTTTGAGAAAATCTTGAAAGCAGTCTATTGCAAAATCAAAATTTTGTTTTTGATACACTACAGTTCTATTTGTGTATAGAGCGGCGCGATGAGCACAAAATAGTGCAAAATGATTTATGCTGTTTTGATTTTTTGTCACGGCTTCTTTATAAATTTGCCACCAAAAATCACTGTAGCCGTTATGCTCAAGGGTTAATTTTTGTGTTGCATCACAAACCAACCATAGCGAATAATTCTTATTGTAATTTTTGATATAATCATAAAATGTTTTATGATTATCAAAAAGTTGATGTCCATCTTTAAGCAACGCGTAGCTATCAGATATATTCCAATAGTAAAAACCTATATCTTCAAAATCGGTAACTTTTTTATTGTTTATTAAAGATTTCAAATAATCTATTAGCAACAATTTATCATTATATAGTTTAAGAAATTGTGATTTAATTTGACTGTTTATATCAATCACCATCATTAAATTATTTATATAACAATTTTACAGTTATAGTTGGAAGATTACAAGACTTGTAAAAAGGTGATTTTTGTGATATAATATATACGGAAAAAGGGATGGCAACAGCCATCCCTTTTATCTTTGTATTCAATTATGCTCTCTTTGAAAGAACATCTTTTTCGTATGCCTGTACTTTTGCAAACCACTCGCCGTCAGCGGGAACGCCACAGCACTCGCAGTAGTAGTTCCAGATATCACCAAATGGCAATGTCTTAACCTCTTCGCTTCTTACCATAAGCTCGGTGTAATTGCCGCTGTCCTGCAAATCTTTAAGAGCGGCATTTGGAGTAAGCATAGCCATAAGAAGTGCTTTTTGCCAGCTGCGAAGACCTACGCTCCAAGCGGCGATACGGTTGATGCTTGCATCAAAATAGTCAAGCGCCATATAAACTCTGTCAAAAGCGTTGCAGCGAACAATCTCTTTTGCCATCTCGCGTGTTTCAACAACGAAAAGCACTACGTGGTCAGAGTCCCAACGAATAGGACGTGTGATATGTAATGCGATTTCGGGGAAGAATGCAAGTAAAGCAGGGATTTTATCAGATACAACCTCGGTAGGATGATAGTGACCGTTGTCCATAAGAGGTAAGCAACCATCATGTGTAGCGGCGAATGTGAGTGAAAATTCAGCAGAACCTACGGTGTAAGCCTCTACACCGATACCAAATACCTTTGATTCAACACAAGGCTTAACTTTGGCCTTATCAAATGGCTCTGACAAAATAGCCTCAATAGATTCTTTGTATCTTACACGCGGTCCCATTCTGTCAGCAGGGATGTCTTTAAAACCGTCGCCTGTCCAGATGTTCATTACACAGGGTACGCCTGTTTCTTCGGCAAAATACTGCGAAATACGAACGCAAGCCTTGCCGTGCTCAATCCAGAAATTACGAATATTTTCATCAGGGCTTGAAAGGGTTAAGCCGCTGTCAGCCATTGGGTGTGAGAAGAAGGTCGGGTTAAAGTCAAGACCCATACCGTGTTTCTTTGCAAAATCTACCCACTTTTTAAAGTGCTTTGGCTCTAACTTGTCGCGATCGGCAAACTCACCGTCTTCGAAAATTGCATAGCAAGCGTGAACGTTAATTTTTTTCATACCTGGGCAAAGTGAGATAACCATATCCATATCTGCCATAAGCTCATCCGGTGTGCGTGCTTTACCTGGGTAGTTACCTGTGGTCTGAATACCGCCGGTTAAAGGACCGTCCTGGTCAAAGCCCTTAACGTCGTCACCCTGCCAGCAGTGAAGTGACACAGGTTGTTTTTTTAGTGTTTCTATAACGGCGTCAACATCGATGCCGAGCGCCGCATATTGCTTTTTAGCTTCTTCTAATCTACTCATTTTTTATACCTCTTTAATTAAAGTTTTGAACAACCGTGACAGTTTACAAGCGCGTCAATCTTCTGACCTGCTTTACAAAGCGGACATTCGTGTGGCTTGTAATTTTGGTAGTCGGGAAGGTCTTCGGGGTTAAAGATAGAGTTTACAGGTATGCCTGCGCGCTCTTTTTTGGTAGCAAATATAGAGCAAATGCCCGCAACGTTACCACCATAGTATTTAATGGCGTCAACAGCAGCCTCAACAGTACGGCCTGTAGCTACCGATACTGCCAAAATAAGCACGTGTTTGCCCTGAATCATAGGAACAATATTGTCACGGAACATAAGCTGGCTTGAGTTTGTAGCTTCAGGTGTTACAACGTAAATTGTCTGGTGAGCATTCATATTAGCGTAGTTAGCTTCGGTAAGTCGAGAAGCTAAACACGCACCCACAACCTCCATACCGTCAAGACAAAGGATGGTGTCAACTATTGTGTTGGTGCGATAGTAGCTGCAAAGCTCTTCGGCAACGGCACGTGCTTCAGAAAGACGTGTTTTTTGGAGTGTAACGTCTATATAGTAGTTGCTGTGGCTGTTGCTGGTTGCAAAGTGACCCTTGCTTACACGTAAAAACAAATCTTTACGTTTGGTTTCAATTTTCATTGTGTTAGAAGTTGGCATAATATAGTCCTCCTAATTTATATATACTATATTCTACAATAATTATTCTATAAATACAAGCGAATTATTGATTTTTTTGTAAATTTATTATATTATATATAATAGGTAGAAATGGTCGAAAATTGTTTTCGGTTAAATATTGGCGGTGATTGTATGGTTGATGTTTTTACAAGTGGCGCGTTTATAAATTTTATACTTGTTATAATTGGCAGTGGTTTTGGTCTGTTGTTTAAACGCGGAATACCCCAAAAGATACAAAAGACGCTTGTTTACGCCGTTGCGTTATGTGTGTTATATATTGGTATCACAGGCCTCTTCGAGGATGATATAAGCGTGCTTATCGTCATAATATCGGTAGCGCTTGGCGCAGTTATCGGACAGGCTGTAGATATTGACAAACACATAAATAAACTTGCTGAAAAGATAGAAAAGAAATTTAAAAATGGCAATAGTTCAAATGGTAAAATTGCTGAAGGCTTTGTAACCGCAACGTTGCTTTTTTGCGTAGGAGCGATGACGGTGGTAGGTTCTATAGATTCGGGAGTATCGGGTGATAATACCACACTTTATTCAAAATCGGTTATAGATCTTATTTCATCGGCTGTTCTGGCATCATCACTTGGATTTGGCGTAATGCTTGCAGCCTTGGGCGTTCTGGTTATTGAGGGTACGCTCACGTTACTTGCCTCTTTAGTACAACCGATACTCACGACGCACGTAGTGGCGCATATGTCGGTTATAGGTTCTATGCTGATAATTGCACTGGCACTTAACTTGCTGGATATTACAAAAATCAAGGTTATGAATATTATTCCTGCAGTATTTTTACCGATACTGTTGTGTATTGTTTTATAAGGAGAATAAAATGAAAGAAAGAACAAGAAGACAAAAGGCTATAATCCGCCGCAGAATATTTATTGGAATTTTGTCGGTTTTACTCGCCGTTGTAATAGCATTGCTTTCATTGGTTATAGGTGCTATTGTTAAGAATTCAAATTCAAAAGATAATGACAGCAGTTCACAAACACAATCAGATGCAAACAGTGATGATGTTTCGTCACAGCAAACGCCAAAAGATATTACAGCAACCGTTTTAAACACTGGCGACGTTTTAATACACGATAACATTTTATGGGGTGCTAAGCAATCTGACGGCAGCTATGATTTTTCTCAGCTTTTTAAGGTTGCAAAGCCATATATACAGTCGGCGGATTACGCTGTTGCCAATCTTGAAGTAACGTTGGGTGGCGAGGCGGCAGGCCCGTATAAAGGTTATCCAAACTTCAACTCTCCCGATAGTTTAACTGATTATTTAAAAGCAGACGGATTTGATATGCTGCTTACTGCAAATAACCACATTCTTGATAACGGCGTTGCAGGTATGAAACGTACAATGCAACAACTAAAGGTTAAAGAAATTGATTTTTTAGGCACAAGAGAAACCACCGATGAGCCGATATATCTTATTAAAGATATCAACGGTATAAAGATAGGTATGGTAAACTTTACTTATGGTACAAACAGCGGTTCGTCCGAGCTTATAAATCGTTTCAGCAGCGCAAATCTACCTGCGTTTTATAGTGAAGCTCAGGCTGTAATAGATGATATGAAATCAAATGGTGCCGAGGCGATTGTTTTTTATATGCACTGGGGTAGCGAATATCATACCACCCCTGCTACGTATCAGAAAGATATAGCGCAAAAACTTTGTAATATGGGTGTTGATGTAATTGTTGGCGGTCATCCGCACGTATTACAACCGATAGAACTTATCCATTCCGAAGACAGCCAGAATACTACAGTTTGTTTGTATTCTATGGGTAATGCCGTATCAAACCAAAGAATTTCGGAAATGACAGGTGTTTGCGAAACAGGTCATACCGAAGATGGCGTGCTTTTTAGCTATACGTTTACAAAAGATGCCGAGGGTGACGTATCGCTTACCGCTGTTGATATTATACCAACGTGGGTTGACCGTTATGGTAGTGCAGGTAATTATCAGTATACCGTTTATCCGCTTGAAACAGCCGATATGGCGAATAGTTATGGTCTTGATGATGTGACTGTACAAAAGGCGGTGGCATCATACGAGCGCACTAAAAACATTATGTCCGAAGGTCTTAGCCGTTGCCAGCAGCACTTGGGTTGCGAAATCCGTTTTGCAGAGCAGGAGACCGAAGAATGATAAGTACAAATATCTTACTGTCGGGTTTAAAGGTAAATATTCAGCATAGATTTGACTTTATGACTGAATTTTGCAAAAAATATATTGCAGATTTCAAGACACCCGATATTTATGCATCAGCGGATGAAAATTCAGTTTTAAAGGAAAAAGAAATGGTGCCTGCGGCAGATATTGCTGTTTGTGAAAGTTTGTGTATTTATCGGTCTATTGCCGAACAGTTGCCCGAATATGATCGTTTTGTTTTTCACGGCGCGGCAATCGAGTATAAAGGTGATGCATATCTTTTTACGGCACCAAGCGGCACGGGAAAGACTACTCATATAAATTTGTGGCATCAATATCTTGGAAGCAAAGTAGGCATTATAAATGGTGATAAACCTATAATAAACGTTTCTGATAATCCTGTTGTTTACGGAACACCGTGGGCGGGGAAGGAAGGGTTGCATAAAAACGTGAGTGCTCCGCTTAGGGCTATATGCATTTTAAAACAGGGTAAAACAAATAATATTGTTCGTCTGGCTACAAAAGATGCGGTAAGCCACTTGATGCGTCAGGTTTATCTACCGCAAAATGCTGCTGCGCTTTCTAAAACTTTACAACTTTTAGGAATTATGTTAGAAAAAACACAGGTATATCTTCTTGAATGTGATATATCGAAACAGGCATTTGACACGGCATTTAACGAAATGACCGAAAATTAAGGATTATATAAAAATTTCAGATACATTTGAAAGCGTATAATGCTTGATAATGAAGGCATAATACATTTAGAGTTCTAAAAGATAAATAAAGTTAAGGGTAGTTGTTATGACTACCCTTATTTTTATGGGTGTTTCTTGACAAATACCCCCACGGGGTATATAATAAAGAAAAATACTCTCTGGGGGTATACGGAGGTAGCTATGCAAAACTGTAACTGTTGTCATAAAACCAAACAACGCTCACAGCAGGAATACAAATCGCTTATAAACCGACTCAGCCGAATAGAGGGTCAGATTAGAGGTATAAAAAATATGGTTGAAGCCGACTCTTACTGTACTGATATATTAGTGCAGGTAAGCGCCGTAAGTGCGGCACTTAATGCTTTTAACCGTGAATTGCTTTCCAATCATATTCACACCTGTGTCGCAGATGATATAAGAAACGGCAAGGATGAAACGATAGATGATCTTGTTTTAACCTTGCAAAAACTGATGAAGTAGTGAGGGAACTATGCAAAAATTCAAGGTAACAGGTATGAGTTGCGCGGCCTGTAGCGCACGGGTCGAAAAGGCTGTATCAGGCGTTGAAAGTGTCAGCGAATGTAATGTCAATCTGCTTACAGGTGATATGACCGTAAATGATGGTGCCAATACGCAAGAAGTAATCAGTGCTGTACTTGGTGCAGGCTATGGCATAGAGCAAAATGACATGAAAAAGCCGTCTCAAAAAACTATCGCAGAAGAAAAGACCAATAAAAATATAATATTTCGCCTTATAAGCTCTTGCGTTTTGTTGACAGTTTTAATGTATTTTTCAATGTTCCATTCTATGTGGGGCGCACCACTACCGTCATTTATTGCACAAAATTATTTAGCGCAGGCGATTATACAGTTGTTACTTACTACCGCTGTTTTGGTTATAAATCAAAGGTTTTTCATAAACGGTTTTAAGGGTATTATAAATCGTGCTCCTAATATGGACACGTTGGTCGCTTTGGGTTCTGCCGCGGCTTACGGCTACAGCATTGTAAATGTGTTTAAGATGACCACAGCTAGTGGGGAGCAGTTACATCATTTGCTTCATGGGCTTTATTTTGAGTCCGCCGCCATGATTTTAACGCTTATAACGGTTGGTAAATTGCTTGAAGCTCACGCTAAGGGTAAAACCACCAATGCTATAAAATCGCTTTTAGAATTGGCACCCAAAACTGTAACTATTGTTAAAGAAGGCAAAGAAATCATCGTCGATGCAAACCAGGTGCAGAAAGATGATATATTTGTAGTCCTTCCGGGACAAAGTTTTGCAGTAGATGGTATAGTGCTTGAGGGTAGTAGTGCTGTTGATGAATCGGCGCTTACGGGGGAGAGCATACCTGTAGATAAAACCGCAGGTTGCAAAGTGTCAAGCGGTACTATAAACAAAACGGGTAAGCTCGTTTGTCGGGCCACCGCCGTAGGTGAGGACAGCACTTTAGCTAAAATTGTTAAAATGGTAAGTGATGCCTCAGCTTCAAAGGCGCCAATTGCTCGTATTGCCGATAGAGTTTCGGCAGTATTTGTACCCGTGGTGCTTATTATTGCGTTTATAACGCTTGGGGTGTGGCTGGCACTTGGCGAAACTGCTGGTTTTGCAATAGCCCGTGCTATATCGGTACTTGTAATCAGTTGTCCGTGTGCATTGGGACTTGCAACACCAGTTGCCATAATGGTAGGCAGTGGTGTAGGTGCGCGTCGCGGCATACTTTTTAAAACGGCATCAGCGCTTGAAATGAGCGGTAAATGTAATATTGTGGTGCTTGATAAAACAGGAACGGTAACCAGCGGCAAGCCTGCTGTTACAGATGTAATACCTGTCGGAGAAATATCAAAACAAGAACTGCTCCAGACCGCATACAGCCTTGAAAACGGTAGTGCGCATCCGTTGGCGATTGCTGTAAATGAATACGCAAAAGACCAAGGTATCACACCGCTTGAATTGGTAGGTTTTAATGAAACCGCAGGCTTTGGAGTAAGCGGTATTATGGACGGCAAGAATTGCTTCGGTTGTGGTGTGTCTTCTGCGAAAGATAAAAACATTGATATTGATAGCGTAACCCCAATAACCGATAAACTTTCAAATGAAGGAAAAACACCGCTTATATTTGTAAAAGATAATGTCTTGATAGGTATTGTTGCGGTAGCAGATAGGGTAAAATCTGATGCTAAAGCGGCTATATCTACCCTCAAAAAGATGGGGGTTAGTGTTATAATGCTTACCGGCGATAACCAAAAAACTGCAAATGCGGTGGCGAAAACGGTTGGTATTGACGAGGTAAAAGCGGGTGTAAAACCTGATGGTAAGGCGGATGTCATAACTGAACTTAAAACCGAGGGTAAGGTTATTATGGTGGGTGACGGCATCAATGATGCTGTTGCACTTACCACCGCCGATATTGGTATGGCAATTGGTAGCGGTATGGATATCGCGGTAGAGTCCGCCGATGTTGTGCTTATGAACAGCAATCTTTTAGATGTTGCAGATGCTGTGCATCTTAGTCGCAAAACACTTACTAACATTAAACAAAATCTTTTCTGGGCGTTTATCTATAACACAATTGGTATTCCTTTGGCGGCAGGCGCATTCATCTCATTGCTTGGGTGGGAAATGAACCCAATGTTTGGCGCGGCGGCTATGAGTTTGTCAAGCTTTTGTGTTGTAACAAATGCACTGCGACTTAACTTTTTTAAATCAAAAAATAAATCTCAAAAGGAGAATAAAAAAATGAAAAAGGTTATCAAAATTGAAGGACTTATGTGTCCACACTGTGAGGCACACGCAAAGACAGCGCTTGAGAACATTGGTGGTGTAACTGTTTTAGATATCAGCCATAAAACAGGTATTGCAAACGTAGAACTTTCAGCAGATGTTGCTGACGAGTCACTTAAAAACGCCGTCGAATCACAGGGATATAAGGTTGTTGGCATAGAATAATTCTAAAGACTGTCTGAATATATCAGACAGTCTTTTTGCTTGACAACCACAAGTTGCACAAAAGGCAATTTTGAGTTTGTTGCATTCCTTTTAAAAGATTGATATAATGAGTAAAAACAAACAGGAGCGGTGGTTATGGCAATTAATAACGTTATAAGTAAATTGCGTGAAAACGCTAATATGTCGCAAGAACAGTTTGCATCACTTTTTGGTGTTTCGCGTCAGTCGGTTCAAAAGTGGGAGAGCGGCGTGTCTCTTCCGGAGATTGACAAACTTATTAAAATTTCAAAGCGTTTTGATATTTCTCTTGATGCGCTTATTTTTGATAGTGACACGAGAATAACCGAAGAACTCAAAACCACAAAAGAGTTAAAACCAAAATATGCTAATATTCATGTTTGGGAGTCGTATTATTCAACATTAGGCCTTACTACCGAATATCAGCAATCGGTCGAAGAGGGCCTTGATATTGCGCAGTATAAGGACCTGTTTGACGTTGTTATAAGACTGCCGCAGGACGAAATAAAAAAGAAGCTTGGCGACGTTTTATTCCATATTGTTCACAATGCAAAAACTGTTGAGGGTTATAATTATAATGAACCGTCAACCCTTGAAGAAATAAAGGCTTTAAGAAAAAATTCCGAATTTAATGGTACTGTAGATAAAAATATTCTTAAAGATAAAATTCACGGAGCGTGGATGGGTAGAATATGCGGTTGCCTTTTAGGTAAAACGGTTGAAGGCATTAAAACCGATGAACTGATACCGTTTTTAAAAGAAACCGACAACTACCCGATGTACAGATATATTCGCCGCAGTGACTTGAATGACGATATATTAAACAGATATAAATTCCGTTTTGAAAATCGCCCTTATGCTGATACCGCAGACGGTATGCCTGTTGATGATGATACAAACTATGTGGTACTTGCTCAAAAGGTTATTGAAAAGTATGGCAGAGATTTTACCTCTTACGATATGTCGCGAGCATGGCTCAGCCTTCAACCAAAGGATGCATATTGCACCGCAGAGCGTGTGGCATTTTGCAACTTTGTAAATGGATACGAACCACCCGAATCGGCGGTATATAAAAATCCATATCGCGAGTGGATAGGCGCGCAGATACGTGGCGACTATTTTGGTTATATAAACCCCGGCAACCCCGAGCTTGCCGCAGAAATGGCTTTCCGTGATGCGTCAATTTCTCACACCAAAAACGGTATATACGGCGAAATGTTTGTAGCGGCTATGTTGGCGGCCGCTGCAACAACTAACAATATTAAAGAGATAATATCGGTTGGTCTTTCACAAATACCACATATCTCAAGACTTTATGAAGCAATTACCGACGTTATAAACGGATTTGAGAGCGGAGTATCACAAGAGGAATGTTTCCAAGATATTCATAATCGTTATAATGAATACACCTCACACGGTTGGTGTCACACGATATCTAATGCAATGATAGTTGTTGCCGCTTTGCTTTATGGCAAGGGGGACTATGGTAAATCTATCTGTATGGCGGTCGAAACAGGCTTTGATACTGACTGTAACGGCGCAACGGTTGGTTCAATACTTGGTTTGGCTTATGGAACAAAATGTATTGATGATGTATGGACCAAACCAATCAACGATAAACTGCATACGTCTATTTTTGGTGTTGGTACAATAAATATTACCGATGCCGTAGAACACACAATGAAACATATAGAGTTGTAAAACTATGAAAATTTATAATTTAGGTTCTCTTAATATTGACTACGTTTACACAGTGGATCATTTTGTCTCTGCAGGAGAAACGCTTTCTTCACAAAATATGCAAACCTTTGCAGGCGGCAAGGGACTTAACCAGTCTATTGCGCTCTCTCGTGCAGGTGCCAAGGTTATTCACGGCGCAATATTGGGTGTTGAAGGCGAATTTTTAAAGCAAATTATGTCAGAGAGCGGCGTAGATATAAGCCGTATCAAGACTTGTGATAAAAGTAGCGGACACGCAATTATTCAAGTTGACAAAAATGGACAGAACAGTATTTTGCTGTATGGTGGTACCAATCGGCTTATTGATAGGGAATATATTGAACAATTCCTTTTCGATGCCGATGAAAATGATATATTGCTACTTCAAAATGAAATAAGCAATCTTTCTGTGGCTTTTGAAATAGCAACCTCAAAGAAAATGCAGATTGCCTTTAATCCATCACCATTTGATAAATCAATACTTAATTTGCCGCTCGATAAAATCAAGTGGTGGTTTTGTAATGAGATTGAAGGCGAAGCGTTGTTTGGCAAGGATATACTGAATAGCTTTATACAAAAATGCCCAAACAGTAATCTGATACTTACTTTGGGTGACAAGGGTTGTATGTTTAAAAATCGCGATATGTTTATTGAGCAACCAAGATATGAAACGACTGTTGTTGACACAACTGCCGCAGGAGATACCTTTACAGGCTATTTTATAAGCGCCATAGCAAGTGGCAATGAGATTGATTATGCACTAAAACTTGCATCAAAAGCGGCGGCGGTTGCAGTATCGCGAAGTGGCGCGGCGCCATCTATACCATTTGCAAATGAATTAGATAAAATATAATTTAAAAAATGTCATTGTAAGTTCGTTACAATGACATTTTTATATTTGATAACACTTGAAAAACGTTTGATTATTTAATATAATAACTGTGTATATAAGAAATTGAAAGGTAGGTGGCATAGTTGGGCAGAATTATAGCGCGTATAGCCGACTTTATTCGCGAAACGGACAAGCTTATGGTAATACTTTGTGTAGCGGCTACAAGCTACGGGTGTCTTGCGGTTTATTCGGCAACAAGATACCTTGATACATTGCGTCCACTATTGGTTCAGATTATCGGTTTGGTTGTGGGAATTGCCGCCGCTATTGTTATATCAAGCATAGATTTTGAAAAATATTCCAAGTATTGGTATTTGCTGGTGTTGCTTGGCATAGTGCCTGTAATACTCACCTTCTTTATCGGTTGGGCGCCTGAGGGCACAGATGATAAGGCGTGGCTTGATTTAGGCTTTACAACGTTTCAGCCGTCCGAGCTTTTAAAAGTATGCTTTATTATTACCTTTGCTACACATTTAAGCCGTGTTAAACCCACCATAAATAAATTAAAAACCCTGATTCCTATATGCGCGCACGGTGCGGTACCCGTATTGCTTATACACTTTCAGGGTGACGATGGTACAGCGCTTGTATTTGCCGTTATGGTGCTTTGTATGATGTGGGCGGCAGGTGTCTCGTGGAAATACTTTGTACTGGCGTTTACATTACTTATCGCTTGTTCGCCGCTTATATATTTTGTAATAATGAATGATGAACAACGCGCTCGACTAATAAATATGTTTGATATTGAATCGGATATCATGGGTGCTACTTACCAGCAATATCGTGGGCGTATGGCGCTTGCAAACGGAGGACTGAGTGGACAAGGTCTGTTTAATGGAAGTCTTACTCAGGTTGGCGGTGTGCCCGAGGGACAAAATGACTTTATATTTGTAAGTATTGGTGAAGAATTGGGCTTTATTGGTTGTATGTTGGTTCTGATTTTGCTTGCTGCCATCAGTTTCCGAGCTATCAATATTGCGCGCAATTGTAATAAACAGAGCGGTAAGATAATTTGCGTCGGATTTTTTGGTATGATGCTTGCGCAAATCGTGATAAACATTGGCATGTGCGTAGCATTACTTCCCGTTATAGGTGTAACTTTACCGTTTTTCAGCGCGGGTGGTACTTCGCTTATTTGTATGTATTTAGGTGTTGGTCTGGTGCTTAGTGTATATAAACATCGAAACACAAGAATGCTGTATCTCAGAGATAAGGGATGACAAATGAGAATTTATGAAAATCCATTTAAAACCAGCGAAAACCGATGCATTCCGCGAAGTTATTATATACCTGCGGGTGTTTCGGAATATTGCCTTTTAAACGGTGTATGGAATTTTAAATATTTCACCCGTGATATAGACGTGCCCGAAAAAATCGACTGTTGGGACGCTATATCTGTGCCGTCATGTTGGCAGACCCAAGGTTATGATACGGTAAATTACTCCAATCAGGAATACCCATATCCCGTAGATATGCCCTATGCGCCCGACGATAACCCTTGCGGAGTATATAACCGAACCTTTGAAATAGAAAAATTGTGGGGTAAGGTTTACTTTGTGCTTGAGGGTGTATCCTCTTGTGCATTTCTTTACATAAATGATAAATACGTAGGCTTTACACAGGGTAGTCATCTGCAGGCAGAATTTGATATTACCGAATATGTTACCGAAGGATTAAATGATATTACTGTAAAGGTGCTCAAGTGGTGTTGTGGCAGTTATCTTGAATGTCAGGACTTTTTCAGAATGAACGGCATTTTCCGTGATTGTTATATATTACAGCGCCCAAATGACCATATAACCGATATTGACGTTAAGGCGTTTGATGGTAAAATTACTGTAAATTTGGGGAAAGAGTCGAGTGTTTCACTTTATGATACAAATGGCAATTTTGTTGCTATACAAAACGGAGAAACAGTAGAATTTACTGTCAATAATCCTGTTTTCTGGAATGCCGAAAAGCCACGGCTCTACACTGTAAAAATAGAGCGAGACGGCGAAGAGATAACGCAAAAAACCGCATTCAGAACTATTGAAATTTCAAAAGATAATGAATTGCTTATAAACGGTGTTCCTGTAAAGCTGTATGGTGTAAACCATCACGACACGAGCGCCACTGGTGGCTGGTATATGACTGACGAAGAATTACTTCGCGACGTCAAGCTTATGAAAGAGCTTAATATCAACTGTGTGCGCACGTCACACTATCCGCCACCACCACGCTTTGTAGAGCTTTGTGACGAGTATGGCCTTTACGTTATACTTGAATGCGATATTGAGACCCACGGCTTTATCTGCCGCTATGCGTCACAACAATATACCTACACCGAGCCTGCAGGCAACTGGCCGGGTACACACCCCGATTGGAAAAACGAGCACCTTGAGCGTATGGTACGAACAGTACAGCGTGACAAAAACCACGTGAGTATTATTATGTGGTCACTCGGTAATGAATCGGGTCACGGCGATAACTTTGTTGCTATGGCTGACTATGTGAAATCTTTGGGCGACCAGAGACTTTGCCACTGGGAATGTTCTTGTCGTGAAGGTTTCCCAGGCGTATCACAGGTTTATTCCCGTATGTATTCTTCACACGAAGCAATCGAGGAATTTATAGCAAATCCTGATATAACTGAACCGATTTTCCTTTGTGAATATTCACACGCTATGGGTAATGGCCCGGGTGACGTGTATGCCTACGTAGAGCAGTTCCACAAGCATAAGTCGTTTATAGGCGGTTGTGTGTGGGAATGGGCTGATCACACCGTGCTTAAAGACGGAGTGCCTTGTTATGGCGGCGACTTCGAGGGCGAACTTGTTCACTTTGGTGAATTTTGTTGTGATGGTATGGTATTTTACGACCGCACATTAAAGGCCGGCTCTTTGGAAGTTAAAGCGGCTTACCAGCCAATTGCTACCGAATATAAAGATGGGGTACTTACCATCAAAAACCGCTATAGTTTTACAAACCTTAACGAATATAAGTTTGTATATTCTATTATTGCTGACGGCAAAACACTCGGCGAAAATAGTATTGTTTTAGATATAATGCCACTTGAAAGTGCCCAGATTAAGATTGATGTTCCGGAGCTTTACTGCGAGTATGGCGCATATATTAACTGCGAGCTTTTAAACCGCGATGAGGTTATTGCCCATACTCAACACGAATTACCTTATCAAAAGGTAAGTGAAGAGACTTTACCTTTGGCAGAGGTAAAAGAGTGTGGCAATGATTATATCATTGAGGGTGACAATTTCCGCTACGTTTTCTCTCGCCATTATGGCAACTTTAGTGAGATTGTAATCGACGGCGAAAGCCAAATATGTGACACAATAAAACTCACCTCCTGGCGAGCTCCTACCGACAATGACCGCAAAGAAAAGGCACATTGGGTTGGCTCTTGGGTAGGCGAATGCTACCACACCCGTTTTGGTAAGGTTTATGAGTGTGATTGCGTAGATAATTTAATTACCGTAAAGGGAAGTGTGGCAGGCGTTAGCCGTGTGCCTTGGATAAGATATACCCTTACTGTAAGCGTTGACATCTTAGGTAAAATCAACCTTTCACTCGACGGCGACATTCGTGAAAACGCTTATTGGTTGCCACGTTTAGGTTTTGAAATTTGCCTGCCACAAGAAAATGCGGATTTCAGATATTTTGCCAATGGACCATATGAGAGTTACTGTGATATGTGCCACGCAGGAAGTATTGGCATATACGAAAGTACTGCAGATTGTGAATATGTAAACTACATTCGTCCTCAAGAGCATGGTAATCATACGTCTGCTAAAATGCTCGCTATCGGCAAAATGAGGTTTGAAGCGGACGCTTTTGAATTTAACGTATCTTCTTACAGTACCGATGCGCTCACAAAAGCCGAGCATACCAATGAACTCAAAAAAGACGGAAAAACTCATATGCGTATAGATTATAAGGTATCGGGATTGGGTTCTAATTCCTGTGGCCCTGAACTTTCTGAACAATATCGTCTTGATGAAAAGAAGCTTAAATTTAATTTTACAATTACACCTATGTAACTGACAAAAAACCGCTAATGGCGGTTTTTTGCTTTTTATTCATAATTTTTACTTTATTTCATAACCTTTATGTGATAAAATATATTTAATAGATTATTTATGTCAGGAGTGTGTTTTAATGAAGCTTACTTTTTTAGGCGCGGCGCACGAGGTTACAGGCTCTTGCACATTGCTTGAGGCGTGCGGCAAAAAAATACTTATTGACTGCGGTATGGAGCAGGGCGCAGATATTTATGAAAATTGTGAAATTCCGGTGGCGGCTTGTGATATTGACGCTGTGTGTCTTACCCACGCGCATATTGACCATTCGGGTAAAATACCAGCACTTGTAGCGCAAGGCTTCAAGGGTGAAGTATATTCCACACTGGCTACACGCAAGCTTTGTAACATAATGCTTCGTGACTCGGCACATATACAAGAGTTTGAAGCTGAGTGGCGCAACCGTAAGGCAAAGCGCGCAGGCGGGGAAGAGTACGTACCGCTTTATACTTTGCAGGATGCTGAAAATGCGTTAAAGCTTTTTAAACACTATGATTATAATGAACCTGCCCAGATTTTTGATGGTATCAGAATCACCTTTATTGATGCGGGTCATCTTTTGGGTTCAGCGAGTATTTTATTCGAGATTACCGAGGATGGTAAACAAGAGCGTGTTATCTTTTCGGGCGACTTGGGTAATATAAAGCGTCCGCTTATAAACGACCCCGCATCTCCGCCCGTTGCAGATTATGTGGTAATTGAGTCAACCTATGGTGACCGCACCCACGGCGCAAGACCCGATTACACTGAGCAACTGACCGAGATTTTACAAGAAACCTTTGACCGTGGTGGCAACGTGGTAATACCATCATTTGCTATCGGCAGAACACAAGAGATGCTCTACCTTATTCGCAATATAAAGGAACAAGGACTTGTAAAAAATCACGCAAACTTTGCGGTGTATGTCGACAGTCCTTTGGCTGTAGAGGCTACAAATATCTATTCATCGGGTCTTACTGATTATTATGACACCGAAACACTTGACCTTCTTGAGCAGGGCATAGACCCCATACGCTTTAACGGTCTTAAACTGTCGGTAACGTCAGATGATTCTAAAATGATTAACTTTGACGAAAGTCCAAAGGTGATTTTATCGGCTTCGGGTATGTGTGAAGCAGGACGTATCCGCCATCATTTAAAGCACAACCTATGGCGCGCTGACAGCACAATACTTTTTGTTGGTTATCAGTCGGAGGGTACTGTTGGTCGTAAGCTTGTTGACGGCGAAACCACGGTTAAGCTATTTGGTGAAGAGATAAACGTGCGCGCTCGTATAGCAAGCCTTGCGGGTATCAGTGGGCATGCCGACCGTGATATGTTGCTTGGATGGCTGTCTAATATTAAAAATTCACTTAAAACCGTGTTTGTAAATCACGGTGATGACAGTGTCTGCGATACCTTTGCAAAAGAGATTGAAACTAAACTTGGTGTTAATGCAATCGCACCCTTTAGCGGCGATAAGTATGACCTCGTTACAGGCGAGTGCATAGAAAAAGGCAGAATTGTCCGTGTTGAAAAGAAAAGCGAAGGACGTCATCGCGCCGATACGGTATTTGCACGTCTTTATGCTGCGGGTCAGCGACTTCTTTCGGTTATTAATAAAAATAAAGACAGTTCTAACAAGGAAATCGCAAAGTTTGCCGATCAGGTAACCGCTTTGTGTGATAAATACGATAAATAAATTAAGGATAAAGCTATGGATAAAAAAGAATTATGTAATATTGCAATTGATGCCACAAACAAATCATATTCACCCTATTCGGGTTGCAAGGTAGGGGCTGCTTTGCTTACCAAGGAAGGCAAGATTTACACAGGCTGTAATATTGAAAATGCATCTTTTTCACCTACAATATGCGCCGAACGAGTGGCTTTTTCAAAAGCTGTAAGTGAGGGCGAAAGAGAGTTTTGTGCTATTGCCATTGCGGCTAAAAAGGGTGATACACTCAGTACGTTTACTCCTTGCGGTGTGTGCCGTCAGGTTATGTCAGAATTTTGCGATGATGATTTTACGATTTTGGTAGTAACTGGTGAAAACAGTTTTGAAGAGTACACTCTGGCAGATATGTTGCCGCATTCTTTTAAACTTGATTAAAGTGGTGCTTTATGGAAAATCAATATACTCGCAGTATCGCCGTTTTGGGTGAAGACGCTATAACTAAACTTAAAAAATGTCGCGTCGCCGTGTTTGGTGTAGGTGGTGTGGGTTCTTATACTGTAGAGGCGCTCGCCCGTGCAGGCGTGGGGGCGATGGACCTTATCGATAACGATACGTTCAATGTAACCAATATCAACCGTCAACTGTACGCTACACATAAAACAATAGGGCAGTACAAAGTGGACGTGGCGCGAGACCGCATACACGATATAAACCCAGAGTGTCAGGTCGTGGCACACAAAATGTTTTACCTGCGTGACAATGCAGAAGCACTTGATTTGTCGCAATACGACTATATTGTTGATGCTATTGATACTGTTGCTGCAAAAGTAGAGCTTATAGTCCACGCTGATAAATGCGGCGTTAGAATTATAAGCAGTATGGGAACAGGTAACAAATTACACCCTGAAATGTTTGAGGTAAGCGATATTTATAAAACAAGCGTTTGTCCGCTTGCCAAGGTTATGCGTACCCGACTTAAAAAAGAGGGTATCAAGAAACTCAAGGTTGTATATTCTAAAGAAGAACCTATCACAAACCCCTATAATATTATTGGTTCGGTGCCGTTTGTGCCAAGTGTGGCAGGACTGATAATAGCGGGAGAAGTAGTCAAGGAGTTGGTTACAAATGGCTGATACAGTTAAAATTACTGACAAAAAGAACACGTTTTTTATAGCACATCGTGGACTTTCAGGACTGGAACTTGAAAACACAACTTCGGCTTTTGTTGCTGCAGGCAACCGTAGTTATATAGGTATTGAAACCGATGTACACGTAACTCGCGATGGCAAGTTTGTGGTTTTTCACGATGATTCTACAGGGCGCCTTTGTGATAAAAATCTGACAATTGGTCAGACTGATTATAAAACTCTTAAAGATTTGGATTTAAATCCGCCAAAGAATCGTACCGTAGGTAGCGATTTTAAAATTCCCGATTTAAAAGATTATTTATCGGTTTGTGCGTTTTATGATAAAATTGCTGTGCTGGAACTTAAAGAAAGAATGACACCCGAGCATATAGCTGAGATTTATACAGAAGTAGAAAAATATTACGACCCCGAAAAATTGATTTTTATTTCCTTTAGCCTTGATAATCTGAAAGATTTAAGAGCCCAACAACCAAAAGCTAATATACAGTATCTTGTGCAAAGTTTTAATGACGATATTTTAAATATGTTAAAGACATATAGATTTGATTTGGATATCGGGTATTGGATATGCTCGAAAGAGGTAATTGACACCTGTCACAAAAACGGAATAAAGGTAAATTGCTGGACGGTTGACAACCCTGGCGACGCCGAGCGCCTAATTGATTATGGCGTAGATTATATAACAACAAATATTTTGGAATAGAAAAAAGCACCGCAGTTGCGGTGCTTTTTTGCGTTTTATCCGTTTGCAACAGCTGATACAAATTGATAAAAATCAAAAGCAGAAATGTTGTTTGCTTCTATTCGAAAATAAACGCCTTTGTTCTGAAATTCAGCAAGTATAGTAGACTGTTTGTCTGAATAATTTTGAGACATAACAGTTTCTACTGTTCCGTAAAACTTTACATAAACAGGACCATTTTTTGTACCTACCATGGTTGAAATTACTTCTTCTGTAGGAAGGGAGTAACAGCTTATTGGTTTAAAGGTTTTGCTTGCTTCTAAAGTGAAGTTTCCCTTTTCGTTTGAATAGCAAAATGTAGACAAATCCCACACCAAGGTATTGTCGCTTTTTTTGTACCAAGTGCCGTGAAGCGAAGATTGTAAGTTGTATTTTGCATTGATAATTTCAAAATTAATACCTAAATACTCTACGGCTTCTTGATCGCTGCGAACCGTATAATAATGCGCATCCACTGGCTGAGGTGGTGCTACATCACTAGGTTTTGCCTCTCCAATTTGATTTATATAGCAAAGCATTTTAGCTGGATCGTGGTTGTGTTTATTATCCAAGCTTGAATTATCTGTATTGGGATTAGGCGATATTTCTTGTCCATCGCTATTGATTGATGTATTCTCATCATCATTGCTTGGCGGTGCTTCCTGACCATCGCCGTACCAGTCGCCATCTATGTCATCAGGTCCTATATAATCCTTTTCACCGATGACGGTTGAATCCTCAAGTGAAACCGACGGTTTGGATTTAAAAACATCGCTTTGCCATACGCCGATGCCAATCATAGCCGCCAAGGCAATACAGCAAGCGGGTACGGCGGTGTGGGTGATTATTTTCTTTTTTCTTTTCTGTGCGGTTTTGTATTCGTCAATTCGTTCAAATACGGTATTTACCGTTTCATTATAAGTCTTCATAACTAAAGCCCTCCATTTCAAGTTGTGATTTTAGTGATTTGCGGGCGCGATATATAAGGGTTTCTGCGTTGTGGACGCTCTTTTTCATCACAGCGGCTGCCTCGGATATTTTTAAATCTTCAAAATATACAAGCCACAAAATTTGTCGGTATTCGGGTTTTAGTTTTTTAAGCGCTTGGTGTACGATGATTTTTTGTTCTTCTTTGATGAACAATTCTTCAAGACTTTGTTCATCGACACTGATTTCACTGCAATCATCAATGGAGATCTGAATCATTTTTTTATGCTTTTTTAAGTAATTAAGCGCAATATTCCGCCCGATAGTATATAGCCATGTTTTAAAAGAGCCATTACCTTTGTCTCGCGGCTTTTTTGTACCCAGCAAAACAAACGTGTCTTCGGCTAATTCCTCGGCTATATGTATATTACCGACAAAAGTGTTAAGATAAAAAACAAGACCGTCTCGGTAGTTCTTTATAATTTCTATTAGTCCGCTTTCATCACCGTGGTCACGGAAACGGCGGTAGCTACTTGCACCGTTATCCATAAGACCCTCCTTTCCCGAAAGACGTTTTTAATGTCTTTTCACTTATTACACAACAAAATGGGTAAAAACCTCACAGTTATTTTGTTAAAAGATAAAAAGCACCGTGAAAGCGGCGCTTTTAAATTTTGTTATATTCCGTTTTGGGTGCTTTGCCGTATTCTTTGTAAAACGCACGGTAAAATACCGAATAATCGTTAAATCCGCAAAGCGCGGCGGCACGGGTAGGGGAGATACCTTCGGACAACATACGCTTTGCGTTTACGAGCCGCTTTGCGTTTATATAATTTTGCACAGTAGAACCTGTTGCCGCCTTAAAACTTCGGCAAAGTTGCGCCTTGCTTATATAAAACCTGTTGCATATTGTATCAAGTGTCAGGTTATCGTTTATATGGTTGTTGATATATCTTACTATTTGTTGCGTCAGAGATTCACCCTTGGTATCGGTAGCACGGTGCGATTTATATACCTTGTGGATTTCGTTAAGCAGTGGCAAAAGATTACAACTAACCTGCAGATGTCGGTTTTGCGATTCGCCAAGCAGATTGTTTACAAGCAGGTTATATATTTCGGGCTTAAAGTCGTCGCGTGAGTAACGGTTAAACGTACCAGGCTCGTGATTTAAAAATGCCTCAAGCAGCAGACCGTCTTTGTCAAATGCTTTAAAAAAGTCTTCGCTGAAATGCGCCGAAAAACGCTCGTACGGACGGGTGGCATCAATATCTATGTAATGCGCCTCGGCAGGGCGCATGAGTATTATATCGCCGTGCGATAAGGGATATTCATTACCCTCTATCAAAAATTTGCCTCTGCCGTGCACAAAGATATAAAGCTCAAACGTGTCGTGAGTATGCAGTTTAAAAGATTCTTTGTCGGGGTGCTCGTCACAGTAGTAATGACAGTTAAGACCGTCTTGTTTGTGTGTAAAATACTTGCTCATAATATCACCAAAGAGCATTATATCACAGTTTGATACGATTTGCAATGTTTAAAGATAATATTTGCAATTCCATTGTTAAAAGTAATTTTGTATAATGTTTATAACAATGGTATACTATGCCTATGTAATTATTGTTAAAAATTTTAAAAACGGATGGTGTGTAACAAATGCAAATGACATTTCGTTGGTACGGTGAGGGTAACGATAAAATCTCACTGCAAGACATCAAACAAATCCCTGGCGTAACAGGTATTGTTTGGGCGCTTCACGACAAAATGCCCGGTGAAATCTGGAGCGAAGAAGAAATCGCAAAGGTAAAGGCACAGTGTGACGAATACGGCTTTAACATTGACGTTGTTGAATCGGTTAACGTTCACGACGATATCAAAATCGGTTTGCCTTCTCGCGATAAGTACATTGAAAATTATATTCAGACAATTCGCAACCTTGCGAAATTTGGTGTAAAGGTTATCTGCTATAACTTTATGCCTATCTTTGACTGGACCCGTTCAGATTTGTTCCATCCTGTAGGTGATGGTTCTACCGCACTTTTCTATGAAAAGGGTATGATTCAGGACGATTACAATGCAATGGCAAACTACATCCTTGAGTTTACCGAAAAATATAATATGTCATTCCCTGGTTGGGAACCTGAAAGAATGGCAAAGCTTGATGAGCTTTTCAAAGCATACGAAGGCGTTGACCACGAAAAGCTTTGGGCAAACCTTAAGTATTTCTTAGAAAAACTTATGCCCGTTTGTGAAGAGACAGGCATCAAGATGGCAATTCATATGGATGATCCACCATGGGATATCTTTGGTCTTCCACGTCTTCTTATTGACGAGCCAAGCATTGACCGATTCCTCAAGATGGTTGATAACCCCCACAACTGCTTGACACTTTGTTCTGGTAGCCTTAACGCTAACCCTGAAAATAATGTTGCAGAGATAGTAAGAAAGCACTGTGACCGTATAGCATTTGCTCACGTTCGAAACGTTAAGCATTTCCCGAACGGCGACTTCTCAGAAGCAAGCCACCGCGACTGCGACGGTGACACAGGCATTCTTGATATACTCAAGGCTTATCACGACTGTGGCTTTGACGGATATATCCGTCCTGACCACGGCAGACACCTCTGGGGTGAAAAAGCAGGTACAGTAAGACCTGGTTATGGTTTATATGACAGAGCACTTGGCATTATGTATATGTTAGGTGTCTGGGATACACTTGAAAAGGAAGGTAAAAACTAATGGAAAAAGTAATAGTTGTAACAGGCGCAGGTGGCGTACTTTGCTCAGGCTTTGCTGAATTTTTAGCATCAAAGGGCGCTAAGGTAGCACTTCTTGACCTTAACGAAGAAGCAGCACAAAAAGTTGCTGAAGGTATTGTAGCAAAAGGCGGCGTTGCTAAGGCTTATAAGTGCAACTGCCTTGACAAAGCAGATATCGAGTCTGTTCATCAGAAGGTTCTTGCTGACTTTGGCAAGTGCGATATTCTCGTAAACGGCGCAGGTGGTAACAACCCACGTTGCACAACCGCGCACGAAGAGTATGTAAAGGGTGACGAAACAGCAGAAGATTTCCTCACGTTCTTTAACATTGATGAAAAAGGCTTTGACTTTGTATTCGACCTTAATATGAAGGGCGTACTTCTTCCAAGCCAGGTATTTATGGTAGATATGATTGGTCGTAAGGGTTGCTCGGTACTTAACGTTTCTTCAATGAACGCTTACCGTCCTCTTACTAAGATTCCTGCATACTCTGCAGCAAAGGCTGCGGTTACCAACTTTACCTCTTGGCTTGCAGTTCACTTTGCAAAAGAGGGTATTCGTGTAAACGCTATCGCTCCCGGCTTCTTTGTATCAAACCAGAACCGTGCGCTTCTCTTTAACGAAGACGGTACACCAACACCACGTACCGACAAGATTTTGCGCTCAACTCCTATGGGTCGTTTCGGCGAAGCAGAAGAGCTTCTCGGCACAGTAGAGTGGTTGCTTGACGAAACTAAGTCAGGCTTTGTAACAGGCATTACTGTTCCTGTTGATGGTGGCTTCTCGGCATACTCCGGTGTATAAGAGGTAAATTATTATGAATAATAACGTTAAAATTTACGGCTTTGCTGATGAAGCAAGCCCAATGATAGACGAACAAATCAAGGCAATGCACCGCAACGGTCTTGCAGGTCTTGAAATCCGTAACGTTGACGGCACCTGGATTGCAGGTGTGGAGGTAGACAAAATCCGCGAAGTAAAAGCAAAGATGGATGCCGCAGGTCTTGAAACATGGGCTATTGGTTCATCTATCGGTAAAATCGATATTGAAACAGGCGATTTTGCAGCGCACCTTGAAAACCTTAAAAAGATGATTGAGTTTGCTCATATTCTTGATGCTAAAAACTTGCGTGCATTCTCATTTTTTATTCCAAAGGGCAAGGATCCTGCCGATTACAAGAATGAGGTTATGGACAGAATAGGCAAAATGCTTGACGTTATTCGCGGCTCAGGCGTTACATTCTGTCACGAAAACGAAAAGGGCATTTACGGTGATATCGCTCCTCGCTGTCTTGAAATTCTTGATACATTCCCTGAAATTGAGGGTGTATTTGATACTGCTAACTTTGTTCAGTGCGGTCAGGATACTGCAGAGGCTTGGAATATGCTCAAACACCGCATTAAGTACGTTCACGTTAAAGACGCAAGAATGTCTGACGGTGTTGTAGTGCCTCCCGGTCGCGGCGATGGTAACTATAGCCTTATTATTCCTGAGTATTTGGCGCAGGGTGGCACAGTATTTACAATGGAACCACACCTTACCGAGTTTGTAGGCCTTCAGGGTCTTGAACGCGAGGGTGAGGAAAGTAACGTCGGCGAAATCAAGTTTAGCAGTAATGAAGAAGCATTTGATTTTGCTTGTACAGAGTTCAAAAAACTTTTTTAAGCTAATAAAGGAGTTATAAGTTATGGAAATAGGTATTCAGTTTTATACACTTCGTGAACACTGCAAAAATCTTGAAGATTTTGCAGAAACACTCAAAAAGGTAGCTGACATCGGTTATAAAAATATTCAGGTAAGCGGTGTTTGTGACTACGAACCCGAATGGCTTAAAGAAAACCTTGATAAAAACGGTCTTAAGTGCGTTTTAACCCATACACCACCTGCACAGCTTAAAGAGGATGTAGCAAAGGTTTGCCGCGGTCACGAGATTTTTGGCTGTGACTACGTTGGTCTTGGCTATTACAATTTCTCTACAAGCAATGGTCCTACATATCAGGATTTTTATAACGAATATGCTGATATAATCAAGTCGGTTTCGGCAAATGGTAAGCAATTTATGTACCACAACCATGCAAAAGAGTTTTTAAAATTTGACGGCAAAAACGTTCTTGAGCATTTGGCAGAAGACTTTACTGCCGACGAACTCGGCTTTATTGTTGACACATTCTGGGTACAGGCAGGCGGCGGTGACCCTGCAGCTTGGATTGAAAAATTTGCAGGTCGCGCACCCGTTATTCACCTTAAAGACTATGCTTTCAGCGATAACTTTACACAGTTTGGCGACAACATCGCAGTTGTAGGCGAAGGCAACATCAACTTTGACCGTGTATTTGCAGCAGCAGAAAAGTCAGGCGTTAAGTATATGCTCGTAGAGCAGGATAACTGCCACGGCGAAAATGAATTCGATTGTATAACAAGAAGCTACAAATACCTCAAATCTTGCGGTTTTTAATTGAAAGGTAGGAAATTTATTATGGATAAAATTAAACTTGGTATCATAGGTTTTGGTAATATGGGTACAGGCCACACCTCTAACATTATGGGTGGCAACTGCCCAGAGGTAGATTTGGTTGCTATTTGCGACAAAAACCCTGACAGATGCGAATTTGGTAAAAACAAATATCCCGATGCAAACATTACATACTTTACCGATGCTATCGAAATGCTCGACAGCGGTCTTATCAATGCTTGTCTTGTTGCAGTTCCTCACTATGACCACGCTAAATATTCAATGGAATGTATGAAACGCGGTATTCACGTAATGTGCGAAAAACCGGCAGGCGTTTACACCCGTCAGGTTCGCGAAATGATTGCTGAATCAGAAAAGCATCCTGAGGTTGTATTTGGTATGATGTTCAACCAGCGCACCAACCCCGTTTATCGCAAGATGCACGAGCTCGTTCACTCAGGCAAATACGGTGAAATCCGTCGTACAAACTGGCTTATCACCAACTGGTATCGTTCACAGGCTTATTACAATTCAAGCGACTGGCGTGCTACTTGGGCAGGTGAAGGCGGCGGCGTTCTTCTTAACCAGTGTCCTCACCAGCTTGACCTTTGGCAGTGGATTTGCGGTATGCCTGTAAAAGTTCAGTCAAAGATTAAGTACGGTAAATGGCACGATATCGAAGTTGACGACGACGTAACAACATTTGTTGAGTACGAAAACGGTGCAACAGGCGTGTTTATCACCACAACAGGTGACGGTAAGGGTACAAACCGTTTCGAAGTTCAGATGGATGGCGCAAAGCTCGTTGTTGAAGACGATAAGCTCACCGTTACTGAATTTGAAATGAAAGAGTCTGAATTTACCAAGACAAATACCGAAGTTTTTGGTATGGTTAAAACACACAATCTTGAAGTTGAGATTGAAGATAAAAATCCACAGCACATCGGCGTTATTAACGCATGGGCCGGCAAGATTCTTCACGGTACACCACTTATTGCTGAAGGTGCTGAAGGTCTTAAGGGCGTTATCCTTTCAAATGCTATGCATCTTTCAGACTTCTTGGGTCGTGAAGTTGAAATTCCATTTGATGAAGACCTTTACTATGAAGAACTTATGAAGCGCGTTGCTACCTCTAAAAAGAAAGAAAACGTAACAGCAACATTTGCTGATACAAACGGTACTTACGGCAGCGCAAAGGTATAATAATTATTCTCAGTCGTAGCAAATTTTAGTTTGCTACGACTTGTGACCATCTAAAAGTAGGTGTTACTATGGATAAGGTTCGTATAGGTATTGTTGGTATAGGTAACATCGGTACTGCCCATGCTAACACACTTTTTTCTGGCGCTGTAGAGGGCGCAGTGCTTGCCGCAGTTTGCGATATTTCTGCCGATCGTCGTAAGTTTTGTCAAGAAACCTATGAAGGTGTAACAGTTTTTGACGACTACAAGCAGATGTTTGCAAGCGGTCTTATTGACGCGGTAATTGTTTCCACACCACACAAATTGCACTGCGATATTGCTATGGATGCTTTACGCGCAGGTCTTAATGCTTTGGTTGAAAAACCTGTTGACATTACCATTAGCAAATCAATGGCGATTAACGAACTTGTAAAGAAAACTGACAAAAAGTTTGCAATAATGTTTAACCAGCGCACCAACGACGTGTTTGCAAAAACACGCGAAATTGTAAAAAGCGGTGCTTTGGGTGAGCTGAAACGTACTGTCTGGATAATCACCAACTGGTATCGTACGCAACATTATTACGATTCTGCAGGTTGGCGTGCTACCTGGGCAGGTGAGGGTGGCGGCGTTATGCTTAATCAAGCACCCCACAACCTTGACCTCTGGCAGTGGATTTGCGGTATGCCTAGCGAAGTTCAGGCAAACTGCGAAGTAGGTAAATACCACAATATTGAGGTTGAGGATGACGTTACCTTGCTTACCCGTTATGAAAACGGAGCAACAGGTATGTTTATAACCTCAACAGGTGAGTTCCCCGGTACTAACCGTCTTGAAATATCGGGCTCTAAGGGTAAAATCGTTGTAGAAAACGGCACTTTAAAGTGGTGGAAATTACCCGAAGATGAACGTGACATTTGCTTCAATGCAGAACAATTATTCCCAAGTATTAAATGCGAATATGAGGAATATGCTACTCAAAGCAAAGATGGCGAAGCTCACATGAAGATTATCCAGAACTATGTAAATGCTATTTTGCACGACGAGGAATTGCTTTCTCCCGGTACTGACGGCATTTACGAGCTAACGCTTTCAAACGCGGCATATCTTTCAAGCTGGAAGGGCGGCGTGCCCGTTAAACTTCCGTTTGATGTGGCAGAGTTTGATAAGCAGTTAGGTAAAAAAATTAAAAATTCAAAAACCAATGACCCTATAGAAAATAAAAATGCAAGCGGTAAATATTCAAAACGCTGGCAGGTAAACTGGTAAGAATAACCCCGATTGTCTGTATAGACAGTCGGGGTGTTTTGCATTTATTCTGTCACCTGATGATGAGCGTGTTCGTTTCTGAAAAGCAATGAAATGCACCATACACCCGCAAGAGCGATTACGGTGTATATAATACGGGCAAGCAACGCACCTGTACCGCCAAAAATCCATGCAACGAGGTCAAAACTAAAAAGTCCCACAAGTCCCCAGTTAAGACAGCCGATTATTGCAAGTATAAGACAAATTTTATCAAACATCTTTTTCACCTCTTTAAAGTTTTATAACATTAGTTTGAGTGTGTTTTTTAAAAAATATACTCTTTTTTTGAAAAAGCGCCGACAGATATTAACTGCCGGCGCCATTGGGTTAGCTGTATCTATCTACAACTTATTTCATGCTATTTTCGTAAGATTCGATCATCTTTTTAACCATCTGACCGCCGATAGAACCTGCCTGCTTAGAGGTAAGGTCACCGTTATAACCCTGCTTAAGATTTACGCCAACTTCCCTTGATGTTCCCGAGTGTTATTAAAATGCCACTAAAAAAATAAATACATAGGCTAATCGAACCGCTAAAATAACACTCGTTTTACGGTTTTGTGCACGAATTAGTGCATAACTGTTGACAAACTGCGTATAATATAGTATACTACAAATGTAAAAGCAATATTTTTATAAATGGAGGCTATATTATGGCAACTGCAAGAATTAATTTAACTGTTGATGAAACTGCAAAGGAAGAAGCTTTGAAATTGTTTGAGATGTTCGGTATGGACGCTTCAACTGCGGTTAATATGTTTTTTAAAAAGGTTGTACAGACCAAAGCTATTCCTTTTGAAATTTCAGTTGCAAACGAACAAAAGAAATCTACCTATGATATGTCTAAAGAAGAATTTATGGGTAGAGTACAGTCTGCGATTGATAACAGAACAGTTTAACAATTGGAGATTAAATGATGGATAGTACACCGATAGTGTTAGTATTTGCCGGACCAAATGGCTCCGGTAAATCAACCGTAACAAAAGGATTTGATATTATCGGCGAATATATAAATGCCGATGAAATTAAGAAACAAAGAAATTGTAGCGACTTAGAGGCGGCACAATTTGCAACGGCTCTTCGTGAAGATGCAGTTAAGAATAAGCGTGATTTCACTTTTGAAACAGTTTTGTCTTCGCCACGTAATGTTGAACTGCTTAAAAATGCAAAGATAGAAGGCTATCGAATCGAGGTAGTCTTTGTTTTGACTGCTGACCCACAAATAAACATATCAAGAGTTGCCCAGCGTGTGAAAAATGGTGGGCATGATGTACCGAAGGATAAAATTATCAGTCGATACCACAAATCTCTTGATAATATTTCTGCGATGCTGAAAATAGCAGATATTATGTGGGTTGTAGATAATAGTACCGAAAAAGCAGAGCTAATAATTTATTCTAAAGATAGCGAAATTTCAATAAACGAAACACCATATTGGAATAAAGACAAAATTGATAAACTGATTAAAGGAGAGTAAAAAATCAAGACTATCGGGTTTAGATAGTCTTGATTTTTATGTACTATTCGTTACGAATAGACTATAGTTTTTACGGTGATAGTATGGAAAGACGAATAGCAAAACTAATCTAATCGTGGGCAAGGCTGCCGCAAATAATCCGAAAAGCGCCTAATTATGCCGTTTTGGGCGGGTTCAACTCTTCACGCATTAAGATAAAAATACTTTGATGTAAAATTTGATTTATTTTATAGATTAAGGTTGAAATAAATACCACCTATATTGAGGTGGTATTTCTAATTTTTTAGTTTGATAAACCCGACATTAATATTAACGACAAATGGCGACATAATGTAGAAAAAATTGATTTGATTATACAAAATACTGGAAATTAACAAATACAAATGATATAATCACAAAAGAACTTGGAGGGGTTTTATGTTACTGTTTTATTTGAGTTTAATTGAACATGAAGAAGATAAATCAAAATTCGAGAGACTTTATAATAACTATAGAAAATTAATGAAATATGTTGCCATAGAGAAACTAAAAGATGAGTACTTGGCAGAAGATGCTGTTCACGAAGCATTTATAAAATTAACACGCTATATTAACGGCGTTGATGAGAGTGACAGTCACAAAACCAAGGCGTTTCTCGTTATAATTGTTAAGAGTGTTTGCATTGATATGCTTAGAAAACAAAATCAGGATAAATCTTTCGGTTTAGAAGAAATTGATAATATGGGCTATATGAACGATGATTCATTCAAAAATCTTGAGGTGGATGAAGTTTATTCGGTAATATTATCTTTGTCGGATAAATATAGAGAAATAATTGAATTGAAGGTATATCATAATTTATCAGATAAAGAAATTGCAGATGTACTTGGTATCAGTAACTCAGCAGTTAGAAAAAGATTGCAACGCGCAAGGGAAATTTTAAGGAATAAACTTGCTGAACGGGGAGAAGATTATGTTTCTGTCTAAAGGAATCGACCAAAAGTTAATAATGGCGTTTGAACGTTACAATAAAGAGTTATGCAAATCTTTGCCTACCGATGAAGAACTCAAAAATATTACATTTTCAGAAGCCTTTGAAAAGAAAATGCAAAAACTGATTAGAGTGCAGAAGAAATCTTATTTTTATATGATAAATACTGTTGCAAAGAGGGTTGCTCTGATAGTTCTTGCAATAATTATAACACTTACCACAACTGCTTTCAGTGTTAAAGCAATCAGAGAAGCAATAATTGAGTTCTTTGTCGAAACATTTACAACTCATTCTGAGGTTTCAGTGGAGGGTGAAGAAATTCCTATTTATACAGAATTCGAGAGGGTTGAGCCCCAATATTTGCCTGATGGTTTTATTTTAAGTCGAGATTTGAGTGAAAAATATACTTGCTATATTGTATATATCGATTCAGAAGCAAATACAATTTGTTATTCACAGAATATAAATGACGGCACACCGTTTGCTGTTGACACAGAGGATGTGGATTTTGAAACTATTTATATAAACGGGTTGGAAGGTATTATATACGAAAATAAAGATATTAATCGAATTACTTTCGGAGATGAAAAATATTTTTATGATATATACGGTCAAATTTCAATGGACGAATTGCAAAAAATTGCAGAATCAATACCTTTAGAGTAAAAAATGTCACAAAATGTCCTCTCTTGTCGTTTCTATTTATAGAGTAACTATATACTCTATAAATATAGAAAGGGGGGACATTAATGTTTAAAAAGATATTATCTGTTGTAATGGTTATTGTTTTATGCTGCGGTTTTAGTTTAACAGCAAATGCACAGGGAATTTCAACAAATGATTCTTCTGTTCAGCCTCGTTATAATTATACTGCATCTGTATCTACCACTTTAACTAACACTAATGGTGATGCTACATGTGGCACTACTGTAAAGGGCTATATAGGTACAACCACTAAAATTAAGATAACGATGACTTTGCAGAAGAAAACATTGTTATGGTGGAGTGAGGTTGAAACCTGGACTACAACGGTTAATGATTATTATCTTTCGCTATATAAAACCACTTCAGTAAATAGCGGGAAGTATCGTATTAAAGCAGAAATTGTAGTTTACAGTGGCAGTGCAAGCGAAAGTATTACAAAGTACAGTTCGGAAAAAGAATTTTAAGTTTGTAATTATCAACGGACACTCACTATTGTTAGAACCTGAGTTCAAAAACGGGAATGAATTTTTTGTTCATTCCCGTTTTTAAAAAATGAAAAACAGACTATAAAGAATTTAGGAAAAAATTTATATTTTCACAAAAATAGTATTGGAAAGAGGAGAAAAAATGGATATTAATCTAACTTTACAAGACAGATTGACTTTATATAATCAATATACGATTTTACAAAAATTATCATTGCTTCAAGGCGACGAGTATGGAGCAAAATCTTATGGACAATTGGCAGAAATAGTTTTAGAGGGTTATCAATATGATTACTATATGTTGACTGAATTTTTTAACGAAAATTTTTCGCATGAGGATGCCGAACTTGTATGGGATACTTTAGATATGTATTCTGCAATATATTTTTCATTTGGAAAAATTCAAAATCCAGAACTTACAAGAGAACAGATAAAATTTG
>JAZNWJ010000035.1:0-30963 GCA_045593245.1 Acutalibacteraceae bacterium | reverse complement strand
TAGCACATTTTTCTGATAAAAGTAAATATTCTATTGCCTTTTTGATATTTTGCTTTTTGCACCATAATTTTGCAAGTTCAATATATATTTGCTCGAACCGATAATTAAAAAATAAGTAATTATTTTCATCTGGTAATATCGCTTTAAATAACATTTCTGAGGTTTCAAAAAAGTGTATTTTTTCATCAATACTCATTTCTTTACCCATTAAGTTATCGGACTGTAGCATATGCAAACTACCAACACACAAACCAATCATATTGTGTAGAACTATTTGGTGAGACTGTATTTGTCTTTCTCCTTTATATATTTGTGATAAAAGCATTTCGCAACAGCAGTAAATATCAGGCATTGTATGTGCTAACTTAACAGCCTTGTCGGTTTTACCCATTTCACTGTAAGTGTAACAAAGTATTTGTGTAGCGCCATGCCTAATACCGTCGGTAGTACAATCGTCTAATATTCTCTCACATAACGATATAGCTTCGGGTAAAAAATGGTGTTCTTTGCTGTATTTAATATGTTCTGTTGTATCATTGTACTGTATTAATGAGTATGATAGATTTAACATCCATTGATAATTGCGCGGATATTTTTTAAGTACTGTTCGAGAAATATCAATACTTTTAAGGATTTGACCATTTCTCCAATATTTAAAATATAAATTTTCGTAATTTTTAAGTTCCTCTGTTTCTTCGGTATCTTTCATACCAAGTAACTCATCAGTAGATACACTGAAAAAGTTGGCAATTTGAGGTATTAGTGTAATGTCTGGAAGTGCTGTGCCGTTTTCCCATTTACTTATAGCCTGATATGAAATATTAAGATATGCGGCTAATTTCTCTTGGGTTATATCCTGTTGCTTTCTTAAATTTTTAATCTTTTCACCGATTTTAAGTGTCATAAGCTCAACTCCTTATGTGTTTTACAAAAGCTTTCGTAACTTTATTATAAGTCATATTTACAAAATTGAGTATAACATATCGGTTTATCGTTATGCAACCGAGGGTTGAGAAAAACACGGAAGGCGATTTGCCTCCCGTGTTATAAAATTACATTATATTTATAGTTCTTGCATCAAGCAATTCTGAATCTTCTTTTACATGGGTAATCAGTAAAACGGGTTTGCCTTTGTCTAAAAATTCACGCTTGATAATGTTTGCCGCAATTCGCTTGTTATCTGCGTCAAGTCCGTTAAACGGTTCGTCAAGTATCAGTGCATCACCGCCATAGGCAATAGCGCGAACAAGCGCAACACGACGCTTCATACCGCCGCTTAGTGTTGACACTCGCTTTTTACGCACGTCGTACAAACCGAATTCTTTGAGTAAACTATCGCTAAGAGCGTATTGCTCTTTTGAAAGTACTAAGCGGATGTTTTTTTGAACGTCAACGTTTTCAAGCAGTCGGTCTTCCTGAAAAACGGTTGACACATTTTGTGGTACAACAACGTTACCGCTGCGTGCGTTTTCCAGCCCTAAAATAATACGGGCAACAGTTGTTTTACCCGAGCCGGATACACCGTAAAGCTGAACACATTCTCCGCCTTTTACCGTAAGGTTAAAATCTTTGAGTATCTCTACATCATCATAAGAAAAAGAAACGTTTTTAAATTCAATCATTTAAAATACCTCCGTTTCTTGTAAGATATTTGTTGCAAAGGAATTTTAACAAATATTCAATAATAATACTGAGTACAACAACGGTAAGCGTAACTGCATATACTTCGTCAAAGTTTACACTGCCTTTTCCTTGCCATAGCATTGTGCCGAGAGAAATGTTCGGCAAGCATATAACCTCTGCCGCAACACCCGATTTCCAAGCAAGTCCCAAAGCGTTGACGCAAGACGTAATCAGGTTTGCTGTAATGCTTGGCAATTTGACATTTACAAGCGTTTTACGATTTGATAGATTAAACACCCTTGACATTTCCAAAAGTGATTTGTCGGTATTTTTAAGCCCGTCGTGCACTGTTTGCCATATAAGAGGTAATACCATAAGACAAACAATTAAAACGGGTAGGGTAGAGCTATCAAAGAAAAGGTACATTAAAATAATTATTGCTACAACAGGAATTGCGCGTATTATCTTTAAAATTGGAGATAACAGTGAATAAATAAGAGTAGAAATATGTGTTATTATTCCAACGGCAAATCCCAAAACACTACCAATAATAAACCCGAAAAATATACGTGCAAGTGTAAGTGATTCGGCTTTAATGAAGGCGGGTGTAAAAGCAATTTGAGTCCAGGTTTTAAATACTGTAAAAGGACTTGGTAATATAAGTAGCAGTAATTCATTGTTTCTGCTTACAAGGCGGGAAGCGGCCTCCCAAATAAGTATCCAGAAGGTCGCTATCACTATAACTTTTATTGCTTTTTTTAAAATTGATTGTTTAGTCGGCTTTGTAGTAGAGATCATCAGCGGGTAATTTACCTCCGATAGATGTAGGATCAGCATTGAAAAGAACGTTAAAGTAACCGTTTACGTTGGTTTTCATATCTTCGCCCGTTACATAGCAAAGATTACAGATGGGTATTGATTTTTTAGCAATTGCAGCTTTTGGAGCAATGCCGTAGGTTTCGCAATAGGTAGCTGCGTCATCAATATTTGTTGTTGCAAATTTAATTGATGCTTCATATTCCTCTAAAAACTTTTCAACAGCGGCAGGATTTGCCTCAACGTAGCTGTCGAGTGCAATAACACAACCCATCATAAGTGTTGTGTCAGAAACCTTTGACCACTCGTCGTTGATGCTAAGTACACGGTTGAGTGCCTGATTCTGAACCATAACGGCTGTAGCAAGTGGTTCCGGAGCCATTGCGATTTCAGCTTCACCGCTTAGGAGTTTTGCCTTTAAATCGTCGCTTGACACAAAGTTAATTGTAACGTCGGTTGCTGGATTTATACCGTTTTCGGTAAGAATGTAGTTTAAAATAAATTCAGGATTCTGACCCTTGCCGGTTGAATAGATTGTTTTGCCTTTAAGGTCGTCAATTGACTTTATTGTGTCACCTTTTTCAAGAATAGACAACACACCGTTAGTGTTAACAGCAAGCATTCTAACCTTGCCTTCGGATTTATTATAAAGGGTAGCGGCAACGTTTGTAGGAACCGATGCGATATTGATTTCTCCCTTTAAAAATTTACCCGTTATATCGGTAGCGGCAGCGGCTACTGTAAACGTATAGTTGTTGGCGGTGGTCTTTGCCTCGGCATCTGCCATAAGCTTTGCCATACCAACACCTGTAGGTCCTGTCATACAAGCGACCGATATATCAACAGCGGTGTAAGAGGGCTTGCTTTGTACGTCTGTATCAGACGATGTTGTGTCAGTATTGCCACATGCGGTAAGAGAGAATACAAGTGCGAGCGTGAGTAAGATTGTAAGTATTTTTTTCATTTTTATCACCTTATTTTATAATTTTGAAACTGTGACCGGTTCTGCTTATAAGTTTTTTAGACTCTAAAGACTGGATATCGCGATATATACTTGTTCTGCCAACGCTTAGTCGGCGCGCAAGTTCCGCCATACCAAAGTTAAGGTTGACAACTCCGTCGCTGTCAGATTGTGAGAGTAAATATTCATATAGTCGTTCTTCGGTAGATTTAGCGGTAAAAGCATCAAGCTTACGATTTAAAAATCGTATTCTGTCACTAAGATATTCGATATATTTTATCGATATCTGCGGATATTTTTTTAAAACGGTTGTAAAAACTTCTTCGCTGATATAAAAGACCTCGCATGGTTCTTTAGCAATAATGCTACTCATACCGTCTTTCCAATCACCAAAAACCGACGCCGCGCCAAAAAGCTCGTCTTTTGAAATGGTACGTATTGTAATACTGTCGCCAATATCGTTAAGTCGCTTTATGGTTGCCGAGCCCGAAGCAATCATACCAAGCATACCGCTTCGATAAAGTTCGTCACCTTTAGATATAACATACGGCTTACCTAAAAGGGAAATAACATCATCTTTTTCTTCGTCAGTGAGTTTATTAAACAAAAAACAGTTAATAGGTCACACCTCCTTTGTTAAAATATGTTCCAAATAGAACACTTTATTTATATTATACACATATAAATAAAAAAAGCAAGATGTAAAAATACATCTTGCATAAAATATAATACATTTTATTATTTATTTATATCAGCGAAAAGATTTTCAAACTGCTCGGCAAGTTCACGATTATCCGCGTTATTGCCAGATACCTGTTCACGCGCAGTTGCAAGTGAGGTAACAAGTGTGTCAACTTTAGAAATAAAATCGTTAGAGGTTTGCATAATCTCTGCCTTAAGCGCTGCAAGTTGTTCGTGAGCGTTGTCGATAGAGTGAAGGTTTTTTTCTACCTCACGATTTGCTATGTCACGATTTTCGGTAGAATTTTGCATAATGGATTTTGCATTTGCCTGCGCTACAAGATAAAGCTTACCAATATTTTGTGAAAGACGTTCAATCTCGTCATATTTATCGGTATATTCTTTAAGCTGTGCTTCAACAGCCGCCTTAGCGTTCTTTACGTCCTCAAGTTGAGCATTTACTGTTGTAATAGTATTATCAAGGTTATCAATTTTTGCATTTAATTCTTTTTCTTTCTCAGAGAACTTTTTGTGTGATTCCTGTACATATTCAATAACATCATCACAATTAAAGCCGAAAAGACTTTTTCTGAAACCAACAGACATTTAATTCATCCCCTTATTTTTAAATTCCATACACATACAGTATAGCAAATAGAAGTGTTTTTTACAAGAAAAAATTTTTAGTTGAATTCCTCGTCTATATCAAGCGTTGCAAAATAATCTGCCATACTTTGTGCTCGGCGGATAAGCTGCACGTTACCGTCAGGCTTTAACATAAGCTCTGCGCAACGCAATTTGCCGTTATAGTTATAACCCATAGAGTGACCGTGAGCACCTGCGTCGTGGATTGTAAGATAGTCACCGATATCAACTTGCGGAAGTTCACGTTCTACAGCAAATTTATCGTTGTTTTCACAAAGTGAGCCTACAACGTCAAATTTGCCAACTGCCTTCTCGTTTTCCTTGCCCATAACGGTTATATGGTGATATGCACCGTACATAGCGGGACGCATAAGGTCACAACAGTTTGCATCAACACCAATATATTCTTTATAAATATGTTTATAGTGTAATGCTTTTGTAACGAGATAGCCGTAAGGACCTGTTATGTAACGACCCATTTCGGTAAAGAGGGCAATATCTAATCCTGCAGGTGTGATATATTCTGCGTATACCTTACGCACACCTTCACCAATAGCAAATATATCAACGGGTTCTTCGGTGGGCTTATATGGTATACCAATACCGCCCGAAAGGTCAATAAACTCAATGTTTATATCAAGTTTTTCCTTTATTTCCAGGGCAAACTTAAATAACTTTTTAGCAAGACGGGGATAATACTCCTCAACAAGTGAGCAGCTTGCAAGCATTGAGTGAATACCAAAGTGCTTAACACCTTTTGATTTTAGTATTGCAAAGGCTTCAAGTATCTGCTCATGTGTCATACCGAATTTTGTGTCGTGCAAGTGACCCATAATATCATTGGTGATATTGAATTTGCCGGGGTTGTAACGACAACAGATTGTATCTGGTAGTGGAGCAATCTTTTCAAGAAAATCTATGTGTGTGATATCGTCAAGATTTATAATAGCTCCGCAGTCTAACGCTGCCTGATATTCATCTACGGTAGTTTCATTTGAGGTAAATATTATGTTTTTGCCATTTATACCGCTTTTTTGTGATAAAACGAGCTCAGGTATAGAAGCGCAATCGGTGCCGCAACCAAGTTCATTTAAAAGACGCAAAATTGCAGGTGTAGGTGTAGCCTTAACAGCAAAATATTCTTTAAATCCTTTATTCCAGGAAAAAGCTTTATACAAATCGGTTACACATTTGCGAATTCCTGCCTCGTCATATACATAAAAAGGAGTAGGGAATTTTTGTGACCAATTCTGAATATTTTCCTTGGTAAATGGAACTGTTTTCATAAATAATACCACTTTTCTAAAAAATCAAGTATATCGATTTTACACAAAAAATCTTAATGTGTCAAGTATTATGAAATATTTTTAAATTTTTAAATATTTATATTGATTTTTGCAGAGAATAAAAGTATAATGTATTTGTCAAAAATTTGTATAAATTTTATAAGGAGAAATCACAATGACCACAAACAAAACAGTATTAAAATGGCTTGATGAGATGAAAGAACTTCTCACCCCTGACCAAGTTGTTTGGATCGATGGTAGCGAGGAACAGATTGAAGCACTTCGTGCAGAAGCTTGCGAAATCGGCGAATTGCATAAACTCAATCAGGATAAACTCCCAGGTTGCTATTTGCATCGCACCAACCCAAACGACGTTGCTCGTGTTGAGGACAGAACTTTTATCTGCACAACGACAAAAGAAGAAGCAGGTCCAACAAACAACTGGTGTGATCCTGCTGAAATGTATAAAAAGCTTTATGACATCGCTCGCGGTAGTTATAAAGGCAAGACAATGTACGTTATCCCATATTCAATGGGACCAATCGGTTCACCAATCGCTAAGGTTGGTATCGAAGTAACCGACTCTATCTACGTTGTTCTTAACATGGTAATTATGACTCGCGTTAGCCCTAAGGTTCTTGAAGTTTTGGGCGACAGCAATGACTGGGTACGCGGTCTCCATTCACGTTGTGACGTTGACCCTGAAAAGAGATATATCTGTCACTTCCCACAGGATAACACAATTATCTCTGTAAACTCAGGTTACGGCGGTAATGTACTTCTTGGTAAAAAGTGCTTTGCGCTTCGTATCGCTTCTTACCAGGGTTGGAAAGAAGGTTGGATGGCTGAGCATATGCTTATCTTGGGTCTCGAGAATCCACAGGGCGAAGTTCGTTACATCGCAGCTGCATTCCCATCTGCTTGCGGTAAGACCAACCTTGCAATGCTTATTCCACCCGAATATTTACGTGAAAAGGGTTACAAAATATGGACTGTTGGTGACGACATCGCTTGGATGAAGATAGGTCCCGACGGCAGACTTTATGCTATCAACCCAGAAAACGGTTTCTTTGGCGTTGCTCCGGGTACTAACGTTCACTCTAACTTTAATGCACTTGAGTCAACCAAGAAGAACACAATCTTTACAAACGTTGCTCTTAACCTTGACGATAACACCGTTTGGTGGGAAGGTCTTGACAAGAATCCACCCGAAAACGCTCTTGAGTGGAAGGGTAATTCTTGGAATCCTTCAATGTTCGTTAAAGCTGACAAGTCAACTTATGCTGCTCATCCAAACTCACGTTTCACAGCTCCTGCCGAAAACTGCCCATGCATCTCTGACGAGTTCAACAAGGGCGCAGGTGTTCCGATTTCTGCAATCGTATTCGGCGGCCGTCGTGCTAAGTGCGCTCCACTTGTATATCAATCAAAAGATTGGGTTAACGGTGTATTCGTAGGTTCTGCAATGGCTTCTGAAACAACTGCAGCTGCTGCAGGTGCAGTAGGCGTTGTTCGTCGTGACCCAATGGCTATGCTTCCATTCTGCGGTTACCACATGGGTGACTACTTTGCACACTGGCTCGAAATGGGCGAAAAGCTTGGCGAAAACGCTCCTAAGATCTTTAACGTTAACTGGTTCCGTACCGATGACGAAGGCAACTTTGTATGGCCAGGTTTCGGCGACAATATGCGCGTTCTTAACTGGATTATCGACCGTTGCGAAGGTAAGGCTACTGCTACTGAAACCGCTATCGGTTACATTCCACAGCCAGAAGACATCGACCTTACCGACCTTGATATGGATATTGATACACTCAAATCTATCCTTAAGGTTGACAAGGACGTTTGGACCAAGGAAGCAGAAGAGATCGAAGAGCACTACAAGAAGTTTGGCGATAAATTGCCAGCAGCACTTCGTGAACAGCTCGACGCTCTTAAAGCAAATCTTGCTAAAATGTAATTTAATGCATAATGCTCAATGCATAATGAATAATTAAATTTAAAGATAAAGCACTCATCATACAAATATGGTGAGTGCTTTGATTATATTTTACAAATTATTCAAATTATATTATGATTATCGTGGTGATGTGATATGAAAAAAGTGAAAATTATTCTATCTATATTTCTATTGTTATCTGGTTACTGTATTCAAATTTTATCAAGATTTCTTAATTATAATGATCAAATTAAAGATATAATTTTAGTATCAAGTTTGATTCCTATTTTTGCAGGTTTTTACATTTTATCAAGTTTAATACCCAAAAACCATAAATTATATAAGATAGTAAGATATTTTTTATATTTTTCAACCTTTTTTGCACCGTTTTGTATAATAATGCAGTGTATTACAGATATTTATCTATAATATTAATTGTGCATTTATTTATCGTCAGTCGCGGGTCCATCGATTAGTTTTCCGTCCTTTTCAAAGCGTGAGCCGTGGCAGGGGCAGTCCCAGGAGTGCTCATGCTTGTTATATTTAAGCGCACAGCCAAGATGTGGGCAACGTGGAGTTGTAGGTGTAATAAGATTAAAAACCGCTTCTACGCCATTTAGAGCGAGTTGTGGGTGCAATATACTGCGGGAAGGTGAGAACGCGTCAGCAAAATCATTTATCTTTTCCTGTACCAAGTCGCAAAGTATTTCTGCCGCCACCATTGCACTTGTAAAACCCCATTTATTATAACCTGTCGATACAAATAGGTTTGGTGTGTTTTTTGAATAGTTACCGATATATGGAATACCGTCAAGTGACATACAATCTTGTGTTGCCCAACGGTATTTTTCTTGGTGTTCTGGGTAATATTTTTTAGCAAAATCAGATATTTCAGCCCAAGCGCCACCTTTTTTACCTGTGCGGTGACTACCACCGCCAATTAGCAATAAATCACCGTAATTTCTAAAAGAAAATCCCTTAATATCATCGTCAACGTACATACCGTCAACATTTTGTGCATTTTCAAATGCTATAACGTAAGAGCGATGCTGATACATTTTTAAAAAGTATGAGCCGTGTTTGTTAAGTATTGGGAAATGCGTTGCAATAATTGCTTTTTTAAAGTGTAAATTACCTTTATTTGTTTCGGCATATTCTGGTGTCAGGTTAATAAGTTTTGTATTTTCTTTAATGCTAAGGTTTTGAGATATTTTATATAAAAATTCAAGTGGATGTATTTGACCTTGATTTTTAAGTCTTACAGCGCCTACAATACTAAAAGGCAGGGAAGTTTTCTCTATAAAATCAGCCTGTACACCAATAGAATCGTATGCTTTAATTTCTTTTTCAATTTTTTCATTGTTATTTAAAGAATATACATAAGCATCTTTTGTTTCAAAATTACAGTCAAATTCTTTACATAGTTCTCGATAACGTGATAGAGCATTATTATTTGCGGCGTAATATTTTTGTGCCGTTTCGCTACCGTATTTTTTAATTATCTTGTCATAAATTAAACCGTGCTGAACGGTTACTTTCGCGGTGGTGTTTTTAGTTATTCCACTGCAAATTTTATCTGCCTCAATAAGAGTATAATCAACACCTGATTTATCTAACATATAAGCGCATAAAATGCCTGTTAAGCCACCTCCAACAATTAAAACGTCGGTTTTAATATCGTCGTTAAGACTTTTAAATTGTGGTTTATTAGTTGTTTTGGTCCAAACCGAATTATTCATACTACAACCTCCTTGGTAAATAGTATGTACAAAAAACCGCTAAACATATTACTGTTTAGCGGTTTGAAATGTTAATTGAGTTTTAATATACTTCCCATATCGTACATACCGACTGGTTTACCAACAATAAACTTTGCGGCTTTTACAGCACCGGCGGCAAATACTTCTTTACTTTGTGCCGAGTGTGATAGCGTAATCACTTCATCGTGACCTGCAAATATAACGTCGTGCTCACCAACGATTGTTCCACCGCGGATAGCGTGAATACCAATCTCGGTTTTTGTGCGCTTCTGACGTTTTGAATGACGGTCATACTCGTATGTATATTTATCATCAAAAACCTCATTAACGGCATTTGCAAGCATCAGAGCTGTACCTGAAGGTGCGTCAAGCTTTTGATTATGATGCTTTTCGATAATTTCTATATCAAAATTACTACCCAAAATATTTGCAGCGCTTTTTGCAAGAGAACATAAAAGATTTACGCCAAGAGACATATTCGCAGTAAAGAATACAGGAATTTTACTTGCTGTATCACGAATTTTGTCGATTTGCTCGGCACTGTAACCTGTAGTAGCAAGGATTACAGGTACATTGTTTTTTATTGCAAAAGCAAGTAAACTGTCAAGAACTGAAATGTGTGAAAAGTCGATTATCACGTCGGGAATAGACTTTACGTCATCAAAAGATTTATAAATAGGGAAGTCACACAGCATTTCTGCGCGGTCAACACCCGCAATAATTTTAAGGTTGTCGTCTTCGCTTACACAACGAGCAACTGCATTACCCATTTTACCGCAAGCACCTGAAAGTAAAATATTTATCATTTGTTTTTCACATCCTGGAATTTATCAATATGAAGAATATTGTAGGGAACGTGCCTGTGTGCCGTTCCATAAGAAATTTATAGCATAAACCCACACTCAAGCAGTTTTTGTTTTAATAATTTTATATTTGCATCACTTGTGGGGTAAAGCGGCATTCTGCAAGGACCAACCTGTAGACCCAACATATTCATTGCCTGCTTGACAGGTATTGGATTAACGTCGCAGAACATTGCGTTCATAAGACCAATATGTTTAAGATGAAGCTCGGCAGCGGCTTGTGTATAGCCGTTAAGATAAAGCTCACAAATATCGTGCATAACCTTTGGTGCAATGTTAGAAAGTACCGATATAATACCAATACCGCCGAGTGACATAATCGGAACGGTCTGGTCGTCGTTACCCGAATAAATGTCTAAATCATCACCACAAAGGTATTTTATTTCGGCGACGAGTGACAAATCACCGCTTGCTTCCTTAGTAGCGACAATGTTCTGATGTTTTGAAAGTTCTTTATAGGTTTCGGCCTTGATATTAACACCTGTACGGGAAGGAACGTTATAAAGAATAATTGGTTTACTTACTCTATCGGCAATATAGTTATAATGCGCTACAAGACCTGCCTGTGAGGTTTTGTTGTAATAGGGAGTAACCATTAAAAATGCATCTGCACCAACACTTGCAGCGTCATCACAGAGTTCTACCGAATATACGGTATCGTTACTACCTGTACCTGCAATAATAGGTACACGTCCGTTTGCGGCTTTTACCGATTCTTCAATAACGCGAAGATGCTCGTCATAACGAAGGGTAGATTTTTCACCCGTAGTACCGCAGATAACAAGCGCATCAATACCGCCATCTATTTGTTCATTAACAAGTGTTTTTAAACGTCCGAAATTTACGCTGCCATCAGCGTTCATAGGGGTAACCAATGCAGTGGCGGCTCCTGTGAAAATTCTTTTTTTCATAAAAACACCTCATTAAATTGATTTTGTAAAAGATTAGTCCATATAACCCTTTGCAGCAAGAAGTTCAGCTAAAAATACAGCACCACCTGCAGCACCACGGAGAGTGTTATGTGAAAGACATACAAACTTATAGTCGTATTGGCTGTCTTCACGCAAACGACCAACCGATACAGCCATACCGCCTTCAAGGTCGCGGTGCATTTTAGTTTGTGGCATATTGTCTTCGGTAAAGTAGTTAAGGAATTTCTTTGGTGCGTGGGGAAGTTCAAGCTTCTGTGGAACACCTGAGAAGCTCTCCCAAACCTTAAGAATTTCATCTTTGGTTGGTTTGTTTTTAAATGTTACAAACACAGCCGCCATATGACCGTCAGATACGGGAACGCGCAAGCACTGTGCGGTAAATTTTGGTGCATCGGCGAGCTTTATTTCGCCGTCTTCAACTTTACCCCAGATCTTAAGAGGCTCTTTTTCGCTCTTTTCTTCTTCACCGCCGATATAAGGAATAACGTTATCAACCATTTCGGGCCAACGTTCAAAGGTTTTACCTGCGCCCGAAATTGCCTGATATGTACAAACTAAGCATTTTTCTACACCAAATTCTTTATCGAGCGGATGAAGGGCAGGAACGTAACTTTGAAGTGAGCAGTTAGATTTTACTGCTACAAAGCCACGCTTGGTGCCAAGACGTTTGCGCTGTGCTCCAATAACCTCAAGATGTTCGGGGTTAAGTTCCGGAATAACCATAGGCACGTCTGCGGTAAAACGGTGAGCCGAGTTGTTAGAAACAACAGGGCACTCGTGCTTAGCATACATTTCTTCAAAAGCCTTGATTTCATCCTTTTTCATATCAACGGCGCAGAAAACAAAGTCAACCTTTGAAACAATTGTTTCAATATCGGCTACTGCATCGTATACCATCATATCTTTTAAATTTTCAGGCATCGGCGCTGTCATTGCCCAGCGGTCGCCTACAGCTTCGGTGTAACTTTTACCGGCACTGCGTGGACTTGCTGCAAGACAGGTAACCTTAAACCAAGGGTGATCAGCAAGCAATAATGCAAAACGTTGACCTACCATACCGGTAGCGCCTATAATACCTACGTTGTAATTTTTCATTTTTGGAATCCTCCGGGAAATAAAAGTTTTTGTTGATATTGCAAGCATTTTGCAAAATAATATTATTTAATTAAATAATAACATTATGACATCAATTTGTCAAACCAAAATATACAATCAAAACGAGAAAGTTATTGGTAAAAATATATGAAAAAAAGCGATTTTTATTACGATTTACCCGAAGAACTTATCGCGCAGACCCCTATCTTTCCGCGAGATTCTTCACGTATGTTACGACTTAACAAACAAACAGGTGAAATAAATCACGATACATTCAGCAGCTTGCCCGACTTTTTGTGCGAGGGTGACTGCCTTGTGCTCAATAATACACGTGTATTACCTGCACGTCTTTATGGTACAGCGGTCGATACAGGTGCTGTGGTTGAGTTTGTGCTGCTAAAGCAATATGACCTTTACACTTGGGAGTGTCTTGCAGGTCCCGGTAAAAAGGCAAAGGTAGACCGAGAGTTTATTTTCAGCGATGAGCTGTCGGCTGTTGTGCGTGAGGTTTTGCCTGACGGCAACCGCGTTATAGAATTTAAGTGCGACGGTGAATTTTTTGCTACACTTGATAAGGTAGGTCAGATGCCGTTGCCACCTTACATAAAGGAAAAACTCAGTGATCGCGAACGTTATCAGACGGTATATTCAAAAGAACTCGGTTCTGCTGCTGCACCAACAGCAGGACTTCATTTTACACCTGAACTACTTGAAACTATTAAGTCAAAAGGCGTTAAGGTTGTTTACGTTACGCTTCACGTAGGTCTTGGTACTTTCAGACCTGTTAAGGTTGATGATATTACTGAACACAAAATGCACACCGAGCATTATTATATGTCAAAGGAAACTGCCGATGCTATAAATGAAACAAAGGCAAACGGTGGCAGGGTAATATGTGTCGGTACTACAAGCTGTCGCACGGTAGAAAGTGTCGCGCAAAAATATGGTGAAATGCGTGAATGCAGCGATGATACAGGTATTTTTATTTATCCCGGTTATACTTTTAAATGTATGGATGCGCTGGTTACCAATTTCCATCTACCAGAAAGCACACTTATAATGCTTGTTTCTGCCTTTGCAGGCTATGATAATACTATGAGCGCATATAAAGTCGCGGTTGAAGAAAAATATCGTTTCTTCAGTTTTGGAGATGCAATGTTTATTTCTTAAGGAGATATTATGTATAAACTAATCAGTGATAAAAACGGTGCTCGTCGCGGTGAATTCATCACAAATCGTGGCACGGTTCAGACACCTGCTTTTATGAACGTTGCAACAGCGGGTGCAATAAAAGGTGCAGTATCTGCCGAAGACTTAAAAGAAATCGGTTGTCAGGTAATGCTCAGCAACACATACCATTTACACGTGCGACCGGGTGATGAGGTTGTGCGTGACTGCGGTGGACTTCATAAATTCACCACTTGGGACGGACCAATTCTTACCGATAGCGGTGGTTTTCAGGTGTTCTCTTTGGCATCTCTTCGCAAAATTGAAGAAGAGGGTGTAACCTTTGCAAGCCACGTAGATGGCAAACGCATTTTTATGGGTCCCGAAGAGAGTATGCAAATTCAGTCAAACCTTGGTTCTACCATTGCTATGGCATTTGATGAGTGTGTTGAAAATCCTGCTCAGTACAGCTATTCAAAGGCATCTTGTGAGCGTACAACCCGTTGGCTTAAACGTTGTAAGACCAAAATGAACGAACTTAATTTGATGGAAAATACCATCAATCGTGAACAAATGCTTTTTGGTATAAATCAGGGCTGTACATTTAATGATTTAAGAATAAATCATATGAAAGAAATTGCCGACCTTGACCTTGATGGTTATGCAATAGGTGGTCTGGCTGTTGGTGAGCCCGCTGAGGTTATGTATGACGTTATTGAGCATGTAACTCCTCATATGCCGCAAAACAAGATACGTTATTTAATGGGTGTTGGTACACCGCTAAATATTCTTAATGCGGTAGAGCGTGGTGTTGACCTTTTTGACTGTGTTATGCCCAGTCGTAATGCTCGTCACGGTCATTTGTTTACTTCAAAAGGTATTATAAACATCAACAATAAAAAGTATGAATACGATATGACACCTATCGATGAAAACTGCGGCTGTCCTGTGTGTCAGCGTTATAGTAAGGCATATATCCGTCACTTGCTTAAAAGTACCGAAATGTTGTCTCAAAGGCTGTTGGTTATTCATAATTTGTGGTTTTATAACAATCTTATGACCGATATCCGAAATGCGCTTGATAATGGCAGATTTGCTGAATTCAAAGCCGAAAAGGAAAAAATACTGGGAAACCGTATTTAATATTTAATTTACAAAATTATCCTTGCAATTGAGTTGTATATTATGTATAATACACTTTGTTAATATTTTTGGAGGTTTAAGTCTTATGAATTTTAGTTGGTTAACTTTAGATGCTGCGGCTACTACAAGTGATGCAGCAGCTACCGGTGGTGCAGTTGGTTTGCTCGGTTCAGCCGGCCCGATTATAATGTTTGTTGTTATGATTGCAGCAATGTATTTCCTTATCATCCGTCCTCAGAAAAAGAAGGAAAAGGCCGAAAAGCAAATGCGCGATAATTTGCAGATTGGTGATGAAATTATCACAATCGGCGGTATTTATGGCCGTGTTATTTCTTTAAAGGAAGATACAATTGTTATTGAGTCTAAGAGCGATCACAGCAAGCTTACAATCGCTCGTTGGGCAATGCAGCAGAACCTTACCGTTCACGACGACACACCCAGCAAATAATAAAGTAATAAATTATCCCTTCGCTTGAATAAAATATAAGCGGAGGGATTTTTATGTCTGGTGAACTTACTAAAAAAGATAATATAAACAAAAGCGCATATATAATCGGCGGTGTGGTAGGATTGTTGACAACTCTTACTGCAATGCTTTTGTTTTCGGCGGTATTGTTGTTTTTGAATATTGACCGCGCATATGCGGCTCCATTTGCCACAATAAGTGTTTCCCTTGGTAGCTTTATTGCAAGTTACATTACTGCTAAAAAAACAGGAGAAAAGGGTTACTTTACAGGATTTATAATAGGTGTGGTTGTGTTTATCGTAATAACCGTACTATCAATGATAATGGGTAATAGTTTATCAATAAATACGTTATTTCATTTTGTAATAATAGTTCTTTCTTCCATAGCGGGCGGTATAATGGGTGTTAATAAAAATAATCACAAAAAGTACATATAATAAAAGCACGGCAAAGCCGTGCTTTTATTGCGTTAACATTTCAATTATTTTTGAGTAAATAGCTGATGGATTTTCTAAAAACTTTTCGCGGATAAATCCTGCTTGATCTTCGTCTGCCATAAGCATTTTAACGGTTAAAAACGGTTTGCTGCCGTCAAGCGCCGAGCAACTTAAATAAGTAGCGCCGTTTTCGCGTGTGATTTCAAAAACGTTATCCTTTGAGTTTTTAAATTTAGCAAACATCTTCATAACGGCCAAATATGCACGTTCCTTTACAACAGATGAAAGAGATGCTTTAAGTGTTTCGGCGGTATCACGTCCACTGTTGGTAATCTGATAAACCTGTCCGATATCATCGGTTGCCTTAATTTGACCGCTTGATGATAGTGACACTACAGCATCACTTACTTCAAAAGCGTTTGCAATCCCTTCGTAATGTAACACGTTAGCGACCATATCTACTGGTACGGGTTCATTTATTGCACTTAAAATATAGCATATTAAAATTTTTATTTCGGCGGTGCTGAATAATCCACCGCGTGCAACACCTGCACCTGATGCATTTTTTTCCATACATAATCACCTACAAATTAAATAGCATTATTATTATAAAATGAAAGTTCAAAACTTTCAAGTGTTATTTATTTAAAACGTTATTTACAACATACGTGTATTTATGTTAAAATGAAAATATATCAGGGGGTGCTTGTATGATAGGTTTAAAACGTGGTACAGTGGCGTTGGTCGACCATCAAAAAGAGTGGGAAATAGAGGCTGAAAATACAATTGTACGCCTTAAAAAAACATTAGGCGATGTAATTTGTGATATTCAGCACGTAGGCAGCACAGCAATAAAAAATATCAAGGCAAAACCGATTATTGATATTGCTATTGCAGTAGATAGTTTTGATGCAGTTCTCCAATTTGAAGAACAGTTAAAAGACGCTGGTTTTTACTACCGACCAAATTCAGACCTTGGTGAGCAACTGCTGTTTGCAAGCGGCAGTCTTTATGAGCGCACAGGTGATCTGCAGACCCACTTTATTCATATTGTAAAAAGCGGCAGTATGGACTGGATTAACTATATAAATTTCCGAGATTATCTGAATAATAACCCCGATATTGCAAAGCAGTATGAAGATTTAAAGGTGTCCCTTGCCGCCGCAGCTCCAGAAGATCACGGCAGAGAAAAGTATCTTAAAGGCAAGCACGATTTTATAGTTTACACACTGCGCAAAGCACTTGTGAAATCATATCTTGGTAAGGTTGTAGATATTAAAATTGACAGGCCTGTAGGCTACGTGCACCAAAAGGAAAAATATAGTCTTACTTACCCCATAAACTACGGTTATATTCCAGGTGTTTTAGGTGGCGACGGTGAGGAACTTGACGTTTATCTGCTTGGCATGGACAAGCCTGTAAGTGAATATCGTGCCAAGGTTATAGGCATTGTCCATCGTGAGAATGACGTTGAGGACAAGCTTATAGCCGCACCCGAAAGTATGATTTTTAATCAGGCACAAATCGCCGAGGCTATTCACTTTCAAGAGAAATATTATAAAACAAACGTCGAGTCGATTTATCAAAAATCCTGTGGTGTTGTAGTTTTTAGAACTGTTAACGGCAAAAGGGAATACCTCTGCCTTTTGCAAAATCTTTCGGGTACTTACAGCGTGCCAAAAGGTCATATTGAAGCCTTTGAAACCGAAGAAGATTGCGCACTACGCGAACTATTTGAAGAAACAGGCATTAAAGCAGAGCTTATTGACGGATTTAAAACAGAAATTAGTTATTCGTTCCGTACAAGGTCGGGTGAGAAAAGCAAAAAGGTTGTGCTGTTCCTTGCGGAATATAACGGAGAACTTGATATTGACCATGATGAGATAATAAGTTACCAGTGGCTTAATATAGAAAATGCAAAACAAACCTTGCCAAACGGATGTAGTAAAGTAATTGATGATGTGGAGAAGTTTTTAAAATGAAATATCCTAAAATGATTATTTTCGACTACGGTCGCACGCTTTTATGTGAGCCTGAGTTTGACTTGAAACGCGCTACTGCAGAGTTGTTTAAATATGTAACCAAAAAACCAAATGGGTACACAATAGAAGATGTGTGTAGTTATGCCGATGAGATATACGACAGACACATAAACAGTATTCGCAATAATGGTTATGATATAGGAAAACAAACCATTGATAAACTAATTTATGAACATCTCAATATTGAATTTTCACTTACACCGCTTGAAATGGAAATAGTGTTTTGGCGTGGTGCGTCAAAAGGTGAAATTATGCCAGATGCTGACAAAATTATTGACTATATTAATCAAAAGGGAATACGAAGTGCTGTTATCAGTAATCTTATATATTCTGGTGATGCGCTGACCGAGCGTTTTAATCGACTGTTACCCAATAATAAGTTTGAGTTTGTAATGACTTCAAGCGATTATTTATTCAGAAAGCCAAATAAAATTATGTTTGAAATAGCACTAAAAAAAGCAGGACTTGATGCTTCTGACGTGTGGTATTGCGGTGATAACATTGTCTGTGATGTCGAAGCGGCATCAAGTGTTGGTATTTTTCCTGTGTGGTATGATAATAACACCGACGAAAACAATGAAGTAAAACCCAACTGTGAACATCTGCATATTCACGCGTGGGATGAATTGCTAAAAATATTAGATAATTTTGTATAAATATTTTTAGCAAGAGCCTCCCTTGCCTAAAGGGAGGTGGCAAAACCATAGGTTTTGACGGAGGGATAAATTATAAAAATACATATAATCGGATGTAGTGGTTCAGGTAAAACCTACTTAGCAAAAGCCTTGGCCGAAAAGCATAATATATCTCATTTTGATTTAGACGATATTCAGTGGGATAATACCACGGGCAGTTACGGAGTTAAAATGCCTATTGAAAAGCGAACAGAATTGCTAAATGATATTTTAAAAAATGACAGTTGGATAATCGAGGGGGTATATTATGCTTGGGTAGGTCAGTGCTTTGCCGATGCCGATGTAATTTATGTTCTTGATATGCCGAAAAGCTTGTATATATATCGCATTATAAAGCGTTTTATCAAAAGAAAACTCGGTCTTGAAAAGGGTAAAAAAGAAACTTTTAAATCTGTTTATAACTTACTCAAATGGACAGATACTTTCCAAAAGAAAAATCTTGTTGAGATAAGAAAAATTACTGAAAATTATTCAGATAAAACTATATGGGCGAAGAGTAAAAAAGACATTAATAACATTATTGATAAACAGGTAAATTTATGAACAATCAAATTATAACCGATATAACAAATTTTATATTCATAAAGGATGAGCCACAAAGGGTTGATGCAATTTTTTTGCCCGGAGGTTCACACCCGGAACAACCCGAATATGCTGCTAAACTTTATAAAAGCGGATTTGCACCCATTCTTATTCCGTCGGGTGGCGTAAGTGTAAAAAAGACAAAATTTGACGGTGTAAAATCAAAATCTGATATTTACAACGGTAATTATAAAACTGATTGTGATTTTTTGACCGATGTATTAAATAAAAATGGTGTGCCGTTAACTGCTATAATCGGGGAGGATAAATCGGGTCATACCCGCGATAACGCATTTATGTCAAGAACTGTTGCTGATGATAATAATTTAGAAATCAAAACTGCGATTATAGTATGCAAATTTTTTCATGCGCGCAGATGCTTAATGCTTTACAGTCTGGCATTTCCTGATACTAAGTTCTATGTATGCCCTGTAGATTGTATGGGTATTACAAGCGAAAATTGGTATAAAACTGAACAAGGTATAGACCGTGTGCTTGGCGAGCTTGCGCGTTGTGGCAATCAGTTTGTCAGCGATATAAAGGAGTATTTGTTATGATCAATGTACGAATTGGCACTGAAATCGATAAACAAAAAATAACGGATACATATTCATATGTTAAAAATGTGTCGTCGCACCGCTTGTGGATAAAAAATAGGTTTTCTATAAGTCCTGTAAAAATGCCCGATGATACTATTACAGGCTCTTTTGTAAGTTGTGTTTTGTAAAGGAGTATTTGTTATGACCCACAATATGAAACTATGGCGCGATGCTTTCGGTAACATTGCTGACGGTAGTAAGACTATTGAATTGCGCCTCAACGATGAAAAGCGACAAAAAATAAACATTGGCGACACTATTGTTTTTAACTGCACCAAAAATAATGATATCATAACTGCGAAGGTAAAAGCACTTCATAAATTCGCCGATTTTAAAGAGTTGTATGAACATTTACCGCTTGATAAATGCGGTTATTCAAAAGAGGAACTTGGAACTGCTCATTACACCGATATGGAGCAATATTACTCAAAAGAGGAAATTGCCAAATACGGCGCTTTAGGTATAGAGTTATGTGATGTTATATCTATTTGTGACGTTAAAGCAAATATGACCGATAAATCGGTTTTTGAGCTTTTGGCACCAAGTGTTTATAACCCAACACCTGAAAAACTTTTAAATCGCGCAAAAAAATATCAATCAAATGATAATACACATATTTATACCTATTCACAAAATGGCAAAAGGCTTGGTATAGTTGTTTTTGAGATTACGGCTAAAGAAGCAACCATACTTGATATTGCCGTAAATCCAGACGTGCAAGGTAGAGGGATTGGTAGTAAATTGATTGATTTTATTTGTAACAGTTTTGATATTAGTAGAATTGTTGCCGAAACCGATGATGGTGCAGTTGATTTTTATCAAAAATACGGCTTTACTATTGACGATACAATTATAAAATTTGATACTAAAAGATATATTTGTAAATTTAATAAGGAATAATACATAGTTCGGTTGTATAATAAGTGAAGGGGTAAGGTAATTTAACCTTCAGAACAGGAGGAAACAGTATGGATAACGGCGCAAGTAGCTACCGCCGTTTTCTTGACGGTGACGCAAACGCTTTTGACGAAATTATAAATGAGTTGTTTGATAATCTTGTGTTCTTTGTTAATGGTTACGTGCACGACAAATACGCCGCCGAGGATATTGCTATTGATGCTTTTTCTGATCTTATTGTACATAAATCAAAATATAACTTTAAGGTTACGCTAAAGACATATTTGTTTACACTCGGGCGAAACCGTGCTCTTAATTACTTAAAGCATCAAAAGGTTATAAAATTTGTAGAGCTAACCGAGGCGGAAAATCAGGCAGATGCCGAATATGACCCTGCCGAAACCGTGCTCAATGATGAGAAAAAGCGTATAGTAAACAATGCTTTGGAAAAGTTATCAGACGATATGCGTGCGGCGGTGCATCTTGTTTATTTTGAAGATATGACCTACGATGATGCCGCCCGTGTTATGAAAAAGAACCGCAAGCAAATCGACAACCTTTTATACCGCGCCAAAGGCGAACTGCGCATCATTCTTGGAAAGGATGGCGAATGTTTAGTATGAGAAATTTTGAACAACGTAAGGCAGAGATATTAAAGCGCAGCAACGAACGAATTAAGCGCAGAAGAATTAAAATAAGCATTATATCTATTGCGTGTGTTTTTGTAATTGCTTTGGCAGGCATAGGTGCACAGCAGGCTATTCAGTACCGTAATACCGACCCCGTTTACAAAAAAATATTAAGGTTCCCAGTAGTCCAGAGTAATAAAGACGAGTTCGAAATTACTGAAGACATTGCAATAATACCACCGTGGGACTCATTAAGTATTACCGAGCAATATTCTGAACTTGATGTGGGTGGAGTCAGATATTCAGGCCGAAAAGCCGAGATTTATGCCGATATGGTACTTGATAAAATTGGTGATTATACAGCGTACGGCTTTGACGAAATTGAATGGAAAAACTACACAAAAAGCGCCGAGGCATATTCTATAAAGGGCATTTCAAGTGATTGCGTGGTCGCGGTAAAGCTCGAAGGCACCAATGTGTACTATGCATATATCAACGCACATTATAAGCCTGAAACACTTGGTGATTTTATTGATGACGTTAATTTAAAAGAACTATTATCATTTGGAAACATAAGTTACAATTACAGTAAAATTATTGAAGATACTTATATTAACGAAAGAATAGAATTTGCTGATGTTGATGATAAGTTGATATGGCAAAACCTGCTAAGTGATACAACACTTAAAAATGTTCATTCCGATGAAACGTGGTATGAAAAAACAGTAATCAGCATAGGTGTTGATATAGAACTTTTGGGCTATAAAAACATAAGTCTTTGGATAACCGAGGACGGATATATGCATACCAATATTCTTGATACCGGAAAGACGTTTTATATCGGTAAAGAAAAAGTTACTGAACTTACAAATTATCTTCTTGATAATTGTGATGGTAAGCGATATGTTTACACAACTGTTGATGAGTCTATGACTGATAGCGGTGAATACGAAGAAAATGTAAGTTACGAAGTAAAAAGTTATAATATTAAAAGTGAAGAATAATAAGAAATTTGCCCAAGGGTCAAACCTTGGGCTTTGTTATATATGTTTTTACTTGAAATAGAAACATAAGAGTTATATAATATTACAAAATTATATTTTATTTTGATTGCTAAAATAACTTTGGGCGACGGAGTGTATTATATGAAAAAATTAAAATAACCGTTATGCGTAAAGCGCGCTATGATGATTTGATTGAAAAGTACGAAAATCCTATTAAACACGCTTGTGATATAGAGGAAGGTCAGGTGTTTTACTGTGACGGTTGTCAAAAACCCGATGGTTTTTGCGATAGTGCTTGGGCGAGCGTTTCACCGATTGTGTTTGCCTTGGCGCACGGCGGCGGAGATTTATTATATACACATAAATAAAAAATTCTCAGCAAAACAGAAACAATATATTTTCACAAATTTCTGTTTTGCTGAGTTTTTATTTGCTATACGTTTTTTAAGACACCGATTATATTATTATATTTTTTGAAAAGCTGGCATATTATTTTAAAAAGGTTTGACTTGCAATAAGACCGTTATAATTATATAATATTTAAGGAGTGCTACGCTTGAAAATTTGGAAAAGATTCACACCACAGTTGTGCTTGCTTGGTGTTATATGTCTGATTGCTGCATTTGGATATGTAAAAGGCGAAATAATCCCCACAAATGCAGATATTGACAGCACCAAAACAATAATAATCGATGCAGGCCACGGCGGGTTAACTAATACTATAGATTAGGTCCAAAACTGCCGTGAAAATTCAATAAAAAAACCTTAGAAAACCCGCTATTTAAGCGGGTTTTCGCCATTTCTGGAGAATTAAAATGCTTAACAGTTGAATTTTAAAATCATATGTTGTATAATGTATTAAATACTAAAAAGGAAAGGAGAAAAAGTTTATGAAGGATTTTGAGATTTTAAGCCGTGATACAGTTGTAGCTGTTTGGAAAGATAGCGAGCTTAAGGTTTTGAACAGCGATTTGTTGCCTTTATATTTAAAGCGTGTAAGCGATGCTAAATCTTGGCTTGAAACAAGAGCTATTGACTCGCATAGAGCAAACTCCCGTTTGCTTAAAAAGGCATTGCGACTTGCTGAAAAAGACGATGTTTCAACAGTTCTTCACGTTAATGCCGCAACCATTACTGATACCTATTGGGTAAGAGCAATCGGCAGTGACTTAAAATATGAAGACGTTCGCTTTAATAAAGACTATTTCTCCAATCTTGCTCTACGAGGACTTTATTCAAGTTTTAATTCTGCCGCAAAGCGTAAGGATACCAAAACACCGGAACTTACCAATATCGGTAGCTTTGAAAAGTGTTGGAAGCTTAAAAATGGAAAATGGTGGATTTATAAATCTGCTAACCAAAAAGAGCAGTTCTCCGAGCTTTTTGTATATGAGTTGGGTAAGGCACTCGGTATGAATATGGCACATTACGAGAAAGGTGATAAATGCGTTAAGTCGCTTGATTTCACCGATTCAGCAACTGTTATTTTTGAGCCTGCATCTTCGTTTATGGGTGATGAGGAAGATTATATCAAGGTTGTTGAAAAACTTAAGGAACTTTGTCCTAAAGCAATTCCTGACTATATTCAAATGATTTTCCTTGATACCATTACCGCTAACCCCGACAGACACACAGGAAACTTCGGTTTAATGCGTGATGTAAAAACAGGTGAGCTTTTAGGACTCGCACCTAACTTTGATAATAATATGGCACTTATTGCTCGCGGATATCCCACAAGCAAATCCGCAAACGACCTATTAATCACACTCTTTAACGAACTAATGGAAAAGTATCCTGAATATAAGGAATACTTGCCAAAAGTAACAGAGCAGATGATAAAGAAAATTATCAACAAACTTAATATGAAGGTTAAATCCCAAGTAATTGTTGATTTTGTAATTAAACGTTATCAAGCAATAAAATAGTTCAGATAGTATAAAATCTCGTATGATGTGTTAAAACTGTCATACGAGATTTTTATATGTTTTAATTTTAATAACACACCTATTTTTACGATGGTTTGTAAATACTATCGTTGAGGTGTGTTATGAAAGATATTTTGAAATGTATTGGGCTTTTGATAGTTGGTCTATTTGTGTCGGTTATCGAATATCCTTTTTTACATGAAACCGGCCACACAATTATTGCACTTGCAGTAGGAGCTAAGGTCATAGATTTTAGTCTTTTACCATTGCCATATGTTACATGTGAAATATCCATAGCTAATAAATTCGAGATAATATTAATTGGACTCGCAGGAATGTATCTGCCTATGCTATTTTCGATAATAATCCGACCTAAATCCTTTTGGCTTTGGTATATGTCATTATTGATAAAAGGAATCTGTTTTTTATCATTTGTAATCTCTTTAGTTTCAATTATTCTATACAATATTGAGATTAAAGTTTTAAACGAAGATGTCGTACAGATTATGGATATCTGGCTGGAAGGGGATTTAATCCTTGCAATATTGATGATTATATCTATGTTTATTGTTATTTACTCAATAATAAAAGAAAGACCATTAATCAGAATAAAAAAATACTTTGAAATACCGAGTAAAAAAGCGAGTGCAGCATAAAACTGCATTCGCTTTTTATGATTGAACGGATGCGGAAACGGACTGGAAAGTTTTATCAAAACATCAGCTTGAACTTAAAATTCATTTATTAGAATTGTAAGGGGTTTATTATTGCGTAGAACTGTTAGTTCAAAACATTACAAAAAACCCATTTTAACTTTTGAATTGTATCACAAAACTCGAGTTTTGTCAATTTAATCACTAAATATAATACTTATAAAAGGCGAAATAAGTTTTAATATGTAAAAAAATGACCCTTAAATGTAATAATTCGAATTTCAAAATGGTCAATTATGTGGTCATTTGGTCAATATATCGTAAAATTATAGTATGGTGTAAAGCCAGGAAAGGAGTAAAAATATATGGCTAGACATGGCGAAAGAATACGCAAAAGGAAAGACGGTCGTTGGGAAGCCAGATATAAGATCGGCAATGCTGAAAATGGTAAAACCCTTTACAAATCGCTGTATGGAAAAACCTATGCAGAAGTCAAAGAAAAACTAAAGGAAGTGGAAAGTGATTTTAAAAACGAGTCATCACAAAAGCAAAAAGACAAACTTTTTTCGTACGCAGTTAATGAGTGGTTTGCTTCCGTCAAACTGAATTTAAAAAAATCAACAATCCATAAATATGAATATCTTATCACTAAGCATATTCTGCCGGATTTAGGAGACAAGCAAATATCAAAATTCGATGCTAATACAGTGAATTCATTTGCTGAAAGAAAATTAGAAAAAGGCAGTCTCAAAAAAGGAAAAGGATTATCCAAATCCTATGTTAGAACAATGATGCTAATAGTTTCTGCCGCATTAGATTTTGCCGCACAAGAAGGGTGGTGTAAGAGCGTTTCGTCAAAAATATATAAGCCATCCCCTGACAAAAACGAACTTAAGATATTGAGCGATTTGGAACAACGTTATCTTGAGAAAAAGATAGTAGAAAATTTATCGGTTACCTCTGTTGGAATATTAATCACATTAAAAACCGGACTTAGAATCGGTGAGATATGTGCGTTGAGATGGGATGATTTTGATTTAACGAATAATATATTGTATGTGCGTTCCACTGTTTCAAGAATTAAGAATCCTTTAGGTAATGGAACACTCCTTATAATTGACACACCCAAAACAAACTCATCTCTTCGAGCCATTCCTTTTGGTAATGACCTAAAAAGTATTCTTATTCAACTCAAAAACAGCTCTACTTCTTGCTACGTTGTTTCAGATAAAAAAGATTTTTTAAGCCCAAGAACATTCGAATACAGATATCATAAGTTTATGAAACAAAATCATTTCCCCGAACTGAATTACCATGCCTTAAGGCATAGTTTCGCAACAAGATGTATTGAATACGGAGTTGATGTGAAATCACTAAGCGAAATACTTGGACACTCAAATGTTTCAATCACATTAAACACTTATGTTCACTCATCAATGAATCTTAAAAGAGCACAGTTAGAAAAATTGCCGGCATTATCCGCATAGTATATGTGGTCAAAAATATGGTCAAAAGAACAAAGGGAAACCGCATATTTCAACGGTTTCCCTTTGTTCTTGCATAGAACTAACAGTTCTACGCAAAAGATTTGCTTCTTTTGCGCTATTACTATTTTTCCCTGAGATTGCAAACTTATACATACTTGAATTGATTAGGGGGAATATGATGCCTATATTGCTTATTCCATTGATGGTCAATATGGTTATTAGCGGCGCAATTTGGATGGGCGAAATTGCATTTACTCTGAAAGTCTTGTTAACAATTGCGACTGTTGTGGAATTTCGCTTTTTGTTTATGCAACATTGTTCTGCCAAAATGATGCACTGAAAGTTGGTAGTTTCTCTATTGCGCTTTTGCTGAATGTGATTTTAATAATTTTTGGTTTAGTTCATAGCATGATTGGTGTTGTGATTGGATCGTCAGCATTAATCGTTATGTTCTTTATATGGATTATTCTACCGCGAGTATTCGTGAAAGAGGAAAAGGAAGGTAGTAAATAATGAACTTTATTGTTTCAGCCAATACAGATATTGGAATAGTTAAAAATACAAATCAAGACAGCCTATCGGTTAAGGTTATCAACACCTCGATTGGTAGGATGTCTTTTGCCATTTTATGCGACGGAATGGGCGGTCTCGCAAAAGGCGAGGTGGCAAGTGCCTCCGTCATTAGGGCGTTTGATGAATGGGTGAACAATGAGCTGCCTCATCTTTGCAATGCTCCTCTTGAGCAAGATGTTATCAAAGCTCAGTGGGAAAAGATCCTTTTGGACCAAAATAACATCATTAAAACGTATGGTGCAAGACAGGGCGTTAAGCTTGGCACAACAGCAGTGGTTATGCTCTTTACTGACAATCAGTACTTCATTATGAATGTTGGTGACTCAAGAGCATATGAGTTTACCGATGTAATGGCGCAGCTAACAAACGACCAAACCTTTGTTGCTCGTGAAGTAGCTCTTGGTAATATGACACCCGAACAGGCAGAGGTCGATGAAAGAAGAAGTGTTCTTCTTCAGTGTATCGGTGCTTCTGAGGAGGTCTATCCGGACTTCTTTGTTGGAGAAACCAAACTGAATGCAACATATATGCTCTGCTCTGATGGTTTCCGTCACGAGATTACACCAGATGAAATTTTCGAAAAATTCCAACCTGGTGTGTTAATGGATGATTCTACTATGAATCAGAATACACTTGATTTAATTGAACTTAACAAACAACGCAATGAACGCGATAATATATCGGTTGTCTTGGTAAGGACTTTTTAAGGGGGATAAGACATGCTTGAAATTGGCTCGCTTGTCGACGGCAAGTATAAGATACTGAACAAAGTTGGCCAAGGCGGTATGAGTGTTGTTTATCTTGCCATGAATGAAAAGGCAAATAAGCAATGGGCCGTTAAAGAAGTTCGTAAAGACGGCGTCTTGGATTTTGAATCAGTTAAACAGGGATTGGTTGCGGAGACTGATATTTTGAAGAAACTAAGTCACCCTAACCTTCCGAGTATTATAGACGTTATTGATACTGAAGATTCGTTCATTATTATTATGGACTACATTCAGGGTAACTCTTTGAACAGAGCTTTGGAGGAATTTGGTGCGCAGCCTCAAGATATGGTAATTGCTTGGGCAAAACAGCTCTGCGATGTTCTTGGATATTTACACAGTAGAAACCCGGCTATTATCTACCGCGACATGAAGCCGGCAAATGTAATGCTTAAACCTGATGGCAACATTACGCTTATCGACTTCGGTACTGCTCGTGAGTACAAGGAAAAGAATCTTGCGGATACTACCTGTCTTGGTACGGTTGGTTATGCAGCCCCCGAACAGTTCGGTGGTATGGGTCAAACTGATGCCCGTACTGATATATATTGTTTAGGTGCAACACTCTATCACTTGGTAACAGGTATGAATCCTTGTGAACCGCCTTATGAGATTAAGCCGATTCGTGAGATAAACCCCTCATTATCCAGTGGCCTTGAAAGAATTATTCAAAAGTGTACACAGCGAAACCCTGAGGACAGATATCAATCTTGTGCAGAACTTATGTATGCACTTGAGCATTATGAAGAGATTGATGATATCCACCGTAAAAAACAAAAGAAACAGTTGTGGACATTCATTCTCTCTGTTGCGATGACTTTTGTTTTCGGATTTGTTTCTCTCTGGGGATACATTTCTGCTGAAAATAAGAAGAGCGAAAATTATGAGGTTATTTTAAAATCGGCCTCTGCAACAGAAGATTATTATGAAGCGATTCTTACGGATCCTACACGAGCTGATGCTTATTCGCAGCTGAATAAATTCCTAACTGATGACTTTGCGTTGTCTAAGGAAGAGGGGCAGCAGTTACTTAAACTTCAAATTGGTCTTGATAATAAAAAGGCAAGTGGCTTCTCTGAAAATATTAATGTACTTGAGCAACTTAAGAAAGAGGACCCCGAAGGTTATCAGAGAGTTTGCTACGAAATCGGTCAATCCTTCCTTTTCTATTATGATGTGAAGGTTGATAGAGACAGATACTCAAACGCATCAAAATGGTTTGAAGAGGCGAAAGGCAGTTACCCAATTGCAGAAATCTATTGCGATATTTCAAATTGCCTTGAGCTGATTAACCAGTACAACGGTTCTAAAATCAAGCAGACAGAGAAAATGTACGAAGAATACGGCAAACTCTGGAATATGATTTCTGAACTTAAAACAAAAGCAGATGAGTTTGATAGCGTTGACTCTAAACTTCAGGTTTGGAACGAGATTGATGGTATGATCAATACAAACATTGCACCGTTCCTTGAAGTAACAACGCAGGAAGCAATGAAGGAATTGCTTAATAAGATTTCCTCTGATGCAGGCAAGGTAAATAAATCTGTGCTTGAGGAAGACATTAAAGCATTACAAACATCGATCACAGAAACAATCAAGAAGATTGATTCTGCAAAGGCGTAAAGGAGGCGACAATAAATGACATACGATATTTATAGATACATATTTATTGGCGCAGCAATCCTTTGCGGCATCATGTTTATTGTATCAATTTTGATTTTTATCTTTCTTAAAATTCCTAAGGTTATCAGCGACCTGACAGGTGCCACTGCTCGCAAAGCAATCAAAAACATTCGAGAGCAGAATGAAGCATCTGGTGATAAAGCTTATAAGGTTAGTGCTTTTAACGAAGCACGCGGTAAGTTGACTGATAAAATCTCACCTTCAGGAAATGTTATTCAGCAACATCAAATGCAGATGCGCGGTATTGATACAACAAAGATTGATACGCAGGAACTGCAAGTTGATGAAACAGCAAATCAGACAACTGTTCTTGATTCTTACAACGAGACTTCAGTTCTTGATAATACAGGAGCAGGGGAGACGTCGGTTCTCTCCGAAGTTATGACTTCTGGTGAAACTACAGTATTGAGTGAAGCAACCAACGATTCAGCGTTTACCATTGAATATGAGATTACCTTCATTCACACAAATGAAATTATTACAATGGAGGCAGTCTGATGAGTAGAAAACAAGTAGATACGATTTGGTTAGGACTTTCAATTTTCTTCTTTCTTATGTTCGCAGTCAGCTTTTTGCTGATGCCGCTTGGAAGTGAAACTCCTACAGAAAGCATTTCAGCTTATACAATGGTTGCAGGTCTCATGTTTTGGATCTCGATCATTATGGGAATTGTGACCCAGTGTGTGTTAGCTCACCGCAGAAAATCTTGGTATGTGATTCACCGAATCAGAAAAGTGAGAGTCACACAAAAAGTTGGATTAATTTCCTTTTTTAAAAATTCTTACGCAACGGTTGCGGATGCTGTTACAATCCTCAGTTTAATAGGACTCGTAATTGCTATGATCGCAACAAAAGGAACCGGATATATTTGCTATGTTCTTGTTTCTTTATTTGTTTTCTCCTTTAGTATGCACTGCATATTAAATGGAAAAGTTTTTTATCACATAATTAATCAAAATAAAATGCTCCAGGCTATTGAAAAAGAACGAGCAAATTCATCTAAGTAAGAAAGGAAGAGTGAAATGGTTAAGATAAAGAATTCTTTGTCATCGAAACTGTTGTCAATGCTTCTTGCATTTTCAATTCTCATTGGCATGGTTCCCCCGGCCATTGTAAGTGCTTATGCCAGTTCTACTGGTTCCGTTGGCACAGTTGAAGCACTAGTAAATGGTGGAACTGTCGATGGTAGTACTGTTACATTTAGTGGCACTTCACTTGAATGGTCTCCTAAGAACGATTCTATTGGACGTTGGACAGATGGCTGGTGGGTAGGTATCAAGGTTACCGCTCCTTCTGATGTTAATCTTGACAATGCTACCTATCAATATCAGACTGCAACTGGTTGGGACGAGGAAAATAACAAATCCTTCAAGCAGTTCAGAGATTCTAATGATGAATCCGCAACGCAGTACATAACCATGTGGGGTATCGTAAACGAAGGCTATCTTATAGATGCCATTATTAGTGGCAAGGATTACCTCAACTATGGCTATCGTTTTGACTGGGATGGCGATGGTAACTATGAAAACGCTCAAGTGGTTACCATGCGTATTGATCCCAACAATATTGTTTTAAATAAGGGTGGCACACAGGAGTATCCTAAGGCTTCCGGTCTT
>JAZNWJ010000034.1:0-32738 GCA_045593245.1 Acutalibacteraceae bacterium | reverse complement strand
TTTAAATAGTTCTTTTTAGCATTAGTTCCTATAACAAACATATCATTTTCCTGCATAACTTTCCTTATTAATTTTACACCGTAATCATAACCTCTGCTTTTTAAAACAGAGTAAATTCGGTTTACACCATAGGTGCGACGGCTTTCATAAAATATTTCTTCAATCAGCGGTTTGGCTTCTTCTTGACGTTTAGCATATACCGTATCACCACGTTTACCGCGAAGCTTATAGTTGAGATACGAACCCTTATTAACATTCATTGCTTCACAGCAAAGATTAAGACCGTATATGTCTTCAATCGTTTCTATGTATTTATAACGGGGGAGTAGCGGCGAATTCGTGCCGCATGGGGCACTGCTTAAAATATGCAATTTTTTGTTTGCACGATCTATATTCCTTTTCATTTGAGTGAGCGTTAAAAGATTATCCGTATTGTATTTTTGTTGGTATTCATAATCTTTCATCCACCGATAGATGCGCGCTCTCGAAACTTGGTATTTTTCCGCCAAGTCGCTTACATCATCTCCAAAAACCACCTGTTCAACAATAGTATCCTTAATTTTTCCTGAAATAACTCTATTCATAATAATTTTCCTTTCTTATTTTTTTGTTCCAAAGTTAAAAAACAATCAAATTAACCACCTGCCTTTATCTCTATTTTAATATACTTAATGTTTTCTTGAAACTAAAAAATGAACTTCTCCATATTGTAAATACAAATGTTTTCGGAAAAGACATTAAGGGAGTCACGTTTATGTTTAATTTTTACTGTATTGGAAAAGATAGAGAAAGGAGGAGTTCGAGTGAAGGATTATAGAGATATTGAGAACACGAGATATATTATCAGCAGAGTCTTTGCAGAGAATAAAACCACCGCTATGTTAATTGAACAGCGTGTAAAAGATATAAAAAATAATGTGCCGTCACTTGAAAGAAACGGCACAATAATGTATAATAATTTTAGTGGTTCGATTCAGTCGAAGGAGGGACTATGAGAGTCGAACAAAATAAAATTGCTTTTGCTTATTTTAGGTTATCACGAGAAGAAGCACAAAAAAGTGAATCATCAAGTATTACAAACCAACGTATGATCGTGACCAAATATTGCGAGCAACATGGTATCAACCTTGTTCGCGAATTTGTTGATGACGGTTATTCGGGTGGTAACTTTGACCGACCAGGATTTCAGGAAATGATGCGAGAATTAAATAAAGGCTTGGCAAACACGGTAATTACCAAAGACCTATCCCGTCTTGGCCGTGATATGCGTGAGTCAAGTTATTACGCCGAACAGTTTTTTCCTGAGCACGATGTGAGATATATCGCCATTGCCGACAATTTTGACAGTGAAGACGATAACGTGATGGCACCGTTCCAGTTTGCTATGAACGAGGTGTATCTGCGTGACGGTTCACGAAAGGTTAAGGATGTGCTTAGAACCAAACGTCAAGACGGTTTGTATTGCGCCTGTCCGCCTTATGGATATAAAAAGGAACACCGCAACAAAAACAAGCTTGTTCCCGATGAAGTTACTGCACCAGTTGTTCAAAGAATTTTTAATGCCGCCGCAAACGGTGATTCATCAAGAAAGATAGCACAGGATTTAAACAATGATGGAGTTATTCCGCCGCTTAAATATCGTGTGCTTTATCGTGACGAATTTAGCGAAGAGGGAGCGGCAAGAGCATCAGACCTTTGGAATTATACAACTGTCAAACGCATCTTAAAGAATGAAGTTTATCTTGGTCATACAGTTCTTGGTAAAACTAAAAAGGCAAGTGCAAAGTCAAAAAAGAAGGTTGCTATCCCACAGGAAAGATGGGCAGTGACTGAGAATACCCACGAAGCATTGGTGAGCGAAGAAATCTTTCAAAAAGCACATGATAATATGGGTAAGGGCACTCGCAATTTTCAGCAGTATGACCATGTTAGAAAAAGCATTTTTTCGGGTGTTGCTTACTGTGCACTTTGCGGACACGCTTTGTGTTCTTGCGGAACGGTTTACAAGGGAGAGCGAGAAAAGTATTGGTATCTTTCCTGTATCAATAAGCGCAAGGATATAAATAAGCCTTGCAAGGGCACAAGAATACGCTATGCTGACCTTATAGAGCTTATTACGGAAGATTTGAACTCCTTGATTTCTCTGACTGATGAGCAAATTGATGCAATTGTAGAACACATTATGCAAGAGGAAAATTCAGATAATGCCGCAAAGGCAAGAAAAGTCCGCCGAGAAAAGCTACAGGGCAGACTAGGTATTATTGATAAGATTATTCCGAAACTCTATGTAGACAATGCTGAAGGGAAACTCGATGATGACCGACTAAGTTCAATGGTTGATGATTTGCAGAAGGAATCTGTTGCAATAAAGAAAGAACTTTTAGAGCTTAGCGAGGATGCTGTGCAAACAAGTAAAAGTGAGAATTACAAAATGTTCTTTGAACTCACAAGACAGTATTCCTATATTGAAACGCTTGACCGTGATGCCTTGCTTACATTTATCGACAGAATTGAGGTTGGCCCTAAAATTTTGCCTGAGGGTAAGGTTAAAGCAAGTCACAGAAACTCCAAGTTTCAACAGGAAATACGTATATTTTATAAGTTTGTGGGCGAAATGGACGAGATAAAATAAACTTGCGAAAATTTGTTGAATATGTATAAAAAATGGACTAAAAACAACCGTTTTAAGATGGGCGGGGTACACCAACCTCGTTAGCAGCTTCCATCTTAAAACGGTTGAGTGCTTCTTTAGCCTCGGGTACTACGTTTTTAGCCATCGTGTTTCACTCCTTACATACACAAATTTTGTTTGCGTTTGCAATATTATCTTGTGAAATATATTTTAATTTATTATAGGTAATTTTTGTGCGGACTTACATTTTTTTCTTTGAATTGGTGGTAGAAAAAAGTATTAATTAATGGTATTATATATACATAAGAAAAAATTTTTGTTTTTTTAAAAAATCCCCCTGCGTAAGGGGTTGCTTGTGACGCTACGTAATGATATATGATAGTAGCGAAAGGTAGGTGAATGCTATGTCAAAATATACAACGGGAGAAATTGCAAAGTTGTGTGACGTATCGGTAAGAACGGTACAGTATTATGATACGCGCAAAATTTTAGTTCCGAGCGAACTCAGTGAAGGCGGCAGACGGCTGTATAGCGAGGATGACCTTAAACGGATGAAAATCATTTGTTTTCTTCGCGAGGTAGGGCTACCTATAAATAGTATTAAAGAATTACTTCACGAAAAAGACCCTGCAAGCGTTATCAGCATTTTGCTCGAACAACAGCAAAAAATTCTGCAAGAAGAGCTTGCTGAGCGTCAGAAAAAACTGGATATGTTGACATCAATAAAAAAGGAACTGAAAAACGTTAAAAATTTCTCGGTTGAATCAATAGGAGATATAGCAAATATTATGAATGCAAAGAAAAAACTCAGGAAAATACGTACAATTATGTTGCTTTCCGGAATACCAATCGGCATATTACAGTGGGGAAGCATAGTGCTTTGGGCGCTTGAAGGTATCTGGTGGCCGTTTGTTGTGTGGGCTGTGGTTGCAATTCCGTACGGAATATTGATTTCGCGTTACTATTTTAAAAACGTGGCATACATTTGTCCGCAATGTCACGAGGTATTTAAACCAAAATTCAAGGAAGCCTTTTGGGCTTATCATACGCCCACGACACGCAAATTGACGTGTCCGAAATGCGGTCATAAAGGTCATTGTGTAGAAACCTGTGCAGAATAATTTTAAAAAGCGATTGCCGCTTGGCAATCGCTTTTGCTTTTAAATATCATTTACATTATGTATGTGAACACCGACAGGGATATTTGTTTTGCCCTTGATTCTAAATAACTCGTCGGGGTTTACAAGTTCAAAACCACGTTTTTTAAGTTCAGGCAATATGGTTTTTAATGCTTCGTATGTATGCTCTCTTACGTGCATACAGGCAACAGCACCATCACAGGCAGTGTCTAATGTTTCTTTGGCTACTGTTTCAGCCTTTGCATCAGGAAGCCAATCACTGCCACACAACATACCGTGACCGAGCAAGATAAGGTTTAATTCTTTGCAGGTTTGTAAAACGTCTTCATCACGGCATAAATTTGGCAGACGGGCTACGTTTTTCATATCGTAACCCGTGCGACTTTTAACATCTGCCACGGGCATAGTCATTTCGTCAATAACCTCTTGCTTTGTGATGGTTTCAAGACGGGGGTGAGAGTGTGAATGCCCCACAAGCTGAAAACCGTTATCTATGGCGTATTTAAGCATATATTCGGTATCGTCAGTGATTCTGGCGCCCATAACGGCAAAACCTGCTTTAAAGCCGTATTGGTTAAACAAATCTACCATTTCACACATAAAGGGAAGCGGACCATCGTCAAAAACTATTGTCATATGTTTTGTTCGCATAATATCACACCTTTGAATTTTATGTTAATATTATAATTACTGACAATATAAAAGTAAATATTAAAATTATACTTGATTATTTTAAAACCTTATGATATAATACATTTCGTTGCCGAAATAGGTAATATGCGCTGATAGCTCAGTTGGATAGAGCATCTGCCTTCTAAGCAGAGGGTCGGGGGTTCGAATCCCTTTCAGCGTGCCAATCATACGGAATTCACCATTTGGTGAGTTTCGTATGATTTTTTATGTGGAGAAAGGGATTCGAAAAGGGCGGTTTGCCGTAGGCAAATTGCAACCTTTCGGGGAATGGTTGAAAAGCCCGTGGGCGTGTCGGCGGCGTTGCCGTCGAGCGAATCCCTTTCAGCGTGCCAATAAAATAGGGAGCACTACCGTAAGGTATGTGCTCCTTGTCTTAGTGCCTTTAGGCTGGTTTACGCATAAGCGTAAACCAATCAACCACCCGCTATGCGGGTGCGCGTTGAATGTTATACAAAAAAATCCTCCCAAGTAGTACAATAAGGTTGTTCAAGTCTTAGAGAACTACGAAAGGAGAATTTTAATGGCTAATAGCACAAATAGTTTATCACATACAAAGTGGTTATGCAAGTACCATATAGTAATAGTTCCAAAATACAGAAGAAAAATAATATATAATCAATATCGCAAAGACTTACAAGAAATTATTAGAACACTTTGCAAATATAAAGGTGTAGAAATAATAGAAGGTCATATGATGCCAGACCATGTACATCTTTTACTGAGCATACCACCCAAAACGAGCGTAGCGAGTTTTATGGGATATTTAAAAGGCAAAAGTGCATTGATGATGTTCGACAAACATGCAAATCTAAAATATAAATTTGGCAATCGACACTTTTGGGCAGAAGGATATTATGTTTCAACAGTAGGCTTAAATGAGAGCACAATAAAGAAATATATCCAAGAACAAGAGAAAACAGATACTGCATTAGACAAGTTAAGCGTAAAAGAATACGCAGACCCATTTAGTTAACCCCTTTAGGGGTAGCCAAAGAGGCAACGACTCTAAGGCTTGAACAAAGAGAAAGCACGCGCCTTGAGACGCGGGTCGGCATTATGGGCTTATAGCCCTTGTGCAAACCACCCGTTTGACGGGTGGTTATGCTTTTCCGTTTTAAAGTGTAATACTAATTTCTTTATTTGTCGGTATGTATTGGCGGTAGATAATACCTGCGCTGTTAAGCATCCGTTTTGATGCTTTAACACTTTCGGTGTCAGCATATTTGTCACACATATATACAATCTCTTTAATACCCGACTGAATAATCGCCTTTGTGCACTCGTTGCAAGGGAAAAGCGTTACGTAAACGGTGCAACCGCGAACAGACGATGTGTTGCAGTTAAGTATTGCGTTAAGCTCAGCGTGACAAACGTATAGATACTTGGAGTTAAGGCCTTCACCGCGGTCCCAGGGATATTCATCATCGTGGCAGCAGTGTGGCATACCATTGTAACCCATAGAGAGAATACGTTTTTCTTCGTTTACAATACACGCGCCTACCTGAGTTGAGGGGTCTTTACTGCGTAAAGCGGAAAGTGACGCAATACCCATAAAGTATTCGTCCCAGCTTAAATAATCATCTCTTTTCATAATTGCACCTCATAGGTAATATTTGTATATTTATATTGTAACTGATAGCATTACTTTTTTCAACATTTTTCTTTGCGAAGCAAACCCGCTGTTATAACCATAATAGCGGGGAATATGGCAAGCACAATAAATCCTGTCTCAAGTGTCGATTTGTTGGCAACAAACCCTAAAAGCCATGGCCCCATAGAGCAACCAAAGTCACCGCTAAGGGCTAATATACTGAACATAAGCGTACCACCGTTTGGGAAGTGACGCGCCGCCATAGAATATGTTCCGGGCCATGAAAGACTTACGGTAAAGCCACATAGAGCGCAGGCTATAAGTGATAGTGCAGGTATGTTGAACACGCCAACACCTACATAGCAAAGGATACAAAAAATATTGTTTATAATAAGCGCTTTCTTAGGGTTGAATTTACCGTCTAAAAGACCGAATATAACCCTTCCGCTACCCATACATATCGCGAATGCACAAGGGCCTAAAAGATCACCGACAGCTTTTTCGACACCTAACGCTTTTTGCGCAAAGAGGGATGCCCACTCTGCCATAGCAATTTCACTGGCTCCGGCGCAAATCATAATGATTGCAAATAACCAGAAGTCACGGTTTTTAAAGAGTGTGTTTGCCGTTTTAGTAATGGATTCATTTTGTTCTTCAACTATGGGCACGCGCATAAAGTTAAGCATATTAAGAAGCGGTAAAATCGCCCAAAGCATAGGTATAAAAAACCATTTATCCTGACCAATTATAAAGAAGAGCAGGGTAGATATAAGCACGGTAAATGCCTGTCCCCAACAGTAAAAAGAGTGAGAAAAAGCCATATCTGCACCTTTTTTGTCTCCAGGCAGCAACTCAACAATAGGACTGATACAAACTTCAATTATACCGCTGCCCGAAGCATATACAATTATTGCGGCTACAAGGCAAGCGTATATATGACCGGGGAATAAAAGTGGCAAGATTCCAAGCATACAAAGACCGACTGCCGCAAGACCGTGGCAGGCGATAGCAGCGCCTCGATAACCTGTCTTTTTAACAATAGCGGGAGTAATAGCATCTACTATAAGCTGAACAAAAAAGTTAACAAAAAGCAGACGACCAAGCTCTTCATAATTAAGACCATATTGTGTGTTGAAAATTATAAAAAGCAGCGGTAAAAAGTTATTGATGATTGCTTGTACTACAAAGCCTACAAAGCAGGCAATTTTTGTGCTTTTGTAAGATGCGCTCATTTATTCAGTTCCTTTATAATATCCAAAAGCTCGTTTGGCTTGCTTATTATGTATTTAGCACCGTTTGCGAGCAGTTCGTCTTCTTTACGAAAACCCCAAAGCTCACCCACGGGTACTGCACCACTGTTAACCGCGGTTGCAACGTCCATTCCCGAGTCACCGATAAATACGCATTCTTCGGGTTTAACGCCTAATTCTTCCATAGCCATAAATGCAGCTGTAGGATCGGGTTTTGCGGGGATACCGTCGCGTTTACCAAAAATCAGGTCAAACACATCACCATAAAGTGATGTTACAACCTCATTTGCCATATCCTGCTCTTTGTTGGTAACTACTGCGACTATAAATCCTTTTTCTTTAAGGGTGTTTACAAGTTCGGGCATACCATCGTAAGCGTAAGTATTATCGGCATAATGAACTGCATAATACGGCAAGAAAATATCTTTGATTTCATTAACCTCATCCGCGGTACGATGCTCTGGCGGAAGAGCACGCTCAATCATTTTGGGTATACCGTCGCCAACAAAGTATTTAAATGCTTCGACTTCGTGGGTGGGATAGCCTTTTTCTTGAATGGCGCGATTTACACCATCGGCTAAATCGATAAGTGAATCGGCTAAAGTGCCATCAAGATCAAATAAAACTGCCTTTATCATATTCGTTATTCCTTTCGTTGACATAAGAAAAAAGCCCGTGTAAACTGCTTACACGGGACTTTAATTCAAAGATTTGATTAGATAGCTCTGGTAACCTTGCCCGAACGTAAGCAACGGGTGCAGACATTGATGCGACGGGGTGAACCATCAACGATAGCCTTTACCTTTTTAACATTGGGCTTCCAAGTTCTGTTTGAACGTCTGTGCGAGTGAGAAACCTTAATACCAAAAGCAGTTTCTTTGCTGCAAATTTCACATTTTGCCATTGGTTGCACCTCCTTTTTAAATCGACCGAATCTTAATCGGTCACATAGCAAACACAATATTAACACAAAACTTTCAAGATTGCAAGCATTTTTTTAAAAAAATGTAAAAATTATTCTATAATTTCGGTTGCGGGTTCGTCTGGTGAAAGTTCACTTAACCACAACCGACATTTTGAGCTCATATTCTGCAGTGATTTGAGCTGATCTGAAGAAATATTGGTATTTCCAAGCAGTTCATCAATCTTAAGAATGGTTTGATGTATATCATTGATATCGCTTGTTTCAGGAGTTTTTTCCTGATATTTATCAATAGTGCTTTTAAGTTCGGTAATACTTTCGGATACAGCATCAAGTCTACTGAGAAACATATCGCACAGTGACACAATGTCGTCGATTTCCTTGCTCTCGGAAGGTGGGGAGTAATTTGTGTTAAGTTTTAAAACCGAGTTTCTGACGTTCTTTACAGTATTGTAGTTATCACCGGTTACGGTGAATTCGTTTAATTCGCCAATAGGCTCCGATAACGTAGATATTGGTTTTGTATAAACGATATACGTAGTTATAGTGTCAGTAGCATCAGTAATTTCTATAACGTACATATTTGTAGCGTTACCATCAATAAAAAATTCAAGATTTTGATCTTCGCCGTTTACTGTAACGGATTTAATGCTTTTATCCGTCAGAAAGGCATATTGTGTTGTATAGTATGTAGCGCCGTTTTCTATACCTTGAATCAGCGGTGTTGGTGCAGTGTCTGCGGGCGGAAGAGTTTCTGTTTGTGAAAAAGTGTCCGCTTCACTGAGAGTAGACGTATGCGCTGAGCTGCTAAGGTCTAATATAACAGGAGGTGGATTGGTGACAGTATGTACCAGAATGATTACTACAACAACAGCAGCAAGTATTGCCGCTGCGGCAGCAGATGAGTATATAATAATTTTTTGTTTTTTGGTCAGTTGTTTTTCGTGTTGTGACAAGGTTGTAATACTCCTTAAAATTTATACTACAATAATATCATAAAACTATAATTTTTACAAGAAAAAACGCAGTCAACGTATTGTTGACTGCGTTGCGATTATTCTTCGCTGAAATCGTCCTTGCCTACGCCGCAAAGAGGGCAAACAAAATCGTCGGGTAAATCTTCGAATTTTGTGCCTGCTGCAATACCGTTATCCGGATCGCCCGCAGCCTCGTCATAAACCCAACCGCAAATGTTGCATACGTATTTTTTCATATATTTTTTCCTCCTGAAAAATTATTTTATTTCTTCAAAATCGGCAGTGCCGTGTTTGCAAAGTGGACAAACAAAATCTTCGGGTAACGTATCACCCTCATAAACGTAGCCGCATACCTTACATACAAAACCTTTTTTACCGTCTGTTTGAGGTTTTGGTTTTACGTTATCCTGATAGTAACTATAGGTCATTGTTTCCTTATCGGAAAGCACACGCGCTTCGGTGATTTCACAAATAAACATACCGTGTGTATCAAGGTCGACATATTGTTCTACTTTAAGCGAGATAAATGAATTTATGTGTCGTGGTAAGAAAACAAGACCGTTATCGGAGCGAAGCGGCTCACATTCTGCAAATTTGTCAACATTTCTGCCGCTTACAAACCCGAATTTTTCAAACACGGCAAATGGCGCATCAATGCTTAGACAGTTGATGTTCATTTTGTCTGTCTGTTTAATAATATGGTGGGAATAGTTTTCTTTATTTATGGTTACGGCGATCTTGTTTGGTGAGTTGGTAACCTGTGTTACGGTATTTACTATTAGACCGTTGTCCTTTTTACCATCGTTGCAGGTTACAACGTAAAGACCGTATCCGATGTTAAAAAGTGCTGAAAGGTCATTTTTGTTGGCGGTTTCATCCTGAAGTGCTAAATAATCCATACAAAGCTCATCAGCGAGGGCATTAAGTTGTGCGTTGCTTTCTTCGTTTAATGCGGAAAGTATCTTCACGGTGTTATCAGCAAATGTAAGATTTTTGCTTTTGGCAAACATTTCTTTCATAACCTTAGCAGCAAGCGGCGCCCAACTGCCGTTTTCTATAAATGCTATTGTACGGTTCTGGTAATTGCGCTCGGTAAGATGATTGATAAACTCGCGCATAAAGGGGAATATCTCGGCATTGTAGGTGGTTGTTGCAAGAACCAGTTTGCTGTAACGGAAAGCGTCTTCAACCGCCTCTGCCATGTCGCAGCGAGCAAGGTCGTTGATAACAACTTTAGGGCAGCCGTTAGCCTTTAATTTATCTGCAAGTTGATATACAGCCTTTTTGGTATTACCGTAAACCGAGGTGTAGGCAATAACAATACCTTCCTCTTCAACCTGATAACTTGACCAGATATCATAAAGGTTTATATAGTATTGGAGGTTTTCACTAAGCACAGGACCGTGAAGAGGACATATTTTTTCTATTTGGAGTGTTGACGCTTTTTTGAGCAGAGCTTGCACTTGTGCACCGTATTTGCCTACGATACCTATATAATAGCGTCTTGCCTCGCACGCCCAGTCTTCTTGCGTGTCGGGTGTGCCGAATTTGCCGAATCCGTCTGCCGAAAACAAAACTTTATCGGTACTGTCATAGGTAACAATAACCTCGGGCCAGTGTACCATAGGAGCGGTAACAAAGGTAAGATTGTGTTTGCCTAAGGATAAGGTATCTCCTTCGCCTACAACAAGTTGGGTTTCGGTAAATTCAGTACCGAAAAATTGCTTCATCATATTAAATGCTTTTTGTGACGATACAATTGTAGCAGCCGGATATCTTTTTATAAAGTTTACAATATTAGCCGAGTGGTCAGGTTCCATATGTTGAATGATAAGATAGTCGGGAGCCTTGTCGCCTAAAACATTCTGAATATTGTCAAGCCACTCGTGAGTGAATGAGGCATCGACCGTATCCATAACAGCAATCTTCTGATCGAGTATAACATAAGAATTATATGATATGCCGTTTGGCACGATGTACTGACCTTCAAATAAATCAATTTTTCGGTCATTTACACCTACGTATTTAATATCGTTTGTAATAGTCATTTTATCACAACCTCTTTAAAAGTATTTACCTTAAAAATAAATATATTATAATTTAATAAGTAAAGTCAAGTAGTATTATAAAAAAGTTTAAATTTACACTTGACACAGGGGAATATTGGTAGTATAATTCAACACATTAACACATTAGTACGCTAAAGTGATTTTAAAAGGAGAAAACTATGAGTAGTTGGCATAATAAAAGCACCGATGAATTATGCAAAGCGTTGCTTTCACTTGAAACAAAGGAAGAGTGTTATGCTTTTTTGGATGATATTTGCACTATAAAAGAAGCACTCGATATTTCGCAGAGGTTATCTGTCGCAAAGATGCTTAAAAAAGGCGTAAGCTATACAAAAATAACTAAAGAAACGGGTGCCAGCGCGGCGACAATCAGCCGTGTAAGTAAATGCTGCGAATATGGCGCAGGTGGATATGATATTGTAATAAACAGGACAAGTGGTGAAAATAATGACTAACAACAGTATTTTAAGAAATGAAGAAAAGGCAATATACGCTTTGCGTTCGCTCTATTCAAAGTATGGGTATAAGCCTTTTAAGATGAGTAAGTTTGAGGAATATGAATTTTATATCCAGAATAAAGACTTTTTGGTAAGCGATAGAATTATTGCATTTAATGATACCAATGGTAAGTTGTTGGCACTTAAGCCCGATGTTACCTTATCTATTATCAAAAATGGTGAGGATGTAGAAGGTTTTAAGCAAAAGGTTTGCTATAACGAAAATGTTTACCGTGTTTCAGAAAACACCCATCAGTTTAAAGAAATTATGCAAACGGGTGTTGAATGTATTGGTGATATCAGTCTTTATGACATATACGAAATGATTGTTATGGCGGCTGAAAGCCTTAGTCTTATATCAGAAGATTTTGTGCTTGAAATTTCACATCTGGGGCTGCTTTCATCCTTGCTTGATAATATTTGCAAAAATACAACTTTCACGCAAGAAGCCATAAAGTATCTATCGGACAAAAATCCTCACGATTTATCAAGAATTTGTGACGCAAACAACGTATCAGAAGAGCTTAAAAATATTCTTCTGGAATTTGTTTCAATTTACGGTAACAGAGATTCTGTTTTACAAAAATTAAATGATTTGAGTAAATATATTGCAACAGATGCCGTAAATACCTTAAAAACACTGTCCGCTATGCTTGACAATCTGTCTTTCGGTGGTAAAATAAAATTTGACTTTTCTGCCGTAAGTGATATGAATTACTATAATGGTATAGTTTTCAAGGGCTACATTGCAGGTATTTCTCAAAGTGTGCTTTCGGGCGGTCAGTATGATAATCTGCTTTGCAAAATGGGTAGGCGTTCGGGTGCTATCGGTTTTGCAATTTATCTTGATTTATTAGAAGATTTACCAACTGAAAAGCAGGAGTCTGACGTTGACTTTTTGCTGCTTTGTGATGACACTACCGATAACAGTGTTTTAGTCAATACAGTAAAACAGATAGTAGATAGCGGAAAAACCGTTTCGGTACAAAACTGTGACGCAGGTAAAATAAGATATAAAGAGTTAAAAGATATAAGAGGAGGGGTATAAATGCTTAATGTTGCATTGCCAAAGGGAAGACTTGGTGAAAAAGTATATGCCATGTTTGAGGCTGCCGGTTATGAGTGCCCCTCGATTAAAGAAAACAACCGCAAGTTAATTTTTGAAAACCGCGAAAAGCAGGTTCGTTACTTCTGGGTAAAACCGTCAGACGTTGCAATTTATGTTGAACGCGGCGCCGCTGATATTGGTGTTGCGGGTAAAGATATTTTGCTTGAGTACAGTCCCGACGTTTACGAACTTCTGGATCTCGATTTAGGAAAATGCCGTATGGCTGTAGCTGCTCCGGTTGATTTTCGTGATGATGGTCAAAAAACTTTGAAAGTTGCAACCAAATTTACAAATATTGCAGCAAACTACTATGCATCACTTGGTCGTGAAATTGACATAATCAAACTTAACGGTTCAATTGAGATTGCACCCATATTAAAACTTTCGGACGTTATTGTAGATATTGTTGAAACAGGAACAACACTTAAAGAAAATAATCTTGAGGTTAAATCCACAATAGTACCAATAAGCGCACGACTTATTGCGAACAAATCAAGTTTTAAATTCAAGGGCAACGATATCGAGAATATTGTAAATTCCATTAAAGCACAGGTGAAAGATAATGATTAAAATTTATAATTATGGCGAAGTATCAAACGAAGAAATCTTTGCCCGAGATAATATTGCTACAAACGTCGAAGGCATTGTAAGTGATATTATAGCCAACGTAATAAATCGCGGCGACGAAGCGATTTTTGAATATGCCTTAAAGTTTGATAAAGCAAATTTAACCAGTCTTGAGGTAACCGCAGAGGAAATTGATGAGGCTTTTTCAATAGTTGACGAAAAGTTTATATCAGTTATTGAAGAAGCGGCGGTAAACATCCGCGCATTTCACTCTAAGCAGGTAAAGAACAGCTTTATTATAAATGAACAAGACGGCGTGGTAACCGGTCAAAAGGTAACACCTATTGAAAAGGTAGGTCTTTACGTACCCGGTGGCACTGCGGCTTATCCATCAACCGTACTTATGGACAGTATTCCTGCTAAAATTGCAGGTTGTAGTGAGATTGTTATGGTGACTCCACCAAATGCCGAGGGTAAAGTTAATCCCGTAATTTTGGCGGCAGCAAAAATCGCAGGTGTTGACCGCATATTTAAAGTAGGTGGCGCACAGGCTGTAGCGGCATTGGCATACGGAACCCAGAGTATTCCCAAGGTTGATAAAATTGTGGGCCCCGGTAACGCATTTGTAGCCGAGGCTAAAAAGCAGGTTTTTGGTAAGGTTTCTATTGATATGATTGCAGGACCCAGTGAAATATTGGTTGTTGCAGATTCCACTGCAAATCCACGCTTTGTAGCGGCTGATTTGCTTTCTCAGGCAGAACACGACAAAATGGCAAGCGCTGTGCTTGTTTGCGATAGTCGTGAGTTTGCCGAAAAGGTAAGCGAACAGCTTGAAATTCAGATACCCGAGCTCCCTCGTGCTGAAATTGCAAGAACATCTATAGATAACAATGGTAAGATAATTGTTGCCGAAAATAACTTGATGCTCGCAATTGATATCGCAAACGAAATTGCACCCGAGCACCTGGAACTTTGCGTAGATAACCCGTTTGACTATCTTGACAAGGTTAAACACGCAGGCTCTATCTTTATGGGTAAATATTGTCCAGAGGCATTGGGTGACTATTTTGCAGGTCCTAACCACACGCTTCCCACAAGCGGCACGGCAAGATTTTCGTCTCCACTGTCGGTTGATGACTTTGTTAAGAAATCACAGTTTACATATTTTACTGCCGATGCCTTGGAAAAAGTAGCAGACAAAGTAGCATACTTCGCAGATAAAGAGGGATTGCACGCCCATGCAAAAAGTGCAACTATCAGATTTGAGGATAAATGATGAGCAGATTTTTTACTGACAGATTGTCACAACTTACTCCATATACCCCGGGCGAGCAGCCTAAAGATATGCAGTATATTAAACTTAATACCAACGAATCACCGTTTCCGCCTTCTAAATCGGTAAATGATGCAGTGTTTCAAGAAGCCCAAAAACTGCAACTTTATTCCGACCCCGAGTGTGTAAATGTGCGGCGTGAACTCGCACGTGTTTACAACGTGGATATAAATCAGGTTATTGTAACCAACGGTTCTGACGAGGTTTTAAACTTTGCGTTTATGGCGTTTGCCGACGAGAAAAATCCTTTGATTTTCCCCGATATAACCTATGGTTTTTATCCTGTATTTGCTGAACTTAACCGTATTCCGTACACCGAGATTCCGTTGAAAGATGACTTCACCATTGATATAAACGATTATATTGGCGTAAATAAAACGGTGGTTATTGCAAATCCAAACGCACCTACAGGTATTGCGCTTACGCTCCATGATATTGAAAAGATAGTAAAATCAAACCCCGATAATGTTGTTATTATTGACGAGGCTTACGTTGATTTTGGCGCTCAGAGTGCTGTATCGCTCATTAACAAATATGATAATTTGCTTGTAACCCAAACCTTTTCAAAATCTCGCTCTATGGCGGGTGCAAGACTGGGGTTTGGTATAGGTAACGCAAAACTTATTGCCGACCTTAATACCATAAGGTATTCTACCAACCCGTATAACGTAAACCGTATGACCGATGCTGCAGGTGCGGCAGCACTTATTGATAATGAGTATTATATGGATAATTGTAAGACAATTATTAAAAATCGCGAGTGGACTGTAAATGAACTTACCAAATTAGGTTTTGAAGTGTTAACGTCAAAAGCAAATTTTGTTTTTGCAAAGAGCGATAAAATAGATGGTGAAAAATTATATCTCGAACTTAAGAAACGTGGTATTCTGGTTCGCCATTTTACCAAAGAAAAGATTTGCCAGTATAACCGTATAACAATAGGTACTATCGAGCAAATGCAAAAACTAATATGTGAAATTACCATTATATTAGGGGAGAATTAAAATGAGAACTGCAGAAATAATAAGAAAAACTGCTGAAACCGATATAAAACTTACTCTTAATCTTGATGGCAAGGGTGAGTCAAGTTGTGATACAAGTTGTCCTTTTTTAGACCATATGTTAACCCTTTTTGCCCGTCACGGTAGATTTGATATGACAATTAAATGTGTGGGCGATATCGAGGTTGATTACCACCACACCACCGAGGATATCGGTATTGCTTTAGGTCAGGCATTCAAGGAGGCACTTGGTGATAAAAAAGGTATTAACCGTTATGGCGATACCACACTTCCTATGGACGAGTCTTTAATTCTTACCGCAGTTGATATTTCGGGCAGAGGTGGTTGCTACTATGAAGTAGAAATGCCAACCGAAAAAGTAGGCGATTTTGATACTGAACTCAATCACGAATTCTGGATTGCGTTTGCTTATAATTCGGGAATTACTACCCATATGGTCAAGTTTGCAGGTGAGAATTCTCATCATATAATTGAGGGTTGTTTCAAGTCTATTGCCCGTACACTCCGTACCGCTGTAGCAATTGATAAAGCCTTTGCCGATGATATTCCTTCAACGAAAGGTGTTATAGCATGATAGCAATAGTTGATTACGGTGTTGGTAATTTGTTTTCACTTATATCCTCTTTTAAAAGGATAGGTGCAGATATTGTTGTTACCGCTGATGCCGAGGTTATAAAATCGGCCGACCGCATAATACTCCCCGGTGTAGGCGCATTTGAGGATGCCGCACGTAAGCTTCGTGATAGCGGTCTTGATAAAGTTATTACTCAAGAAGCAAAAAAAGGCAAAAAACTTATGGGTATCTGCCTTGGTATGCAGATGTTATTTGAAACAAGTTTTGAGTATGGTGAACATAAGGGTTTGGGTCTTTTGAAGGGTAATATTGTTCCTATGAAAGACAGTATTCCCGACGATTTGAAAATACCTCACATCGGGTGGAATGCTCTGCATTTTACACGCGAGAGTAATTTGTTTAAGTATATAAAGCCCGACGATTGTGTGTATTTTGTGCATTCATACTATGCAACCGACTGTGATGATAGCGTGATTGCAACAGCCGAATACGGCAAAGAACTGACTGCCGCCGTTCAAAAGGGTAATATTATGGGGTGCCAGTTTCATCCCGAAAAAAGCGGTGAGGTAGGGCTAAATATCTTACGTGCTTTTTGTGAAATGGAGTAATTTTTAAAATGATAATTTTTCCCGCAATAGATTTATTTGATAAAAAGGCGGTCCGTCTTTATAAAGGCGACTACCAGAATATGACCGTTTACAGCGAAAACCCAATTGAGATAGCACACGATTTTGAGTTGTGTGGAGCCACGCATATTCATATGGTGGATTTAGAGGGTGCTAAAGACGGTACTACACCCAATATTGACATAGTGCGTCAGGTTGCTAATGAAACAAATCTGTTTGTAGAAATTGGTGGCGGTATTCGTGATATGGCAACTGTAGAAAAATATCTCTCGGCAGGTGTTGGTCGTGTTATTTTAGGCACAGCAGCCGTAACCGATAGCGAGTTTTTAAAAGAGGCAGTATCAAAATACGGTGACAAAATTGCCGTTGGCGCTGATGTTAAAGACGGGTATATCGCCATTAAGGGATGGCTCGAAAAATCAGAGATAACACTCGAGGATTTTTTAAGCGATATGCAGAACATAGGTGTTAAATATATAATTTGTACCGATATTTCAAAAGACGGCGCTATGCGCGGCACAAACCTTGAACTATACCGTCAGTTATCACAAAAATATTCAATGAATATTACAGCCTCGGGTGGAGTTTCCAGCCTTGATAACGTAAAAAAACTGCGTGAGATGGACATTTACGGCGCAATAATAGGTAAGGCTTATTATATTGGCGCTATTGATTTAAAAGACGCTTTGGAGGCGGCTCGATGATTACAAAAAGAATTATTCCTTGTCTTGATATAAAAAACGGCAGGGTAGTAAAGGGTACTAATTTTAAAGGTTTAAATGACGTATCTTTACCGATTGAACTTGCAAGGGCTTATTCACAATGTGGCGCGGACGAACTTGTGTTTTATGATATAACGGCGTCTTATGAAGGTAGACAACTTTTTACCGATATACTGACTCAGGTAGCAAGTGAAATATTTATACCACTTACAGTTGGCGGCGGTATAAATACTGTAGACGATTTTGACCGTGTTTTAAAATGCGGCGCCGATAAGGTTAGTGTTAATTCGGGCGCAATTAAAAACCCGTCACTTATAAAAGAGGCGGCGCATAAATACGGTGACCAATGCGTAGTGCTGTCGGTAGATATTAAACGTGTTGACGGTACTTTTCACGTTTTTGCCAAAGGTGGTCGTGAAGACACGGGTATTGAGGCTATAAACTGGATAAAACAGGGCGTGGCAAACGGTGCCGGTGAAATAGTGGTAAACTCTATCGACACCGATGGTGTAAAACAGGGTTTTGATATTGAACTTTTGAAACTTGTTTGCGATGCGGTAAATGTTCCTGTTATCGCTTCGGGTGGCGCGGGTAATGTACAGCATTTTATAGATTTGTTTAAAGAAATTCCCGACATAGACGCAGGTCTTGCGGCGTCTATATTCCATTTTGGCGAGGTTGCAATACCTGACCTTAAACAAGAACTCAAAAATAACGACATAATCGTGAGGTTATAATTATGATAAACATAAATGAACTCAAATTTGATGAAAAAGGCTTAATTCCTGCTGTGGTTGTAGATTCAATCACCAAAAAGGTGTTAACCGTAGCATATATGAATCGTGAAAGTCTTGAAATTTCTATGCAAAAAGGCTTAAGTTGTTTTTACAGCCGTTCACGCGATGAATTGTGGCTAAAAGGCGAGACCAGCGGCAACTATCAGCACATTGTAAGCATCACCGCAGATTGCGATAATGACGCATTGGTGGTTGTTGTTGAAAAAGACGGTCCTGCTTGTCACAAGGGCACCGATTCTTGCTTTACAAACAAGGTTTGGCAGTCAGACGAATTACACGAATTTTCTCTGCAAAACCTTTATGATATGCTTGTAGGTCGTAAAATTGATAAACCTGAAGGCTCATACACAACCTATCTTTTTGAAAAGGGTATAGATAAAATACTTAAAAAAGTGGGTGAGGAGTGTACCGAGGTTATTATTGCGGGTAAGGCTGACGATAAGGCAGAAACTATTTACGAACTTGCCGACCTTGCGTATCACGCAATGGTGCTTATGGTGCAGATGGGAATATCAGTTGAGGACGTTCACCGCGAACTTGCATCCCGTCACATAATCGACCACAAAGTTAAACAGGAAAAGATGACAAAATAATGCTTTATAATTATCATACACATACAACCTTTTGCGACGGTAAAAGTACAGCAGAAGAAATGGTACAAAAAGCTATAGAACTCGGGTTTACCGAGCTTGGTTTTTCGGGCCACTCATATACCGAGTTTGATTTAGAACCCTGTATGACACGTGAAGGCACCGAACAATACAAGACGGAAATAACACGTCTTAAAGAGAAATATAATACCCAAATCAAAATACTTTTAGGCATTGAATACGATTATCATAGTGACGAGCCAATAGACGATTATGATTATATTCTCGGTTCGGTGCATTATCTTTATAAAGACGGTGAATATCTTTGTATAGATTATAGTCGTGACAAGCAAATTGAAGCGGTTAATAAGTATTATAACGGCGATTTTTACAGTTATATTGAGGCTTATTATGCTACTGTTGCCGACCTTTATAACAAAACAAAATGTGATATAATAGGCCATTTTGATTTAATTGTAAAATATAACAGCGATGGCAGTCTTTTTGATGTAAACCATCCGCGTTATGTTGCGGCGTGGAAATCGGCGGCAGATGCTATTATAAAAACGCCTGCTGTTGTTGAAATAAACACCGGTGGTATGGCGCGAGGTCACGTAAAGGCTCCGTATCCATCAGAAGAGATAATAGATTATTTTAAATCACACGGTAAAAAACTTATATTCTCATCCGACTGCCACAATAAAGATTTTTTGCTTTGTGGATATGACGATGTAAAAAAATATTTGTAAAGGTGATTAGATGAAACTTGTTTTAATCACAGCATTAGGCGTAGGCGGCGCTACAATAATCGGCTCGCTTATAGGCTTTGCTTTTAAGAAACTATCACATAAATTTTCAGATATTATTTTATCTTTCGCAGCGGGCGTAATGCTCGCTGCGGCGGTACTTGGTCTTATTTTACCTTCGGTGGAATACGGTGGTAAATTTGGACTGATTTATGCGGTAGTCGGCATATTTGCGGGTGCGTTATGCCTTAATCTTATCGATAAATTAGTACCTCATTTGCACAAACTTGTAGGTCCCGATATCGAAGGTCACAACAACGCAAACCTTAGTAAAGTGTTGCTTTTTGTTATGGCAATCGCAATACACAATCTACCCGAGGGTATTGCCGCGGGTGTTGGCTTTGGCTCGGGTGACACTAATCAGGCGCTGCTTATTGCAGGTGGTATTGCTCTGCAAAATATACCTGAGGGCATGGTGATTATAGCACCAATGCTCGCGTCAGGTGTAAGCCCTCAAAAGACCTTTATTTGCGCTATGCTTACTGGTCTTGTAGAGGTTGTCGGTACACTTATAGGCTATTTTGCGGTGAGCATTGCGTCGGCAATTTTGCCATTTGCACTCGCCTTTGCAGGTGGCACAATGCTTTACGTAATAAGTGACGAAATGATACCCGAAACCCACGCTCATGGCTCCGAGCGCGGCGCAACTTACGCCTTGCTTGTAGGTTTTTGTATAATGCTTATATCAGATGTTTTGTTAGGGTGAAAGATATGAAAAGAATAGTTTGTATAGGTCTTAGTGTTTGTTTATTCGTAATCTCACTTTGCGGTTGCAGTACTCAAAGTGATATAGAATCGAATTTATCTGACGAAATAATTATAGAACAAGTAATTATCGACCAGACGTCATCAATAACTTCCGATATTACGTCGAGTGACGGATCAAGCCAACCACCAACCAGTAGCGTGGAGCAAACCTCATCGCAAGAAAAGCCATCGGCTTGCAGTCATAGTTACGAGGAAAAAATTATTGTGAAAGCAGAACTTTATAAAATGGGTGAAAAACAATACGTTTGTACCAACTGCGGTGATAAATACACAGAGCTTTATCCTGTTGAAAAAATAAAAATACTCTCTATAAGTAATAGCTATGGAAAAAATGCTTTGTGGGAATTGTATGATATATGTAAGGCCGAGGGTGTTAAAGAGATAGATATTGCGGTGATGTATATTGCAGGTTGTTCGCTTGATAAGCATTGGGAAAATATACAGATGAATAACGCAGCCTATGAAGTTTTCAGAAACAATAATGGTACGTGGGTCTCTACCCAAAACTGCACTATTGATAGCCTTTTAGCAGAGGGTGATTGGGACGTTATAACCACACAAAACAGTTCGGGACTATCGGGCATGGCGGACGGCTACAAAAACCTCAACAACGTAGCCGATTATATTAAGGATAAGTGCCCGAATTCAAAGCTTGTTTGGCACCAGATATGGGGTTATCAGAGTGGTTCAAAATGGTTAACGCCTGAAAACTATAATGGCGATGAAAAATTTATGTATAACAGTATTGTTGACCGCGTAAATGATACGGTCATTCCAAGCGGCAAATTTGATTCGGTAGCACCCGTTGGTACTGCTATTATGAATGCTCGCACATCAAGTCTTAAAAACAGCGTTCATCTTGATGATGGCTCGCATTTGAGTGAAGGATTCGGATATTATGTGGCGGCATTTACTTGGTATTGTCACCTTACAGGTCAAGGAGTTTATGATACAAATTTTGCTATAAATGGTATGGTTTCAACCAGTGAATTGAACATTATTGTTGAATCGGTAAAAAATGCCTTGGAAAATCCTTACAAAATAACGCAATCGTATTATACCAATTAAAAAACATACCCCGCAGGGTTTATATCCTGCGGGGTTAAATTTTTACTGCTTTTTCATAAAATCCACTGTAAATTTTATGTTTTCTGCTTGTTTGGGTTTAATTTCTAAATATTGTTTTGCAAGTTGTTTAAAGTAGTCGACGTATGGTCCTGTCTGCTCATTTTCGAGATAGTCTTTTATTGCGTCCCAACGTTCTTGTTGTGTGGTTGCGAAATCATCTTCTAATATAAAATGCTCGGTGGCAATGGTGTTGCGAACAAGACCCACAACCTCGTGCCATTTTGCAACGTCCTCGGGTAATTCTTTTTCTTTTTGGAGGTCATATCCTTGAAATTCTAAAAAGCATTTTGCCATATAATACTGACCGCGGGGTGTGGGATGCACACGGTCGGGATTATATATCGTTTCGGTTTGCATAACACGTGTAAAATAATCGTGATAATCGCACACGGGGTAGCCTTTTTCTTTAGCAAACTCTCGTACGTAATTGGCATAACCCAGCAATAGTGCGCTACCTCCACGCAAAACTGCTTCATCACTTTCCATATACTCGGCATAAGGGGTAGGAGTGCATAGGGTGATATTTACTCCCATACATTCAAGACGATCACAAAGTTTATTTAGATTTGATTTGTAGTTTTCAAATGCGTTTTTTATGGTAGTGTATTTTTCTTCTCCTACAAAGGGAAGCGCCCAACGAGCAGAGTCGTTTATGCCTATCATAATCACCGCGTGGGTAGAGTTATGCGGTAAAATATCTTCATCAAAGCAGTTAAGCGTTGTGGTAAGCGTACCACCCGAAATACCGCAGTTATAAAACTCTACCTTAGCGTCAGCAAAATGCTCACGGTAGAATGCTACAATATGGGCTAAAAAAAGGTTGTTGTGTGTGATGCTGTCACCTATAAAACAAACACGGGCACCATCGGGAAATCTATTCATAACCTTATCAACTCCTTATAAGTAAAGTATAGCACAATTGATATTTAAATCAAGTTTCTTTTGATAATTTATATTAAAAAACTTTAAATTTGTCGTAATATGTGATATAATATATATGTATGTCGAAAACGAACCTATTTGTCTTAAAAAGGTTGTGGATTATTATGGAAGCAAAAAGACAATTATATATAGTAATAAGTCAGACGGGTACTGTTTTGTCAAGAATTCTTAAGTTTTTTACGGGTGCTGAGTACAATCACGCGTCTATAAGTGTATCGGCAGATTTGCAACAGATGTATTCGTTTGGCCGTAGGCACCCGTATAACCCATTCTGGGGTGGATTTGTTAAAGAATCACCTGACACAGGTACTTTTAAACGATTTTATAAGACAAAAGCAGTTATAATTGCGGTTGATATAGATGAACAAAGGTATAATGAGCTTTGCTATTTTTTAAAAGAAATGCATTTAAGACGTAAAAAATATCATTATAATTACCTTGGCGTATGTCTTGGCGCGGTACATATTGCATATAAACGTAAAAATTATTATTATTGTTCAGAATTTGTGCGTGATATGCTTATAAAGGGTGAAGTTGATGGTGCCAAAGAGTTAAAACCAATTGTTCAACCAATACATTTTTTCGCTCTGCCGCATAAAAAGCTGTATCAAGGCAGGCTTAATGAGTATTGCTGTCAGAAAATACATAGTTAATTGTAATTTGAAATTGATAAAGAATTATAAAAAAATCAAGCAGAAATTTTGTTTCTGCTTGATTTTTTTGCTTATTTTAATTATATAACCAACTGTAGTATTTTTCGTCTAAACGAGGAACCATTGTATCAAGATACGTCTGGATTTGACTAAGGTCATATCCCGGAATAGGATCATCCGGAAGTGTCCATCTTTCGGTTTCACGCGCCATTACTTCTTGGGGTATTGAATTATAAAACTCGTGGAATTTCGACATAACGTAATCGGGGTCAAGTGTACTGCCGCGCAATTCAAAATATCTATTTGCGAGTTCTTTGCTGAAATTATCCTCTATACGCTCCCACAAAAGACTTTGTCTGATAGAGCCACCCAAACCGTACTGATAATTATACAAGCCGTCGCCACGCCAGTTGGTGCCCCACGTTGTATCAAGGTCGTAAAGGGAGGGATACCAAACGTTTCCGTCGTATGTCGCAAGCAACATATTTTTACCGCGATTATCCATCATATACGCGTAATCCATCATCACGTAATAGTTAAGCGTTGAATCAAGATTAAGATATTGGTTGATGTTTGCCTTGAATTCGGCGTCACTGCTGTATCGGATAAAGTCGGAAAGACGTTTTATCTTTGCCAGTGTTTCTTCCGTTTCGGGGCCTACCTCTACCGACCAGTCGGTAAGGTTTGGATCGTCTTTAAACAAAACAGGGTCATTCCAGTTTTCACCGCAGATTACAATGTGATTTGGATTATCTTTATCCATATCAAATTGCCATTCGTCTTTTGGAATGTTCATAGTATAAAGACCGTGGAATTCGCCGTTTATATATACTTCTACGGGGAAGCCGTCTACAGCACCTGCATTTGGTGCAGTGTTAAACAGATTATATTTTTTCTGCATTTCGCCCGCAAGCTTTGCGGTAACAACGTTACGGGAATGGGTTTTATCTATCCAGTTAGCTTTAAGGCAGTATTTGCTTTGCTCGCCCCAACCTACGTCTATACCCATTTTGTTCTCATAACTATCGTCTTCGAAGAAGGTGATGGTGTAGTTCTTTTTGCGCCACTGTGTACTGGAAGTGCCTTGAATTTTAATTTGTGCAGAGCGATTTACAATCTGGTCTTTGCTGCGATATTCAACGTCTATGTCACAAACTATATTTTTACTGGTTTGGTCATATCTTGTTATTTCAGACATATCGCCTGTAAAGTAAAGTTTTGGACAATATTCAGCATCGTAGTCGCCACACAATTCGCCGTTATTTATACGAACACATTCACCTGCTACATAATTGTGGCCAAGTGAAACACCTGTTGTATGACCACAGTTTATACACGCTTTTGGCATGGTGCAGGTTGCACCGGCAAATTTGTGTATGCAAACATTCCAACCGTTTATATACTGTATAAACATTACACAGTCTTTGTTGTTTATTACGCTGTCACGGGATATGTCACAGGCGTCATAAACAATGGTATTTACGTCCCAGTCGTTAAGATATCGCATTAAAATTACAAAGTCTTTGTTACCTATTTTGCCGTCGTCGTTTATGTCGCCATACATAACGGGTATTCTTGCTTCGCCGCAATCATTACAATCGGTGTCTATGTCGTCGTCGTCAAATGTATGTTCGAGTTTATCGGTCATTACGGTTTCACGGGAAATCTCTGCTTTGCAGTCGGTACAGTAGGATACAAGATCATAATAACCGCTTGTTGTACAGGTAGAATCTACAATATTTTCCTGTGTTGGTTTTCCTGCTATATGGAGTTCGGGTGAGCTTATGATACCGCAGTCGCATTCAAGAGTATGTGTGCCGTCGCCATTGTTGATACCCATAAATGCGTGGAATGATTTAAGTACGGGTAGTGAATTTGTTTTAACCCAGTCGTTTCCTAAATTTTCATTTTTAAGGGTAATAATATTTGCAGATTTAATCTGACTATCGGTATAACTCCAGGAACCGTTTGTAAATTTAACTGTGCCGGTTACACCGTCGGTATAGCAGTTATTAAAGCAATCAGGTTCGTTTTTTCTATAGCCGTAACCAACACGGGTATTGACTATGTCATTACCCAGCACAATGGTGTTGCGGAAGGTGTTGTAATACATATCAACACCTTTATCATCTACGTTTATCTGAATTTTTGCGTCAAGCTCTGCAGCTTTTTTACCGGTTGCAGAAACACTGTTGTTTGCGTCGCCTACAAGGGGCATTTTGTGTTGATATGTTTCACCATGGAAAGCATCATTGCCATAAACCAGGCAGCTGTCGATTGTTACGGCATCCTGGTTTGCGCAACCAAAAAGCACACCCGAACGCACTGCTTCTGTAGAGAGGGCGCTGCTTCTCATATAGCAATTTCCAACTATACAGTTGTCAATCCATATCATACCTTTTTCACGAACACCATAACCATCACTGTTTCCAACAGCAGCGATAGCGCCTACCTGATAATTGGTTGCGGTGGAGATGAGGTATGAGTTTATAACCGCAATATTATGGATTGATGCGCCGGCATCAACGCTTGAGAAAAGACCTGCGTTATTAGAAGATACTTGATAAAGTCCGTAAATCTTTGCACCGTTACCGTCAAAGTAACCGCAGAAAGAGGATTGTTCCCAACCCTTATTTGGCCAACTGAGGAAGGATTTACCTGAATCTTCAAAGTACGCCTTGACAGCAGACGCGCTGCCGAGCGACATTATATCTTGCGCGTATGATGAATTTTGCAAAACAATATTACCGATACCATCGGCAATTTTAAAGTATTTCGGACTGCCGTCTGTAAGTGTGCTTACATTTTCATTGCTTGTGATAAGATATGCAAGCTCAGCCGCTGTGTTTATAATAACAGGGTCGTCTTTGGTGCCTACTGATTTGTCTGCAAAAGAGGTGGCTATATAACCATCCCAGTAAATTGTTTTCTTTTTAGTGCAAACAGGCTTTGGAATACAAACGGTGCATTTACCATTTTCGTATGTGCAATCATATTTTATACCGCCAAAACCACAATCGCATTCTTCGCTATGAGTGTTGTCGTTATTTTTTATGTATGAGATATTTTTGTGAGAAACACGGAGCTCGGGATAACCCTCGTCGTCAGCTATCCAGACGTTCCAATCAAGATTCATATTCTCTATAGCGGCGGAACCTTTCATCTGAGCAATATCCAGTTGGAATACTCTGCCGGCAAAGTTGCGTTCGCTCAATGTACCACCAATTGAAATCTGGCCGCTGGGTTGGTCGGTATAAACGTTAGTGAAATGTGATTCCAGACCCGAGTGCTGAACGTCATTATATGAAGTACAACTTGTTGTAGCGTAAGGGGTGATACCAATTACTATGCAATCGCTGACTTGCAGTGCGTTGGAAGAAACGTAGCCTGCCACACCGCCGTGCACACCACGTATGGTAGCATCGGTTTGTGTGCCTTTTTCAAATTTAGAATAGAAATAATCTTCATCAAGGTTTACAAAGCAGTTTTTAATAATTGTAGAACCGTTTATATAGATGATTTCGGTAGTATCTCCGTCGTTATCGGTATCCTCGGTATCAACAAAGGAATCAAGATTGTCTGAACAACCTATAATTGCGCCTATACCATGTTTCCAACCGGTTCCGGTAACCTCAATATGACAATCAATCACAGAGCAATTTTCGATAGTAAGTGTGTTTGTGCCGTCGCCTTTATGATAGCCAACAATACCACCGGCAGCTTCTGTGGCGGTAAATGACGATAATTTAACATTAATGTTTTTTATGGTTACGTCGCCTTGTGTAGCAGCAAAAAGTCCAGCGTATTTAGCGATATTGCCTGTATTGTGATTACTCCACGCGCCGTAAACAGTAACGCCGTTACCGTCGAAATTTCCCTGAAAGCCAGGGGGGCTACCTGCGTGATTTTTGCCCGAATTTAATATCGACACTATATTTTCGTTTAGAGTGCCGTCAAGGTTCAAGTCGCCTTTCGAAAGGTCAAATGCGCTTATACCATCGGCTACTTTGTAATATTTACCTGCAGTGTCGGAGGGGACACCTTTTGCAAGGCAAACAAATTCCTCTGCAGAATCGATTATGATGGGGTCATCGGCAGTACCTGTTTCGCCGTTATCAACAAGAACAGTGTCATACCACATACTGGTACTGCCTGCTTCTGTAAGATAATCGCCAAATTCAAGAAGGTCGGTAGCACCGTAAGTGCATGCGGCATCCGCCACAACACCCGTACTGATTAGTATTATTGCAATTGTTAATATAATTGCCAGAATCAAGGATAGTGCTTTTTTCATAAAATATTCCTCCGAACAAAGAAAAATTTGTATAATTTAATTATATCATAAACTGTGTGAAATTCAATGGTTAACAGCAAAACAATATTTGTTTGATTTTTGTATATTTTGTTATATAATATATTAGAGAATATACTTAATGTTGAGGGGTGAGACAAGTGGATAAATTTAAACTTGTATCCAAATACAAACCTACGGGTGATCAACCCGAAGCGATTGAAAAGTTGGTTGATGGTTTAAATAACGGCAATAAAGAGCAGGTTTTGCTGGGTGTTACCGGTTCGGGTAAAACCTTTACTATGGCCAATATTATCGAGCGTGTAAACCGTCCTACTCTTGTTCTTGCTCACAACAAAACACTTGCTGCACAACTTTGCAGTGAATTCAAAGAATTTTTCCCCGAAAATGCGGTTGAATATTTTGTTTCTTACTACGACTATTACCAACCAGAAGCGTATATACCCGGTACTGATACCTATATTGAAAAAGATAGCGCAATAAACGACGAGATAGATAAACTCCGCCATAGTGCTACCTGTGCGCTATCGGAACGTCGTGACGTTATTATTGTGGCGTCGGTTTCGTGTATTTATTCTCTTGGTAATCCTATTGATTATCGCAATATGGTAATTTCTCTTCGTACGGGGATGGAAAAAAGCCGTGATGAACTGATACACAAGCTGGTTGACCTGCAATATGAACGAAATGATATAAACTTTGTGCGAAATAAATTCCGTGTTCGCGGCGACACGGTAGAGGTGTATCCTGCTTATGCTTACGGTGATGCCTTGCGCATAGAATTTTTCGGCGATGAAATTGACCGCATCAGTGAAATTAACACCGTAACGGGTGAAGTAAAGCAGTTTTTATCCCATACCGCAATTTACCCTGCATCACACTATATTGTGCCGCAGGACAAGTTAGAAGAAGCACTCGCTGACCTTAAAAACGAGATGGAAGAGCGTGTGGAATTCTTTACTGAAAACGGTAAGCTTATTGAAGCGCAGCGCATTCGCCAGCGCACTGAATACGATATTGAAATGTTAAGTGAAATCGGTGTGTGCAAGGGTATTGAAAACTATTCTCGTGTGCTTTCTCGCCGTGCGCCCGGTAGCACACCGTCAACACTACTTGACTATTTCCCTGATGATTTCCTGCTTTTTGTTGATGAATCACACGTGACACTCCCACAGGTACGCGGTATGTTTGGCGGTGACCGCGGACGTAAGGACAACCTTATAGAGTACGGATTCCGTTTACCATCGGCTTATGATAACCGACCGCTCAATTTTGAGGAGTTTTATTCTCACATAAATCAGGCGATATTTGTATCGGCAACACCCGCTGATTTTGAAAAAGAGCACTCGGCTCAGATTGTAGAGCAGGTAATACGTCCTACAGGACTTTTGGACCCACTTGTTACAGTAAAACCAAGTGAAGGTCAGATTGATGATATAGTATCGCAGATAAATGAGCGCACCGCCCGTGGCGAACGTGTGCTTATAACAACTCTTACCAAAAAGATGGCCGAGGACCTTACCGAATATCTCACCAACCTTGATATAAAGGTGAGATATATGCACTATGATATTGATACCATCGAGCGTATGGAGATAATCCGCGATTTGCGACTTGGTGAGTTTGATGTGCTGGTGGGTATAAACCTGCTTCGTGAAGGTCTTGACATACCCGAGGTATCGCTGGTTGCCATACTTGACGCTGATAAAGAAGGCTTTTTACGTAGTGAGACTTCTCTTGTGCAGACAATAGGTCGAGCTGCCAGAAATGCAAACGGTGAGGTTATAATGTACGCCGACAGTGTTACACGCTCTATGGAAAACGCTATCCGCGAGACCGAGCGCCGTCGCAGCATACAGCAAGCGTATAACGAGGAGCACGGTATAGTACCTCAGACGATCATAAAAGATGTACGAGATATAATTGAAATTGGCACCAAAACCGATAGCGAAAAGAGTGATAAACAATTATCGCGTGCCGAGAAAGAGGCTCTTATCAAACGTCTTACAAACGAGATGAAGCAAGCGGCAAAAATTCTTGAATTCGAGCACGCAGCATACCTGCGTGACAGGATAGAAAAACTGCGAAAGAGCAAATGAAAAGGAAGATAAATAATGAAAGAAGAATTAAAAAAAGAGTTATTGACAATAGAAACAATAAAAAAAGATATTAAAAGAAATTGTTTGAATAATTACAAACTTGTGACTATGATTTTATCGATTTTCACTATTACGATTTTATTAACTACAAATTTCTTTTTAAGTGAGTTTGGAGATGCTTCAGGTGTGATATGGCCTTTAATCTTCATATTAGGCTTAGATGTTTTTTTAATAATAAAAATATCGACCGAGCTTATAACAATAAGAAATAACTCTTTTGTAATTAGAAAAGATATTTTAATAAGTTGCGGTGAGCAACATCAAGATACGGTATATACGGTAACAAGACCAATGGGTGCGGCACTTACAAACTTATTTTCAAATAATTCAAAATACCATTTGAATTTTAAATGCTATAAAACCTATTTCATTCCAAAAGGAATAAATTATAAATATTCAAAAATGTTTTCTATGTGGGAAAAAGGGGTATATAATTACTCCGTTGTAAATGACGAGTTTTATATTGTACTGACACCGAAAGAGAAAATTTTAGCAGTATATAATGAGAAACTCTTTGAAATAGAAAGCAACTATGATTTATTTTCAACAAATTAGATTTGTAGCATACCTGCGTGATAGAATTGAGAAACTACGAAAAAGTAAATAATTCTTGGAGGAAAATATTTTGTCTAATGATAAAATTGTTATAAAAGGTGCAAGGGAAAATAACCTTAAAAATATGGACGTTACTATACCTCGTGATAAACTTGTTGTGTTTACAGGTTTGTCGGGTAGTGGCAAAAGTTCTCTTGCGTTTGATACTATATATGCCGAGGGTCAGCGTCGCTATGTTGAGTCGCTTTCCAGCTATGCGCGTCAGTTTTTAGGTCAGATGGAAAAGCCTAACGTTGACAGTATTGACGGACTTTCTCCTGCTATATCCATTGACCAGAAGACCACGTCAAAAAATCCACGTTCTACTGTTGGTACGGTTACCGAAATTTACGATTACTTACGCCTTTTGTATGCGCGTGTGGGTATTCCACACTGTCCTGTTTGCGGCAAAGAAATAAGTCAGCAATCAACCGACCAGATTGTTGATACCATTATGGAGCTCGACGAGGGCAGTAAAATACAAATTTTATCTCCCATTGTAAAAAACCGTAAAGGTGAACACACAAAAGAACTTGACCGTGTACGCAAGTCGGGTTATGTTCGTGTGCGAATTGACGGCAATATCTACGACCTTTCGGAAGAAATAAAGCTCGAAAAAAACAAAAAACATATGATAGAGGTTGTGGTTGACCGCCTTGTTATTAAGGCAGACATCCGCTCACGTCTTGCCGACAGTATTGAAACGGCTGTATCTTTGTCGGGTGGTTTGGTTGCCGCTGACGTTATAGGTGGCGAGGAACTGCAATTTTCACAAAGTTATGCTTGCGATGAGCACGGTATCAGCATACCCGAGCTCACACCTACAATGTTTTCTTTTAACAATCCTATGGGTGCGTGTCCTACCTGTACGGGTATTGGTATGTTTATGAAGATTGACCCACGCCTTATTATAAGCGACGAAAATTTGTCGCTTGCCGAGGGTTGTATCAAAGCGGCAGGATGGGGTGTAAATTCCTGGTTTAATCCCGATGCAGGCGCTATTGCCGCTATGTATTACGATGGTATTGCTCGAAAATTCGGTTTTGATATAAAAACCCCTTGGAAGGATTTAAGCGACGAGGCTAAAAACGCCGTACTTTACGGTACGGGTGAAGAAAAGCTTGAACTACATCGAAATTCTGACTTTGGCAGCGGCACATATTATGCTCCGTTTGAGGGCGTTATCAATAATTTACAGCGTAGATATGAAAACACTAAAAGCGATTATGCCCGTGCAGAATACGAAAGTTATATGCATGAGAGCGCCTGTCCTGATTGTAAGGGTGCGCGTCTAAAACCCGAGTATTTAGCGGTTACTGTCGGTGGGAAAAATATAAAAGAGCTTTGCGATATGTCGATTGGCGAAACATTGGATTTTATAAATGGTTTAAAGTTTAACCAAATGCAAGGGATGATAGCTCAGCCTATTTTAAAAGAGATAAAAGAGCGACTGAACTTCCTTTCAAGCGTTGGTCTTGATTATCTATCGATGTCGCGTTCATCGGGTACGCTTTCGGGTGGCGAGAGTCAGCGTATACGTCTTGCTACACAAATCGGTTCGTCGCTTATGGGTGTGCTTTATGTACTTGACGAGCCGAGTATCGGTCTGCATCAGCGTGATAATGAACGTTTGCTCGGCACCCTAAAACACCTGCGTGACCTTGGTAACACGCTTATTGTAGTTGAACACGACGAAGACACAATGCGTGAGGCGGATTACGTAATAGATATTGGCCCCGGTGCAGGTATTCACGGCGGACAACTTGTGTTTGATGGTACACCTGAAGAATTATTAAAGTGCGAAAATTCAATTACAGCTGATTATCTTTCAGGCAGAAAGAAAATTCCTGTACCCACTACTCGTCGTAAGGGCAACGGTAATCACTTGGTTGTTAAAGGAGCCCAAGAAAATAACCTTAAAAACATAAATGTTAAAATACCTTTGGGTGAATTCGTTTGTGTTACGGGTGTTTCGGGAAGCGGTAAATCCTCATTTGTTAATGATATTCTTTATAAGGTGCTTGCTAATAAGCTTAACCGTGCTAAAACCATACCAGGTAAATACAAGTCGGTTGAGGGTATAGAAAGCCTTGATAAAATAATTAATATAGACCAAGCGCCTATAGGCAGAACACCACGCTCCAACCCTGCTACCTATACAGGTGTGTTTAATGATATACGTGAGCTTTTTGCCGCTACTAAGGATGCTAAAATGCACGGCTACACAGCAGGAAGATTTTCCTTTAATGTTAAGGGCGGCCGTTGTG
>JAZNWJ010000033.1:0-51474 GCA_045593245.1 Acutalibacteraceae bacterium | reverse complement strand
TAAAATGGATAATTGTTTTTTATAAATTTCCATTCTAAAAATTTCACTAACATAATTATAAAGAGTAGAAATATTGCTGTCAAGTAACAATTGTACATTGTTGGTATGAATTTAAAATATGTATTACATTTTATTAGACATATTTTTAATTATTTTTGGGACAAAAGAAAAATTATATATATTCTGTTTTAAAAAAGTAATGTAAATCACATTACTTTAATGGTTATACTCATTGACAAATTATAATAAGTATGATAATCTATTTAAGAATATAATGGTGTATTATGTACCAAGACAAAGGAGAATAAATATGAACTTTTTTGACGAACTTAAAAATTATGACAGCGAGGTTTTTGCCGCTTGTGACGCAGAACTAAACCGCCAACAAGGCAATATAGAGCTTATCGCTTCTGAAAATATTGTATCAAAGGCAGTGCTTCTTGCCGCCGGCGGAGTGCTTACAAATAAATATGCAGAAGGATACCCAACCAAACGTTATTACGGCGGTTGTCAGTGCGTTGACGTTGTTGAAGACATTGCGCGCGAACGTGCTAAAAAGCTTTTTGGTGCTGAACATGCCAATGTTCAGCCACACAGTGGTGCTAACGCCAACCTTGCTGTTTTCTTTGCTCTTTTAGAGCCGGGCGATACCGTAATGGGTATGAACTTACAACAAGGTGGTCACCTCTCTCACGGTTCACCTGTTAATATTTCGGGTAAATATTTCAACATTGTACCTTATGGTGTAGATGATACAGCAGAGACTATAGATTATGATAACGTACGTAAAATTGCTTTAGAATGCAAACCCAAAATGATTCTTGCAGGTGCAAGTGCATACTCAAGAACTATCGATTTTAAAAAGTTCCGTGAAATTGCTGATGAAGTAGGCGCTTACCTTATGGTAGATATGGCTCATATCGCCGGTCTTGTAGCTGCCGGTCTTCATCCATCCCCTGTTCCCTATGCTGATGTTGTAACCACCACCACTCACAAAACTCTTCGTGGTCCACGTGGCGGTATGATTTTGTGCCGTGAAGAACTTGCAAAGCAAATTGACAAAGCCGTATTTCCCGGTACACAGGGTGGTCCTCTTATGCACATTATTGCTGCAAAAGCTGTTGCACTCGGTGAGGCACTAACTGATGAATTCAAGGCTTATCAGACTCAGATAGTTAAAAATGCTGCAGTACTTGCAGATGCACTCAAGAAAAATGGTATTGAATTAGTATCTGGTGGTACAGATAACCATCTTATGCTCTTAAAACTTACCAACTTTGGTATTACGGGTAAAGAACTCGAACATCGTCTTGACGAGGTTCACATCACTGCAAACAAAAATACTATTCCCAACGACCCCAACAGTCCGTTTGTTACAAGTGGATTACGTATTGGTACTCCCGCTGTTACAGCTCGTGGATTTAAAGAAAAAGAAATGCTTCTTATTGCCGATTGGATAAAAGATATTATCACTGATTTTGACGCTAATAAAGAACGTATTACTTCTGAAGTACAAGCACTTTGCGCACAGTACCCAATCTACAACGACTAAGACACCCCACTAAATCTTAAACGGAGTGATAATATGATTTGGCATAGTTCGACAGTAGAAAGCGTGTTGAACGAACTGAAAACAAATACAGAAAATGGTTTATGGACAAGTGACGTAGCAGAACGACTTGAGTTGTATGGAAAAAACTCAACTGCAATCGCTGATAAAACCGGTCTTTTTTCTCGTTTTATATCTCAGCTTAAAAACAAGGTTGTATATTTTTTGATTACAGTTGCAGTAATTACTTTCATTGTTAATTTAATCTACAATCCAAGCAACTTTTACTTTCCGTTACTTATAATTGCTATTGTTGTTTTAAATGCGTTTATTAACGCTTTTCATCTTCACAAGTGTGATGAAGCGTTGGACGAAATACAAAACGCTTCAAACCCAAAAGTAGAAGTTTTGCGTGATAATAAAAAATCATTGGTCAATTCCGATATGTTGGTTCCCGGAGATATCATTTTCTTAAATGAAGGTGACTTTATCACGGCTGATGCACGTATTATATCTTCAAGGTCATTACGCTGTAACGAGTCAATACTATCGGGAGATATTATTCCGGTAGAAAAAGAAGCAGATATTACTGTTGAAGATATTACCGTTGTAACTGCCCGTAAAAATATGGTTTTTTCAGGTTGCAGTGTTGTTCACGGAAGCGCTACTGCGGTTGTTGTTGAAACGGGTCTTCGCACCGAGATAGGAAAAGTTACCGATCTTGGCAGACAGACCCATTCCGAAACACTACCAATAACGGATTCTCTTAACAATAGTGGTAAAATAATAAATATTGCCATACTTGTTGTTTGTATAATTGCATTTCTAATTGGACTGATACAAAATTTCAACACCTCAGAACCATTTGCAAGTATTACAATGAGTGCACTTATGAACGCCGTGGCACTCGGCATATGCGCAATGCCCGAAAGTCTACCTGCAATATCTACAATTGTAATTGCTTTGGGCATTCAGAGAATGATAAGCGATCATATTGTTATTAAAAATACCAAGGCTCTTGAATTGCTTGGTAAAACCGAAGTTTTTTGTGTTGACAAAACAGGTATACTTACCAAAAACAATATGACACTTAATTGTATTTATGATGGTGATGAACTTTACACCACAACAGATGATACACTACCCGAAAAAGCATTATCGGCTTTACAGCTTGCTGTTTCATGTTCCATGCTTGATAATGACTCAACAGAAGCAGCAATTGAAAATTCTTGCAAAAAATTTACTACAATGTCAGGCGCAGATGTAAGTAATATTTTTCCTCGACTTGCAAGTATTCCTTTTGACAGTGCTCGTAAAACAATGACCAGTATCAATATGATCGGCGGTAAACCGGTTGCGGTTATCAAAGGTGCTCCCGAATCTTTGATTGACAAATGCAACCTTTCGAATAAAGACACTGTTCTTGAAGTATACAAAAAACTTACAATAGATTCATACCGTGTAATATGTATTGCAATTAAAAAGCTTGATGAAATACCTTCAAGCCCTGATCCCGATTTAATTGAACAAGATTTAACATTTGTTGCCCTTTTAGGTCTTTACGACCCACCACAGTCTGACACTGTAGAAGCAATAAACACCTGCAAAATGGCTGGTATTAAGACAATAATGATTACCGGCGATAATATTGACACAGCAAAAACTATTGCTCGTCGAATAGGTATTTTACAAGACGATACGCAAGCTATAAGTGGTTCGGAAATTGATATACTTTCCGATATTGAATTGTGTCAATGTATTGAAAAATACACAGTTTTTGCTCGTATAACTCCTGAAGATAAGCTTAGAATTATAACCGCTTGGAAGAAAAACGGCAAAATTGTTGCAGTAACAGGTAACGGTACAGAAGATGCCGACTCATTAACTCTTGCCGACATAGGTTGTTCGGTTGGAAGTTTCGGTACTGATGTTGCGAAAGGCAATGCTGATGTTATTGTAGAAAACAAAAAGTTTATGTCTATTGTAAATGCTATTCGTGAAAGCCGTGGACTTTTTGAAAACGTGAAAAAATCAGTATCATACCTGCTTTCATGTAATTTTGGTGAGATACTTGCATTTATTCTTGGTATGTTAATTTTTGGTATGCCTCCACTCGCTGCGGTTCAGCTACTATGGATAAATCTGCTAACTGACAGTACTTCAGTAATTTCTCTTACAACCGAAAAATCAGAGCTTGACGTTATGCGTCAAAAACCACTTGCACTGTCGGGACATTTATTCAGCAAAGGCGCATCACTTAATATTGCGTGCGATGCGTTGGTAATAGCTGTTTTAACACTTATATCATTCGCTATAGGTGGCGCAACAATGGCTTTTACAACACTTTCAATGGTTCAGATATTCCATTCTTATAACCTTAAAACACACGATACACTTATAAAGGCTGACTTCAAGAGTAATAGATTTATGAATTTCTCCTCTTTACTTGTTCTACTGATTACAATCTTTTTGGTTGTAACCCCTGCAGGATATCTATTTGGTCTTGAAATTCTCTCTTTTGGCAGTTTTATATTATGCCTCGTTTTATCTCTATCAATTATTCCAATTTGTGAAATTAAAAAATTCTTCAGTAGAATGATTGCAAGAAAGATTTTTTAATATTTTTTAGAACAGGAGGACAATTTAATATGTACGAAATCGTAACAAAAAAAGAGCTTAACCCCACCGTTACGCAGATGGAAATTAAAGCTCCTCTTGTGGCCAATAAAGTTAAACCCGGTCAATTTATTATTTTACGCGTCGATGAAAATGGTGAGCGCATTCCGCTTACTGTTGCTGCCAGAAATAAAGTTGAAGGTACGGTTAAAATTATCTTTCAGGTTGTAGGTGCTACAACCAATAAACTTAACCAAAAAGTGCCGGGCGATTTTATTCAGGATTTTGTAGGTCCTTTGGGTGAACCAACCCATCTTGACGGACTCAAAAAGGTTTGCATTATTGGCGGTGGCGTTGGTTGCGCTATTGCTATGCCTATTGCAGACGCTTTACACAATCAAGGCTGCGAAGTTACAAGTATAATTGGTTTCAGAAATAAAGATCTTGTTATCCTTGAAGAAGAGTTCAAGACTTGCTCTGATACTTTACACATTATGACCGATGACGGCTCTTATTGCAGACATGGTAATGTATGTGTTCCACTTACTGAAATGCTCAAAAACGGAGAGTATTTTGATATGATAATAACCATAGGACCACTTGTTATGATGAAATTTGTAGTTGAGGCAGCGCGTCCTTACGGAATACCCGTTACTGTTTCTATGAACCCAATTATGATCGACGGTACAGGTATGTGTGGTGGATGCCGACTTACTCTTAACGTCGATGGAAAACGTGTTACCAAATTTGCTTGTGTGGATGGTCCTGACTTTGATGGTTATCAGGTAGATTTTGATGAAGCAATGTCGCGTGGCAGAATGTATTCTGAATTTGAGCGTCATGCTTACGAAGATAGTTGTAACCTCTTTAAGAAAGGCGGTGTGTGAACGTGGCTATAAACCCTAAAAAACACGAAATGCCTACCCAGCAGCCGCAGGCCAGAGCGCATAACTTTGACGAGGTAGCTTTAGGTTACACGCAGGAAATTGCAATAGCAGAAGCACAGCGTTGTATTACTTGTAAAAATCAGCCTTGTGTAAGCGGTTGCCCTGTTAATATCGATATTCCAAACTTTATCGGTAAAATCAAAAACGGCAATTTTGAAGATGCTTATAATGTAATTTCGCTTTCGTCTTCCCTGCCCGCTGTTTGCGGCAGAGTTTGCCCACAAGAAACACAGTGCGAAAGCAAATGTACGCTTGGGTTAAAATTTGAACCTGTCGGCATAGGCAGACTTGAACGCTTTGTTGCCGATTGGCATAACAATAATTCAAAAGAGCAACCGATAAAACCCGAATCAAATGGACATAAAGTAGCTGTTGTAGGCTCGGGTCCGTCAGGACTTACCTGTGCGGGCGACCTTGCAAAGAAAGGTTACGGAGTTACAGTATATGAGGCATTGCATACGCCAGGTGGTGTACTTGTTTACGGTATACCCGAATTCCGACTACCGAAATCAATAGTTGCCAAAGAAGTTAACACTTTAAAAGCACTTGGTGTTAAAATTGAGACCAATGTTGTTATTGGTAAAACGCTTACAATTGATGAACTGTTTGATATGGGTTACGAGGCTGTATTTATCGGCTCGGGCGCAGGACTGCCAAACTTTATGGGAATCCCCGGTGAAAGCCTTAAAGGTGTTTACTCGGCAAACGAGTTCCTGACACGTAGCAACCTTATGAAATCCTACCTACAAAACCCCGAAACACCCATTATGAAGGGTGGCAAAGTGGCTGTTGTAGGTGGCGGTAACGTTGCTATGGACGCGGCCCGTACAGCATTGCGTTTAGGTGCTGAAAAGGTTTATATAGTTTATCGTCGTTCTATGGACGAGCTTCCTGCTCGTAAAGAAGAGGTTGAACACGCCAAAGAAGAAGGCATTATCTTTAATCTACTTTGTAACCCCGTGGAAATTATCGGTTACAACAACCCTGACAATCCACGCGATGATAAAAACGGTTTTGTTACTGGTATGAAATGTATTAAGATGGAGCTTGGGTCACCCGATGAAAGAGGTCGACGCCGACCAATTGAAATACCAAATTCTGAGTTTATTTTAGATGTTGATACCGTTATAATTTCAATTGGCACTTCCCCTAACCCTCTCATTAAAAATACAACCGATGGACTTGAAGTAAACAAACGCGGAGGTATAATTATTTCCGAAGATGGACTTACTTCACGAGATGGTGTATATGCAGGTGGAGATGCTGTAACAGGTGCTGCAACAGTAATTTCGGCAATGGGTGCGGGAAAAGTAGCAGCAAAATCAATTGATAACTTCCTATCAAAATAACAACAAAAAGCTCTGCACAGTTCGTGCAGAGCTTTTTGTTATTCTAAATTTAATTAGATTTCAGCGAAGTACTTAATTGTACGAACCATCTGGCTTGTGTAGCTGTTTTCATTGTCATACCAAGAAACAACCTGTACCTGATAGAGATCGTCGCCAACCTTTGATACCATTGTCTGAGTAGCGTCAAAGAGTGAGCCGTAACGCATACCGATTACGTCAGAAGAAACGATTTGATCTTCGTTGTAACCGAATGAATCACTTGCAGCAGCCTTCATAGCAGCGTTGATGCCTTCCTTAGTTACGTCAGCACCCTTAACAACTGCTGTAAGGATGGTGGTAGAACCGGTAGGAACTGGAACACGCTGTGCAGAACCGATAAGCTTGCCGTTAAGCTCAGGAATTACAAGACCGATAGCCTTTGCAGCACCTGTGCTGTTAGGAACAATGTTTGCAGCACCTGCACGTGCACGGCGAAGGTCACCCTTTCTGTGAGGACCGTCAAGAATCATCTGATCGCCTGTGTAAGCGTGGATTGTGCTCATGATACCGCTCTGGATTGCAGCATAATCGTTAAGAGCCTTAGCCATAGGAGCAAGGCAGTTAGTTGTGCAAGAAGCAGCAGAAATGATGTTGTCTTCTTTTGTAAGAGTGTTTTCGTTTACGCTGTAAACGATAGTTGGAAGATCGTTACCTGCTGGAGCAGAAATAACAACCTTTTTAGCACCTGCATCAATGTGAGCCTGTGACTTTTCTTTTGAGCAGTAGAAGCCTGTGCATTCGAGAACTACGTCTACACCAAGCTCGCCCCAAGGAAGATCCTTAGCGTCTTTTTCAGCATAAATTTTGAGAGTTTTGCCGTCAACTGTGATGGTACCAGCCTCATCATCAGCAGCTACAGTGTGAAGATTTTCACCGATGTAACCACAGTAACCACCCTGTGCTGTGTCATACTTTAAAAGATTAGCAAGCATTGAGGGCTTTGTAAGGTCGTTGATAGCTACTACATCGTAGCCTTCAGCACCAAACATCTGACGGAATGCGAGACGACCGATACGGCCGAATCCGTTAATAGCAACTTTAACCATTGGAATTACCTCCTAAAAATTTTCTAAAGGATATTTTACCCTATTTGTTTTAAATTTTCAAGTATTTTGTTAAAAAATAAACAATTTTTTACATTTTTATTTATTTTGACAAATATTTCAAAAAGTAAAATGCTTTTATGTGCAGTTTTAACTAAAGTGAAATTTTATATCATTTTTTGTAGGGGAGGGTCTCCGTGCCCTCCCGTTTTAGATAGTGCTCAAATTTTGTTTTCGGGAGCGGATGGAACCACTCCCCTACAATTACAACTATTATTTTTCTATAAAATAACAATAGTCAAGAATTATGTTACCCTTTTCATCGGGTGTTGTATAACGAGGACATAGGCAGTTTTCAAACGACCAAACTGCACCATCTTTATCTTGCCATATAGTCATACCGCTATCTGTAAGTTTTTGACGGCAATTGCGTGTGTCGTGAATTTCGCTTTCTTTACCATAAATCCAACAAGTACCAAGGCTTAAATCTTTAAAATCGATGCTGACAAATCCGTCGGGTATTGGTGTGTTTTCTGGTGTGAGCATGCCTATATAATACTCAAAAGGTTGTCCGTCGGCACGACGTTCTACACCTATATAACCACCGCCATTATTCCAAATAGATGTTATTTTTTCGGTGCCGCCCATAGTGCTTTCAAGTAAATCGAACCACCCGTTTTGCCACCATTCACCCCAGTGACCAAAGTTATCATATTTTTTGCCAATAAAACGCAAATTTGGTATATCTTCTTTAAAAACCTTAATTATCTCTGCCATGATATTTATCCTTTCTTATATTTCTCGTAATGAGGGCGTAAAACAGCCTCGTTATAATAAGCCTCTATTCCCAGATCACGTATTTGTTGATTGTTGTCACGCCATTGTTTTATCAGTGTTTCATTATAAACATTTGTGGTGATCTTATCACATGGAAATTCCCTGCACTCCCCACAAAAATCAACGTTATGTATAACTGTACATTCAGGAATTATACAACCTGCCAAACAACCTTTACCCCTATTATTACTTCGGCAACCGTCGCACGATGGTTTGGTATATTTTTCTAACCTGTCTACAAACTGCTTTATGGTTTCAGCATATTCTTTATGTTCTTGCGGTAAGTTCTCAACATTAAAATCATAATAGCCCTCAAAATAATGTGATAATTTTATAGCGGTTTCTTGCATAATACCACCTTTCATACCAGGACAGGTATGACAACAAAGTGAACAAGGGGCAATAGTAGTTAAAATCTTTTCTTTATCCAATTTTATCCCTCCGTCAAAACCTACGGTTTTGCCACCCACTGACAGTGGCGGTCTCCCTCTGTCACTTCGTGACATCTCCCTCACACCGTGAGGGAGTCTACCCTTTAGGCAAGGGAGGCTTTTATTACGTCAATAATTTTCTCTGCTGATTTTATTCCATCAACTGCCGCGGACATAATGCCGCCGGCGTAACCTGCACCTTCGCCACAAGGATAAACACCTCTAAAATTCGCAGACTCCCCTACTTCGTTTCGCACAATGCGAACAGGTGACGAACTGCGTGTTTCGGGGGCAGTGAGAATTGCATCATCACACGCAAAACCATGAATTTTTTTATCCATTTCTTTTATTCCGTCTTTTAGTGATTCTACAATAAATTCGGGATAAATATCGCTAAAATCTGCAAAAGTGTAATTTGGTTTTACTGTGGGTTTTACTGTGCCAATCTGGGCTTTTTTATCAAAAACAAAATTACCGACTGTGGTAATGGGGACAGCGCCGTTTGCAATATTATATGCCTTTTGTTCTACCTGCTTTTGCAACTCACAACCAGCAAAAACATTGTCACCTGGTAAATCTTCGGGGTTGACACCTACAAGCAAGGCGCTGTTGGCGTTAGCGCCATCACGGCGACTATTGCTCATGCCGTTTACAGCAATACCGCACAGCTCACTCGAAGCGTTAATAACCTCACCGCCTGGGCACATACAAAATGTGTAAACACCACGAACGCTTGGCAAATGAACTGCCAACTTATAATCAGCCGCTTTAAGTGCGGGGTGGTCGGCAAAATCGCCGTATAAAGTGCGATTTATTTCACTTTGCAGGTGCTCAATACGAACACCAATAGCAAATGGTTTGCGGGTCATCAAAAGTCCGCTGTCATAAAGCATTTTAAAGGTGTCACGCGCCGAGTGACCAATACACAAGCACATATATTCACATTTTTGCTTTTTACCGTTAATTGATATTGCTACAAGTTTATTGCCTTCAAAATAAACCCCGTCAAGACGAGAGTTAAAATTAACCTCACCGCCAAGAGCAATAATTTCTTTTCGAATATTTTTAACAACACTCTTTAAAACATCGGTGCCAATATGTGGCTTGGCATCAATAAGAATATCTTTTTGCGCACCGAATTCGTGAAATATTTCAAGCACCGTACGGCAACGGATATCTTTTATACCGCTATTGAGTTTACCGTCGGAAAAAGTTCCTGCCCCACCCTCGCCAAACTGAACGTTTGACTCAGGATTAAGTGTGCCACCTGCAAAGAACTTTTCGACGTCGCAAGTTCTGGTATCTACATCAGCGCCACGCTCATAAACTATTGGTCGCAAGCCCGCACGTGCTAAAGTCAGCGCGGCAAACATACCCGCAGGGCCAAAGCCAATAACTACGGGTCGAATATCTGACTCGGCTTTTTGCCAAACGTATTCTTTTTTAGTAAAGGGTGTCGCATTTTTATTGCGTTTTAAAACCTGAGCTTCGTTTTTAATTTGAGCGATTATTGATACGACAAAATGCACGTCACGTTTGTCTCGTGCATCGACCGACTTGCGATAAAGTTCGGCACTGATTATATCTTTATTTGATATTTTCAGTTTAGTAGCAACAATGCTAAAAACATCGCTTAAATCGGTGTCTAACGGCAGTTTAATATTGTTTAAAATTATCATTGGTTATACTCCAAAATCCTCACAAATGGCATTTGACGCGCAAAATGCACTGCTCCACGCCCATTGTAAATTAAATCCGCCACAATCACCGTCAATATCAAGTATTTCGCCTATGCAATAAAGACCTCTTTCACGCTTGGATTCCATAGTTTGTGGATTAAACTGTTTAGTATCAAGACCACCTGCTGTCACCTGTGAATTTTCAAAACCTGTGGTACCTGTTACCTTAAATTTCATACCTTTAATTACCGATGCTATTTGTTTTATGTCGGTGTTTTTAAGGTTTGATACGCTATCATTTAACTTTAAGCCGCACATTTTAATAACAGCCTGTCCTACACGTTTGTTTAGCATACCCGTAAGAAACTCATCAAGATTGCGGTTTCGCAAAGCGGTAGCTCGAAAACTTAATATATCACATACATTTGCATAGGAATATTCCCACATTAAATCAAGCGTAATTACCTTTTTCCCTGCCTGTCTTTCTACCTCACGGGATAGCTGCATTATAGGTGGACCTGAAAGTCCATAATCACAAAATAGCACCTCGCCAAAATCTCCGCGCACAGTGGTACCGTTTATTGAAAGATTAACATCGGCATTTACCTTCATGCCTTTAAGACTTTTTACAACGTCGGTTTCAGTTTTAAGTTGAACGATAGCAGGTGTCGTTTTCACTAGTTTATATCCTGCATTTTTAAGGACTTTTAGCATACTGCCATTACTACCCAGTTTGTTGCCGCCCGAATAAAGACCTGTAGCCACAACCAAACTTTCGCAAACAAAATCACCATTTGTAGTTTTTACGTTAAAGAAATTATCTTTTTTGCCATATGACAAAACAGCGGTATCAACAAAAGTGTCAACACCAAAATCATCTAAAGCAAAACGCAATGAGTCAACAACCGATGACGCTTGTAACGAATACGGATAGCCTCGCCCCGTTTCATCATAGGTAAATACAACGCCTATTTCACTGAAAAAATCAGCGGCAAAATAGTTATCATAAGTTTGCAAAGCATATTCAGCGAACCCTAAATTTTCACCGTGATATCGGTCGATATTGATATGGAGATTGCTTATGTTACATCTGCCATTTCCCGTGGTGATAAGCTTTTTACCAACGCGAGAAAGTTGCTCAAGCACAGCAACACTTATGCTGCGATCACGCATTTTTATATTTATTGCGGCACACATACCTGCGGCGCCACCACCTATAATTATAACGTCATATTTGTTCGTCATTAAAGAACCTCTTATCCGTATTTTTTAATATCGTTGTAAATATCTATAACCTGTTTTGCATTTTCATTTTTATGGTCGAGCAGCCACTTGTAAACTTCGGGATTTGAAAAAGTATCGCTCCACGCGTTGTGGTCGTTTTCGGGGTAAATTGTAAGTTTTGCTTTTCCCCCACAGGCATTAACACGTTCAACCATTATTTCAGACTCGCGTGGTAAAACCACATTATCCTTAGCACCGTGAAAAGCCCACACAGGCACGTTTACAAGACGTGACGCATTCCAGTACATTCCACCACCGCAAATTGGTACAATTGCGGCAAAAAATTCGGGGCAACTCATAGCCAAACTCCAAGTAGCATAACCACCCATACTCGCACCCATTAGATATATTCTTTCACTATCAGCATTAGGCAAATTGACTATGTACGCTACAAACTCTTTCAATTGTTCCCACATATCAAACCAGGTGTTTTCGTGACATAAAGGCATTATGGTCATAAAAGGAAAATTGGTAAATTTTTCTCTTTGATGCAAAAAAGTGCTGTCGCGAAGTAGTGGTGTAATATCGCCGCCTCTGCCACCTGAGCCGTGAAGTTTTAAAAGCACAGGATATTTTTGATTTTCATCAAAATTGTCGGGAAAACACAAAATATATTTAATCTTTTTGAACTCTCTAACTTCATTTATCATAATAACACCCCAATTAACAATATTTTATCATAAAAAAGCAATTAAAGCAACAAAAAGCGAAAAAGAGCCGTGCAAAACACGACTCTTTTTCACTTTTAAGGGGTTTGAGGAGAGAATCGCAACTTTCGTTGCGAACGTACCAATAAGGGTGCGGCTCCCTGTTTCTTGGTACAATGATATACTACACTATAAATTTTACAATTTTATGAACACATTATAAATATTTTTTTAGAATATGATTAAATCATTATGTCAATACTAACTACGAAAACGAAAGGAGTAAAATAATAATGAAATATTATAAAACACCAAAATTTACAAAAATGTTGACATCGACCGGTTTCGTCAGCGTTGTTGCATGCCTTCTAATAGCTATAGGTGCAATAACCTGGTTCGTTTTATCACGTAACAACAACACAATAAAAACACCATCGGAAAACCAATCACAAGATGAATATCCAGATACAGATAATTCATATAATGATAATGCAGATATGCAGGATAATTTGATTGAAACTCCCGCTACAGACGTTGATGATAAAGTAGAAGATATTCCATACAGTGCTCCACAGCAACAAACAGAGACACCTAAAGTTGAAAAACAAACATTTGTACTTCCAATAACAGGAAATATTTCTAAAGGTTACAGTGATACGGCTCTTCAATATTCAGCAACCTTTGAAGATATGCGGCTTCATACCGGAGTAGATATTTTATGTGACAAAGGAAGCAATATAAAATCTGCAGGAAGTGGTTCTGTAAAATCAGTAGTAGACGATGCCAATTTTGGTAAAATTGTTACAATAGAATATGATGAAAATATATCTGTAAAATATTGTGGTTTAGAAAATATAACTGTAAAGGAAAATGATAAGGTTGCCACAGGAGATATTATAGGAACTTCGGGCGAAATACCCAGTGAATGTGCCGACAAACCACATATTCATATCGAAGTTTATATAAACGGTGAAATTACGTCACCACTTGCAGCGTTAGGACTCGAATAAAAATTATAAACCTGCCCTCGTATTTTTCGTTTAGGGGCGCAAAATCGCGACACATATTTATTATGTGTCGCGATTTTATTTATCAATACCTAATCTCAGTCATTTGCCAGCATTCAAATTTTGGTATGGTAAATTCTACCCTGCCATCTTTATATTTGAATTTGAGTTTTTGGTTTTCAGGCACCAATTTAACCGAGCGTGGTTTTTTATCACTCTTAACCGAAACGGTAGTATCATAAATCGGGATTAAGTCCTCAATAATCTGAGTCTTTTCACCACGAAGAACAGCCGAAGCATAAAGGGTGTGAACTATCTGAGTATCTCCATTTTGTGTCAATGTTATAACACCCTGAGCCGGCAGATTAATTTTTATAGTTTTTGCATCACCTATAAGCGCCTCAATTGCCGCACGAACGATTTCTTTTGTGTAGATGCTACCGTGCTTAAAGTATTCAAAGAATATCTTGTGAGCAAAATAAGCGGTATTTTCGGTCATAACTACTGCATCGCCATATTTTTCACCACTGTATGGTGTGTGAAAGTGTGAGCAAAAATGCTCGGCAGTACGGTTAAAGTAGGGCTTATCAATCATAGCGGTCGATTTGCCGCTTGTAGCCGTCACCTTCATAGCATCTTCATAAACAAGATATGACGCACGGGCAAGACTTTCGGTGTCGCTGTCAGGTCTTATGTATGTAGGCTTGTATTCACTATTACCCTCAAACTTGCAACCAAAGTCTATAGCAAAAGCATTTTTCTCTTGATTTAAACCTGATTCGAAACTAGCCAGTACCTTACCACCAGCGGCGATATAATCGTTAATCTTTGCAGCAAGTTTTTCATCTAATGTGCAAATATCGGGCAATATAAGTAGTTTATAGCCCGAAATATCGGTTTCAGTATCGACAAAATCAAACAGATAATTGCTCTCAAGCAAAATGCGTGTGCAACCCTTGCTCCAATGAAGTGACTCCCAACTTGGTTTTGCAATACCGTTATAGTTTTGCCATGCCTCACTTGAAAGTACGGCAATATCACCCTTCACGTTTTTATAACCGTCAAGCCACGCTTCACGCTCTTCAACAGTTTTGTATGCCTCACCAATTAGTGTGTATGTAGCGTTGTCCATAAGTCCCGATGGGTGCAACTGGTCACCAACCGAGCTGCAAGCGCCGTTAGCCGCAGCCAGTGCTACCTCATAACGCAGTGCGTTTGGATGCTTGTAGCCGCCAAATTCGCCCCATGATTTATGGAATTTACCCGTCATACCAAGGTACTCCATACCCAAGGTACGAGCATAAGCCGCAGACATTGGGAAGTGGTCATATCCCCAACCACCTGTTGGTAAACTTTCAAGTTCAAGATGGGTGTTAGCGTGCGCAAGGTCATGTCTGCCGTGACGGAGGTGACCGCCATTGTGGAACACGGGAAGTCCCGGTTTTACCGAGTCAACCGTTTCACGTACGCGACGAACATAGTTTGCATAAACCTCTTCAGCAAGAGCTTTTACATCATCGGGGTTGTTAACGTCCATACCGCGTTCTGCCATCTCTTTACGGCAGGTTTCACAATAACAGGGGTCAACGTGTACTATGTCAAGGAAAATACCGTCAGCGTCATAGTTTTCGCACGCCTCTTTCACCTCGGCAAGCAGTTCGTCAAGATATGGTGTGTTAAGGCACAACTGGTGATATCTTGGCGGGTCATAAATAATCTCACCTAATTTGTATTGTTCAGGGCTCCACAAAATCCACTCAGGGTGCTCTATAGCGCATTTTTCGTCAAAACCTGCCGAAATATAAACAGGTGTCTGCACACCAATTTCGTGCGCCGCCTCTATCTGCGCACCCAAAAGGTCAAAATTTAAATGCGGATGCATTTTATTAACCTTTGTCGGATGATAAGACCAACCGTGATGGCATTTTGAAAAAACTGTTATAGAGTCAATATGGCCTTTTTTAAGCATTTCCTGAAAATTTTCTTTAGAAAAGCCACTGCCTATACCCTCTATACATTCGGATGTGTGAAAGTCAAGATGTACCTGTCTGCGTCTCATATCGCACCTCGTCTTATTTATTTGAGTTAATTATACATTTTATTCCATAAAAAAACAACCCGTATTTTAGCAAAAATGCTCTCAATGAACATTTTTGCAACTCTATTTGCCTTACAGCAAGTTATATTGCTACGCAGTTATATTCGGCTTTCAGCCGAGTTGTATTTGCTTTGCAAGTTTTGTGGCAAATAGAATATCACTAAACCCCTAAGGGTTTAATATCACTTTCTTTGAAAATATCACGCTGCTAAAAGCAGCATATCACTAAAAATAAAGAGAAGTCTCATGAAAAATGAAACTTCTCTTTTATGTTTTATAATTGGTTTTAAAACGAGATTGCCACGCATCCTACAATGCTCGCAATGACAACAATGTAGACTCATCTTCACGCGTGTCATTCTGAACGCGTGAGCGTGAAGAATCTAAAAATACTTTTACATTACTGTTGCGGCGATTACCGCTTTTATAGTATGCATTCTATTTTCAGCTTCATCAAATACTATTGACTGCTCTGACTCAAATACCTCTTCGGTAACTTCCATACATTCAATACCGAATTTCTCGTAAATCTGCTTGCCGATTGTGGTATCAATGTTGTGGAATGCTGGCAAACAGTGCATAAAACGGCACTGTGAACCTGCCTTTTCCATAAGCGCTTTATTTACCTGATAAGGCATTAAATCTTTAATTCTTTCTTCCCAAACGCTATCGGGCTCACCCATAGATACCCAAACGTCGGTATAAATTACATCTGCGCCCTTTACAGCGTCGTTGCTTTCACTGAATTCAATTATAGCACCTGTATCTTTTGCAATCTCGAGACATTTGTTTACAAGCTCACTTTCAGGAAAATACTTCTTATTTGCGCAAGCCACAAAGTGCATACCCATTTTTGCGCAACCAACCATCAGGGAATTGCCCATATTGTAACGAGCGTCACCCATATAAACAAGTTTTTTGCCACGGAGCTCACCAAAATGCTCACGAATTGTCAGAAAATCGGCAAGAATTTGTGTCGGGTGGAATTCATTTGTAAGACCGTTCCATACAGGAACACCCGCGTATTTTGCCAGTTCCTCAACAATCTCCTGACCAAAGCCACGATACTCAATACCGTCATACATTCTACCGAGCACTCGTGCTGTGTCGGCAATGCTCTCCTTTTTGCCTATCTGTGAGCCTGTGGGGTCAAGATAGGTCGGGTGCATACCAAGGTCAGCAGCCGCCACCTCAAAAGCGCAACGGGTGCGTGTGTTTGTCTTTTCAAAAATGAGTGCAATGTTTTTGCCCTCATAATATTTATGTGGTGTACCGCTTTTCTTTTTCTCTTTAAGCTCTGCGGCAAGGTCCAAAAGACCTTCTATTTCTTCACTTGTAAAATCAAGTAATTTTAAAAAACTTTTACCCTTTAAGTTCATTTTGCAACCTCTTTAATTATATCTATTGCTTTTTTCAAATCTTCAAACGGAATGTTGAGTGCCGGAAGTAATCTTACCTTGTCCTTTGCAGTAAGGCACAAGACACCCTTTTCCATAGCCGCTTTTACTACCTCGGCGGCAGGCTTTACGGTTTTTATGCCAATCATAAGACCCATACCGCTTATAGACTCAATACCATCGGCATTTTTAAGTGTTTCAAAGATATACTCACTCTTTTTAGTAACATCTGCCAAAAGCGCATCGTCAATACGGTTTACAACGTTTAAAGCACCTGCGGCACATACAGGATTGCCACCATAGGTAGAACCGTGATCACCAAAGCCAAGCACACCCTCTACCCTGTCGCCAAGTATTGCCGCGCCAATCGGCAAACCGCCGCCAAGACCCTTGGCAGTAGTAACAACGTCGGGAGTTATGCCATAGTTCATATAACCGTAGAACTTACCTGTTCTGCCGTTGCCCGTTTGAACCTCATCAACAATTACTAAAAAGTTGTGTTCTTTTGATAAGTCGTAAATTGCTTTTACAAAATCGGTGTCTAATGCAATTACGCCGCCCTCGCCCTGAACACATTCAAACATAACAGCGGCAACGTGGTTTTCTGCTATTGTCTTTTTAAGCGCGTCAATATCATTTGCAGGGGTGTGAACAAAACCTGTAGTCAGTGGTTGGAATAACTTGTGAAAATGGTCTTGTCCTGTAGCCGCAAGGGTTGTTAGTGTTCTGCCGTGAAAACTGTTGCAAAGTGTTACTATGGTGTAGCAATCTTCACCTTTGTTTTCAGCCGCCCATTTACGAGCAACCTTTATTGCGCACTCGTTTGCCTCGGCACCCGAGTTTGAAAAGAATACCTTTTTAAGACCTGTCTTTTCGCAAAGTGACTTTGCAAGCAATGCACAAGGCTCGGTGTAATAGAGGTTTGACATATGCTGCAGTTTACCTGCCCGTTCGGCTACCGCATTTGCCCACTGCTCATCTGCAATGCCAAAAGCCGTAACACCAATGCCCGAACCCATATCTATATATTCTTTGCCATCTTTATCGTAAACCTTAGAGCCCTTACCATTTACAAGCTCAACAGGAAAACGGTTGTATGTATTGGCAACGTATTGTTTATCTATAGAAATTATATCGTTCATTACTAAAATGCTTCCCTTTAATCGTTGTGTACCATTGTACCTGCACCTTCGTCTGTCAACAATTCCATAAGAATTGAGTGTGGCACACGTCCGTCCATAATAACAACGTTTTTTACGCCCCTGTGTATTGCCTCTACGCAACAATCAACTTTTGGTATCATACCACCCGAGATTACACCTTCTAATTTTAGTTGTTCAATATCGCTGAGCGTAAGGTCAGATATAAGTGTAGAAGCATCATCTTTATCACGCAAAATGCCGTCAATATCGGTCATCATAATAAGACGCTGTGCATGAAGCGCCCCTGCGATAAATGCCGCCGCAGTGTCACCGTTAATGTTATATGCATTGCCCTGCTTATCGCAACCGATGGTTGAAATAACGGGAATATAACCTTTTTCAAGTAGGTCAAGCACAGGAGTTATATGCACCTTGGTAATTTTACCAACATAGCCGAGTCTTTCGTCCTTGATTTCGGACTCGATAAGACGTCCGTCCATACCGGAAATACCCATAGCCTTGCCACCCTTCATTTCAAGAAGGTTTACAAGTGTTTTGTTAACTTTACCAGCTAGTACCATTTGCACAATATCAACCGTTTCTTTATCGGTAACACGAAGACCATCTACAAACTGTGGCTTTTTGCCAAGTTTATCCATAAGGTCGTTAATTTCGGGGCCGCCGCCGTGAACAAGAACTACCTTTACACCGATAAGCCATAAAAGAACAATATCTTCCATAACCTGTTGTTTAAGTTGCTCGTTTATCATGGCGTTGCCGCCGTATTTTATAACAACGATTTTGCCTGTATGTTTTTTAATATATGGAAGCGCCTGGGTTAAAACCTCGGCACGTTCGGCATTTGAAAAATGATTATCCATTAGATATTTCCTCACAATTTTATTTAAGGTACAAACTAAGTTTAAAAAAACGCATCAAGTGCGGTAATCGCCATTGATTTTAACGTAATCGTAGGTTAAATCGCAACCCCAAGCGGTCGCAGAATACTCACCGTCATTAAGTTTTACGTCAATAACAATTTCCTTTTCGAGCAAAATTTCCTTTGCCTTTTCTTCACTGAAATCTACACCAGCGCCATCACGGCACACAAGAATTTCACCCTTGTTTGACACAAATGAAACGTCAATCTTTGTAACATCAATGTCGGCGCCGCTATAGCCGATTGCGCAAAGTACACGACCCCAGTTAGCGTCAGCACCAAACATAGCAGCCTTAAGTAGACTTGAGCAAATAACGCTCTTTGCAACAGTTTTAGCAACTTCAAGAGTTTTGCCGCCGCTTACTTTACATTCAAGCAGTTTTGTAGCACCCTCGCCATCACCTGCAATAACACGGCAAAGACTAACAGTTACTGTGTTAAGTGCTTTCATAAAGGTGTCAAAATCTTCACCCTCGGCAGTAATTTCAGCATTGCCTGCCATACCGTTTGCAAGAACAGTCACCATATCGTTAGTGGATGTATCACCGTCAATACTTAACATATTGAATGTGTTAGCAATATCACCCGATAATGCTTTTTGAAGCATTTCTGATGAAATAGCCACATCGGTAGTAATAAACACAAGCATTGTTGCCATATTGGGATGAATCATGCCGCTACCCTTTGCAATACCGCCCATACGGCATACCTTGCCACCAATAGTGAATTCTACAGCTATCTGCTTATCAATAGTATCGCTGGTCATAATCGCCTCTGCAGCATCCTGACTACCACTTGCAGAAAGGGTTTTTGCCAAAACGGGAATACCCTCGGCAATGGGTGTAATATCAAGTGGTTGACCAATAACACCCGTAGATGCTACAACAACGTCATCTGCTTTAATACCAAGTTCTTTGGCTACAAGGTCACTCATCTGCTCGGCAATTTCTATACCGTTTGCATTACAGGTATTAGCATTACCGCTATTGCAGATAACAGCCTGAGCCTTGCCGTCACTAATATGATTTTTGGTAACGGTAAGCGGTGCGCCTTTTACAAGGTTGGTGGTATAAACCGCCGCCGCATTTGCCACAACGTCACTGCAAATCATTGCGAGATCTTTTTTTGTTTTATTCTTTCTGATACCGCAGTGCACACCAGAAGCCTTAAAGCCGCTTGCCGCGCACACACCGCCGTTTATTAACTTAATTTTCATTATTAAAACACCAAACCTATAGTTTCATCCACACCCATCAGGATGTTCATATTTTGAATCGCAGCACCCGAAGCACCTTTTCCTAAATTGTCGTAACGTGCTGTCAGAATTATTCTATCTTCGTTACCAAATACACAAAGTTGCATATCATCTTTACCTGAAAGCGCCGCCGCGGATAAAAATCCACTTTCATCAGCCGCATCGTCAAAGTGAACCAACTTGCTTTGATAATAATTTTTATACAACGTTTTAATATCGTTTATATTCACCTTAATATCTTTGGCAAAAAGAGGCACTGTTACCTCCATACCGCTATAAAAGTCGGCAACTATAGGGCAAAATGCAGGGGCCGCCTCAATACCCGTAAGTACCTGCATTTCTTTTAAATGCTTATGCTGCTGTGTAAGACCATACTGACGCGGAGCTTTAAATAAATCTGATTTATTTGAATCTTCGTAATCGGCAATCATCTTTTTGCCACCGCCCGAATAGCCCGTAAGTGAGAAACAACTAAGTGCAGTCTGAGCACTTAAAGCACCTGCTTCGATAAGTGGTTTTACAAGAGCTATAAAGCCACTTGCATGGCAACCGGGATTTGCAATACGTTTTGAAGCGGCTACTGCGTCACGTTTGCCCGTAAGTTCGGGAAAACCATAAATCCAATTACTATTGGTACGGTGTGCGGTCGAAGTATCAATAATGGCTGTTTTGTCGTTTTTTACAAAACTAACCGCCTGACGCGCCGCATCATCGGGCAGACATAAAAATACTATATCAGCCGAGTTGATTGCATCTGTACGAGCAGCATCATCCTTGCGCAGTTCTTCGGGTAATTTTATTAGAGAAATATCGTCTCTTGCGATTAATCTGTCATAGATACGCAGTCCCGTAGTACCCGCGCTTCCGTCAATAAAAATATTAGTCATAATACACTTAACTGCCCGACCGCAAAGTCGGGCAGAATTATCCTTTTATTATTTTTTGCCGTCAACCATTGCCTGAACCTTAATTGGTAAACCATAAAGGTTGATAAAGCCGGCTGAATCTTTCTGGTCGTAATCACTTTCACCAAAGGTTGCAATTTCTTCGCTGTAAAGTGAGTAATCACTCCAGATACCTGCTTTAATGATGTTACCCTTGTAAAGTTTAAGTTTAACAGTACCTGTAACCTTTTCCTGAGTCTTGTCAACAAAAGCAGCAAGGGCTTCACGAAGCGGTGTAAACCACTGACCGTTGTAAACGAGCTCTGCATAAGTAATAGCAAGTCTCTGCTTTTCGTGGAGGGTCATCTTGTCAAGACAGATGCTCTCGAGTGCTTCATGTGCACGGTAAAGAATTGTACCGCCAGGAGTTTCATAAACGCCACGACACTTCATACCAACAAGACGGTTTTCTACGATGTCGATAATACCGATGCCATTTTTGCCACCAAGCTCGTTAAGCTTTAAGATAATGTTCTTAGCACTCATCTTTTCGCCGTCGATTGCTACCGGTATACCCTGCTCGAAATCGAGTGTTACATATGTAGGTTCATTGGGAGCCATTGCAGGAGAAACACCCATTTCAAGGAAGCCTGGCTTATCATACAATGGTTCGTTGCCTGTGTCTTCAAGGTCCATACCTTCGTGTGATAAATGCCAGAGGTTTTTGTCCTTTGAATAGTTGGTTTCACGATTTATCTTTAGCGGAATATTGTGTGCCTCGGCATATTCAATCTCTTCTTCACGGGATTTGATATCCCACTCACGCCATGGAGCGATTATTGGCATATTGGGCGCAAAGTGCTTTATAGTAAGTTCAAAACGAACCTGGTCATTACCCTTACCCGTACAACCATGACAGATCGCATCAGCACCCTCTTTAATAGCAATGTCAACAAGACCTTTTGCTATACATGGACGCGCATGACTGGTACCCAAGAGATAATCCTCGTAAATTGCGCCTGCTTTTACGCAAGGAATAATGTAATCATCAACATATTCCTCAGTAAGGTCAAGAACGTAAAGCTTTGACGCGCCTGTTTTGATAGCCTTTTCTTCAAGACCGTCAAGCTCGTCTGCCTGACCTACGTTACCTGATACCGCGATAACCTCGCAGTTGTTGTAGTTTTCTTTAAGCCAAGGAATAATGATTGATGTATCAAGGCCGCCTGAGTAGGCAAGCACTACCTTTTTAATATCTTTTTTATCCATTGTTTTTTGTCTCCTTTTTAGGTCTGTTTCATTTAATATGCAGCCATTATATGCCCACAAATCGCATTTGTCAAGTATTTTTTGAATAAATATTCACAAATTTTATTTTTATGCAAATTAAATGCATATTTTCTATAAAATGTCGCAAATTTGCATAATATTTGAAATTTCATAAGTAGATTTATACTGTCCTTGCTTACCTTTTGGATTCAGCCAGCAAGTATCAACTTCAAAATTTATACCACCCAAAATATCTGATGACATTGAGTCACCAATTACTAATATTTTAGACTTATCTTTTTCAGGTGTATTAGCCATAACATAATCAAAATATTCGGTTTCGGGTTTTTGGTGTCCAGCATCTTCTGATACAAATATGTAATCAAAATATTGTTTAATTGTACAGTTGTCAATGCGTCGGTATTGTGTGCGTGACATACCGTTTGTAGTAATGCAAACGGTAAAACCCTGAGATTTTATGTATTCAAGCGCTTTATCCGCGCCATCGATTAAATAGTAACCCTCTGACAGAAAATCGAAATAATCGTCAGCCATTTTAAGTGGATCACCCTCAAGACCGTAAAAATCAAGATATTCTCTAAATCGTCCTGAATAAATTTCGGATTTATTAATTTCACCTTTTTCGAATCGTTCCCACCAAGTAAGATTTATGGCAGAATACTTTGCAATTTTCTCATCACTTATAGGTAAGTTATGCAACGTAAAAAGTTTTTTTATTGCCGTATGTTCAGCCGCAGTAAAATCAAGCAAAGTATTGTCAAGGTCAAAATAAAGTGTTGTATATTTTTTCATTATAACATCCCTAAAGTATATGCAATTATAGTCGGTAATTCACTAACAGCAAGATAACCCAAAACACCGGCAAATATACCAACTCCACCTTTCTTACGGAAATCCTCAGCCTTGTCTTCGCTCTTGTGATTTATTTCAATCACTTTAGATATAACGCGATTTCTATAAATACGATCGCCAAAGACTGCGATTATTACCCTTAAAATTATTTCTAATATTGAACCTATAAAAGCTGACAAAAGAGCAACGTCACCTATCATAGATATATTTTCAAATATTAAATTTGAAAGTTCCATATAATTTTTTATTTCCGAAGTATCAAGCATATTTACGGCAGAAACAAAAGGTACCCTGAACATTGTAACGGCAATCTGCAAAGCACCAATTATAGCACCCAGAAGATACATCTTACGTGATAAAAGCCAACCACACGGTGTCAGAAAACCGAGCCAATTCCATGAAGTTTTCTTTCCCTTATTAAAAGCTGCAAATTTGGGCATATATCGATGCGTGTTTACTGCAACAAACTGTTTAGCATCTTTTACCTTAACGCCTTCACCTATATCTGTATCATCAGGAATACCACCCGTAAGGTCAATTGTTACGACGCGACCGCCAAACCTTGTCATATTTGGTGCATTACAGCTCGGACAAGCTATTTCATTATTGTCATACTTTTCACCGCACATACCACACGTTACAGTATTATCTGTTTTTTGTTCATCATCAGCTTTGTGTATTTCAGGTTTTTTATATTGATTTTCCGTACCGTGAAAATGTTCTAAACCACAGTGACCAATCGAGTTATAGCAATCGCGATGATGCGGTGCGCCACACTCGGGGCAATAAACGATATCATCTTCGGGAAATAAATACGCACTACAAACAGCGCATTTTTCTCCGCTTATATTCAAGCTCATACCATTACCCCCAATTGCTCGTCAATCTTTTCAAAAACAATATCAAAATAGTCTTTACCGTAATTATGATACCGTCCATTTTTAATCATTTCTTTAAATTCATCACGACTCACCCAACGTACCGACGCAACCTCATCCTTCTGAAGTCGAAGTTTGTTGATATCAATATCAATATTTATAAACCATATATCAAGCAATGAATTACGCCTTTTGATACGGGTGAGTTTTTTAAGTGTCTGCTTATTGGAAGGAATACCCAATTCCTCATAAAGTTCGCGATTAGCGGCGGTATAAGAGTCTTCACCCGATATTGCTGCACCACCGGTCGCAGCCCATTCGCCCGCCATAAGTTTTTTATTTTCAGATCTTTGCTGAATTAAAAATTCGCCTTTGGAAGACACTATCCAGATATGCACCACCAGATGATATTCACCAGGTTTAAGATAGCATTTTTCACGTAGTGTCGTTCTACCGACGGATTGACCCTCAGCATTTAAAATGTCCCACTTCTCCATATTTTCTCCACTACTTCGCCGCGAGATTTATATATACAATTTTGCGGCACATATCCCCTAACCATTGACAGTGGATAAACATTTGTGTTTTTACCCACTACCGTACCAGGATTTAAAACCGTACCGCAACCGACCTCTACACAGTCGCCCAGAATCGCGCCGAATTTTTTTAGATTTGTATTATACCTTTGCGTATCAAGTGTGATAGATACATTTGTTTTATCAGACTTGACGTTTGACGTTATCGCACCTGCGCCCAAATGGGATTTATAACCCAATACGCTATCCCCTACATAATTATAATGCGGCACCTGAACCTTATCAAACAAAATAACGTTTTTAAGCTCGGTAGAATTACCCACAACCGCACCCTTACCAACAATTGCATTGCCACGTATAAACGCACAGTGACGTACTTCGGCATCCTCATCAATAATACAAGGACCTGCAATGTGAGCGCTTGGAGCTACCTTTGCAGTTTTTGCCACAAAGATACCATCGCCTAAATCATCAAATTTATGGGAATCGAGTGTAACACTTAACCGACCGATAAATTCTTTGATTTCGGGTAATACTTCAAATGCATATTTTTTGCCTTTAAAAATATCACTCGCGATAGTGTTGGTGGTATCGAGCAAATTACCAATTTCAAGTCTTTTCATAACAAACATATCCTCTCATACTATAAAAATTTCTATATTATATAGTATAATACGGATAATTGAAACTATTATAACAGTTTAATATGAATTTTTCAACAATTTATATAATTTTATTGTTGCAAATTATTTTAATTTAAGTTATAATCATAAGTAGCCTGTATATTTGGTCGTGCGAATGGGCGGGTCCTATACGGCGGAGGGCTGTGAACCATGTCAGGCGGGGAACCGAGCAGCATTAAGCAGTTTTTTCCGTGCGAATAGTCAATCGGTTCATTCGTACGACCAAGGATATAGGCGAATTTTTATTTCGGGGTGAATTTATGGCATATCAGGCTTTATACCGCAAATACCGTCCTTCTACATTCAACGACGTTGTAGGTCAGGATCATATCACCAAAACACTTAAAAATGAACTTGACTGCGGTAAAATTGTTCATGCATATCTTTTTACAGGAACACGCGGCACAGGTAAAACAACCTGCGCTAAAATACTTGCAAAAGCAGTTAACTGTCTGAACCCCATAAATGGCGACCCTTGCGGTGAGTGTGAAATCTGCCGTATGGTAGCTAATGATGAAGCCACCGATATTGTAGAAATGGATGCTGCTTCAAATAATGGTGTTGATGATATACGAGAACTTCGCGAACAGGTTAACTTCTCCCCTGCTGCTTGTAAGTACCGTGTATATATTATAGACGAGGTTCATATGCTCTCCGGTGCTGCGTTTAACGCATTGCTTAAAACGCTTGAAGAGCCACCCGAACACGTTGTATTTATTCTTGCAACTACCGAAGTTCACAAATTACCTGCAACTATACTTTCTCGTTGTCAGCGTTTTGATTTTCGTCGTATAGATAGCGGCGAGATTGTAAACAGATTAAAATATGTTGCGAGTCAAGAAAATCTTACTCTTACCGATGATGCTGCAACGCTTATTGCATCTGCTGCCGATGGTGGTATGCGTGATGCACTTTCCATTCTGGACCTATGCGCTTCACATAACACAAACATCACCGAAGATACTGTTGCTAACGTTTGTTCAATGGCAGGTAACGATTATCTTATTAAGATGGCAGACCTTATCAAGTCGCACTCGACTGAACAGGCACTGACACTTATTGATGAACTTCATAATTCTTCGGTTGATATGTTGAGACTGCTCGCAGAACTTACCTCACATTTCCGTGACCTTATGATAGTTAAGGTTGTAAAGGGTGACAAAAAGCCTATTGTTTGCTCAAGCAGTAAAATGAAATCGCTTGAATCACAAGCACAAAATTTTGATATAAAAGAAATTATGGCAATACTTGGTATTTTACAGTCTTCGGCAGCTGCTATGCAAAACGGTAACCGTCGTTGCGAAATGGAAATGTGCATAATTCGTCTTTGTAACCCGGAAATCAGACAGGACTTGAATTCACTCGAGCAACGAATTGCCGCACTTGAAAGCAAACCTCCAGTTGCTATGGTACAAAGCGAAACAAAAATAGATGATAAAGTTACTGTAACATCCGATAACTATGATGACGAAATACCCTTGCCTGAAGAAAACGAACAACCGTCTTCTATTGAAGAAGATGTTCCGATTACTAACACTCCCAATACTACATCACACGAAAATGCAGTAACACCTGTTGCACAATGGGGTGAAATAATCTCTGTTCTTCGCAAGACCTGCCCACCAATTGCAGGTGTATTGCACGACTCGTCGGCGTATATAGAAGGAAATCTATTATTGATTGATACTCAGAACTCACAGTTTCGAGCACTTGTAAACGGAAGTAACTCAATTTATCGTGATGCTATCCGCAAAGCAGCTCAATCAATACTTGGGCAAGTATATAAATTAGGTCCTTATCATCCTAAACCAACACAAGCACAAAACGAAGACCCAATGCAAAGTTTTGCCCAAAAACTTAAACAACTTGAAAAAAATTAATTTATCAGGAGAATAATTATGAAAGTAAGAATCCCAAATTCCGGTGGCCCCGGTAATATGAATCAGATGCTCAAGCAAGCTCAGAAAATGCAGGAGGATATGGCAACACTTCAGACCGATCTTGAAGCACGTGAATACACAGCAACTTCAGGCGGCGGTGCAGTAACTGTTACTGTTGACGGCAAGCATCTTATCAAATCAATCAAAATCAATCCAGATATAATTGATCCCGATGATGCCGAAATGATTGAAGACCTTATTATCGTTGCAGTAAACGAAGCAATAAACAACGCTATCAAAACCGCAGAGGACGAAATGGGCGCTATAACAGGCGGTCTGAATCTCCCCGGAATGTTTTAATTATGAATTATAACATTGTTCCCCTTACCGAACTTATCAATCAGTTTGCGCGACTACCGGGTATTGGTAAAAAAACCGCGCAACGTCTGGCATACAGTATTTTAGAACAATCACCTGAGCGTGCCCGTGCTTTTGCTGATGCACTTGTTAATGCCCGCGAAAAAATACATTTTTGTAAAGTATGTCAGTCGCTTACCGATTTAGAAGTATGTCAGATTTGTGATGATGTTCGTCGTGATAAAACCATTATTTGTGTCGTTGAAGACCCACGTGACGTTATGGCATTTGAACGTACACGTGAATACAATGGCGTATATCACGTGCTTCACGGTGTTATTTCACCGCTCGACAACATTGGCCCTGATAAGCTTCGCATAAAAGAGCTTATGGCTCGCCTTAGTGATGGTAGTGTTAAAGAAATTATAATGGCTACAAACCCCACTGTTGAAGGTGAGGCTACCGCCAGTTATATTTCACGTCTTGTAAAACCAATGGGCATAAAGGTAACCCGCTTGGCTTACGGTATACCAGTAGGTGGCGACCTTGAATATGCCGATGAATATACTTTAGCCCGAGCCCTTGAGGGCAGAAATGAGATTTAACTATGGAACAAAGCAAAATTGACCGCATAAACGAACTTGCGCGCAAACAAAAGTCTGAAGGTCTTACTGATGAAGAAAAGAACGAACAGGCCGCGCTTCGCAAAGAATATATTGAAGGTTACAAACGTAGCCTTATGGCTCAGCTTGATAATATGTATATAGTTGAACCCGATGGCAGTAAGAAAAAGGTTGTACCAAAGCAATGAAGATATTGATTGCAGATTGCTCTACCCTTACTCAGAACAACGATTTGGATATCACCGTATTCGAAAAATACGGTGATGTTGTTTATAACAAGAATATATTGCGCGATGAACTCCTTTCTACCGCACACGAATACGATATGATTTTATGCAATAAAACGATCATAGACAGAACCGTTATTCAAAAAGCGGAAAAGCTTAAATTTATTGGTCTTCTCGCAACAGGTTATAACAATATTGATACAACCGCTGCAAGCGAACGTGGTATAATTGTATGTAATGCGGGAAGTTATTCAACAAGCGCAGTGGCGCAACAAGTTTTTGCATATATTTTAAATCATTACAATACTGTAAACCGTTATAACGATTTCGTTCAAAACGGCGGATGGCAACAATCCACCACGTTTTCTGTACTATGCTTCCCTACCGAAGAACTTAAAGATAAAACCATTGGCATTATTGGTTATGGTAGTATAGGTCGTCGTGTTGCCGAAATTGCTAATGCATTTGAAATGAAAGTTTTAGTTTACACACGCACGCCAAAAGATGATACTCGCGTTAAGTTTGTATCACTTGATGAATTGTTAAAAACAAGCGATATTGTAACGCCACATTGTCCGCTTAATGCTGAAAGCCACGAAATGTTTAACAAAGACACCTTTGCAAAAATGAAAGACGGTGCTTTCTTTGTCAACACAGCGCGTGGTGGTATTGTAAATGAAGTTGATCTTGCCAATGCATTAAAAAGCGGCAAATTATCGGGCGCTGCTGTTGACGTGTTGAATGAAGAACCAATGACAAAAGATTGTTGTGTTTTTGGTGTTCCAAATCTTATTATAACGCCACACACCGCCTGGGCACCACTTGCTACAAGAAAACGCTTGCTAAATATTGTAGAAAACAATATAATCGCTTTTTTAAATGGCGAACCACAAAACAAAGTAAATTAAAAAATCCTCTGTGTTGTTCTACACAGAGGATTTTAAACTTATAATACCAATACTGCCGCAATACCAAAATAAATCAAAAGTGAAACCGCATCAAGAATAGTTGTCACAAGCGGACTTGCCATAACGGCAGGGTCAAGACCCAACTTTTTAGCAACAATAGGTAGTACGGCACCAAGCATTTTTGCAACAATAATTATAAAAACCAATGTTAAACATATCGTTGCCATCTCGACAAGTTCAGCTCCTGTGTCGAAAGTGTGCAACCACAAAAAGTCAACAAGATAAAGTTTTATAAAATTGATAATTCCCAAAACAATACCTATTATAACAGCAACGCGTAATTCTTTCCAGATAACTTTTAAAATATCTTTAAATTCAATGTCTCCCAGGCTGAGTGCACGTATAACAGAAACAGAGGTCTGACTGCCCGCATTACCTCCCGTGCCCATAAGCATTGGAATAAATGCTACAAGCGCTATACACTGTGCGAGACGACTTTCAAACGTCGAGATAATCGCGCCGGTAAAAGTAGCCGAAATCATAAGAAACAATAACCACGGTATACGAGATTTAAAGGTTTCAAAAACGCCTGTTTTAAGATATGTTTTTTCACTCGGCAAAATAGCCGCCATTTTCTCAATATCTTCCGATGTTTGTTCCTGCATAACGTCGATAGCATCGTCAACCGTGATAAGGCCAACAAGTCGTCTCTCTTTGTCTACAACAGGCAGTGCCAGCATATCGTAACGATCAAAGAGGGCTACTACGTCTTCCTTTGAATCCAAGGTATTTGCGTAGATGACATTTTCATCCATCAAATCTTTGAGAATACAATCTTTTTTATTAAGAAGCAAATCTTTGAGCGATACCGTACCCAAAAGATTACGACGACTATCTATAACATAACAGGAATAAATTGTTTCTGTATCAATACCCTTATTTCTGATACGATCAAGAGCTTCATCAACCGTCATATTTTTCTTTAGATCAATATACTCGGTAGTCATCAAACTACCTGCACTATCGTCAGGGTAAGCCAACAACTGATTTATCATGCGGCGAGTGTTAGCATCAGTATGCTTTAAAATACGCTTGGCAACCGAAGCAGGCATTTCCTCGATAAGGTCAACCGTATCGTCCATAAACAGTTCATCCATAACCTCACGAAGCTCATTATCACTGAAGGCGTTTATAAGCAATTCTTGTTTATCACTTTCAAACTCAACAAAAACCTCTGCTGCAAGCTCTTTTGGTAAAATTCTGAAAAGTACCGGTATTTCCTTATCCTTTGCCTCTTCAAAAATTTCTGCAATGTCAATAGGTTGCATTTCTGAAAGTATTTGTTTAAGTTCAGCAAAACGTCTTTTATCTATCAGTTCAAATATTGTTTCTTTCATAGTGCAACCTCCTTTAAGAATTTAAACCCTATCCAGCAGATAGGGTTTAGTTTTTTACTTTATTATAATATTATAAACCGCAAATGTCAATTTATTTACCTGTAATATGTGAAATTAAAATAATGTTTATTCTGTAAGAGAAAATCTAACGCCTTCAATTTCATCAATTTTTTCTCTGATTTCATTTACAGATTTAGGATCGGAAACTGTTATATACAATCCTATTGAATTTGGAACGTTGCTTTTAGGCGATACAGACTCAATCAATGCATCCTTATCAATCTCATTTAAAATTTTATTGGTTATATCACTGATTTTGATGGATAAATCAACCTCAAGATAAATATGTGCAGTTTCTTTGCGTTTGCGCTCAAGTCTTGATAAAAATGCTGCAGTAAAAAAACACGCAATGGTCGCTATTATTGCGCCGCTATAAAAACCATAGCCCAGCGCAATACCAATAGCAGCTGTAGCCCACATACCTGCGGCGGTTGTAAGACCTGTTACAATATTACTGTTTTTTACAATAATCATACCAGCACCCAAAAATCCTATACCTGATACAACCTGTGCCGCAAGACGCATCACGTCTCCCGAAATATTAAGAATATCATATACATAATATCCTGTAAGCGATGTCATTGCCGCACCTATGCAAACGAGTATATGTGTTCTAAGTCCTGCGGCACTTCCGTGTTTACCACGTTCATTGCCTATTATACCGCCTGCAAGTATTGCAAGAATCAATCTTAAGCATATTGTTATGTAATTAAATTCATACAAAGTCTCAATTATATTATCCATAGTATAAACTCCTAAAAACATAAAATCCCCGAAGTAAATCTTCGGGGATTTATCAATATTATGCTTTGCCTACCGAACCGAAAAGTTCCATCTTTTCCTTAACGGTAGCTTTGATAGCCTCAAAACCTGGGGCTAACAATTTACGTGGGTCAAAGCCTTTACCCTGAAGATCTTTACCCTCTTCTATATATTTGCGTGTAGCATCAGCAAATGCTAACTGACACTCGGTGTTAACGTTGATTTTCGAAACACCAAGTGAAATTGCTTTCTGAATCATTTCGGCAGGTATACCTGTACCGCCATGGAGAACAAGTGGCATATCACCTGTAAGCTGCTGAATAGCGTCAAGTGTATCAAAACTAAGGCCTGCCCAGTTTTCAGGATACTTACCGTGAATGTTACCAATACCTGCAGCAAGCATTGTAATACCAAGGTCAGCAATCATTTTGCATTCGTTAGGATCAGCACATTCGCCTGCACCTACAACGCCATCTTCTTCACCACCGATTGAGCCAACTTCTGCTTCAAGTGAAAGACCAAGCTCTTCACAAGTTGCAACAAGTTCTTTTGTTTTTTCAATATTTTCTTCAATCGGATAGTGTGAACCGTCAAACATTACAGAAGAAAAACCTGCAGCAATGCATTTCTTTGCGCCTTCATAACTACCGTGGTCAAGGTGAAGTGCTACAGGTACTGTAATACCAAGATCTTCAATCATTGCCTTAACCATATCTGCAACAGTTTTAAAACCGCACATATATTTACCTGCACCCTCAGAAACACCTAAAATTACAGGTGAATTCTGCTCCTGCGCGGTAAGAAGAATGGCTTTTGTCCATTCAAGGTTATTGATGTTAAACTGGCCTACGGCATATTTGCCTGCCTTTGCTTTAGTAAGCATTTCTTTTGCTGATACCAACATTTTAAATATCCTCCAAGTGTTAAAATATTACCAGACTATTTTATACCAATTATGTATTAAAATCAAGACCTAAAGACGCAAATTTACAACTTATTCAACATTTGAGTCAGTAGGAGGTGTTTCTAATAATTCGGGATTGCGTAAATAATGACGCATACGTCGAAATGCAATTGCAAAATAACTGCCCGATGCTATACGTTCATCCATAGTAACACCTATTGGCATACATTTTTCAAAAACAATCTCATCACCCTTGCGCTTTGGCACTTCACGGGTATTACCCATTGCCATAAACACACTCGTAGTACCGAACTCATAGCAGTGGTGATAGATATGATTGGTTCTTATAGATGCAAGGTTTGTAATACCAAGACTCATATGGAATGGTGAAGCATCAATGATGCTCTTTGGTAATAAACCGTGTTTATCAAGAAACTTGAATATACCTACCCCAACCGGTAATATACCCGGAACACTTAAAAGTACCTTTATTAGTTTTTCGGTACTGTTATTGTCGGGTGCTTCACGATTTTCTTCAACATATTTATTGATTATATCGTTAACTTCAAAAATTGTATTTTTTTCGTTAAAATACATCTTGGACATGGTACCGTGTTCAACCTGACCAGACTTTAACACAACCATACCAACAGCGATTTCATTACGTTGATAAATCTTTCTGTTGACAACAAAACGGTTAAGTTCCGGAAACTCACCAAGTGTACGGATATATGCTGCAAGAACTACGCACATATGGCTAAGATTTATTCCCTGCTTACGCTTCTGATTTAGATATTCCTTTATCGGGTCAACAGGAATATCAATTGTAATCATATTCATAGAGTCAACACGCTTATCCATAATATACGCTGCAACAGTATACATAGGATCCGCATTTTTAATACGTTTACCGTCTGCTCTCATATTATACCCACCTTTCATACCTTGCTATAATATCATATTTCGACAAAAAACTCAACACTTTTTTAACAAACTATGAACAATGTTCTTTAACAAATTTTGTAATTTGCTTTTGAATATTATCTGTGTCTACCAAAAAACTTATACCGTGATCGGCTTCTTCCACCAAACAAATATACTTCTCTGCCTTCGCAGCTTTATGCGATTCTTCGGTCATCGCACAAGGGACAAAGCCATCCTTTTTACCGTGAATAAAGAAAATTGGTATATCTGATTCAGACAGTGCTTTTACGGTAGTTGTTTCATAAAGACTGAACTTACCAAAGATTTTACACATAACGTCCAGAGGCGGTAAAAATGGTTCGGCATTGATTTTAAATGCCTGACGAGCTACTTTCTTGATAATATCAGGCGCTGCTGTGAACCCACAGTCAGCAATAATACCTCTTACATTTTTGGGCAGTTCGAGATTTGCCGACATCATAACGGTTGTAGCTCCCATTGAAACACCACTCAGAAAAATATTTTTAGGTGAATACTTACGGTTTATAAATTGAGTCCAGCTAACCGCATCACGTCGTTCTTTTATTCCAAAAGTAATAAGTCTTCCTTCGCTTTCACCATTTGCACGTTGATCTACAACAAGAACGTTTAATCCTAATTCTATATAAAATTTTACAGCGCAGGCAAAATCAAACTTACCATCGGAACGATAACCGTGAAACAATAAAATAGTTGTATCGGAATTGTTAATATAATAAGTTCCTGCAAGACGAAGTCCATCAAAGCTTTCTATATATACCCTTTCGTTCGGCAATTTATCGATGTATCTCAAACTTTTATCAAAAATACCCTTATACTCAGCAAGAGGACCTGTTTCAAAACTTACAAGACGAACGTCACTACGCATAAATGCTGTTTTAAAAGCCCAATATAATGCCAAGGCTATCATTACTATAAGTATTATCAATACAATTCCAATCCAAATCATACTATCACCTCAATTATAAATATAATACCACATTTTTCTAAAATAATAAACATTATTTTAAACATATTTAATTGACACAAGATTTATTATATGATAAAATTCATAAAAATAATGATTATTATGGAGAATTATTAAGATGAATAATTTGTTTATATCAAATTCTCCTGCCGAAACTAAAAAAATTGCTCAAAAATTAGCCGCTACTTTAAATGGTGGCGAGGTTATTGCTTTTTACGGAGATTTAGGACTTGGTAAAACCTGTTTTGTAACCGGTCTTGCCGAAGGACTTGAATTTACAGGTGAAGTATCCTCTCCTACTTTTGCAATAATAAATGAATATATCGGCGGTAGACTTGATTTATATCATTTTGATATGTATCGTGTAAGCGGATGGGACGATCTGTATTCAACGGGATATTTTGAATATATGGAATCGGGCGGTGTTCTCGCTGTTGAATGGAGTGAAAATATCCAATCTGCGCTACCTGAAAATCATATAAAAATTACTATAAAACGACTTAACGATACAAGACGTGAGATAACGATTGACAGAGGTGAAAACCTATGAAAATCTTAAGTGTTGAATGCTCTGCGACTCCTGCTTCCTGCGCAATTATAGAAGACGGCAAAATTAAAGCAAGTTCTTTTATTAACGCAAAACTTACACACTCGCAAACACTTATGCAAATGATTATAAATACGCTGGACAATTCGGCAACAAAGCTTTCTGAAATTGACAAAATTGCGGTTGCTGTAGGGCCGGGTTCTTTTACAGGACTTCGAATCGGTATAAGTGCTGTAAAAGGTCTTGCGGCGCCTACAAATATACCCTGCATACCCGTATCAACACTTGATGGTATGACACAACAGTTCATTGACCGAAACTGTATAGTATGTGCGGTTATGGATGCTCGATGTAATCAGTTTTACAATGCACTATTTGAATTAAATGACGGCAAAATAACACGACTTTGTAAAGACAGAGCATTACTTACCGATGAATTAAAGCAAGACATTTTAAATATTTCATCCAAAAAAGAAATTATTGTTTGCGGTGACGGAGCAGATTTGTTTTATAAAAATGTAAGTGATATTCAAAACGTTACAATAGCATCTGAAAACTTAAAATTTCAAACTGCAGTCGGAGTCGGAATGTTTGTATATAATAATGCTGACAATATTTATTCTGTACCTTCTGAAGAATTATTACCTGTATATCTTCGCCTGCCACAGGCAGAGCGTGAATTAAAAGCAAAAACGGAGGCATAAAAATGAAAATTGTAATTGGTTGTGATCACGGTGGTTTTGAACATAAAAACGCTATCGTTGAACATTTAAAATCAAACGGACACGAGGTTGTTGACTGTGGTATATATGAAAACAAATCGGTTGACTATCCTGATATCGCAGTTAAGGTTTGTTCGGAAATTATAAACGGTAACTGTGAACGCGGTATTCTTGTTTGTGGCACAGGTATTGGGATGTCGCTTGCTGCAAACAAAGTAAAAGGTATTAGAGCGGCTTGTTGCAGTGAACATTTTTCTGCAAAATACACTCGTCTTCACAACAACTCTAACATTCTTTGCCTCGGTGGTAGAGTTATCGGTGTAGGCACTGCAATTGAACTTGTTGATTTATTTATTGATACTGAGTTTGAAGGCGGCAGACACCAAACAAGAGTAGATAAAATTATGGCTATAGAAAATGACTAAACAGCGGAGAATTTAAAATGGAAAAAAACGTATTTGTAATGGACCACCCACTTATTCAGCACAAACTTACTATTTTACGCGACGAGCGTACAGGTACAAAACAGTTTCGTGAGCTTGTGAGCGAAATCGCAATGCTTATGTGTTACGAGTCAACACGAGATTTACCACTTAAAGAGGTTAATACAAAGACTCCTATGATGACAGCAAAAACCAAAGTCCTTGCCGGTAGAAAAATGGCTTTTGTTCCTATTCTTCGAGCAGGTCTCGGCATGGTTGATGGCGTGCTTAGTTTAATTCCATCAGCAAAGGTTGGCCACATTGGTATGTACCGCGACCCAGAAACACATCAGCCTATTGATTACTATTGCAAATTACCCGCAGACTTAAACGAACGTGACGTATTTGTACTTGACCCAATGCTTGCTACAGGTGGTAGCGCTATTGATGCAGTATCACGCATAAAAGAGTTTAATCCCAAAAGAATTAAATTTATGTGTATAATTGCAGCACCCGAGGGTATTGAAGCATTTACTAAAGCACACCCCGACGTACCTGTTTATTGCGCAGGGCTTGATGACTGCTTAAATGACCACGCATATATTCTTCCCGGTCTTGGTGATGCAGGCGACAGAATTTTTGGTACAAAATAATTCAATATTAAAATCCCTCCAAAATTGGAGGGATTTTCTTATTTTATAAACGCTTCTAAACGATAAATGGGCTGACCAAGGGATACAAATTTCTTCTCATACTCGGTCATTATATTGCCTTCAAAATTACTGTTATGCAAATCAAGTGAAACGTTTTTAAGCGCAAACCCGTTTTGAGAAAACTCCTGCAAAGAAAATTCAAACAGCTTCATATTGTCGGTCTTCTGGTGAATTTCAGCAGTTGGTTTCATTATTCGCTTATAAATTTCAAGAAAACCGTGATGTGTTAAGCGGTGACAAGCATATTTATTTTTGGGAAAAGGACAAGAAAAATTTAGAAAAATTTGCTCTATGGTTTGCGGTTTGATATGTCTTTCAAGATATTCGGCTGTACATTTTAAAAAACGAACGTTATTTAAATTCATTTTTTGTGCCAACTCACACGCCGAAACAATTACGTTAGCCTCGCGCTCAACAGCAATAAGATTGATTTCGGGATGTGCTGCAGCATACTCGCAAGCAAATTTTCCCTTGCCGCAACCAACCTCCAAAAAAAGCGGTTGCTCAGCACCAAACCAAACATCAAAATCAATATAATCTTTATCGTTTATAGCGGTTTTAAAATTTTTATCTTCACTGACACTCGAATATAAATATTCGCTTACCGCCTCTAAGCGCTCTTTTAAATATTTCTTCTTTTTCATTCTCATAACTATTCACCATATATAAAACGTCGGGGTCGATGACTGCACCGACCCGCGAGTTTATCATTTTAATTCTTCAAGCTTCTTAACAGCATTATTGAGATAATCCTCTTTGAAATGTTCAATACAGCCGTTATCAACCATTTGAGTAAGTGAAATATCAATAGGAAGTTTACCAAGTAAATCAATCTCAAGTTCTTTGGCAATATCATCGCTTCCACCGCCAAAAACGCTGAATTCCTTACCACAATCAGGACATTTTACATAACTCATATTCTCAACAAGGCCGATAATATTGATATTCATCATTTTTGCCATATTATAAGCTTTTTTAACAATAAGCGAAACAAGGTCTTGCGGAGAAGTTACCATAACAATGCCGTCAAGTGTGATTGTCTGGAACACGGTTAACGGAACATCACCGGTACCGGGAGGACAATCGATAAACAAGAAGTCCAAGTCACCCCAGACAACGTCCTGCCAGAACTGTTTTACAGCGCCTGCAATAACAGGACCGCGCCACACAACAGGAGCATCGTTTTCTTTAAGCAACATATTAACCGACATAATTTTTATGCCGCCCTTACTCTCAGCGGGTAAAATCCCAAGCTCATTTTGCATTGCATTTCCCATAATACCAAAAGACTTAGGTATTGACGGGCCTGTAATATCGGCATCAAGTATTCCAACCTTATAACCCTTTTGACTCATAAGTGTAGCAAGGAGTGAAGTCACCATAGACTTACCAACACCGCCCTTACCACTAACAACGGCAACAACATGCTTAATATTGTTAAATTCGCCTGTAGGCTCTATAAAGCTTTCTTTTTTTCTTGAATCACAATTGCTGCTGCAAGAAGCGCAATTGCCACTACAATTTCCTGACATTTTCATCACCGCAAAGTATTATACTCTATTTGTTTTTTAAAATCAATAACAATTTAATCAAAATATGTACTAATTTGCTTTGTACTTTCTTGGGGTGAATATATAAATTTATCAATATGTTCCTCGTTGTAAAAATAATTATATGTATACTCACATGAAGTATCAAAAGAATCGATAATTATGAGCTTTATTTTCATTTTTTCCGGAATAATACTTTTTATAAATACACTCGCACACTGTCCTACCTTTACATTTTCTTTTGGTTCGGCAAGACCTGCAAGATTAGGTGTAAGTTCTACAAAAATACCATAATCCTCTATACTTCGTACAATTCCTGATACCGTTTGTCCCGGGCAAAAGCATGCTGCATTTTCCTCCCAAGTTCCTAAAAGCTCCTTATGCGATAATGTTATCTTGTTACCAATTTCAATCTTTTTAATTATAGTTTTTATATTATCACCCACAACAAAGCGGTCCTTTGGGTGAGATATTCGTGATACACTGATTGCATCAATAGGTAAAAGTGCTATATTACCGCACCCAATGTCACAAAAAGCACCAAAGGTTTCAAGATGGGTGATAGTAACGTTTATAATGTCCCCTACTTTTTTATTTTTAATAATATAATCAATACATTTTTCCTGAGCCATACGACGTGATAAAATGGCATATTCTTGACCTTTTGAATCTATGTTGAAATCTGTTATTATAAACGAAACAGTGTGCCCAACGCGTGATATCAAAGCAATATCACGTGTAATACCTTCTTTTATTCCGATTGCTCCCTCTTCACGTGGGATTAAACCCTTCATACATCCAAGGTCAACTATCAGATTATGTTCTGCGTCACACATAACCACATTTGCTTCAAGTATTATTTCAAGCGCATATGCTTGTTGCAATGTTGTCGCGCTTGTTAGGTATTTTTTGTTTTCTGCTGTTTCTATCAAAGTGCCTTCAGGGTAATAATCTTTCATTTTTATCTCGCCTTTCAATATTTCTTTACAAAAATATATGCTGCTAATGTGATAAAAATGATGAAAAAATAAAAGCTTGTACACAAAATGGACTGCCCCAAATTGTGCGGACAGTACAAAAAGACCCTTATGGTAGTTTAAATTAAATTTCACGCAACGTACTGACTTCTCTTTTCAAGGGGAGTCAGTTTTGTTTTTAATTGTATGCGTTGATGATTGTAGAAATGGAAATACTCACCTATGAGGAGGCGAGCCTCCTCATAGGTCTGAAGTTTAACTCGGTAAATACACTGTGTTTTGAGAATGGAGAAGAAATTTTCCGCCAAAGCATTGTCATAAGGATTTCCCCGTCTTGACATTGACGGTGTAATGTTGTATTCTTGAGTTAGCTTAAAATACCCCTGTGAAGTGTATTGAAAGCCTTGGTCACTGTGGAGCTGCAACTCTGCGGTGACCTTCTCTTTTTTCTTTGCTTCTTTGATAGTACTCAAAACAAGATTCACGTTTTGTTCAGTGCCAGTCTTGTAAGCGACAATGCTATTGTCATACAAATCTCTAATAACAGATAAATACAGAACACCTTGCTTGGTATGTATGTACGAAATATCCGTAACCCATTTTTGATTTGGTCTTTCAGCATTAAACTCTCTATTCAGCCGATTAGGATATTTGTGCAGATATTCTCCGTAATTACGGTATTTCTTTCTTCTGACTACCGACAACAATCCATATTTCTGCATAACTCTTAGTACTGTCTTCGGATTAAGATAAATACCGTTTCTTCCAAGCCATATATGCACTCTGCGGTAACCATAGGTTCTGCCACACTTTTCTTGACATTCTCGTATTTTCTCTGCCAATGGCAAATCCCATGCAGGTATATTCATTCTTTTAACATAGTCATAATATCCACTTCGTGATACTTTAAAGAACCGACACATTTCACTAATTGAATATTTATCTTTGTGACGGTAGATTACCATATATTTTACGCTTGTCCTCACTTCCTTTCTGTGAGCGAGAGAAAATCCCGCATCAATTCATTTTCCATTTCTAATCTTTTTATATGTCGTTCTTTCATTGCGAGTTCATATTGCAACTGTGTTAGTTTGCTTAATTGCTGTACCGATGGCGGCAAGCCTGTTCCATCTTTTCTCGGTCTTCCCTTGGGTTTAATTGCTATTCCTGAAGACAATTTCTTTTGATTAATGCGATATCTTTCCAAAAACTTTTTGATTTTAATTTGCTCAAATCCTAATCGCTCTCCGATTTCTCGATAAGTTAATCCTTCTGATTTTAATTGCAATATCTCGTTTTCGTATTGTTTTATATGTCTGTATTCTCTGGGCATAAAAAATCCTCCTATGGTAGTTGTTTTAATTCTACCATAGGAGGTCTCTTTTTTCTATTGTCCGTTTTTACTGGACTTGTGCAGTAAAACTGAATATCCTTTTTTGTTTATGTCTTTGTCGTGTAATTGTCTTTAAGCGGGCCGCCTTTTCGGATATCTTCAATCTTAACGCTTGAAGTGTGGGGAATTGCCTTCCACTCGACCTTTTTAAACAAGGCTATAAGCAATGAAAACTTACCTATAATATCAAAAATTGGGAAGGTAATACAATACCATACCTTTTTAAAGAAGGGGATATGCTCTATGTGTTTGCGCTCAATAAAATAGATGTAAACAGCAGAGAAAATATTCTTGAAATAACTTACTAACGAAGCATAAAAAGCAGAAAGAGTAAGGATACCTATTACGGTCCATGCACCATGCTCTGAACTGACAAAATGCAAACCACCGAAAATGGTTTTTCCTAACGTCTTAATTTTGAAAAAATCAAAATCATAGCACTGCCAACCCATTAGAATCAAAGAAAAAACAAGATAATACTTTACAATTCTTTTGAAAAGAATCATAAGTGAGCGGGGATAGACTACTGACAACATATCAAGGCTCATAAAGCGGAGTCTAATATTGTTGAAAAGTTTTTTATACCATGCTGCGTCGGGACAATCCTTGTTTGCTGCGCCACCGGTTACGAAGATATGTTTCAACAACTTCGGTCCCGTTTCAACAAGCGCTTGCAGGTGTCCTTTTGCCCAACGTATACGTTGGCGCATAGCGATTTTTATATCTACGGGCTGTTCATCATAGAATTCGGCTTCGTTATTATATGAAATTTGATATCCTTGCGCTACCGCATCGGCGCAAAAAGCGCGGTCTTCGGTAAGTGATACGTAGTTCCAGCCATCCTTTATAAGCTCGTGAGCAAATAAAAATCCCGTACCCTGAATACGTGTAGCCAGATGGAACAGCGAGCGAGCGCGATGCTCGTTACGTATAGTGCGGAGCCAATGCACGCCATAAGAAGCAGAAATCCAGTTATCACCAAAGTTTTTAGTATTGCGGTATGAGGTTACTATCTTCTGACCTGCGTCGAACGATTCGTTCATACGGGTGATATAGTCTTCTTTTAAAAGGTTGTCCGCATCAAAAATGAAGTAACCTTCAAAACTTTCTACACCGTAATCGCGCCTTATATTTTCAACCAGAAATTGAAGGGCATAACCCTTTGTGCGATGTTCGGGGTCAAATCGTTCATAACAAACAGCTCCGAGTTCACGGGCTATTTTTGCGGTGTTATCGGTGCAGTTATCGGCTACAACAAAAACCGTTACAAGTTCTCGCGGGTAATCCTGCTGGTTTATACTGTCAATCAGATTACCTATAACCGTTTCTTCATTGCGGGCGGCAACAAGTATTGCGTACTTGTGATTACGTTCAGCCTCCTTAAATTTTCTTGTGAAGAAAACACCGGTCAGTTTGTAAATAATTTTGTATTTCAGCAGCTTGCCGATAAAGTTTGACACCGTGTCAATGATTTTGATAATAAGTTGTAAAATTTCCATAGCTTGCATATTATACCACCAAACGACAAAAAAATCAATAGCAGCTATCTTAAGATAATATTAACTGTATATTTTGCTTGTAATTTTGTCAATAATGTTATATAATTAATTAAATATATTTAGATTGGGGTGTTAGTGCTTGCTGATTGATGCTATCAGAAACGATTATGGATTTGGTACAATACTTATAATGCTTTTATCGTCACTTGCAGTTGTATTTATAACATTGCCAATCCACGAATGGGCTCATGGATTTGTGTCAACAAAACTCGGGGACCCCACACCGCGATATCAGGGCAGATTAACGCTTAATCCAATAGCGCACCTTGATTGGATGGGTGCTTTGGGTATATTGCTTTTTGGCATTGGTTGGGCAAAGCCCGTACAGGTAAACGCTCGTTATTATAAAAATCCCAAATGGGGTATGGCTTTGGTGGCGCTTGCAGGTCCGGTTTCTAATATAATTTTAGCATTTTTAATGCTTTTGGTTGGCAATGTTTTAGTTGTTACAGGTAATCCGATATTAGAACAGGCATATCATTTCTTGTTTTATATTGCGTTTATAAGTATTAGTCTTGCGGTGTTTAATTTAATACCTATACCACCGTTTGATGGTTCAAGAATACTTTTTGTTTTACTGCCGCAAAAGTATTATTTTAAGATAATGCAGTATGAAAGATATATTTTTATTGGAATTTTTATTGTTATCTATACAGGGTTGCTTGATGCACCATTAGATTATTTAACTTTTAAATTATTCAATTGGATTAATGATTTATCAATTTTGCCTTTTGAGTTACTTGGAGTGTGAAAAATGGATCAGACGGTTACACTGTCTTATAAAACCGAAAATTTTGAAGGCCCGCTTGATTTGCTTTTACAGCTTATAGCGCGTAATAAACTTAATATTTATGATATACAGTTATCCGTTCTCATAGAGCAGTACCTTGAGCAAATGGAGGTATTCCGCGCACAAGAAATGGAGATTTCAAGTGAGTTTTTGGAGATGGCATCTCGCCTTATCTATATAAAAACAGTAAGTCTGCTTCCAAAACACGACGAGATTGTGAGACTTAAGGAAGAACTTACCGGTGAACTGCTTGAATATCAGCTTTGTCGTGAAATGGCGGCAAAGCTTGGTACTATGACAAATGGATTTGACCGATTTGTTCGTGTGCCTACCGAATATGATTTTGACAAGACTTACGAACTTGTACACGACAGTGACGTTATGTATCAGTATTATCTTGCAGCAGTCGGTCGTGGGCAGCGGAGACTTCCGCCAAACGTTGCACCTTTTACAAAAATTGTTGCTAAAAAGATTGTTTCGGTATCTACCAAAATTGTTTTTGTAATACGCAACCTTGTAAAAGGTGGTAAAAGCAAACTCAGTTCACTTTACAAAACAGCACGCAGTCGCTCGGAACTGGTTGCTACATTTCTGGCTGTGCTTGAATTGTGTAAAGCAAATCGCGTTGAAATAAGCGGTGACAGTGCCGAAAGCGCAGAAATTAAAATAATAAAGGGACATAAAAGAGGATGAATAAACAACAAACAATTTCAGCCATAGAGGCAGTTTTATTTGCATCGGGCGACCCGATAAGTATTGAAAGACTTTCTCAGACTTTTGAACTTAAGCCCGAAGAGATTGAGAAATATATAAATGAACTTGAAAAAAGATACGAAACGTATGGCAGTGGCTTTTATGTAGTAAGACTTGAAAACACGTACCAGCTTGTAACCCGCGAAGAGTACGCACCTTATATTAAAACAGCATTTGATATAAAGCGTCGCACACCACTATCTCCCGCGGCTTTAGAGGTGTTGGCAGTTATTGCTTACAATCAGCCTGTAACCCGTTCTTTTATAGAACAGGTACGTGGGGTTGATTGCTCGGGTGTTGTTTCTACACTTGTTGAAAAAGGACTTATTGAAGAACGTGGTCGTCTTGAATTACCGGGCAGACCGCTGCTTTACGGAACAACCAAGACATTTTTGCGTAGTTTCAGTTTGAGTGATTTAGGCGACCTGCCTCCGCTGCCAAAGGACAACCCTGAGGTTAACGATATAGGCGAGCAACTTGAAATCAGCGAAGATATAACATCAGAGGAAGTGTCCTTGTGATAGCACTGATTATTTCAGGCTTGGTTATATGTTTTATACTGTTTTTGCTTTTGTTACCGCTTGCAGTTGATTTGACGTATGAGAACGAATTGATATTAAAAGTAAAATATTCGGGCATAACAATATTTGATACTGAAAAAAGCGATGAATCCAAGAAGAGCAAAAAAGTAAAAGAGAAGCCTGAAGATGACCCACCGATCAAAAAAGATGGTATTATAAAAAAGACTTACAAAGAAAAAGGTTTGTTCGGCACGATAAGCTATTTCAGCCAAGTTTTATCCATTATACTTAAAAGGCTTTGTTGGATAGTAAAACGATTTAAATTCAGGCGATTTATGCTTGATTTAACCGTAGCAACCGACGATGCCGCCAATACCGCTATTCAATACGGTAGTGTTTGTGCGGTGCTTTATCCTGTGCTTTCTCTTTTGCAATCAACGGTTGACCTGAAGAGTAAAGAGGTAAATATCAATGCCGATTTTGAAAAATCGAAATGGGAATTCAAGACTTCAATTTTAGTAAAAGCGCAGTTGATTTACTGGATTATTGCCGCAATAGGTACTCTCAAACAATATTACAAATTACAGCGTAAGGAACGTGAAAAATATGAGCGAAAACAATTTGAAGACCGTAATGGACACCACGATGGAAAAGCTTCGCACAATGGTTGATGCCGATACTATAACCGGTACGCCAATTGTTGTAGGTAACGTCACACTTTTACCGGTATCAAGAGTTTCGTTTGGTCTGGCTACAGGTGGTAGTGATTTTCCGAATAAAAATGGTGGTCAGCAGCTTTTTGGTGGCGGTGGTGGCGCCGGTGTTACAGTTAATCCGGTAGCCTTTATATGTATAAACGGTGACAACGTTCATATGATGCCTGTTTACAGCGATATGAACACTATTGATAAAGCAATCAATATGGCACCCGAACTTATTGACAAAGTCAAAAGTCTGTTTGACAAAAAAACTGAAATCAATATAGAAAAATAATCACATAAACTATAAAACCTCACTCATAAAATTTATGGGTGAAGTTTTTTGAAAAAAGTTATCTGCTTGGTTATTTGCATTGCTGTTTATATAAATATTTTTCCTGTATCGGCTTATAATACCTCGGCTAAAGCGGCAGTTGTTATAGACGGGTATACGGGCGAAATCTTGTACTCGCAAAACTGTGATATGAGACTTCCAATGGCGAGCACCACTAAAATAATGACAGCGTTATTGTTGTGTGAACTTGGTGGAGACCTTACACAAAAAATTGTTACCACGCGTGAGATGGTTACGGTAGAGGGTTCGTCAATGGGACTGCAGGTAGGGGATACGGTTTCATACCATGACCTACTTTACGGTATGATGCTGGCGTCCGGCAACGATGCGGCAAATACAACGGCGATAGCATTAGCGGGCAGTGTTAGCGGGTTTGTGGATCTTATGAATGAGCGAGCTACCGTGATGGGACTTGTTGATACTCATTTTGTAACACCGTCAGGACTTGATGCCGACGAACATTATACAACAGCATATGAATTGGCGCTTATAGCAAAAGTGGCTCTGCAAAACGAGCAGTTTGCAAAAGCGGCTTCTTCAAAAAGTGCACGCCTTTGTTATGGAAATCCACCTTATAATCGCACCCTTACAAATCACAACAAACTACTTAAAATGTATGATGACGTAATAGGTGTAAAAACCGGTTTTACAAAAAAATCAGGCAGATGTCTTGTGTCGGCTGCCGAAAAAGACGGCAAGCGTGTAATAGCCGTGACATTGAATGATGGAAATGACTGGCAAGATCATAGGGAACTTTTAGATTTGGGATTGTCACTTATTAAAAGTAAAGTGTTTTTACCCGAGGTAAGTGAAGTTTTTATTTACAGTACAAATGATGATAAAATAAGTATAACATTACCATCTGTCAGCATAAACGTAACCGAAAATTCAAGAGTGAATTACATAATAAAATTACCACGTTTTTTGTATGCGCCTGCTGGAGCGCAACAACAGATCGGAGGCATAAGTTATTATTGTAATGATAATGCTGTATATGAGCTACCGATAACCATTACACAGAATATAGATTATAACCATAATAATTTTATGTTATTTTTTGAAATATTCAAAAGCATACTTTCAAATATTTAGGAGTAAAAAATGAAGGACAGCAAAATAAGACTTCAAAAACATTTGTCGGCTTGCGGAATAGCCTCACGCAGAAAGGCAGAAGAATTGATTGAACAGGGAAAAGTGCGTGTAAACGGAAGAATAGCAACACTTGGCGATAAGGTTGACCCTAAACGCGATAAGGTAACCGTTAGAGGAAAGACGGTTGTAGCTGTTACACAAAAGGTTTACATAATGCTTCATAAACCCCGTGGCTACGTTACAACTTTAAGCGATGAGTTTGACCGTAAAAACGTTGCCGACCTGGTAAAAGACGTAGGAGTTAAGGTTTTTCCTGTAGGACGACTTGACCGCGATTCCGAAGGTTTGCTCATTATGACAAACGACGGTGAACTCAGCAATATAATTACGCATCCAAGCAGTCACGTAAACAAAACCTATCGCGTAACGGTGGGTGGAGCAGTGGATGATGACCAGATTAAAAAACTTTGTGATGGCGTTATTATAGACGGTAAAAAAACGCTATCCTGCGATGTGTTTGTTATAGAGCGTCGTGAGGACAGAACGGTACTTAATTTCATTATCCAAGAGGGCAGAAACCGACAAATCCGAAAAATGTGCGCAGTGGTAGGACTTGATGTCTTAAGACTTAAGCGTATAGAAATTGCGGGTGTAAAGTTGGGCGGATTAAAACCCGGTTCGTGGCGTGAACTTAACGAACGCGAGCTTACACGTCTTGAAAATATTTCAAAATCTAAGGATGATGAACAATGATAAGTGTTTTGCCTTGTCGGGATAGATTGGAAATTGAAAAATTATTTAATAATCACGGACTTAAAACCGATGAATTTTCCGGATGTGTAATTGCAAATGAAAAGCAAAAGGTTTTAGGATATTGTCTTTATAGTTTGAATAAAAAAACAATGACTGTTTTTGCCGTTGAACCGCAAAATGATATACCACTTGCCGACGGAATACTACGTAGTGCGTTGCATGTGGCGGCGGAGAATTTTGTGCTTGATACTTTTTATGATGATTGCGCACCGGTCGAACTGTTTCGTATGCTTGGATTTGTAAAAAACGAGGACGAAAAACGACTGAATATCGACAAACTTTTTGGTGGATGTTCCTGTGGCAATAAAAAATAAAAAAATGCTTGCAAAATACTAAAGTTTATGGTATCATAGTTTTTGCGAATTTTATCAGGAGACTGATTTCTATATTTTGGAGGTTAAAAAATGAACGTTTGGGAAATTATTTTAGGTATAGTAATGGTATTGGTATCTATCGTTTTGATTGCTGTAATTTTGTTACAGCAAGGTCATAGAGCAGGTGTTAACGGTGCTATTTCCGGTGCCGCTGATACATTCCTTTCCAAGAACAAGGCTCGTACTGTAAATGCCAAGCTTGCTCGCTTTACAAAATATGGCGTAATACTTTTCTTTGTACTTGCTCTTGTTGCAGGCGTTATCTCTATAAATAAGTAATTTATTTAAAAAGCAAGGAACCTTATTCCAAAAATAAGGTTCCTTATTTTTTTTGCTGTATATAGTTGTTGCGATATCGTGTAGGAGATACATTATATATTGCTTTAAAACAGTTTGTGAAATATGCAGCATCAATAAATCCACATGAAAAGGCAATATGACGTATGGATTCTTCTGTTTTTTCGAGCAATCGCCGTGCATGTTCAAGACGTTGTGTTTTTATATATTTTGTAACGGTGATGCCCGTTACTTTTTTAAACTTTCTGCAAAAGTACGATTCATCATATCCGAATTGTTTACTTATGGTTGAAGATGATATGTTTTTGGTGAAATTTGAATTGATATAGCTTATTATGTTATCAAAACTTTCGAATACTTGTGGTGAAGAATGATTGTCATCGATACAGTATTCACACAATAGACCTAAAAGACGGTAAAGACGACCGACAGTTTCGAGTGGATGATATTTATCGTGATTTAATTGCATTTCAACTATCTCGTATGCAAGTTTTATTATTTCGGGATTATCTGTTTTGTGCCTGAAACGTATTTTACCATTTATTATGGGTTCAATATATTGCTTGGACGATACCGTTCCGTTATAAAGGTCGGCAACCTCAAACATTATTACATAACATTCGTAACCTTTGTTTCCTGCTTTCCCGCTGTGTAGCATGGTAGGGGAGACTATGGAAAGTTCGTTAGCGTTTACCAATATGCTCTTATCGTCGCAATAAAGCTCAAGACTGCCGGATTTTATCAAGTGTAATTCAAGACGGTCGTGCCAGTGTTGTTCGAATGCAGATATATTTGCGCCAAGGCGGGTTTTTAAAATTTTTACTGAAGTTTCACCAAATACAACAGGTGTCAATTCTTTTTTTGAATTTAATTGCAAATTAACACATCCTATTAAAGTCAAAATAATATAATTTTAAGTCAAAATTTTACAAATTATAGTTTTGTATATATGTTATCATAGACTTATACAAAAATCAATCCTTTAAGGAGGAAAAATATTATGAAAATAGGTAACGTTATTCACTTTGCAGAGCGTGAAAAGCTTGAAAAGTATTTTGAGCAACTCGTGTTTTTTGGTTTTGACAACTGTCAGTTGGGTTCATGGCATCCAAAAGACTGGACCGATGAAAATGCCGAAATGGTAAAAGAACTTTGCGAGAAATACGGAATTACCATTTCTGCTTTCTGGTGTGGTTGGTCAGGTCCTGTTGTTTGGGACTTTTATGACGGTCAGTTGACACTCGGTCTTGTTCCGCCCGAATATCGCGCAATGCGTGTTCAGCAGCTTTGTGATGGCGCTGATTGGGCTAAGAAACTCGGCGTTACCGACGTTATTACACACATGGGCTTTATTCCTGAAAATCCAAACGACCCACAGTTTGCTCCTTTCTGCGTTGCAGTAAGAACAGTTGCAGGACACCTCAAGAAAAACGGTCAGTGGTTGCTTTTTGAAACAGGTCAAGAAACACCTGTTACAATGATGCGTTGTTTTGAAAAGGTTAATATGGATAACCTTGGTATTAACCTTGACACTGCAAACCTTATTCTTTACGGTAGAGCAAACCCTGTTGATGCTTTGGATGTATTCGGCAAATACGTACGTAACATTCATGCAAAAGACGGTTTCTATCCAACAAACGGTCATTCACTTGGTACAGAAGTTCGTCTTGGTGACGGTAAGGTTGACTTTAAGGCACTCTTTAAGAAACTTAAAGAACTTGAGTATGACGGTTACGTTACTATCGAACGTGAAATCTGGAACGAACAGCAACAGCCTGATATAATTCACGCAAGGGATTACCTTACTGAAATTATAAATGAGGTTTACGGAGGATAAAATTATGTTAAAGGTTGGTTTAATAGGCGTTGGTGGTATTAGCGGCGCGCATATTCCCGCATGGCTTGGTCTTGAGGATGCCGAGATAGTGGCACTTTGTGATGTAAGACCTGAGCAGATGGAAAAATACCCCGATATAAGACATTATACCGATTTTGATGAGATGCTCGAGAAAGAAGAACTTGATATTCTTGATATTTGTCTTCCTACATATTTACACGCTGACTATTCAATCAAGGCGATGGAGAAGGGTATAAACGTATTATGCGAAAAGCCTATTTCGCTAAATCGTGAGGATGTTAAACGCGTATATGATGCTGCAGAAAAGAATAACGTTAAGTTTATGGTAGCTCACGTAATACGTTTCTGGCGTGAATATGAGTTTGTTAAGAGTGTTTATGAAAGCGGTAAATATGGCAAATTACTTTTTGGTAATATGAAGCGACTCAGTGCTTTCCCCGCTTGGAGTTGGGACAACTGGATGCGCGACGAAAAACGTAGTGGCTTTGTGCCTTATGACCTTCATATTCACGATTTGGATTATATGATTTATGCCTTTGGTACCCCGAAAGATATTAAGTCATATCGTAGTAAGTTTCCTGATCAGTATTTTATAAACGTTACATATGATTTTGGCGATTTTGCAATCAATGCTGAGTCATCTTGGTTTGCTTGTGGCTATCCGTTTACCGCGCAGTTCCGCTTCCAGTTTGAAGATGCGATAATTTCAAATGAAGGACAGGGACTTAAGATTTATGAGCGTGGCGGCAAGGTGCTTGATCTGGCTGAAGCAGCAACAGGTGATACGGGTGAAATCAATCTACCAAAGAGTGGCGCTTATGCCGAGGAGATTATTTATTTTGCAGATTGCGTAAAGAATAACAAAGCAGCAAATAAAGTAATGCCCGACGAACTCGAAACAGTTATAGACATTCTCAATAGTTTATAAAAGATAAAAGACTATGCTTTGTCGGAAGCATAGTCTTTATTTTTGCAATCTTTTTAGTTTTGCGGTATATAAAACGTATCGATTACTGTCTGTAATACCGAGTCTTCATCGGCTTCAAATTCAACCCAATTTTCTCCTTGAGACAGAGTGCCATCTATTGCCTTGTAATCTAATGAATCACCGAAATTTGCGGTCAGACAGTTTTGCGCGAGATAGGTTATCTGAGCAAAAGAGACGTTCGTAGAAAAATAAGGAGAGAGTGTGTTATAAAATTTTGTAAGATAAGAAAAATCATTTAAAACAGCGTTTCCTGTTTTGTTCATAAGGGCAGACAGAAACTGCTTTTGCCGTTGCATACGGCGGGCATTGGCTTCGAGGTCATCACCGCGGTATTTAATATATATTCTTGAGGTTGTGCCATTAAGTGTGATTTCTTGACCTTTGGTTATGGATAAATTTTTTGATGGTATATCTTCGAGAGCTACAACCGTTACACCGCCAACTAAATCGGTAAGTTTTTTAACACCATCCATTTCTATAGTTACATAAGAATTTATGTTGATTCCGTATAACAATCGCTGAACAGATATCATTACATTTTTGCTACTTTGCTCCGTCGTGTTTCCGTAAGCATATGCAAGACATAGTTGTTCTTTTTTTGTGCCTGCAAATTTACCATCC
>JAZNWJ010000032.1:0-26101 GCA_045593245.1 Acutalibacteraceae bacterium | reverse complement strand
AAGCAAAAAATAACCAACCGCTTTAGCGGTAGCTAAGAGTCCGCTTGCGGTTGGCAGATTATTCGGTGGACTTTCAGTCCCGCCAGTAACAGCGGCTTACAGCCGCAGAGCAAACTACCGGCTTAGCCGGTAGTCATGATTGCTACTTATAGGGTTGAATTTAGTATATATATGTTTATTTTATATGAAATCAAGATTTTTTTATTTTTTCAATAAAAAAGTCTTGATTTTTTCTTTTTGTGGTACTATAATACAGATATGTGGTGAAAAGTGTATTAAAAAACCATAAAAGTGTTGTAAAGTGTGGAAAGTGAGGTGGCAATAATGCTTTACGGTGGATACGACCATACAATAGATAAAAAGGGCAGAATTGCCATTCCTGCAAAACTGCGCGATGCATTCGGTGAGTCTTTTATGATTTGCCGTGGTATATATGGTAAAAATTGTATATGTGTTTATCCTACTGAACAGTGGGACAAGCTGGTAGAAAAGATAGGCAATCTACCATCGGCAAAATCAAGCGTTGTAAAACGTTATCTTTATGAAGGTGCGTTTGAGGTTGAATTTGACTCACAGGGTAGAATACTTATTCCGAGTTCTCTTAGAGAGTTTGCTTCGCTTGAAAACGAAGCACATATAATCGGTGTTGATACTAATCTTGAAATTTGGAATAAAGAACTTTGGCAGAAAGAAAATTCGGAATACACACCCGAGTCTATTGCTGCTATTGTTAATGAACTCGATTTTTAGGTTGTAAATTACTATGGAATTTAAACATATTTCAGTATTACTTAGTGAAACAATTGATTCTTTAGATATTAAACCTGATGGTATTTATATAGACGGTACCGCTGGTGGAGCAGGGCATTCACGGGAGATTGCAAAACGACTTACAACAGGTCGTCTTATCGCGCTCGACCGAGACCCTGATGCAGTAAAGACCGCAACAAAACGTTTAAAAGATTATAATGCAACAGTTGTTCAGTGTAACTTTGCCGATATGAAACATGCGGCTGATGAGTTGGGTATTGAAAAGGTTGATGGAATTTTGCTCGATCTTGGCGTTTCATCTTATCAGCTTGATAACGGTGAGCGTGGTTTTTCCTATAAATACGACGCTCCACTTGATATGCGAATGGAGCAGAATGGAACAACTGCTGCCGATTTGGTAAATACGCTATCGGTAGAGGAGCTTACAAAAATTTTTCGTGATTACGGCGAAGAAAAGTTTGCATATAAAATTGCAAATCAGATAGTCCGTGTGCGCGAAGTTTCGAAAATAGAAACAACCACTCAGTTGGCAGAAATAATTGCTGCTTGCTATCCTGCAGCAGCTCGTCGGGATGGAAATCCGGCAAGAAAATGCTTTCAGGCACTCCGAATTGCCGTAAACGATGAATTGGGTAGTCTTGAGCGTGTGCTGGACACAGCGTTTGAAATGTTAAACGTTGGCGGTGTTCTTTCCATAATAACCTTCCATTCGTTGGAGGATCGGATAGTAAAACAAAAATTTAAGGAATATTGCACCGGCTGTACTTGCCCATCTGACTTTCCGGTGTGTGTATGCGGCAAAACTCCAAGAGGCGCATTACAATTTAGAAAACCTGTTGTGGCAAATGAAGAAGAATTGGCTGTTAACCAACGCAGTCGCAGCGCAAAATTACGCGCTATAAAAAAACTATAATATTTAATTCATATAAGGATGATGAAAAATGGTGGACAATTTAAAGTATTATAACGATAGTTTGGCATACGATTTTGAAATGTTTATGCCTCGTTCCGCCGAACCCGTAAGAAAAGATAATATTGTAAAGATTCCCGAGTCAAAACGCCAGCAACGTGCCAAGAGACGTGCAGTAAAACGTGTATCGGCATCGGCGTTTGCTGTTATGACTGCTGTATTTATGCTTGCGGCTATGTGCGGTAATATCTTTATGCGTCTTCAGATAAATGAGGTAAATTCCAAAATTCACGACGTAAAGACCGAAATTAACGAGCTTACAAGTGAAAAAACCAGACTTGAGGTTGAACTTGAGCGTGTTATTTCCTACTCGAATATTGAGCTCGAAGCTGCCGAGATAGGAATGCAGAAAATGGATAAAAATCAGGTTAAGTATATCCGTGTAAACGATAAAAATACTGCTGTAACAAAGGACGGCGAACTGGTTGTAAGTAAAGCTAATTAAAGTGATACTTCGGTTATATAAGTAATATAATATTAACAACGAATACGAGAGTTGCGGTGAAATTTCCGACTCTCGTTTTCGAGCATAAAAAGATATGATGGGAGGTAGGGTGCAATGTCGTTAAGACCAAGTCAACAGATGTTAAAAAGATCGGTTATAGTTATGGTTATTGTTATATTGTGCCTTACTTTGGTTTCTACAGGCAGTCTTGTGCGTATAATGATCTTCAAGGGTGAAGAGTATCAGGCAATTGCATCGGAGCAACAACTGTACGACAGCCTTATTTCCGCTCCTCGTGGCGATATTTACGATAGTAGTATGAATTTGCTTGCAACAAGTTCGCCTGCGTGGACAGTTTATATGACACCAAACGGTATCAATGGTCTTAATGATAAAACCGAAGCGGAAGAGGTGCGAAAAAAAATAGCCGAGGGTTTATCTGCGATACTTGGCATGGAATATGAAGAAATATATAATCTTACGCAAAAAAATACGTACTACGTTATCGTTAAAAAGAAAATTGAAAAAGAGACTGTAGACAAGATAAGGGAATTTATTGTCAATAATTCCGACCTTAAAATAGCCGACTATGTCGGCGTTGATGAAACGTCTAAACGATATTATCCAAACGATACGCTGGCGTCAACCGTGTTGGGCTTTGTTGGCGACGACAATCAGGGTCTTGCAGGACTTGAATTGTATTACGACAATGAGCTTACAGGTATTGCAGGTCGTGTTGTTGCAGCTAAAAATGCCAAAGGTACCGATATGCGCTTCAGTTATGAAAAAGTTGAAGATGCAGTGCAGGGTAATTCGTTGGTGTTAACAATTGATTCTTACGTTCAGTACGTTTGTGAAAAATATCTCGATATTGCAGTCGAACAAGAGCAGGTAGAAGAGCGTGGTGCCGTAATTGCTATGAATGTAAATACAGGCGCTATATTGGGTATGGCGGTAAGCGGAGATTTTAATCCGAATGAGCCGTTTACACTTTCTGCCGAAGATCAGGCAAAGGTTGACCAGATTACCGACGAAACAGAGAAGAGTAAAAAATACAACGAACTACTTAATCGTCAATGGCGTAATAAAGCAGTGTCCGACACGTATGAACCGGGTTCTGTATTTAAAATTTTTACAGCTGCCGTGGCATTGGAAGAAAACTTAGTTACACCTAAAAGCACATTTAATTGTAATCACACTTATATAGTTGCGGGTCGTCAGTATCATTGCCATGATAAAAAAGGCGGTCACGGAATACAGACTCTGCAACAATCAATATCCAATTCTTGCAACCCGGCATTTATTCAAATTGGTCAGTTGATTGGAAATGAAATTTTTTCAAAATATTTCAGTGCATTTAATCTGACAGGAAAAACGGGAATAGACCTTCCGGGTGAGGCAGCACCATATTATCACGCAGAAAGAGGACCTACAGAGCTTGCGTCATCATCATTTGGTCAAACGTTCAACATTACACCAATCCAGATGATAAGCCTTGCGGCAACTTCTGTAAACGGTGGATATGCAGTAACACCACACGTTGTTGACAAGATAATTGATAGTGAGAAAAACGTTGTTGAAAGTTTTATAAATGATAATCGTAAGCAGGTTATTTCGGAAAGCACTTCGGCAACAATGAGAACCATGCTTGAATACGTAGTGGAAAACGGTGCCAAGAATGGTATTGTTCCCGGGTATCGTGTTGGTGGTAAAACAGGTACGTCACAAAAAATGGCAAAGATACTTTCTTCAGGCGATTCACACCTATATATAGGTTCTTACGTGGGCATTGCACCAATTGATGATCCTGAAATAGCTGTATTTGTAATGCTTGATGAACCAAAAGGCGCAAATTATTACGGTGGACTTATTTCGGCACCTGTCGGCTCAAAAATAATGAGTGATATTTTGCCATATATGGGTTATGAACCTCAGTATACGGATGAAGAACTTGATAAAATTTCGGTTTCTGTTCCCGACGTTACAGGCGAAGAGATAACCGCGGCAAAGACAAGAATCAATTCTTCTAAACTATCATATAAAGTTATCGGTAATGGTGAAACAGTTATTAAACAGCTGCCCGAAGCCGGCAATTCGGTTTATAATGGCGGTATGGTAATTCTCTATACCGAAGAAAGCGAATCACAAACCGCAGTAGTACCAAACCTTATCGGTCTTACGGCAAGCGAGGTTAATTCTGCTGCAGCCGCTGCAGGTATAAATGTTGAGTTTTCAGGCAACGTATCTTCAGGTACTGTTTTGTCTTATGCTCAGGATATTGCACAGGGCGAAACAGTATCACTTGGTCAGATAGTTACCGTTTATTTCAGGGATGAGGCTTCTGCTGATATGGCAGAAACCGATGTTAACGAGTAAGTTAAGGAGTAAAAGATGCTTTTAAAAGACCTAATTTCTAATGTTGGTGGTGAACTTGGAAACATTCAGGTTACCGGAATAACCAGCGATTCGCGTGAAATAAAAGACGGTTACGCCTTTGTTTGTATAAAAGGTGTTACCGATGATGGTCATAATTACGCGACATCTGCTGCCCAAAAAGGAGCAGTGGTTGTTATCACAGAGCACAAAATGAATGTTGATAACGAAATTGTTGTAGCCGATACACGCGAACTTTATGCTCATATGTGCGCGAAGTGGTTTGGTAATCCTGCCGATTCACTTAAGCTGATAGGTGTTACTGGTACTAATGGAAAGACATCCATTACCTATATGCTTAAAAGTATATTAGAACATTGTGGACATAAGGTTGGTCTTATAGGTACAATCCAAAATATGATAGGCGATGAGATAATTGCCACCAAAAATACTACTCCCGGAGTTTTTGAACTTAATCGTTTGTTTTCCCTTATGAAAGAAAAGGGATGTGATTATGTTGTTATGGAGGTTTCTTCACATGCCTTAGATCAGAAAAGGGTATGTGGTCTTACGTTTGATGCGGCAATATTTACAAATCTTACGCAAGATCATCTCGATTATCATATCACGATGGAAAACTATCTTTACGCAAAAAAAAGACTGTTTGATATGTGTAAAACAGCCATCGTAAACAGTGATGATGAGTATTGCGATTTGCTTGTAGAAGGTCTTTCTTGCAAGGTTGTTTCTTATTCATTAAGCGATGAATCAACATACAGTGCAAAGGCTATTAAATACCGACCGACAAGTGTCGAATATGAGTTAGTAAGTAACTGTATTTTAAATCATATAAAATTTAATACAGGCGGGCGTTTTTCGGTTTATAATTCAATGTGCGCTGTGGTTACTGCACTTGAACTTGGGTTTTCAATTCAGGAAATTGCCGATGCGGTCGAATCTATCAAAGGCATAAAGGGTAGGGCAGAATCAGTTCCCACAGGTCGTGATTTTGCTGTAATAATCGATTATGCGCATACACCCGACGGATTAAAGAATATATTAAAGACATTCCGCGATTGTGAAAAGAACCGCGTTATAGCGCTTTTCGGTTGTGGCGGTGACCGTGACAAAACAAAAAGACCTATTATGGGTGGTATCGCAGCCCGTTATGCAGATTATGTAATTGTAACAAGCGATAATCCGCGAAGTGAAGATCCTGATGAAATAATTAAAGATATTCTTGTGGGAACCAACGGTTCAAATACGCCAATAAAGGTTATTGCTAACCGTATTGAGGCTATTAAGTATGCTGTGTCGATTGCACAACCCGGTGATATAATTGTTCTTGCCGGCAAGGGGCATGAAACCTATCAGATACTTAATACAGGCACAATTCATTTGGACGAACGTGAGATTGTAAGGGAAGCCCTTGCAGAACTTTAAAACGAACGAATTTTAAAAGGGAGAAAACTATGAAAGACTATACTGCAGTTGTTGTGGCAATAATTTCATTTGTCGTGACGTCTTTGCTTGGATTTATTGTTATTCCGTATTTAAGAAAATTAAAATTCGGGCAAACTATTCTTGAAGAAGGCCCCAATTGGCACAAGGAAAAGCAGGGAACACCTACTATGGGTGGCGTTATGATGGTTGCAGGTGTTTTATTGTCGTTGACAATGGGATTTGCATTTTCCTATCTTACAAAGGGTGATTTTTCTACTGAAATATCGGATCCTTATCATCTTACAATATTACTTGCAGGTATTATAATGTCTCTTTGTATGTGTGGTATAGGTTTCTTTGATGACTATATCAAGGTTGTAAAAAAACGCAACTTAGGCCTTACCGCTAAGCAAAAAACCTTTATGCAGCTACTTGTGTCCGCGGCATATCTGGTGTCGCTTGCACTTTGCGGTATGCATACAACTTATATTCCTTTTATAGGTGAAATCAGTATTGTTAACGGCGTCGGATTGCTATTCTGGCCCATTGCGCTTATGTTTATTTATGGATTTACAAATGCAGTAAATCTCACTGATGGACTTGATGGCCTGGCATCAAGTGTTACGCTTGTAGTTGCCTGCGCGTTTATGTTGGCGTCGGGTAGAATGGGATTAAGCACTATTAACGTATTGTCTGCCGCTCTTGCAGGTGCGTGCGCAGGATTTGTTGTATGGAATTCAAAACCCGCTAAGGTATTTATGGGTGATACGGGCTCAATGTTCTTGGGTGGTATGGTTGTAGCACTCTCTTTTGGAATAGGCAGACCTGTTTTACTTATACTTATGGGTTGTGTATACTTAATTGAAGCACTTTCAGTAGTACTGCAGGTGTTCTGGTTCAAGCGTACAGGCAAAAGATTATTTAAAATGTCACCGCTTCATCATCACTATGAAATGTGTGGTTTTTCAGAACAAAAAATTGTAATGCTGTTTTCATTTATCGCACTTATTGGTTGTGTAATAGCGTTATTGTCAATAATTTTTAACTGGTAATTTTTAAAGGGAGGAAGGTATTTATGACAAAGTCAGCATCTAAAAAAAGTAAAAACGGTTTTTTTCAAAAAGGCAAGCTTGATATTACCTTTCTCTCGCTGGTACTTATACTTCTTACAGTTGGACTTGTAATGCTTTTTTCGGCGAGTTACGCATATTCACTTGAATATTATAAGAGTAGCTACAAGTTTATAGTCAACCAAGCAATATATGCGGTAGTTGGAATAATTTTTATGTTTATAGCGTCGAGAATCAACTATCATTTCTGGCAAAAAGTAAGTTTGCCGATTTATGCTATCATTGTATTTTTGTTATTTATGTTGTTGATTTTGCCACCAATGATGCAGGGAATGACGGTAAAACGATGGTTTGCAATAGGCGGATTCAGTTTTCAGCCGTCTGAAATTGCTAAATTTGCCGTTGTTATATTCTTTTCCACGCTTATTGCAGCTAATCAGAAAAAAATGAATAGCTGGAGATTTGTAACAGGATTATTTGTGATTTTAGTTGTTACGTGCTTCTTAATAGTATTGGAACCGCATCTTTCGGCAACATTGCTTGTTGCGGCTATCGGTGTCGTTCTGATATATATTGGCGGCCTTAATCGCAAGGTAGTAATAGCCGGTATTGTTTTTGCTGCCGCTGCGTTAGCGCTTGTAATTGTTACGCAGTCAACAGGTTTTATAAGCTATGGTGCTGATCGTATAAAAAACTGGCTTGACCCATGGCAAGATCCCACCGATGCAGGTTTTCAGACAATACAATCATTGCTTGCAATTGGTTCGGGCGGTATTCTTGGTCGAGGTTTGGGTCAGTCAAGACAAAAGTATCTTTGGGTTCCCGAACCTCATAATGACTTTATTTTTTCCATTATTTGTGAAGAATTGGGACTTGTTGGTGCGGTTGTAATTATTGTTTTGTTTGCATTGTTGGTATGGCGCGGTTTTAAAATAGCGATGAGCGCGACAGATAAATTTGGTTCTTTGCTTGCTATAGGTCTTACTTTTCAGGTAGGACTTCAGGCGTTACTCAATATATGGGTAGTAACAAATACAATACCAAACACCGGTATAGGATTACCGTTTTTTAGTTACGGAGGTACGGCATTGGTTATATTGCTGTCTGAAATGGGTATTGTACTATCGGTTTCAAGAGAAGCAAACATCGAAAAAGTAAAATAGGAGGATTTGTCTTATGCATATACTTTTTGCGGGCGGCGGCACAGCGGGACATATAAATCCTGCGCTTGCTATTGCGGGTTATATAAGAGAGAAACATCCTGATGCACATATCAGTTATATTGGTACTGCCAATAAATTGGAGGCAAAATTAGTTCCCGAAAAGGGGTATAATTTCCGTACAATTTCTGTTGCGGGTTTTCAGCGTAAAATTACGATTGAAAATATTATTAAAAATATTTCTGCTGTAGGTAAAGCGTTAACGTCCTCAGTAGCAGCGCGCAAAATTTTAAAGGAAATACAACCTGACGTTGTTATTGGTACAGGCGGTTATGTAAGTGGGCCTGTTTTGCGTGAGGCTGCAAAACTTGGAATTAAAACCGCTATACACGAGCAAAATGCATATCCCGGTGTTACTACAAAAATGTTAGCTCCTAATGTTGATGCTGTAATGCTTGCTATGCCCGAAGCTCAGAAATATTTAAAGCTCAACAAAAAACCGCATATTACAGGTAATCCTGTTCGTCAGGAGCTTTTAAAGATTACACGTGAAGAAGCGCGTGCAAAATTGGGTCTTGATAACGATGTTCCCATGATTTTGTCGTTTGGCGGCTCACTTGGCGCTATGCGGGTTAACCAAGCGGTATTGGGACTTATTAAATGGCATAACGACAGTAATAAATTTTATCATATACACGGCACCGGAAAAGCGGGTTACAGCGATTTTGTTGATGAGCTTAAGGATGTTGAATTATCTGATAAGATTGATATCAGGGAATATATAAGCGATATGGATATCTGTATGGCAGCAGCCGACCTTATTATTTGTCGTGCTGGCGCTATTACGCTGAGCGAATTACTTGCTTGCGGTAAACCGGCTATACTTATTCCATCACCTTATGTTGCAGAAAATCATCAGTTCCACAATGCTATGACTCTAAAACGCATAGGTGCTGCCGAAATTATTGAGGAAAAAGATTTAACTGACGAAAAATTGATCGATGTCGTATCGAAACTTATTGAAAATAAACCACGTCTTGCCGAAATGGCTCATGCGGCGCAGAACGGCGCAATAATGGACGCTAATGATAGAATTTATGAAATTATTATGCAATTATATACAAATGCGTAATAAAATAGCAATTTTTTAATATTTGCATAATATGACATTGTAAGACCTTTCTTTCAGGGGGAATATCAATGTCAAAACTTATTATAAACGGCGGAAATAAGCTTATCGGCGAAGTATCGGTGCAAGGGGCGAAAAACAGTGTTTTACCAATACTCGCCGCCACAGTATTATGTAGTGGTAAAAGCACAATACATAATTGTCCAAGACTTTCCGATGTAAGTAATTCAATAAACATTTTAAGGCATTTAGGATGTATGTGCAGTTTCAGAAATAATGTTGCGACTATTGATACGAGCACATTACAATGCAGTCGTATACCCGATACTCTTATGCTTAAAATGCGTTCATCGATTATTTTTCTCGGCGCCATACTTGGCAGGTGCGGAACTGCGGTAATTAGCAGTCCCGGTGGTTGTGAATTAGGTCCTCGACCTATTGATTTGCATATATCTGCGCTAAAGCGTTTGGGAGCTAAAGTGCAGGAAAGTCACGGTATAATCGAATTTAATGCGCCGGATGGACTTATCGGTACAAAAATCAATTTATCATTTGCAAGTGTAGGAGCTACTGAGAATATTATTCTTGCAGCATCTACGGCAAAAGGTATGACTGTGATTCATAATGCCGCCAAGGAACCTGAAATATGCGACCTTGTACATTTTTTAAATTCTTGTGGAGCGCAAATTTACGGAGCGGGTACTGATGAAATTACAATTCACGGGGTGGAGTGCCTTAAAGGTTGCATACATACCGTAATTCCCGATCGTATTGTTGCAACAAGCTATATGGCTGCGGCTGCTGTTACGGGTGGCGAAATAATACTTAAAAAAGTAGTTCCATCACATCTTACCGCTGTTTGTTCCGTGTTTGAAGAGGCGGGCTGTAAGGTAGAGTGTTCTGAAAACGGTATTTACTTAAAAGCACCCAAAAGACTTACGAAAGTATCGACCATAAGAACCGCGATATATCCGGGTTTTCCTACCGATGCGGGACCACTTGTTCTGGCAATGTTATCGTTGTCGCAGGGAACAACGGTTCTTGTAGAGAATATATTTGAAAATCGTTACAGATATTTAGACGAACTTAAACGTTTTGGTGCAAATATAAAAATAGAGGGCAGGATAGCGATTGTTGAGGGTGTGAATTCTCTTTCGGCTGCACCGTGTAAATGCACTGATTTGCGCGGTGGTGCAGCGCTTGTTGTAGCAGCGCTTGCGGCAAAAGGTACAACGGTAATCGGTGACATACACCACATAAAGCGCGGATATGAAAATATAGACAAGAATCTTATGCTTTTAGGTGCAGATATTAAGGAAATTTAAAGTGAAGGTGGTAAGTGAAAATGTTAAACGATGTAAATCGTCGTCGTGCGCAGCGACAAAGGCAGGCGCGACGCAGAAGATTAAAAATAGCATTTATATTTTTTCTTATAATTGCATTTATTACACTTGCCATACTGTGTTTTACGGTGTTTTTTCCGATAAAACGAATTAACGTTTCGGGAAGTGAAATTTATTCCAAATCCCAGATTATAAAGGCATCAAAACTTACCACAGACGACAATCTTTTTGTGATATCAGAAGATGATATTGAGATAAAAATCAGAAAAGCATTGCCTTACGTTGACGACGTAAAATTAAAGCGTGTGTTACCCGATGCGATAATTCTTACCGTTACTGATGCCAAGGAGTTGGCGTACTATATTTCGGGTGAAGAGTACGTTATTTTAAGCGAAAACGGATATGTGCTTAAGAAACAAACCGAAACACCTGAAAACGTGTTTATGATTGTTACAAACGGTATCAGTGGTAACGTAGGTGAAAAGGCAGAATTCAAGAATTCTTCTGAAGAAGAGTTGGTAAATCAGTTACAAAATTTACTTTCCGGGGAAAATATAAATTTTGATAAAATAGACGTAAGTAATATTTTACAAATTACACTCGAGGTTGAAGGTAAATTTACCGTAACGCTTGGTAATTCAGAGTACACAGCAGAAAAAATTGCTCATTTAGCGGGTATGATTGAGTCTATAGGCGATAGGACGGGAAGCATCAATTTAAGTATGTGGACTCCGCAAAACAGTCAAGGTAGTTTTGTAGAAAATAAAAATTAAAAAAGTTACAAAATTGTAATAAAAAGTATTGAAATTTGTTTTTACTTGTGATATTATGTATTTGTATAAATGCGTATCACTAATATTGTATAAAGACGGAGGAATTTAAAATGCCATTTGAAGTTGCAGAAGAAATGGAAAATGTAGTACAAATTAAGGTCGTTGGTGTTGGCGGTGGCGGCGGTAACGCGGTTAACCGCATGGTTGCAGCCGGCGTTCGTGGTGTTGAATTTATTGCTATCAACACAGATAAAGCAGCACTTTACCTTTCAAAAGCAGATCAGAAAATCCAGATTGGTGAAAAGACAGCCGCTGGTATGGGCGCAGGTGGTAATCCTGAAAACGGCCGTGCAGCAGCAGAAGAATCACGTGATGAAATTGCAGCAGCTCTTCGCAGCGCTGATATGATATTTATTACTGCAGGTATGGGCGGTGGTACCGGTACAGGTGCGGCTCCCGTTGTTGCAGCAATTGCTAAGGAGCTTGGTATTCTTACTGTAGGTATCGTTACAAAGCCTTTCGCATTTGAAGGTAAGAAGCGTATGGCTCAGGCTGAAGCTGGTATTGCAGCACTTGGTGAGCAGGTTGACAGCCTTATCGTTATTCCTAACGAAAGACTTAAGTTTGTTTCTGAGCAGAAGATTACATTCAAAAATGCATTTAACATTGCTGACGACGTTCTTCGTCAGGGTGTATCAAGCATTTCTGAACTTATCAACGTTACTGCACTTGTTAACCTCGACTTTGCTGACGTTCGCGCTATTATGCAGGATGCAGGTTATGCACACATGGGCGTTGGTGTTGCTACAGGTCGCGACAAGGCAGAGCAGGCTGCTCGTATGGCTATTTCGAGCCCACTTATCGAAACCTCTATGGATAACGCACGTGGCGTAATCATCAGCATTACAGGTTCTGACGACATTGGTCTTGAAGAGGTTGAACAGGCTTCCACAATTATCGCAGAAATGGCACATCCCGATGCAACTATTATCTGGGGTGCTCAGCTTGATGAAAGCATTGAAGATACTATCCGTGTTACTGTTGTTGCAACAGGTCTTGGCGATGACAAAAAGGCTGATAAAGGCAACGATATCGCTGCAATGTTCGGCGACGCAGGTGACGACGAAGGCGACAACTTCAGCTCTGTTTTAAAATTCTTTGATAATAACTAATTGTTATACATAAAGCCTGACAGCTTTGCTGTCAGGCTTTTTTGTATTTTAAACAGATAATATGTTTTTTATATAACGTTAATTAAAATTATTGAAACTGTTATCAGCACCATTCCCAAAATACTGCGTTTTGTTACACGTTCTTTGAACATAACCGCTGCCATAACAGCCGACAGTAAAAGATTGCTGCCAAATTTTAACGGGTATATCAGTACGGTATTATCTATATACGCATTTGTTAGTGTGCCGAAATACGTGTTAAAATATAAAAACGCCGCAATCAGTATGATATAAATCCAAAGTTGCTTGAAGGGGAAGTTTTCAAAGCTCTGTCTTACGGTACAATTTACTTTTTTACAGACAACAGGTAGAGATATTATCAATATTACTGCTGCAAAAGCAAAGGTTAAAAGACCAAAGAAGGATGTGCTGCAGTCAATACCTGTTGTTTGGGTGTGATATGCAAAATGCTTTTCACAATATCCCATAAGTCCATTTGAAAATGCAACGCATAAAAGCAGTAAAGCGTTAGATAACGACATTTTTTTGTTGGTGATGGTTGTATTATATCCACACATTATATAAACTGCCACCATCATAATTATAATTCCTATGTATTGCGTTGGTTTAATAGCGTTGCCAAAAAATATTGCGCCGCTAAAACAGGGAATAAGTATACCACCTGCGGTCAGGCATATATCTACAAAAAGATATGCGCCACTCCTTATTGCAAAGAGCCAACTGAGCAGAAATGTTGCATTAGCGATTCCGTTGATAAAAGATATCAGCAATACAGTACTGTCTATCTGGGATGTTTTACCGCTAAATGCGAATAAACATACACCAATAATAACACATAAAGCAAGTCTTATGCTTTGTAAAATAAGACCATCAGTAATACCTGAAACGTATTCGCTTGTTTTTTTACCGCAATAACCCTTTGAAACTCCGATTAAAACTGTTATAAATAGAAAAATATAGCCTGTCATATCAAATATCTATCCAACAATGTTTTTCTGATGATTCTAATATAGAATCAAGTATTTTTTGACTGCGTAAGCCGTCGTTAACGGTTGGTAAAAGTTCACATTCTTCGCCACTTAGCATTTTAATAAACTCTGCTTCTTGTGTTGTATGGAATTGCTCAGGTACATCAACGGTTTGTAAACTTTCGCCCGAAATATCACTTATTTCTGAATAAAAGTCCAATACATTCGGATTGTTCATATTAAAGCAAATCAACCCCTTTGTTCCGTAAACGTCAAACTTAACACTATTTGGTTTACCATTAGCGCAACGAGATATTACAAAATTACCTTTTACACCGTTTTCCATAGTGCACATAAAACTGCAATAGTCATCGGTCTCTACAGGAGCCCATTCATCACTGTCAAGACGTTGACGTTCTTTAACGATAATGTCGGTAACACCGCATACTGCGGTTATTTTTCCAGCCAAAAGCTCTGCCATATCGATTAAATGCACGCCAAGGTCGCCTAAAACGCCCGTGCCGGCCTTTTCTTTTTGGAATCGCCACTCAAGACGTCTACCTTTAATAAATCCACTATCTTTAAAATATTCAACATCTATGTTTAAAATATCGCCGATAAGTCCGTTTTCTATAATCCATTTTGCATATCTTATAGCAGGCATGAAACGGTATGTAAAGCACATCATATTCGGAATAGGATTTTCTAAAAGAGCATTTTTTATGGGTTCGCACGCTGAAAGATTTATAGATAACGGTTTTTCAATGTTTACAGGTTTCCCAGCCTTAATAGTAGCAGTAGCTATAGGTACGTGCAGGTGGTTTGGGGTACATATCTCAACGGCATCCACCTCGGGCGAATTGATTAGATCGTTATAATTAGTAAAACGAAGTTCTATCGGTATATTAAGCTGGTCACCGACAGCTTTAAGTCTATCTTTATCAATATCGCATATTGCGGTGATTTTACAACTGCTTACGGCGAGTAACTCAGGGATATGACGACCACAGGCGATACCGCCAACACCTACTATACCTATCCTTTTAATATCCATAATTTTTACTCCTCATACTATGTTTGATTGTACTATACACCAATAAATTTTCTTATTCAATGGATATATCGGTATAGGTATTGTACTTTTCGCTTAAAACAGTTGATATTCATTAAATTGTATGATACTATTATTTTGTGGTGATAGTATGAAAAAAATTGAGTTTTCAAAATTATATGAACTCGATTACAACCTGAGTAATTTATTTTCAGTGCGTCAATTCTGGAAAGAAAATACAACTTTTAAGATGAACAACCCGCGAAAAACAAGCTGTTTGCTTTATTTTTGTGGTTGTTCGGCTTATTATAAATTTGTAGGCGGTCAATTGCGTGTAGAACGCGGCTCGGTTATTTATATACCGGAAGGCGCTGTATATGAAACAAATTTTTTTGATTGTGATGAACACTCGCCTTCCACCATACTTATAGAATTCAGTTTATATAGGAACGACGGTACACATTTTAAAGCGGCGGATAAACCCTTCGTTTTAAAAAGAAATGGCAATGCAGTTATTGATGATTTATTTAATGAGGCGGCAGATGTGTATTCATCTGCTGTAATATCTATTTCAAAAATCAAATCTACAGTTTATAGTTTGTTGGCGTATTTCAGCCATAATGAGCGACAAAAAAGTATTTCTTTGCGTGGATTTAATACTATTGCCGATGGTATAAATATTTTAGAAAATGATTTTAAAAGTGAAATCACTGTAAAAGAACTTGCGAGCCTTTGTCATGTGAGTGAAAGTACGTTCAGGCGGCTTTTTAAAGAATATACTGGTAAAAGTCCTGTTGAGTATAGAATTGAAATGCGTATCACTTATGCCAAAAAGCTGCTCAGCACAGGCAGTATGAACACACTGGAGGTTGCACTTGAAACAGGATTTGATGACCCTGCGTATTTTTGCCGTGTGTTTAAAAAACAAACGGGCATTACAGCGGGTGAATACATAAAAAGATTATAATATAAAAGGACAACCTGTTGGTTGTCCTTTTTATGTTTTACACATTTTCGTTTGCAATAAATTCTTTTACAAAATCGTCATCGGCGATTTCGGGGTAAGCGTTCCAAAGTCTGTCAATTTCTTCTGCCTGACCGTCCGATAATACTTCGTTTGGATTTAGGCAGTGTAAACTTGTCATAAGGCCCTGTTTTTTAAGTACGTAGTGAAGTCCCGGAATACAGCCTGCAAAGCGGTTTGCTACGTCAAATACAGCTCCGTTTGCTTCGGTTAAATGCTCTGCAACAGTAAGCAATTCGGCATCAATTTTACCGCTTTGTTGGCACTCGCGACAGCGTTCAAATATTTCTACTGCACGATTAGTCCATACAGACCATTGACCTAAAAGACCGCCTACAAAACACTTTGTTTTGCCATCGTGATTAAATGGAGTAAGTAAGTCCATAACAATATGATCGTCATTACCTGTGTAAAGCGCAACCTCGTCAGCACGACTTGATAACATTACGCCTTTTACAAGATCCTGCGTGCGATAGCGATCAAAGCAAGCGCATTTAATTGCAACAACGTTTGGTATATCGGCAAGACGTGTCCAATATTCTTTTGAAAGTTTACGACCGCCAACAGCCTCTTGCAAGTAAAAACCGATTACAGGCATTACCTCAGCTACGGCGCGGGTACGTTCGAGTAATTGTTCCTCAGTCCAGTCGTTAAGACCACCGGGGCTAAGTAGTACAGCATCAAAGCCGAGTTCTTTTGTGAGTTGTGCTTCACTACAAGCCTGTTCAATATCGCCGCAAACACCCGAAATGCGAACCAAAGTTTTACCCGTTTCTTCCTCAAATTTTTCCATTTCGGCAATTACTGTCTCAAGTACAGGGCGGAAGAGATTATGCTCGGGATCACGTATTTCAAATTGTGTGCTGTGTACTGCTGCTGCCACACCGCCAGAGCCTGCTGCCATATAGTAGCGAACCATCTTTGCTTGTGCTTTAGGGTCAAATTTGCGATTTTCATCAAGGGCTAGGGGAATAGCGGGTATAACAGTACCGCTATGTAAAATCTCAAGCGCTTTTTCGTGTCTGTTCATCAGTATTTACCGTCTCTTTCTTCAAAATGTGTGGGTTTGCCAAGACTTTTACCGCCCTGCAAGAGCCACTCTGACTGCCATTCGATAAGTGTATCGAGGCTTACTGTTGGATAGCCAAACATACTGAACATCTTACCCGCATTATTAAGGTATGCGGTGTCGGCCTCTTCGCCTACAAAAGTTACTTCTTTGTCAAGCAATGCTGCAAGTTTCTGAGCGGTTACTTTAACACCTGCGGTTTCGGGGCCTGTAACGTTAACGATGTTCATATCGGGACTTGTGTGAAGAAGCAGTCTTATTGCCGCTTCATTTGCATCTTTTTGCCAGATACAGTTGAAGCTTGGCATTGCGGCAAGGTTGATAGGTTTGTCCGCAAGAATTGATTGCGCGATATCGTGAAGAACACCGTACTGTAAATCAATAGCGTAATTAAGTCGCATAATGCAAACACTGGTTCCTAAAGCCTTTGCCGCATATTCAAATGCACGCTCACGAGCAAGACAAGACATTGGATATTCGCCAACAGGGTTTGGCTTTACGTCTTCGGTAACACCACCGCTGCAAGTTGAAACTTTAGGATAAAGGTTACCGCTTGAAAATACAACAATTTTAGATTTTGAAAAACGTTTTGCCGTCATACAAGGCAGCCATGAGTTCATACCCCAGGTAAGATATTCGCTACCGTCGGTACCAAATTTTCTGCCTGCCATAAAGATAATGTTTTCACAGTCGGGCAGCGATTCGAGTGCACCGTCACTCAGTAAATCAGCGCAAATAACAGTAACGCCCTCGGCCTCTAATTTAGCGATAAGTTCTTTGTCTGAAAAACGGGAGACAGCGTACACTTTTTTGTCGGCACCGGCTGCTCTTATCGCTTTTGCGGCAAGGGTACAGATATCGGGACCCATTTTTCCTCCCGCACCCAAAACCATAATATCGCCGTCAATTTTAGCAATATCATCAATAAGTGCATGTGAGGGAGTGGTAAGCAGCTCGCTTAGTGTTTTTTGATTCCATGTGATGTTGCTCATTACTTAATTCTCCTTTGTTAAATATGATAATATTAGTTTAATTGTATGTTGTTTACGACTTTCAATAATATCCTTGCTTGTAAGGTCGGTGTTAAAAAGCTTTGATAGGGTATATTGGTTCGAAAAATTTGCAAAACAGGTGGTAATCATAGAGAGCACAACCTGAAAAGAATCGATATCATCGCGGAAAATATTTTCTTTTTTACCTTGTTCAATGGCATTTATAAAGTACTGTATACTTTTACGCTCAATTGACGGATTTTCTATCTTTTTTAAGTAATCACCTTTATTAAGGTTTTCCCACATAAGAATATTTACAAAACTTGGATTGTTATATAAGAAATCAAAATATGTGGATATTATACGCTTCACAAGTTCTGTTCCGATTAAATTTTCTTTAACCAGATTGTTTTCTACCTCTTCCATTTTTGAATAGTTTTGTAGCAAAACCTGCGTGTAAAGCTGTTCTTTATCACCAAAATAGGCGTATATCATCCGCTTGTTTATTTGGGCTTTTGCGGCAATTTCATCAACACGCGCACCAAAATAACCTTTTTCCGCAAATTCGTGTTCAGCAGCATTTAGAATTGCAATTTTACTTTTTTCGGAATTTCTTTCTTTCAAAGTAGTTCTCCCTTCCAGTTGTGATTTGCAATTTTTACCCAGAGTTCAACACCTATTGGCAAAACCTCGCTTGGTACAGAAAACTTTTCATTGTGAAGGGGAGGTACGTCACCAAGACCCAACCAAATCATTGCCGACGGTGCGTAGTTACCAAAAAAGGCAAAATCCTCGGCCGCAAGGGTAGGAGTTGCGGTATCATTCACACCAAAATTATCTCCCGTTAGTATAGCTACAATTTTTTCGCTGTTGTAAACAGGTGGACAACCGCCTTCAAAAGTAATTTGTGCTGTTGTACCGTAATTGCACGCTATATCGTCGGCTGTTTGTTGTAGAAGTTGTTTAATATTCTTTTGATGTTGCACCGAATATGTTCTGAGTGTACCATAAAGCTCTGACTTGTCAGGCACTATATTGTGAGAAGTGCCGCTATGAATACTGCCGCAAAAGAGTAACGTATTATCATCGGCAACGGTTTGTTTTATTTCTGGCAATTTATGTGCCATATCAACAGCCGACAGCAGAGCGTTGTTTCCAAACTTTTGCTGAGAACAGTGAGCGCTTTTGCCCAAAAATTCTATGCGAAAAACATCGCTCGACGCCATCAGAGTGCCACGCTTTGTTATAGCATGTCCGAGTGGTATTTGGGGCCATACGTGCATAGCAAAACAGGCGATTAAATTTTGTGGAATAACACCGCATTCAATAGTTTCTGCGGCGCCTTCGGTGGTTTCTTCAGCGCTTTGAAACAAAAAACGGATATTGTGTGGTAGTTTTTTATTGCGAAGTAAATAGGCAACTTCCAATAGCATAGAGGTGTGCGTGTCGTGACCGCAAGCGTGCATAACACCCGTATTTTGTGAAGAGTATGGTAAACCACTGTTTTCACAAATTGGAAGCGCATCAATATCTGCACGCAACAAAACCCAGGGAAGGGAGTTGTCGGTTACCAGATCGGCATATATGCTTGTGTTGCCAAGGTTGTAGGGTTGGTATCCAATTTTTTTTAGATAATCTGAAATATACAATGATGTTTTAAATTCTTTACCAGAAATTTCGGGTATCTGATGTAAATTTTTATAATGTGTTAAAGCGTTTGACATATTTACACCTCAAACAAGTAACTAAATGGTTACTTGTATTTTAACAGCAAATAATATTTTTGTCAAGTATAATCACAAAAAAACAAGTGCGGCTTTTAAACCGCACTTGTTTTTTGCTGTATGGAATTGATTAGCAACCGCAACCGTTATTTGCGCAAGTATTGCAACCGCAACCATTATCGCCATTGTTACCGCAGCAGCAGAACAAGAGGATAAGGATGATAATCCAAGTACAACCGCAACCACCAAAGCCATTATTACACATAATCAAGACCTCCTTATTTGTCTTTCATCACATACTATGCCATCGCCGAATAATGTGTTACAAAATTTCTTTTTAAATAATTATTGACTTTTCCTGACCTTTGTTTTATAATAAGGTCAAAGAAAGTCAAAGGGGATTAGATGTATGAAAATCAGCGATTTGATAACAAGCGAAATATTGCGGATGCTTAACGAATCGGAGGAAAACACCGCCGAGATACAACGTAATGATTTTGCAAGCCTTATAGGTTGCGCTCCAAGTCAGATAAACTACGTGTTATCTTCGCGCTTTACACCTGAACACGGATATATAATCGAAAGTCGTCGCGGTGGTGGCGGCTATATAAAAATTAGCCGTGTTGTTATGCGTAAAGGAGCGGCCTTTATGCATATAATTAACTCGATAGGCGACAGCATTGATACAATGAGTGCACGTATTGTTATTGAAAACTGCTTACAGTCGGAGCTTATAACCAAGGAAACCGCACGTGTTATGTATGCGGCACTGTCAAATAACGTGATGCGTAGCGTGCCTGTTATTATGCAAGATAGTCTGCGTGCCGCCTTGCTTAAAGAAATGTTGCTTGTCCAGATTTGAGAGGAATGATTTTATGCTTTGTGAAAAATGCGGTGTAAATACTGCTACAACACATATACGTACTATTGTAAACGGCGAAGTTTATGAAAAACATCTTTGTGCTTCTTGCGCCGCAAACGAAGGATACGGTGATATAAAGAACAATAATCTTACCGAGATATTAAGTTCAATGTTTGGCGATACGTCGGTAGTGGACAAAAAGAAAATCACTCGTTGTAGTTGTTGTGGGTCTGCCTTTTCGGATATCGCCAAGAGTGGCAAATGTGGATGCGCGCAGTGCTATACCACATTTTACGAGCAACTGTTACCATACTTTAAAAGAGTACACGGCAGCACGCAACATATAGGCAAGGTGCCACAAGTATCATCAATACCAGATACAGCACCTCAAGAAAGTATAGCAGAATTACGTTCACTATTAAACCGACTTGTACGCGAAGAAAATTATGAGCAAGCCGCTGTTGTACGTGATAAAATCAAGAAGATGGAGGGTGAAGCGTTATGAGTTCTTGGTTTAGTCCCGACGACCAGCAAGAAACGATTGCGATAAGTACGCGTATACGTATAGCCCGTAATATAAAAGGAATTCCATTTCCCTCTAAAATGACAACCGAACATTTTGTTAAGGTGAACAATGCTGTTCGTAAAGTTATCGAAGACAGCAACGCCCCAATAGCCAAAAAACTCAAGTATATAGCTATGGACAACATACCCGAAATTGAGCGGTATGCGATGGTGGAGCGTCATATAATAAGTAAAAAGTTTGCTTCAAAATTTCAAAATCGGGCAATAATTATTTCCGAGGACGAAAGTGTGTGTATAATGCTGGGCGAGGAAGACCATATTCGTATACAGGTGTTGCTTGCGGGTTTGCAGTTTGAGGCGGCATATGAAATCGCAAATCAGATTGACGATATTTTATGTAGAGGGTTAGACCTTGCATTTGACAACCGAATAGGATTTCTAACCGAGTGTCCTACCAATTTAGGTACGGGGCTTCGTGCATCTGTAATGCTTCATATGCCGATTCTTGAAGACAGGGGAGAAATTTCGGGCCTTGCCGAGTCTATCAACAAAATCGGTCTTACCGTGCGTGGTATGTACGGCGAGGGTACCAAGGCAATGGCGTCACTGTATCAGATATCTAATCAGATAACGCTTGGTATAAGCGAAGAAAACGCAATAGATAACCTTAAAATAATTGCGACACAGTTAATTGCTAAGGAAAAAGAATGTCGCAAGCAGTTGGATATGTTACGACTTGAAGACCGTTGTATGCGTTCATACGGTATATTAAAAAACGCTCGCATTCTTACAAGCGAGGAACTTATGTTACGGGTTAGTGACGTGCTACTCGGATTATCGGTGGGTGTTGTAAAGTGCCCGATATGGCCAATGACAATTTTAGTTAAAGGTCAACCATATATGCTTATGAAAAAAATGGGAGAAATGACTCCCGATTCACGCGATATTGAGCGTGCAAATTTTGTCAGAAATTTACTTTAAAGGAGATTTTAAGATTTGAAATATAATTTTAACGGTTTTACAGAAAAAGCCAACGAAAGCTTAAATCAGGCAATAAATTCGGCAAGTGGAATGGGACATACCTATGTTGGTAGTGAACATCTGCTTTTGGGAATATTGCGTATTGGCAGTGGTGTTGCCGCAGGCACACTGACTAAATACAATATTACCGCGGATAAAATAGAAGAAATGATACGTAAAAACATCGGTACAGGTACACCTACAAAGTTATCGCCTGATTATTTTACACCGCGCGCAAAACATGTTATTGAAATTGCAATGCAGACGGCGGGAAATATGGGTAAAAAATACATCGGTACAGAACATATCTTAATTGGAATTCTCAGTGAGCAGGATAACTTTGCTACCAGATTTTTAAAAGAATCAGGTTGTGACGTGTCATCTCTTGTTGCAGACGTACTTGAGACTTCGGGTGTGAAGGCACAGGATATAAATAATATAAATATGAAATCTTCACCCGCACATTCGGGTAAAAGCAAAACCGAGACGTTGCAAAAATATGGCAGAGATTTAACTGCCGAAGCCCGCAAGGGTAAAATAGACCCCGTAATAGGCAGAGAAACCGAGGTAGAACGCATTATTCAGATTCTCTGCCGCCGTACCAAAAACAACCCTTGTCTTATAGGTGAACCGGGTGTTGGTAAGACTGCCATTATCGAGGGTTTAGCTCAACGTATAGTAGACGGTAACGTGCCCGAGATTTTGCTCGATAAAAAGGTATTTACACTTGACCTTACGGGTATGGTTGCGGGTACTAAATACCGCGGTGATTTTGAAGAACGAATAAAATCAGTCGTGGATGAAGTGAAAAATGCCGATGATATAATACTTTTTATAGATGAAATTCACACCATAATCGGCGCAGGCTCTGCCGAAGGTTCGACCGATGCGGCAAATATATTAAAACCGTCTTTAGCACGAGGAGATTTTCAGCTTATAGGTGCCACTACAATAAGTGAGTACCGTAAAAATATTGAGAAAGATTCCGCTCTTGAAAGACGTTTTCAGATCGTTATGGTGGCAGAACCCAACGAGGAAGATGCTATACTTATTCTTAAAGGTTTGAAGGATAAATATGAGGCGCATCACAAGGTAGTAATTACAGATGATGCTATAACAGCGGCTGTTAAGTTATCAGCGCGATATATAAACGACCGATTTTTGCCCGACAAGGCAATTGACCTTATAGATGAGGCGGCTTCACGCGTGAGACTTTCTTCAAGCATACCGTCTGATGAGATAAAGGAATTGGAAGAAAAATTATCTGCATTAAAGGCCGAAAAGGACGACGCAATAAATTCGCAGGAATTTGAACGTGCAGCAAGCCTTAGGGACAAGGAAAAACAGCTTGAACAAGAAATAGATGAGCAAAAAAGTAATCGTAACCTTCATTCATCGGGCGAGGTAACCGAGCAGAACATTGCCGAGATTGTTTCCCTATGGACAGGAGTTCCTGTGGTACAGCTTACTGAGGAAGAAAGCGCCCGCCTGCTAAAACTTGAAGAGGTATTGCACAATCGACTTGTGGGTCAGGCTGAGGCGGTTACTGCTGTATCAAAAGCTATAAGACGTGGTCGTGTAGGACTTAAAGACCCAAAACGACCTATTGGTTCATTCATCTTTTTAGGTCCAACAGGTGTTGGTAAAACCGAGCTTTGTAAGGCACTTGCCGAAGCGATGTTTGGTAGCGAGAATATGATGATACGTCTTGATATGTCAGAGTATATGGAAAAACATACGGTATCACGTCTTGTAGGCTCGCCACCCGGATATGTCGGTTTTGAAGAGGGCGGTCAGCTTACCGAAAAGGTACGTCGTAATCCGTATTCGGTAATACTTTTTGATGAAATCGAAAAGGCGCATCCCGACGTGTTTAACATTCTGCTTCAGATACTCGAAGACGGTATTCTTACCGATTCGCAGGGTAGAAAGGTAGACTTTAAAAATGCAGTTATAATTATGACTTCCAACATCGGCGCCCGGCTTATAACCGATAAAAAGGTTTCTTTTGGTTTTACTACAAGTGAAACACAAAATGAAAAGGATATTAAATCACGTGTTTTAGAAGAGCTTAAATCTGCTTTCCGACCCGAATTTTTAAATCGTGTTGACGATATTATAGTGTTCAGTAAATTAACACAGGAAGAAATCAAACAGATTGCGGGAAAAATGCTTGACAACCTTAAAAAGAGACTTGAAAATCTTAATATCACAATTGAGTTTACCGACGAAGTTCTTACAGCTCTTGCCGATAAAGGATTTGATGCTATATATGGTGCAAGACCATTGCGTCGTGAAATTCAAAACCGCATTGAAGATGCTTTGAGCGAAAAAATCCTCGACGGCAGTATAAAAAACGGTGATAATGTGGTTTGTGATTATAGGGATAATGAGTTTGTATTTAATGTAAAATAAAAAAACATCCACCTGCGGGTGGATGTTTTTATTTTACAGATACACTTGGTAGGTTACCGAGGTTATTATTTTCAGTGCCGTCTGGGATTGATTTAAGATATTCCCGATCTTTACGGTGGGCTACACCCACACCTGCAATTTGACCCTGCTTTGCCATTGCGACAGCGTCGGATTTTGAAACAATCTGGTTGTCGGATAACTTGTATCCGGTTACTCTACCACTTTCTTTAACAAGTCCTACAATTCGTTGGGCGTTGGCTTGTGGCTGTGGTATTTGGTCAAGTGTATTTTTTGCAAGTTCATTGGTATTCATATTATCGCTCCTTTTTGAATTAGTATTTGTGAGCGAAAGAATATTATACTATACAAAAAATTTACGCTTATTTAAACTTAACCTCTGCTACACGTACACATAGGCTTTGTCCGTATGTAAAGTTTGTAAAGTTAACTGATACTGTATTACCACTTTGCGCAAAGGCAAGTTCTTCATCATTGTCCATCCACTTGATTGATTCAACCTGACGATCAAATTTTTCAAGTGCAACAGCGCCTTCTTCTTTGAAACCAAGTGACACGTTAATATCGCCACCGCTTTTTACATTGAATTTAAAAATATAAGCGGTGTTTTCATCGTAAACATCCTTAAGAACAAACTCTTGCTTGTCGGTATATGTGATATACGGTCTGCCGTTGTAGATTGCAGTGCCGTAGGTGTTCATCCAACGACCGATACATTCCATAATGCCTTTTTGTATTGTGGGCACTGTACCATCGGGATTAGGACCGATATTAAGCAAGAAATTGGCGCCTACCTTTCGGCAGTTACACAGACTTTCAATTAAAGTTTTAACAGGTTTAAAGTTAATATCATCGGCAACACCCCAGTGGTCGCAAAGCGTTTCACACATTTCGCCCGCCATATATTTGGGTTGTCCACGGCGATCAAGTGGCTCTGCCATACCACGTTCAAAGGTAACCGAGTCAATTTCACTGTTACCCATTTTACCTTGCGCGTGAAGGCCTGTGTTGTTAATAACCATTGCTTCGGGTTGTAAGCGGTGAATCATTTTATATAGGTCGTCTTCTTTCCAGTCGGCATCGGGCTTTGACCAGTTACCGTCAAACCATAAACCACCGATTTTACCATACTTGGTACAAAGAATCTCAACGCTTTTGTAAAGATAATCGAGATAAGCATCAAAGTCGTTTTCAAAATCGGGATGATGCCAGTCGAGCGTTGTATGATAAAAGAAGGGAACAATATCTACCTTGCGGCATTCTTCAACAAATTCGGCAATAATATCGCGACCTGCAGGGGAATTAAGTGAATTAAAATCAGAAAGTCCTCGTGGGTCGTAAAGCGAAAAGCCTTCGTGATGACGGGTTGTAAGACAAACGTATTTGCAGCCTGCCGCCTTGGCGGTAGAAACAATATCGTGCATACCAATACAGTCAAATGTTTTTGCCAATTCCTGATATTTTTCCATACCATCTTTATAGTATTTAAACACCCATTCGCCATGTCCTAATTGTGAGTAAAGACCATAGTGAACAAACATACCAAAGCCTAATTGCTCAAAATCTTTTATATATTGTGGTGCTACGGGGATTTGATTTTCCATAAGTAAAACTCCTTAAAATATACTTGTTTTAAAATAACACAAATATATAAAAATGTAAATATATATATTCAAAAATAATACTTGATTTTTTTTGATTGATACATTATAATTAGCAAGACATACGGAGATGTCGCGTAGCTGGTCGAGCGCGCACGATTG
>JAZNWJ010000031.1:0-13807 GCA_045593245.1 Acutalibacteraceae bacterium | reverse complement strand
GCAGCCAAGGATTCGGGCGAAGTGCTTCACGGCACAGTTCGCGACGTAATCAAGGGCGGCGTGGTAGTGTACTCAAACAACGTACGCGTATTTATCCCTGCTTCACAGGCTACTGCTTCAAGAAATGATTCTCTTGAAGATCTTAAGGGCCAGGAAGTTGACTTCAGAATTATTGAGATAGGCCGTGGCCGCAGAGCAATCGGCTCTATCCGTAGCGTTCTCCGCGAGGCTCGTCGCGAAGCTGAGGAAAAGGTATGGGCATCCATCGCTGTTGGCGATCGTATCACAGGTACTGTTAAGTCACTTACAAGCTATGGCGCGTTTGTTGACATCGGCGGCGTTGACGGAATGGTTCATATTTCTGAACTTTCTTGGAACCGTATCAAGAATCCTGCTGAAGTAGTTTCTGTTGGCGATGAGATTGAAGTTTACGTAAAAGCACTCGATGCTGATAAGAAAAAGATTTCTCTCGGTTACAAGAAAGCAGAGGACAATCCTTGGGCAATCTTCCAGAGCAACTACAACGTTGACGACGTTGTTACAGTAAGCATTGTAAGTATGACTACATACGGCGCATTTGCAAGAATCATCCCAGGTGTTGACGGTCTTATCCACATTTCACAGATCGCTAACAAGCACGTTGCTAAACCACAGGATGAACTTACAATCGGTCAAGAGGTTGAGGCAAAGATTACCGCTATCGACCTTGAAAAGAAGCGCGTAAGTCTTTCTATCCGCGTTCTTCTTGAGCCAGAAGTAAAAGAAGAAATTGAAGAGGATGCAGTTGTTGCATCTACCGAAGACGCAGTAGTAGAAGCACCTGTAGAAGAGGTTGCTGAGGAAGCTGCTGAATAATAATTAAAAACTTCACGCCCAAGTTTTCTTGGGCGTGGTTTTGTATACGTGAGGTTATTATGTTAAATTTTGAATACTATGCTCCAACCAAAGTGTTTTTTGGTAAGACACAAGAAAAACAAACAGGCGAAATTATTGCAGATTACGGATATAAAAAAATTATGCTTATATACGGGCAGGGTAGCATTAAGAAAAACGGACTTTACGATAATATCGTTAATTCGCTTAAAAGCCACAATATAGATTTTATAGAAATAGGTGGGGTAGAACCAAACCCAAAAATCGAGTTTGTACGCAACAGTGTAAAGCTTGCAAAAACTGAAGGTGTGGAGCTAATACTTGCAGTTGGCGGCGGTAGCGTTATTGATGCCGCAAAATATACTGCTCTTGGTGCAGTAGCGGACTGTGACGTCTGGGATTTTGTAGAGGGCAGGCAAAAACCAATGTCGGCTTTACCCGTAGGTTGTGTGCTTACAATTGCGGCAGCAGGTAGTGAAATGAGTTGGTCAGCGGTTGTAAGCGATTTGTCGCTCAATATGAAGCGCGGACTTGCGAGTGATCTTATACGTCCGCTTTTTGCGATTTGCAATCCCGAACTTACCTATACTGTAAGTCCATATCAGACTGCTTGCGGTATCAGTGATATATTGGCTCATACAATGGAGCGTTATTTTACCCCTTGTGACCCTGTTGATATTACCGACCAGATTGCCGAAGGTATTATGCGCTCGGTTATAAAATCGGCGAGTGTGGTTATGACTAATCCGTGTGATTACGAGGCTCGCGCCAATATTATGTGGGCGTCAAGCCTTTCACATAACAACCTTACGGGTTGCGGCCGTATAAATGCTTTGCCTGTTCATCTGCTTGAACACGCTTTGAGTGGTGAGTATGACTCTGTTGCACACGGCGCTGGACTTGCTGTGTTGTTTCCCGCGTGGGCGAAATACGTGTACTGCTACAACATACCCCGCTTTGCGCAGTTCGCCCGAAATGTGTGGGGTGTAACCGAATGTGACGACAAAGCAGCAGCCGAACAGGGAATTGTGGCGATGGCAGATTTCTTTAAAACTATCGGTATGCCTGCTGCGTTAAATGATTTTGGTATAAGTGCCAACGCCGTAGAACGCCTTACTGATTTATGTACCTTTGGCGGTAAACGAACAATCAACAGTGTTATAGAACTTGGCGAAAAAGAAATTAAAGATATATTTAACCTGTGTATATCCTGATTGACTAAACGGCAATTGTGATATATAATTGTTATGTAAAATAAAAAGAGGTTAATGAAAATGAAAAAAATATTAGTTTTACTTTTATCAATTATATTATTGTTCGCAGTGTTACCTACCGTTAGTGTATCTGCTGCAAAGGAGCCGACATTTGTTGTAAGCAATGAAAAAGCAGATGCGGGTGACACCGTAAAAATAACGATATCTACTAAAAATAATCCTGGTATTATAAGTATGAAACTTCTTATAAAATACGATAATACCGCATTAAAACTTGTAAATGCCGAAAAGGGAAAGTTTAATGATATAACTTTTAGTCCCAAAGGCAATATTCCTTTTATTGCAAATTGGGTGGACGGTTTGAATCCAAACAACAAAACAAACGGCGTAATTACAACACTTACCTTTGAAGTGCTTGATACCGCACCGCAGGGCAAAAGCGAAATATCTGTAACTTACAATCCCGATGATGTTTTTGAAATTACAAAATCAAATGACCTTGTAAACGTTAAGTTTGCGGTTCAGAATGGATATGTGGATATTACAAATCCCAATGTAGATAATCAGGCATCGAATAATTCTTCACAATCAAACAGCGAAAACACATCACAAGGTACCGACAATCCGTCAACATCCACCAATACGGAAAGTTACGACCACGACAACACAACTTCTCAACTACTTGAGCAGATTATGAACTCTTCAAGCGGACAGGAAAGTGGTATTGATAACAGTCAGGCAAACACCTCAGTTGGCGGCGACAATAGCGGCTCACAAAACGGCTGGATAATCTGGGTGGTAATAGGCACAATTGTTGTTATTGTTGGTGCGTTTGCTGTAGTAATAATAAAAGGCAAAAAAGAAAAATAAAGTTAAAAAACACAGGTAATTCTACCTGTGTTTTTTATTGTATAATGCTATTCCTTGATTTGTAAAAGTGTATTTAGTTCTTGGACTTCAGCTTCGGTTAAACTGTAATGGTTATTAGATATGCTGAACGTGCTGGTGATAGGTGAATATTCAATATTTATACCAAAACCATTATTACTGGTTAATGATATATTAACGCAATCTCTATTCCAAAGTTCTATAGCTTTATCTCGGGTGGCGGTATCGCCAAATTGAGGTTCAAAAACGATTTCTACGCCGTCAATAACAGAAGTGTAGCCTTCTTTAATAATTTCATTTTCGTGTTGATACACTATTCTTCCTGTTGTCTCATCATAATATAAATCATCGTTTCCGTATTCTTTATACCACGCATCAGCACGTCTGCGGTTCATTTCATTATCGCCAATATCTTCTTTATTTGAAATTATATCAAGGAACGAGGAGATATCTTTTTCGTTCTTAATTTCAAATAGAACGTTAAATTTGTCATCAATTATTTCAATTTTTTCTAATGAATCAGGCAAGCGGAACATAGCAAGACACTCGTTAGATGATAACTTAAAGTATTTTCCTATAAAAATTGTGACTGTATAAAATTGATATCCTTTATCGGTGTCAACAATACAAATTGAATCGTAATCAGGAAATTTTGTAAAATGGTAAACACTGCGACCAACAAGTTCTTCATCGCCACAACTTGTCACAGTACCCATAAATTCGCCAATATCGGCATCGGTTATTTTATATGTGTTTTCTTTGGTCAAACCTACGGCATCTTCGGGTACAAGACCGTAACGTATGCGTTCATCAAATGAAATGGGGAAGTACACAATATCATTATTGCCGTTTAAGTTAAAACCGGCTGCTGAATTATGCTCTACAGTTATTTTGTGCTTATCTTCTTCACCGTTAAAAAAATCAAAATGCTTTGCGGCAAATATACCCGCAGTTAAAACCAAGCAAATACTTGCGGCAAGGGACACCCACTTTATAAAAACATTCTTTTTAACTTTAGGTTTTATATCAGCGGCTTCAATAAATTGTGGATTTACAAATTCTAACTTTTCTAAAAATTCATTACCGTTCATACAGTGTAACCCTCCTTTTCAAGATGCTGGCGCAATTCATCACGAATTCTGAAAAGAGTGGTCTTTACTTTGGCTTTAGAAATACCAAAGCGTTTTGAAATGTCGGCAATAGAGTCAAAATACCAGTATCTTCTCAAAAATATATTTCGCTTTTCTTCGCCGATTTCGCCAAGAAAATTATTGATAACTTCGCCAAAAACTATGTCGTCTATTATACGGTCAACGTCATTAGAGGCGGGTATGCATTGCTCTAATTCGGTGCTTAACTCACAAATAAAAGCACTGCGCTTAAGTCGGCTGTTATCACGACAACGATTAAGTGAAATATGCCTTATAATTCGCGCCAAAAAGGCATAAAGATATTGCCGTGGCTCGTGTGGCGGAATGCAGTTCCACGCCTGCATATAGGTATCGTTTTCGCATTCTTCGGTAGTATGTACATCTTTAACGATATTAAATGACAAAGAACGTAAACGGTTACCGTACTTATCACGGGTTTCATTTATGGCTGTTTCATCACGGTTTAAATATAAATCAACTATTATATTATCTTCCAATGCTTTCATCTCCTCTCTATATTAATAAGCACCATTTTGGTATAAAAGGTTACACTTTATATTTAATATACCATATATTTTACAAAAACACAAAATATACTTTATTGATATGTAATATTATACAAGCATTCAATCATATTTTCACAATAGGGATGAAAGAGGGTATAAGTATGAAATATTTTATAATCACAAAAAAGCAGATAATGTGGTGTGTGAGTTGCTTGCTTGCAGTGGTGATAGCGGCGGTAGGTTCGATGGTAACATTTGCAGACAGCAATCGTAAACTACCTATTTACTGTGTTGAGTGTGACAAAAAGCAGATAGCCATCAGCTTTGATGCGGCATGGGGTAATAGTAAAAAGGTACAAAATCTTTATTATGTTAATTTTTCGAACTTGTAACCGACTTTAACGTTAAGTTTTCTTTCTTGCTCGTTAGTTTCGGCGTTGGTTTCAAATTCCTCGTGAACATATATTGTTGAAATAAAGGAATCCATAATTTCTTTTGAAAGTTCCGTAAATTTCTTATGTTTTATTAAGTCTTTAACAACAGGGTTGCTTAAATTGAGTTTTGGGTCGGTTGCTAATTTTTCTTCGCATTTTTTTAGTTCGGCTTCTATTTTATCCCTTTCATTGCGCTTAAGGTTGGCTCGTTCTAGAAAATCTTCATATACCCGCTTTTGTTCGGGGTCACGTCTTACCTCTGCCATCATATCGTAAAAACCGCCAAGTTGATCATTGATTGTTGCTAATGATTTTTTTAGCTCGTTAATACGAATTTCAATCTCTGAAGTTTGAGATTTGACTTGTTTGTTCTTTCTATCGTTCAGACTCTTTTCTAAATCTTTATATTTTTCTAGCTGTTCATTTAGTTTATTAAGAATATATTCTGAAAGCACGTCTTCATTTATAGAGTGGGACGTGCAAACTATTTTATTATCACCATTTGATTTATAAGAACGGCAGACGTATCTTGTACTAACCTTATCCTTATATTTGGTTTGAATTTTAGCCATCGCCCTTTTACACTCGTCGCATTTTAAATGTCCTGCAAAAATCGAAATATTTTGAGTAAAATTTATATCTCGCGTTGTGGTTTTAAGGCGTTCCTGAACCTTGTTAAATTTTTCCTTATCAATAATAGGTTCGTGACAATTTTCAGCAATTACCCATTCCTCTGGCTTGTATTGTTTTGGATCGTCTTTTTCGTTGAAAATTCTATGGTCAGTTTTATGTTGAACTAAATCGCCACAATGCACACGATTTTGTAAAATGCGTTGAACAGTTGAATAAGTCCAACTGTTTGTAGTTTCTAATTTTTTGTAATTTTGATAATTTAATCCTTGCTGTTTCTTGTAAACTGAAGGGCATACAACCCCCATATCGTTTAATTTTTTTGCTATAGTATTTTTACCAGTTCCTTTTAAAAACTCTTCAAAAATAAACTCAATTACGTGACGGACTTCTTCGTCAATTATTAAATGATTTTTATTTTCAGGATCGCGCTTGTACCCATAACTTGGAAATGCTCCAAGAAACTGACCTTTTGAAGCTCTGATTTTAAACGTACTAATCAGATTTTTTGATAAACGCCGTGAATAAGCCTCATTGAATATATTTTTAAATGCGGCATCTATGCTAAATTCACCTTCGGCAAGGTCAACACTATCAAAAAGAGCTATAAATCGTGTGGGGTATTTTTTAAATGTTTTGAGCATATACTCGCCAGCTTGTACGTAGTTTCGGGCAAATCTTGATAAGTCCTTAACTATAATGCAATTTATATGACCTGCTTTTAAATCGTTAATCATTTCCATAAAGGCAGGTCGCTTTAAATCGTCTGTTCCCGATATACCATCATCAACATATTCTTTATAAAGAGTAAATTCATCACTATGTGAATTTATATATTCATTCAAAACAATCTTTTGATTTATTATGCTTTCTGAAGAACGGTCTGCACCCTTTCTTTCATCAGCTTTTGACAACCTTATGTATAGGGCGGTTGAATATACTTTTTTTGTAGCCATATTGTACCTCCAAAACTTATTTTGTATCTTCATTATCTATTATATCAAACGGTGGGTACAAACTCAAGCTTTAGTTTGAAAAAAGTATAAAAAAATAGAGGGTGCTTCTGCACCCTCATCAGAGTAATATGTATCAAGGAGATCGTTAAGGCAATCTCCGAAACTTTTACCTTGCTCGAAAACGTCTTCGAACTCAATGGTAACCTTTTTCATAGGTTTGCCGCCTTTCCGATTAAAATAATTATTTAAGGCGGTAACGTTCTCACGTTACCCGATATTAAATTGTATGTGGACTGAAATTGAAAAATGTCTATCTATCGCAAGTTTTAGGATTGCGTAGATAACTAACTTTACAACTGTAAATTTCAGCCTACATAATTATTATAGTTCGAGTATTTTTAGGGGCGGGGCGAAAACCTATGAAGTAAAAAATTTTGCAAAAATTTTTATTGGGGAAGCTCACGGCAGGGGTGCAACCCCATAGTGCGAAGTAGATTTGACGGTCGTCAAATCATACTGAGTACTATCCGCCGAGTGCCTTTTTAATCGTCTAAACTGAAGGTATAAGGCGGTGATTATTATGGCAAAAATGAAAGCTACGGTCAGGAACGCCCGAACGAATAAGGCGGGGCGCGTTTTCAACGCCAACCACAACACAAGGGCAGAAACACGAAATCTTGAGGGGCATATCGACCACTCCCGAACAGCGCAGAATATAAATTTTAAGTTCTACGCAGACGGCAATATCGAAAAGTGCGACAGTTTTGATTCTAAGGTTTTTGAGCTATCGCAATATGAGATTTACTACGGTGAGGGACAAAATGCCAAAAACGAACGCTACAAGGCAGACGGACACCCTGAACGCTGTAAAACGGTTTCGGAGGTTTACGCTCACCCGAAAACCGCGCCGCTCGAAACTATTTTACAGCTCGGTAATATGCACACCGATATTCCCCCTGAGGAAAGACGGCGCATTTTGACGGCTTCGGCATTTCAACTGATAGACAGTTTGAGGGCAAAGTATGGGGACAATGTAAAGATACTGTCATATTCGGGGCATAACGATGAAAAATGTGAGCACGGGCATTTGAGGTATTGTTTTGTCGGTCGGGACAAATTTAATTATGCCGTACCCAACCAATCTCAAGCGTTCAAGGAAATGGGGATTGAACGCCCCGACACAGACAAGAAAGAGGGCAAATATAACAACCCTCTGATGACTTTTTCAGAGGAATTGCGCGAAACATTTTACGACCTTTGCGAGAAAAACGGAAACATTGAGATAGACCGCGAGGTCAAAAACCCAAGCCAAAAGCACAGGGACATTTTAGAGTACAAATGTGAACAACTACAAAAATCGGTTGCCGAGCTTACGGCAGAGCGCAACACCTTGCGCGACCAAAACTCGATCACAAAGACCATTCAAGCGCATTTTGACGAGGTCGAAATCGACATTGAAGCCGAAGTGATACCAGAGCGCACCCGAAAGGGTCAGGTTATCGAAGTCGCAAAAGCCAAAGTCAAGAAAACTGATCTTGATTGGTTGATAGACCGTGCAAAGCTCAATATCGGCATAAAGACGGCTTATGATAAACTGCAGCGATTTGGTAAACAACTTTGGCGAGATGTCAGCAGGGACAAAATTGTCGCAGATTTGACCGAAAGAGCTGAAACAGCCGAGCGCAAAGCAAGGGAAAAAGAGGCTACCGCAAAACGCCTAACCGAAAATCTTGACAGAGCTTATCAAGACCTACAAGAACGCGACGAGTTTATGAAGCGTGTGGGAATTTGGCAAAGATTTTGCGATTTTGTAAAAAAAATTAGAGAAAGACAGGAAGCGGAACGAAACGACCGCACCCGATAAAAGAGGTATTTATATGAAAAATTTTGACATTATCCCGATTGTCAACATAAATGAGGACATTGCGGAATTGAACGCAAAACTTGAAACGATCAAGACGGATATTAGAATTGAGGAAACTATGCGCGAGGCTTTTTCAAAGGATTTAACGCCGAAAATTTTACGCCGTAGAGAACGATATAAAAGGGTAAATGGTGTAAAAGTGCCTTTTACAGAGGTTACAATTTACGAAAGCCAACTTAACGATTACGTCAACTTAGCCAACAATGAGGCGCAAATCAAGCAAAACCACGAAAAATTAAAAACGCTCGGCGCACAGTTAAAACGTGAAAACTCGCAAACGGAACTGTATAAGCGCTGTGTTGAAGCAGAGGCAGAAATCAAACGACTAAAAATGGAAAATCGGCTTTTACAGGCGAAAGTTAGGGAACGCGACCGCGAAATCGCAGAAATGCAGACACAAGGCGCAGAGCCTTATATTGACTATGAGGAACAAACCTACGACTTAGAAATCGAGTAAATCAGGACTTGCCAAAAATGGCAGGTCTTTTTTTGTCGGCATACGCCGTAAAAGTGCCGTCAGGTATAGACCGCCGTATGTGTCCTCGCAATAGTCAAGGCTATTTTCAACCGTTTCATAACCGTTGTAATGTGTTTCAAGATATATCGCGTTGTCGCTGTCCCTTTCGCAGAACGCCAACATTTTACGGTGTGAAATCCGACCGTCGCGCTCGGTGATCGTAGGCTGTTCAAGGTTTCGGCTACCCGACCAACGCTTGAAAGTCAGGCGGTCGCTCTCGTCGTCCTTACCTTTTGTCAGGTACACCGCAAGAGCCGATAAGCCGTCTTTTTCAAACCTTAATTTGTCAGCAGATACTGTCCCCTGTCCCCAAAGAGCCGAAAGCTCGTCCCTGCTCAAGCCCGAACTTATAACAAGGTGGGCGTGTAGGCGTTGGTGTTCCTCGCCATATTCAATTATGTATATGTATTTAGGCTCAAGCCCTGCTTTACCATATTTGCGCTTTACTCGGCGCAGAAAATTCTGCACCGCCCTTTGACAGTCGGCGACCGTTTCAGGTAGGCTGTCATCATCAAAGGTTAGGGTTACAAAAAGGTCTTTCGGGTTAAAATTCGTATGCAGAAGCCTACGCAGACGGTCGGTGGCGTGTCGGCGGTTAAGTCGCTGTTGCACCTCTGTTGTTGGTTTCTTTCGTTTGCTTCGTCCTCTTGTATGGGTGTAAACAGGATATATCGCTACCTCTATATAATCACCGCATATATATTTACGCTCTCTGTATGTTCTTTGCATAATGTTTTCCTTTCTGCTGTATGGTCGTTATGTTAATACCTTTTACAAGCTCGGTTTTGCCGAACGGTCGGCAAGGGTTAGTATAGAATTTATAAAACTCTATAATGATTATAGTTTGATTACATTTTTGTTTGAGGGGTAAAAATAAAAAAAACCTCTTGCAATTTGCAAGAGGAAATAAGAGATATTATATATAAAAAATCTCACACCGCGAAGTGTGAGATTTAAGGTTTATTCTTCAGTTGTGGCTGTTTCTACAACTACACCGCATTGTGCTAAATAGCTTGTTGCGGCATCCAATGTTCTTTTGTGTTGAATATAGTTAATGCCAACAAAGATAACAGGCACAAATAAAAGTCCAACAACTGCAAAGAAGAAGCACGCAAGGGCAATAAGAACATCAGCAGGGAATACAGGAATTAAAAACCAACCGATTTTTGTAATTTTCCAAGCGACCTTTAATGCTTTGAAAATACCGCCACCAATTATGTAAGATGGAATTGCAAGAAAAACGGCGATACCTACAAACATACTTGTTTTTTCAGGATTTCCCCAAATTGCAAGAGCGGTGAAAACGATAGCAATAAGAGAAAAAACAAAACCAATCAAAATTCTAATTTGATTAATTTTTGCAAATTTAACTTCTCTTTTTGCTCTTTCAATGTCTTGAAATTGTACTTCTTCAAATAGTTTTTCCTTTTGTTTTTGTTTTTTAGCCATGATTATTCATAACCCCTTTTTTGATTTTTAGCAACATAAAGTTACGCTATTTGACATTATAACACTTCATTTCACAAAAGTCAACTACTTAGTAGAATTTTATACATTAAAAATCCACCATTTGTATATTAAAAGAGGTTAAAATATTAGTAGAATTGAGGTGTACTAAATGGTAGAATTTGGCGACAGATTGCGACAGCTTCGCAAAGAAAGAAAATTAACTCAAAAAGAATTGGCGACCCTTATTGGTGTAAAAAATAGTGTTATCAGTTTTTACGAGGTTGGCGACAGAACTCCGTCATTAGAAGTAGTTATTAAACTATCAAAAGCACTTCACATAAGTACAGACAAACTGCTCGGTATAGAAAAGAGCGAAACAATAGATATTTCGGGGTTATCCGAAAAGGATAAACAGTATATTCAGTCACTAGTCGATAGATTAAGAAACAAGTAAAAGCAACCCCACAACACAGGGAAATCGGTGTTGTGGGGTTATTTTGTACCCTTTTGCTTTTATCGTGGGGTAATGATGATACCGAGCAGCTTATCAAGATACTTGCTGAATACGACGTGCCCGCAACTTTTTTTGTAGTGGGTGCGTGGGTAGATAAATATCCCGAATCGGTAAAGCAACTCTCAGACGCAGGTCACCAGATACAAAATCACTCTAACACGCACCCATATATGACGGGGTTATCAACCGAGCAGATGATAGATGAACTCGAAAGCTGTAACAAAAAGATAGAGAACGTAACCGGCAAAAAACCAACGCTCTTCCGACCGCCATACGGCGACTACGACAACCGTGTTGTAGAAACGGTAGAAAGCGTAGATATGTATACAATTCAGTGGGACGTAGAAACACTTGCAACAAAAGTAATAGTGTGATATAATATGCAAGGAAAGGATATCTTTTGTGGTGCTTCAAGCAGTGAAAAAGATAGGATTTTCAAAGAAATACTTGATATTATATACTCAAACAAAGGGGAAGTAAAAAATGATAGCGATATATGCCCGACAATCGATAGACAAAAAAGAATCGGAGAGCATAGAAACACAAGTAAATAATTGTCTTAACTTAATTCGTGATAAGCAATACATAATATATAAAGATAAAGGGTTTAGTGGCAAAAATACCCAAAGACCCGATTTGCAAAGAATGTTAGAAGATATTAAGTGTAAAAAAATACATTCCGTCTATGTGTATCGCTTGGATAGAATAAGCAGAAATATTGCCGACTTTTTTCAACTGTATCAATTTATGGAAGATAATAATTGCTCTTTTGTTAGTGCAAACGAAAACTTTGATACATCAACATCGGCGGGTAAATTGTTAATGAGCATACTTGCCAGCTTCGCACAAATGGAACGAGAAAGCATCCAAATGCGAGTTAAAGATAATTATTATCACCGCATACAAGACGGTAGATGGGCGGGAGGTCCTGCACCATACGGATTTAAAAACGGAAAAATTGATGATAAAATACCAACACTCTACAAAATTGACAATGAAATGTCTGCCGTTAAATTAGCATTTAATCACTATGAAGACGATTTTTCAATGTCGCTCGGCAAAGTAGCAAGATTGCTTGAAAGTAAGGGTTATGAAAGTAGAAAGAGAAAAACCTTTGATAATGTTACAATTGCTCGTATTTTGCAAAACCCCGTTTATGCAATAGCAGATGAAACATTATACAAATATTTCAAAATGCGAAAGGCAAAAATATTAAACCCAATAGAAGAATGGAACGGAACTCGTGCTGCGGCGATAGTTGGCAAAAGAGTCTCGAATAAGAACACAAGAAAATATACCGACCTTTCAGAACAAACTGTTTATTTAACTAATTTCAGTGGAACAATACCCTCCATTCAATTTATTAAGGTGCAAGAACGATTGGCACAAAACCAACAAATCAAAAGAGCAAATGCACCTACAAGAATGAAAGAATTAGCAGGCCTTTTGAAATGTGCCAAGTGTGAATATGCCATTAAGATTTATAATGACCCAAAATTAGATTGCTATAAAAATCGTGGTTTGCACGATTGCGATGCTCAATTTAAGTCGGTTAATTTTGAAGAATTAAGAAAAAGTATTCGCATCAAGGTCATAGAAGTTCTAAAAACCTTGGCAGAACGAGTTGAAGAATCTGAAAGAGGTTATAAAAAAATAGAGAATGAATTAAACGAATTAATGGAAAAAAGAGAAAATCTTATTGAGCAATCATTAAACAATGGCAAATTAGAAAGGGCATTTTCAAATTACATTGAAAAACTGCAAGACCAAATTGAGCAAAAAGAATTACAACTTTCAACATACACTCCCATCAAGTATGAAGCCTTTAATTTTGAATTTATTGAAATGGAACTTGGTGACATTGAAAAAGCAAAAGAAGTTTATCGCAAACTAATAAAAAGAATTTTGCTTGAAGAAAACGGCGATTATACTATTGAATGGAAGATATAAAAATAAAGGGTTGGCAGCGCCAACCCTTTATTTTTAGTTGTGTAATTCGTAATCTTCAAAATCTAAATACACGGATACATATTTACTTGTTTTGCATTTTCTTGTTTGCGGATATGGTTTGCTTATAAAATTGCATTGTGTACCGACAATAAGGGGTATTCGTTCAAGTAATATTTCAATTTGTTCGGGTGTTCCCGTGGCTCTAATTTTCATATTGATATACCTCCGTTAAAAAGGTAACTCGCCGTCGTTGGTAACATCGGCATATTTATCAACTGAAAAATTGGCATAGCAGCAAGACATTTTATTTCCTCTGCCATTATCGTTATAATAGACACAACAAATGGGGATGTGTTTTTCAAAAGCATCCTTAACGATTTTTACCATTGGGTTTATATATTGGTTGTCGCCATATCCTGATTTTCTATAAACCATAATAAAAATAGTTTTGCTACTTTCATTGTTAAATGATTTCATCGCAATAGAGATGTAAGACTTGTCGGGGTTATCAATCAAGTTTGAAATGTAACCACCTAAAAAATAATTTTCGTAAATGTTTTTTAATTTTTGTGTAAGCATAAAAACAAACACTCCTTTAAATATATTTACTTAAACTTTTTTAATCTAAAAGGAGTATATTCGTTCTCTGTTGTAAGGTATTTAACTTCTCAACCCAATTAAGTTATATATCTAAATCAAGCCTTTCTATAAGGGTTATAACTAAAACCTTTTTCAAAGTAATCCACCTATTTACCTTTGTTTAAGAGATTTACCTATATACCTTATTGTTAAGTAATTTAC
>JAZNWJ010000030.1:0-76342 GCA_045593245.1 Acutalibacteraceae bacterium | reverse complement strand
AATTTTTCATGTCTACCCTTATGTCCTTGGGTGGACATTTTTTATTTTCACTCGGAGGTGAAACACATTGCCAAACGCAAAGGTTTTAGAAGCAAAAAAGCAGGCTGTTGCTGACCTCTCCGAAAAACTCGGCGCCGCTATTACAGGTGTTGTTGTTGATTACAAGGGTATCACCGTTTCTGACGATACTGCTCTTCGTAAAGAGCTTCGTGAAGCTGGTGTACAGTACTTTGTAGTTAAGAACTCTATCTTAAAGCGTGCTGTTGAGGGCACAGACCTCGGTGACATCGCAAACGTTTGTGAGGGTACAACCGCTATCGCAATCGCTAACGATGATTACACTGCAGCAGCAAGAATACTTTGCAAATTTGCCGACAGCCACGACAACTTCAACGTAAAGTCAGGCTTCCTTGATGGCAAAGTTGTAAGTGTTGAAACCATCGCAGAACTTGCAAAACTTCCTTCCAGAGAAGTTCTTCTTGCAACAGTTCTCAGTGCCTTCCAGGCACCTATCGCAGCATTTGCACGTGCTGTACAGGCTATCGTTGATAAAGACGGTGAGCCAGCCGCTGAAGAAGCAGCAGAATAATTAAAATTTAAACAAAACTAAAAACATTTATTGGAGGAAACTAAAATGGCATCTGAAAAGATTACAGCTATGATTGAAGAGTTAAAAACTCTTACCGTTCTTGAGCTTTCTGAGCTCGTTAAAGCAGTAGAAGAGGAATTTGGCGTATCTGCAGCAGCTGCAGTAGCAGTAGCAGCTCCAGCAGCAGGCGCTGCAGCAGCAGTTGAAGAGAAAACTGAGTTTGACGTTATTCTCGCAGAAGCTGGCGCTGAAAAGATTAAGGTTATCAAGGCAGTTCGTGAAATCACAGGTCTTGGCCTTGCAGAAGCAAAGGCACTTGTTGATGGCGCTCCTAAGACCCTTAAAGAAGCTGCAAGCAAAGAAGACGCTGAAGCAATCAAGGCTAAACTTGAAGAAGTTGGCGCAAAGGTTGAGCTTAAGTAATTTAAGTTTTAATCAAAATTTTAAACCCCGACTATTTGGTCGGGGTCTTGTTTTTCTTGACATTGTTGTTTATGTGTCATAGAATACAAATAAAAATGATTTTAGGGGGATTAAAATGAAATATGCAGCAGATTTTAAGCAAATAGCGCGAGATGCATTGTTTGGCAACTGGAAAGTAGCAATCCTTACCGGATTTGTGGCTTCGCTTCTTGGTGGTACGTTATCTTCTACAGGCGGTGCTTCAAGCAATAGAAGTGGCAATGATGATTCTATAAGCGACTCGTTAAGTCAGCTACAACTTGAAGAAATTCTGGAAATTCTGCTTCCAATATTTGTTGCAGTATTTTCAGTACTTATTATCTGGGGACTGGCTACCTTCATTGTTGGTGGCGCAACAAAACTTGGATATGCAAAGTTTAATCTCAATCTTATAGACCGCAAACCTGCCGCATTTTCAGATTTGTTTTCACAATATAATCGTTTGGGCGATGGCATTTGTATGGATTTGCTAATGGGTCTTTATGTTGCGCTTTGGTCGTTATTGTTTATAATACCCGGTATAGTTAAATCATACAGTTATGCCATGACACCGTATATTTTAGCCGAGCACCCCGAAATGACCGCAAATCAGGCAATTACCGAATCAAGACGAATTATGCAAGGTAACAAGGGCAGGCTGTTTTGTTTGCGTTTTAGTTTTCTGGGTTGGATGCTATTGCTTTTGGTTCCTGTTTTGGTTTTGATACCACTTGCTCTCCTTGGGACGTTTGGTACAATTTTATATTGTATTCTGGTAGTTGTAATAGCCGTTGTCGGTAATCTTTTTCTCGCGCCGTATCAGGAAGCCGCACAAGCCGCCTTTTACCGTGAAATCACATATGTACCAACCTATATTCCCCGCGATTTGGACAACAATTAAAAATCAAACAACAAAAGCAGAACCTTTGGCTCTGCTTTTTTATTGTACCATTACTTTTTGCTTTTCTTGGATTGTGTTTTTGGCAAACGTCTTTTTTATCAGCATCGATATAAGTAATATTATGTATGCCGCAAGTGAAAATGCCGCAATATAAATGATCACACACCACGGATATGGTACCACCGCCTGTACAAGTGAATATACAGGAAGACTTGGTTTACAGTGCGGACTTATAAAGAACATATTAAAGGTTTCTCGCTCGAGCAAGCCTGTGGCAAACGCAATCTCGTTCATTACCATTGCCATAACTATCATGGCGGCAAATACATATATTGCGTCTATTATGGTTTTGTGCTCGTGTTTAATATACCCACAGTATAACAACCACACTCCCACCGAAATCATAGAACCGTGACAAATCATAGTCTGAATATTGATGCCTATTGTACTTATAAATACCTGAGCGGGATAAACCATAACGCAGATACCTGCAAAAAGCGAAAATGTTGCAAGATATGCGCAAAGCGCATTGTGTACTTTATCGCTTTTTATGAGTGCGGCAAGAAGACCTATGTACATAGGGGTTGAGCAAAACTGAAACGGAAATGCATACCATTGGTAATCGGTTGTAAAATTTGCGCCGTCATACGAAAAGGTATAATTTATTTGCTTGTAAATTTCAAGAAATATAGAAACCAATGAAAATATCAGCAATATTTTTTGAACTGTGTTTTGCGATGGATTTTTAAAAGCTTTGCAAAGAGCTACGGCGCAACCTGTTGTAAGCGCAACAAACAGCAGATGAAACCAGCCGTACATTGTAGGTGTAGTCATATCCGCGTCAAGAATATTTATTATACGTCCTAAAAAGTGCAACTTTTCGCCTCCTTTTTAAGCATTGTATCATACATATATACGTTTAACAACATAAATAATAAATTTTAATAGTTACTTATAAAAACCTTAATATTCTACACTTTATAAACGTTTACAGCAGACAAATATAAAAGTTTTTCCTTGCTTATATATAGTGACTGTTGTATAATGTCTTTAATATAAAACTGTGAGGGATGACTTATGAAAAAAACAGTAATTTCGGTTATAGGAAAAGACACCGTTGGCATTACCGCAAAGGTAAGCGCTGCTTGCGCGGAATACAACGTAAATATTGTTGATATAACACAGTCGGTTTTGCAAGATATGTTCGTAATGGTAATGCTTACCGATATATCGGGTCTTAACTGTAATTTCAAAGATTTTTCTGAAGCTATGGATAAACTTGGTAAAGAATTAAATCTTGAAATCCGTGTTATGCACGAAGATATTTTCAATTCAATGCACCGCATTTAAAGAGGTATTTTTATATGCTTAATCTTAACGATATTTTAGAAACAATAAATATGATACGGCAGGAAAACCTCGATATACGCACCATCACAATGGGTATTTCACTACTTGACTGTGCCGACAGTGATATCGATGTTTCTTGCGAAAAGGTATATAACAAAATTGTGCGTTTGGCAGGTAACCTCGTTAAAACAGGCGAGGATATCGAGGCGGAATATGGTATTCCGATTATCAATAAACGCATTTCAGTAACCCCTATTTCTATGCTTGTAGCCGTTTCAGGCGGTGATCCCGTAAAGTATGCTCACACGCTACAAAAGGCGGCCGATACCGTAGGCGTTAATTTTATCGGTGGCTATTCAGCCCTCGTGCAAAAAGGTTTTTCGGCGGGTGACGTAGAGCTTATCAAGTCTATTCCGCGAGCACTTAATGAAACTACAAATATCTGCTCATCGGTAAACATCGGCTCTACTAAAGCAGGTATAAATATGGACGCGGTAAAGCTTATGGGTGAGATTGTGAAAGAAAGCGCTATGCTTACCGCTGACCGCGATTGTATAGGTCCTGCAAAATTGGTGGTATTTTGTAATGCTCCCGAGGATAATCCCTTTATGGCGGGCGCATTTCACGGAGTCGGTGAGCCTGACTGCGTTATTCACGTGGGCGTTTCGGGTCCGGGCGTTGTATATGCTGCTCTTAAAAAATGTGACGGAGACCTTTGCTCCGTCGCCGAAACCATTAAACGTACCGCGTTTAAAATTACCCGTGTTGGTCAGCTTGTAGGCAGTGAAGCCGCACGTAGACTTGGAGTGCCTTTTGGTATTGTTGATTTATCCCTCGCACCAACCCCAGCCGTTGGTGACTCGGTGGCAAGGATACTTGAAGAAATTGGCCTCGGTGTATGTGGTACACACGGTACTACCGCCGCGCTTGCAATGCTTAACGACGCAGTTAAAAAGGGTGGCGTTATGGCGTGTAACTCGGTAGGTGGACTTTCTGGCGCGTTTATTCCTGTATCTGAAGATGAGGGTATGATAGCCGCAGCCCGTAGCGGCGACCTTAAAATAGAAAAGTTAGAGGCAATGACCGCCGTTTGCTCGGTGGGTCTTGATATGGTGGTAATACCCGGCGATACACCCAGTGAGGTTATATCGGCAATTATTGCAGATGAAGCCGCAATCGGTATGGTAAACTCAAAGACCACCGCCGTGCGCGTAATACCTGCAATCGGTAAAAAGGCAGGCGAGGAACTAAATTTTGGCGGACTTTTGGGCGAAGGTCCCATAATGGACGTAAACCTCGCAGCAAGTCCTAAAAAGTTTATTGACCGCGGCGGCAGAATCCCCGCGCCAATGCAAAGCCTTAAAAACTAAAATCAAAAGCAGAGCATAATTGCTCTGCTTTTTTAATAAAACAAATTTACATTTAAATTCTAGTATGGTATAATTTATTTAAGTGGTGATGAAATGAAAAAAACGATACTATTAAATTTAATAGAAAAGATATTTGACGAAAAAACTTATAAAAAAGCAAGAGAAAAAGAAAAGGAATTCTCTCAGGATGAATTTACCGCATATTATTTGCCACGTACAGTTTTACTTTGGTTTGTCATGTCGGTTGTTTTTTTATTATCTTTAGCTGCTTTCAAGTGGGCAGGAGCTGAAAATATTGCTATAATAATTTTAGCAATAGGTGCTTCAGGTTCGTTTTTAGTTTCAATTTATCATATTACATACCGCTGTTTCGTAAATGACGAAGGAATGCAAATAACGTATTTTTGGTTTATTAAAAAGCGTGTTTTTTGGAAAGATGTGTATAAAGTTGAAATTAAAAGATTGCACGAAGAATTTGATAGGGCAGAAGAAAGGAATATAATTATTCAAAACAAGAACAAGAAAATTATTTTTTCCTGTTCCTTTGATTTGGTTGGTTTTACTCTGATTGCAAGAAAAGCTCAGAAAGAACGTAAAAAACCGCATTAAAAAAGTCAAGACTCGTTTGAGTCTTGACTTTTTTATATCCGTGCCGAAGGTACACATAGTTTTAAGTGATATTGTGAGCTTATCGCTCACAGTGGTATTTTTGCTTAACAGCAAAAGTGATATGAAAACCTATCGGTTTTCGTGGTATTATATTCGCCATAAAACTGTCCGTAGGACAATATCACTATGCGTAGCATAATATCACTGCAAAGCAATACCACTCGCCGCAGGCGAATAAAACTATAAAAAATAAGCTGTCCCGAAGGACAGCTTTAAATTTTTATTATACGCCAAAACGTGCAACGTTAATCTTAACGCCAGGGCCCATTGTAGTAGCCACTGTGCAAGATTTTACGTACTGACCCTTGGTAGCGGCTGGCTTAGCCTTGATGATAGCACCCATAAGTGCATCAAGGTTTTCTTGGAGCTTTTCAGGACCAAAAGATACCTTACCGATTGGGCAGTGAATGATGTTGGTTTTGTCAAGACGGTACTCAATCTTACCAGCCTTTGCTTCGGTAACTGCCTTAGCAACGTCAGGTGTAACTGTACCAGCCTTTGGTGAAGGCATAAGACCACGAGGACCAAGAACCTTACCAAGACGACCAACCATACCCATCATATCAGGGGTAGCAATAACTACGTCAAAATCCATCCAGATTTCTTTCTGGATTTTCTCTACCATATCTTCTGCGCCAACATAGTCAGAACCTGCTGCTGTAGCAGCTTCAGCCTTGTCGCCCTTTGCAAGAACGAGAGTTCTTACAGTTTTACCTGTACCGTTTGGAAGAACAACAGCGCCTCTAACCTGCTGGTCAGCGTGACGTGAGTCAACACCGAGGCGAACGTGAAGTTCAACGGTTTCATCAAATTTTGCAGAAGCTGTCTTAACAGCAACTGCTACTGCTTCTTCAACATCGTAAAACTTACCTGCTTCGATAAGCTTTGCGCTGTCATTGTATTTCTTTCCGTGTTTCATAGTCGTTTACCTCTTAATCTACAACTTCAACGCCCATGCTGCGAGCTGTACCTGCAATCATGCTCATTGCAGATTCAATGCTTGCTGCATTAAGGTCGGGCATCTTGGTTTCTGCGATTTTTCTAACCTGTTCGCTTGTAATTTTAGCAACCTTTGTTTTATTAGGTGTACCCGATGCAGTTTCAATGCCTGCAGCCTTCTTGATAAGAACAGCTGCGGGTGGGGTCTTTGTAATAAAACTGAAAGAACGGTCTGCATAAACAGTAATAACAACAGGTATAATCATACCTACGTCATTTTTGGTTCTTTCGTTGAATGCTTTGGTAAACTCCATGATGTTAACACCATGCTGACCGAGTGCAGGACCAACTGGTGGAGCTGGTGTAGCTTTACCTGCAGGGATTTGTAATTTAATATAACCTGTAATTTTCTGAGCCATAAATAGCACCTCCATTATTCGTGGTAACCGTGTTTAGTCAAAGTTTTTACTTTGCTAAAGTAACACTTGGCGGAACGCTCCTATACGCGCTCCTCCCACCGTGACATACAGATGCTCACATTTTTACGGACGGTTAACCTTGACCGCAAAAAAATCTATATGCCGGAAGTTAATAAGCATTTCTGCGTATTAACACTAATTAGTCGTCCAGTGAAATCTGGTCAAGTTCAAGCTCAACCGGTGTTTCTCTGCCGAACATTGAAAGTACAACGCATACGTTGTTGTTAGCCAAATCGATAGATTTGATAACGCCGCTGTAACCTTCAAGCGGACCGTTTATAATCTTAACGGTGTCACCCTCGCTATAGCCAACCTCAACGCTGTGCTTTTCAACGCCAAGAGCTGCAACCTCAGCATCGGTAAGTGGTACGGGCTTAGAAGCCGGACCCACAAAACCTGTGCAGCCGCGAATGTTTCTTACAACATACCAGCTGTCATCGGTAACAATCATCTTGATTAAAACATATCCGGGGAAAATCTTTCTTTCAACCTCACGAACCTTGTCGTCTTTAATCTCGGTAACGGTTTCCATCGGGATTTTAATATCCTGAATAAGGTCCTGCATACCACGATTTTCAACTACGGTTGCAAGGTCGGTCGCAACTTTATTCTCGTAACCTGAATAGGTGTGTACGACATACCATCTTGCTTCGCTGTTTTCAGCCATAATCGCTAACCTCCCGAACTATTAAATGATAAGTTCTATGAGTTTGCCAAGGCCAAGGTCAAGAAGCCAGATAAACGCACCGATAAGTAAGCACATAACAAGAACGATTACTGTGTTTTTAGCTACGTCTTTAATGCCTGGCCATACTATCTTTTTGATTTCGCTCTTGTAATCCTTCAAGAAACCGATTGCACGCTTTAAGATTGTGCGTTTAGCACCCTTTGACTGCATTACCTCGATATAATCATCGATAAGCAAGTACGCTGCTGCTACTACTGCAAAAAGCAAAAGTGCGATAGCGGTAAGTAATACAGAACCTGCATACTCAATACCTGATACACCAAGTGCTGTGGTAAGTGGACGAGCATCTACAAACTTGGTAGCGTCGCTTAATGCGATTACCAACATATAAATACCGGTTCCCAAACCTACTGCAGGTGCTGCGTAGCGTACCTTCTTTGACTTAAACGAGAAAACGCTGAGCAACAAACCGATTACTGTAAGCCAGAAGCAGAAAAGAATATCTGCCGATCTTGCCATGTTGTACTCTACGCCTGCGATTTCGGTTTTAGAACCAAAACCGAGAGCAGCACCAACCATTGTTGCATCACCTTTTACGGTTGAAATGGTAGCAAAGTCGGTGAAGAAGAGTACCAAAGAAACAGCTGCGAAGATAACCGAAAGAATCTGACAAATTCTATTGACAGTTTTCATCATATTACCCTCCTTACTTTGTTTCCTTGTGCACGGTGTGCTTTCTGCAGAATCTGCAGTACTTGTTCATTTCAAGTCTGTCAGGGTCATTTTTCTTGTTTTTCATTGTGTTGTAGTTGCGTTGCTTGCATTCTGTACAAGCGAGTGTAATTTTTACTCTCATAACGGCACCTCCCGCTTTACGGAAATATTTTTTTCTTGAGCCAAAACTCAAGATTGCCTCCCTCATTACAGCACACCGCAAACTGTACCAAAACCACACATATTGCGCGTCTTTGGAAAGCACTATACAGTATGTTGTGTAACTGCGTTGATAAGGTCAGATTCGACCTTGCAGAGGTAGAACGATTATACCAAAAAACCGCCTTAAAGTCAAGTGTTTTTTAACTTTTGTTGCAAACTTTAAATGCTGAAAAAACAAAATTATATTCTTGATAGCGAAGACTTATTGTGATATAATTTTTTAAAAGGTGGTGCGAAGCATGAAAACATCAACCGAGATAGCTTCTGCTGCGGCAATAATCGGCGAAGAAAAGTCAATTGAATATATAGCTCGTGCGGGATTTGACGCATGGGATTTTTCTATGTTCAGTATGTGTAAATATGATTGGAACACGAAAGGTATATCTGACAACAATCATCCGCTTGCAGGTAACAATTATCTATCATTTGCACGCAAATTAAAACAAATCGGTCTTGATAACGGTATACATTGCAATCAGTCACACGCTCCGTTTCCCGTATATTGTAAAGAAATACGTTCATATTTAAAAAGAGCGATAGAGTGCACTGCCGAGGCGGGAGGCAAAATTTGTGTGATACATCCCGATAATTATAAAGGACCTGAGGAAAACGCCGAGATGTATCTTGAACTTTTACCCTTTGCAAAAGAATATGGCGTAAAAATCGCTACCGAAAATATGTGGTGCTGGGATTACGAAAAAGACTGTTCTATCTTTGCCGCGTGCGCTACGCCCAAAAGTTTTTGTGAACATATTGATATTATAAACAATGATTTTATGGTCGCCTGTCTTGATATTGGCCATGCTGAAATGAAGGGCTCAGATACTACGGCGGTAGAAATGATTAAGGCGTTGGGTAATAGACTCGAGGCTCTTCATATTCACGACAATGACAAGTGGCACGATTCACATCAGATACCTTTTTCTATGGATATCGACTTTTTACCGATTTTAAAGGCGCTGAAAGAGATTGACTATAGCGGTTATTTCACATTAGAGGCAGATTGCTATTTGAAAGCATATAACACCGACAATATTTTTGACGGTATCAAAAACTTGGCTGACAGCGCTAAAAAGCTTGTCGAAATTTATAATAATATTTAGGAGAGAAAAAATATGTCAGGTATGACTTCAATTAAAGAAATTTATAAAATAGGTCGCGGACCGTCAAGCTCGCACACCATAGGTCCCGAGCGTGCGTGCAAGATATTTAAAGAACAAAACAGTTCTGCCGACAGTTTTAAAGCAATACTTTTTGGTTCTCTTGCAAAAACAGGCGAGGGTCACGGTACCGATACTGTAATAGTTAAAACCTTTGCTCCTGTGCCTTGCGAAATAGAATTTAATATGGACGACAACATTCCTCACCCAAACACAATGTCTCTAATTGCTTTTAAAGATAGTAAAGAAATTGCAAGAACCAGAGTTTTCAGCGTGGGCGGAGGATATATCGAGTTTGAAAATATGTCACCTGAAAAGTTGGAAAATGTATATCCTCACGATAAATTCACCGATATCGCCGACTATTGTGAAGAACACGCTATAAAACTTTGGCAATATGCGTTAGAGTTTGAAGGCGAAGGGCTAAAAGAACATATTGCAACTATATGGACCGCTATGAAGCAATCGATTAAAAACGGTCTTAACGACGAGGGCATTCTCCCCGGCGGACTTAATGTTCAGAAAAAGGCAAAAACGTTATTTAACAGTCAACATATAGACGAAAGTCCTGAAACACGACAAAACCGTATGGTTTGCGCCTATGCTTTTGCCGTAGGCGAGCAAAATGCCGCAGGTGAAACAATTGTCACAGCGCCAACCTGTGGTGCGGCAGGCGTACTGCCCGCAACGCTTTATTATCATCAGCAAAAGAGTGGCTTTACCGATGAGGAAATTTATCACGCGCTTATGACAGCAGGCCTTATTGGCAATCTTATTAAAACAAATGCGTCAATCTCGGGTGCCGAATGTGGTTGTCAGGCAGAGATTGGTTCGGCTTGCGCTATGGCGGCGGCCGCTTTGGCAGAGCTTTTTGACCTGACTATCGATAAAATTGAATACGCCGCCGAGATTGCTATAGAGCATCACTTGGGTCTTACCTGCGACCCTATTTGTGGTCTTGTGCAGATACCTTGTATCGAGCGTAACGCTGTAGCGGCAATGCGCGCCATAAACGCTGTAAATCTTTCAAGTTTTTTGTGGAACACGCGCAAAATTTCACTTGACCACGTAATACAAACAATGAAAGAAACAGGTCTTGACCTGTCATCGCGTTATAAAGAAACTTCCGAGGCAGGACTTGCTAAAATAAAACTATGATTTGGGGTATGTTATGAAGCCGAGCGGTAAAATTCTTGAAGAAATAACTATTGAATCAAGCGTAGGTCTTGCCGAAACCATTGAAAAACTCAGGCTTCAGCAGGGTCCATGCAGTGATGAGGACTCGTTAGGTTGCCGATGGTGGTTTGAATGTTCTAAAAAGGGCAAATTTCATTTTACAAACGGTTCGGGTAAATATGCAAATATACCCTATTATGCCGAAGGTTATGTTTTTGAACAAGATGGAAAAACCTTGGTAAAAATTTATTTGTTAAGAAGTGGTTTTGCCTTTTTTGATCGCTGGTTTGCGGTGATTTACAGCGCACTGTTTATAACTTTTATTTGTATATACTCCTTAATCACAAAACAACTTATCAGCAAAGAAAATATATTTGTTTTAGTTTTTTATGGGCTTTTAACAATTACAACCGCACAAAACACCAAGCGTCGCCAAAATAATAAAGATTTTGACCTTGGCGTTATGAAAAACGAAATTATAGAACGCGTAGAGGCAATAAAGCGTTGGGATGATTAGATACATAAAAACAGAGCACTCGATTGCGAGACTTCTCATAAGGAAGTCTCGCAGTTTTATTCGCCGAAGGCGAGTTATATTGCTTCGCAGTGATATTCGGCTTACGCCGAGTGGTATTCGCTTCGCGAGTTTTGGAGGCGAATAAAATATCACTACGACCAGAGGGAGTAATATCACTTTCACAAAGTGAAAATATCACTCTGTGCGTCAGCACAGAATATCACTTACTTTTCTCTTTGTTGTAAAAGGGTTTGGATATCACCCAAAGAACATTTGTACTTACAAATGCGATGATGGTTCTATCAAATAAACGAAAGAAAAACCACGATGAATTTTATCGTGGTTTTTATCATCCTTATGAGAAGCACGGTTTGAGTGCTCTCTTTTTTATTTCAAAATTTCCCTTAACTTATTCCCCATAACTTTCGCCATGCTTGCAAAGCCGCAATCGTTTGGATGGCAGTTTTCTATAAGCGCCGCCTCGGCAATATCGTCAGACAATAAATCGGTGCCTTTTATATAGTAAACGTTTTTATCGCCTGCGTCTATTGCGTTCTGATAGGTTTGCATCATAACGTCAACACGCTCGGCTTCTGCCGCAGTCAGATGCTTTTTAGGTCTTGTGGTCATAATTATAGGAAGCGTGGGATTAGCCTCTCTTATAATTTTAAAGAACTTTTCGTGAGTTTCCTTGTAATGTTCAAGTGAGTTTGCGTTGTAGTCATAATCATAAAAGAACGCTGTCATATCAAGGTTTGCTATATAATGCGCAATTTCTTCTTCACCCTTAGCACTACCCGCAAGTCCAAAGCTTATAAAGTCACAGTCGAGCTCGCGTGAAATCTGGCTGGGGTAGGTGTTGCCGGGTCGGGAAGCGCATCCGCCCTGTGTTATCGATGAGCCATAAAACACAACAGGTTTTGTTATACCGTAATCACCTGCAGGCTTTAAGGTGCAACCCTCTTTTATACCTACGTACATTTTATGCACACAAGAATAAATCGGCATATTTATGGTGTACTCGCGCTCAGCAGGGTCGGGAATATCAACCACGTTTTCATATTCGGTGGTGGTGTCAAGCGGAGGAATTATTGTGCCGTAGTAGCGTTTGCCAGAGTAAACGTCGCAACCCATAATTCCCGTAACCGAGAAAAATGAAAATTTACTGCTACCGCTTATCTGCGCCTGCACAGCAACATACGGGCTGTCGGTAACAAAACGAATTCTGCCACCCGTGGTATGACCGTTGAGCCACCTTATACTATCGTTTACGTTTTCGGCCAAATCTCGCGGCATGCGAACATAGCGGTCACCCTCGCGGTAAACACCGTGAATTTTAAAGGGTGCTTCGTCTATGTTGTAAAACTTAAGTCCATCACGCTCGATTTTTGTTTCTACCTTCATATTTTTGTCGATTTTTGTAAAATCCATAGTTGTAACCCTTTACTTTAAAATTTCTTTTAATTTAGCTCCGATACCATTCGCCATATCTAAAAATCCTACGTCGGTAGGATGAGTGCCATCCACAAAAGCCACTTCGCAGGTGTCACGAGTGAACAAAGTGGAGCCGTCTATGAAATAAACGTTTTTGTCGCCTGCCGATATAGCGTTGTTATATGTGTTCATCATAACCTCAAACCATTCTTTAAGTTCCGGTGTTACATGGTATCTTGGCTTTGAAACCATAACTATCGGCAAATCGGGATTTGCCTTTCTTATAATTTTAAACATACGCTCATGTGTATTTTTATAATGCTCAAGTGTTGGTGCATTGTAACCATAATCATAAACAAACGCACTCATATCAAGACTTGCTATGTAGTTTGCAATTTCGTCCTCGGCTCTGGCACTGCCTGAAAAACCAAGGTTTATAAAATCACAATCAAGATTTCTTGATATTATACCTTGATATGCATTACCGGGTCTGCTGGCGCATCCGCCTTGTGTTACCGATGAACCGTAATACACAACGGGTTTTTCTATTTTATATTCAGGAGCCGCCTTTAAAGTGCATCCCTCTTTTATACCAATATACATTTTATCAACGCCGCTGTAAAGTGGCATATTTACGGCGTATTCTTTTTCCTCGGTAAAAGGAACGTTAATAACACCCTCATATTCGGTGGTAACGTTAGCGGGAGGCACAATTGTACCGATGTATCGGGTACCACTGAATATATCGCAACCAATACTACCCGTAAAAGCAAAGTGTGACATTTTATATACTGTGTTAAGCTTTACGCTTATTGCAACATATGGACTGTCGGTAACAAAACGCACTCTGCCGCCTGCCGTATGGGTGTGCAGATTAAAAACACCATCATTAACGCTTTTGGCAATATCTGAAGGCAATCTTACATAATGGTCGCCCTCGCGAAAAACACCATAAATTTTAAAAGGAGCTTCGTCTATATCGTAAAACTTTAAGCCCTCGCGTTCGATTTTTGTTTCTACTTTAAAGTTTTTGTCAATTTTTGAAATATCCATAATATCACCAACCTCTATTGAATTTTATCACAAGCTGATTTAATAATCAATATTGTAATGGAAAGAATTTTTTGATATAATAATGCGGAAGGCATAAATGCCTTCCCTACAATGTTTTGTAGGGCGCGGATTAATCCGTGCCGCAAAGGTGGTATTTATGTATAATTTCTTTGTAAATCAAGATAACAAAAAGGAAAATCAATATTTTATTACAGGCGACGACTACAATCATATTAAAAATGTTTTGCGTATGACTATAGGTGAGCAGTTTCTTGTAAGCTGTAACGATACAAGCGACCTATGCGAAATAGAAAACTTTGAAAGCGATACCGTTGTTGTAAAAATAATCGAACAAAACTACCAGAGCACCAACCTGCCTATAAAGATTCATCTTTTTCAAGGACTTCCGAAAAGCGATAAGTTAGAGATTATTATTCAAAAATCGGTAGAACTTGGTGTAGCAAGCATAACACCTGTCGCTATGAAGCGCAGTATTGTAAAGATAGACGATAAAAAGAAAAAGAGCAAGCGCGAGCGTTGGCAGGCTATTGCCGAAGCTGCCGCCAAGCAAAGTAAACGCACAAGTGTGCCGCAGGTTTGTGATGTTTTATCATATAAAGAAATGTTAAATGTTGCAAAAGACCTTGATATACTTCTTGTACCTTATGAATGTGCCGAAGGTATGGCTGCCACCAAAGATGCTTTATCACAAATTAAAGCAGGTATGTCGGTGGGAATTATCATAGGCCCCGAAGGCGGATTTGAACAAAAAGAAATTGATGATGCAGTTGCCGTAAACGGTAAAATCATTTCGTTGGGAAGCCGCATCCTAAGAACCGAAACCGCCGCAATAATAAGTGTTGCTATGTGTATGCTTTACAGCGAAATGGAACTTTGATATGAAACAATTACCACTTGATTTTGTAAGCCGAATGAAAACCTTGCTCGGCGATGAATATAAAGATTACGAAGCCGCTGTAAACGAAGCGCCCGTAAAGGGTTTTCGCGTAAACACGGGCAAAATTTCTACCGAGGATTTTGAAAAAATAAATCCATTCGGAAATGAAAAAATCCCTTATGTCGATGGCGGGTATTACCTTGACTATGAAAAGGTTGGTAATCATCCTTTTCATCACGCAGGAATGATTTACGTGCAAGAGCCTGCGGCTATGGCACCTGCCGAGAGTATAGACATAGACCCCGACAGTTGCGTTCTTGATATGTGCTCAGCCCCCGGTGGCAAAAGCACACAACTGAAAAACAAACTAAATGATAACGGGCTTCTTGTTTCTAACGAGATTATCCCCTCACGTTGTAAAATACTAACGGGAAATATTGAGCGTTTAGGTTTTAAAAACTGCGTTACTACTTGTATGGACACCTCGCGGCTCGCAAGCATATTCCCCGACACCTTTGACGTTATTATGGTAGATGCTCCCTGCTCGGGCGAAGGAATGTTCCGTAAAGAGCAAATCGCTATACAAGAATGGTCACAAGAAAATGTTGACAAATGCGCTGTCCGTCAGCGTGAAATTTTGGAAAACGCTGTTAAATGCCTCGCAAGCGGCGGTACCATAATTTACGCCACCTGCACCTTTTCTTTGGAAGAAAACGAGATGACTGTTGACGCCTTTTTGAAATCACACCCCGATTTTGAAATTGTTCCCGTAAAGGCCGAGGTGCAGAAAGCGTCGTGCGACGGTATAAAATTTGACGGTTGCGAGTGTGAGAATATTCACTTTGCTCGTCGCTTTTACCCGCATAAAACACGTGGAGAAGGTCAGTTTGTTGCCGTGCTTCGTCACAAAGGCGAAAAGCAACCCACGCTTAAACAGTCGAAAAAACAAACACAAAAACTCGACCACGTTTTAACCGCTTTTCTTGATGATACGCTCGAAAGTTATAATAAAGACGATATCGTACATTACGGCGATACACCAGTTTTTTATAGCGGAGATATAGAAATCAAAAAAGGCAACGCCTTTATGTGCGGTGTTACCATCGGTGAAATCAAGAAAAACTACATATTGCCTCATCATCAGTTTTTTATGGCATACGGAAAAGATTTTAAACGTAAAATAGAACTCTCGCCCGATAGCGACGATATACAAAAGTATCTGCGTGGCGAAGAGATTAAAGCCGAATGTAATAGCGGTTGGGCGGCAGTTACCGTCTGCGGTGTGTCAATAGGCGGAGCAAAGGTATCAAACGGTGTGGCAAAAAATCATTATCCTAAAGGACTCAGGATTTTAAAATAACGCATACGAAAGGAAAATATTATGAACATTAAATTTAAACGTACAATTGCATTAATACTTGCGTGTGTATTGGCGTTGTCGCTTGCGGGGTGCAGTGACAAGAACGTCTTGTTTAAAGACGACATATACACCATAACAAAAGGCGAAAACGGTGTCGAGGTTTCAATTCGCGAGGAAGCCGTAGTTCCTACGGTTCACGACGTGGCAAAAGAATATATAGACGACAGGGCGTTACCGTGTCTGGCGGTTTTAAGTTATGAAGACAACCTTCTTACAGTTGCCTCGTACGACTACGACGGCGATGCCAAAGATGACTTTAAGCTATGGAAACTGACCACAACCGACAACGCTACCTTTAACTCTATAATGGTTATAGATAAAAAAGGCAGGGCAAGTCTGACTGTAGAGGATATACCGCCCGAGGCCGAAAAATATATAGGCGATTATTATACGTGCGGGTATTTTGAATTTAATCCGAGCGGCGAGGTCACCCACGTAACCTTTTACGGCGACACCGTGATACAGTAATAAAATTTTAAAAGCGGCATCTTTTGTTATAGCAAAAGACGCCGTTTTTTGTTGTTTTAAGAAATGTTTTGTCGAAAGTCTTGACGGTAAATTTTATTTATGATAATATAATTATGCCAAATCTAAACTTAAAAAATGAATATTCGCAATAGGGGTTATTATGCCCATTTTTCTTTACATCGTGAATTTGTAAAAACTCAAGTTCCGTAGATGTAGAGATATGCGAATATTTTTATGTTTGGGTTTGGCGACCGACGGAGCTTGCGTTTTATGTGCGATTGCTTCGGCGGTCGCACTTTTTTATTTTTACAATGGCCGTTGTAACAATAAATTTAATATTGTTATTAAAGGAGGTATTGTCGTGCCCGACTATAAAACACTTTATTTAACACTGCTTGACGGTGTCGAAAAAGCCATTGAAAACCTAAAAAATGTCGAAATCGCTTGTGAGGAAATCTACGTTGACACCGACGAAACACAAGAATAAAACAAAAAGCAAGGACTTTATATCCTTGCTCTTTTTTATGCGTTAAATAAAATAAACCCAATTGTGTTTGTGGCAAAGTTAGAGAACATATGTATAAGCCACGAAAGGTAGATATTGTTGTATTTTTCATTAAAGAAGTTAAAAATTATTCCGCCTGCAAAAAGTCCAAGAAGCGACAGCAGTATAACAGGCAGACCGAACCAACCAATCATCATAGCAATATGATATGCGGCAAACATAGCTGCGCTGACAATATAAGCGAGGCAACGGTTTGAAACTTTTTTAAGTGTTAAAAATGCAAAACCACGGAAGAAAAACTCTTCAAGCAATGAGTTTGCAAAAGAAATGTAAATCGCTACAAAGATAAAGTTGTTTTTGTTGACTCCTGTAGTAGAGGTAAGGCTTGTAGTAAGCGCCGAAAAATCAAAAACGTCTTTAAATAAAAGATATGCTCCGAGCACCACCAAATACACGCCGACACCAAGACATAACGCTAATAAAAACCCTTTTTTATCAGGTTTAAAAAGGCGGGTTAAGTTACATTCTTTGTCATAAAAAGAATAAAGTATTGGCAACAGCAAAAACAAAACTATTTTTATTGCCGATTTTATCATATATCCCGGTTGAATTACCGCATCTACCAATCCCATACAAAGACAGGCAAAGGCTGTTATTGCGATAATAATATATTTTTTGCTTTTCAAAACCTCACCGCCTTTTGTTTATTTTATGGTTGAGTTTAATTAGGGACAAGTTCAGCCTCCCTTGCCCTAAAGGGAGGGGGACCAACCGTCAGGTTGGTGGAGGGATTCTTTAACAAATAAATCAATATATTCACAAACCCCTCTAAAATTTTTATTAACTTCATTATTCGGTATACGAATAACTGTTAAATTTCTGCTTTCTATTTTTTCAGTTCTAATTTTATCTTTCAGCAATCCGTTTTCCTCATAATGTTGTGAGCCGTCAAGTTCTATTATAAGTCTTGCTTCGTGACAGTAAAAATCTACAATGTAATTATCTATAACTTTCTGTCGAAGAAATCTGACGGAATAAGACCTCAAAAAACCATACCATAAATGCCTTTCTTCTTTAGTCATATTCTTACGCAATATTTTTGCATTTGCAGTTAATTTTGTATTATGTTTCCGTTCCGTACTGTATCCCTCCGTCTTTTGCTTCGCAAAATCCACCTCCCTTTAGGCAAGGGAGGCTCTTGTTTTCAACTTGTGGAAATGACCTCCACAAGTTGAATTTTCCGTATAACAACAAGCATTTTCCTGAATTTAATATAACATTATTTATTGAATTTTTCAAGATATATATGAGAATAGAGTTATCCCGAAGTTCCGAGATAACTCTATTTTTGATGGTATGACAAAAATCATACTGACACTTTGAAAATCATACCAAAGAAAATGCGGTTGAAAACTTTGTTTTTAAGCAGTAAGACCGCCGAAAGTATGACGGTTATTCCTGCCTTGACTCAAACGTTGTTGAGTTTGCGGTATAAAATCACAATATATAATCAGTTATACAATCATACCAATGAACATAAGTTTCTCCGTTAATAATAAGTTGTTCGTTGCTGGGGAGTTGTTCACTCCATTTCTTTTTATAACGCTTTATTGCCCAATCATCACGGTTAAATCTACGCCAAAGAATTGTTCGTCCGTTTGCGTCAAGATATTGTTCACAACAAACATACTCACCGTAATATGAATCAAGACTTAATACTCTTACTGTATCATATTTTCTGCCGTTTATTACAACAGTATATCTCCCAACAATATCAAATAATTGATTTGTGTTTTCTGCTATGATTTTTCCATCATGTTCAGATATTTTTCCTTTTACAGTCAGATTTGTTTCTTTTCCGCAATTGTCTTCACCATAACCCCATTCAGCAATAAAGTCATCACCATCGAGAAATGTCAAGTATTTTCGCACTCCGTTTTTAACATAGTTCTCAGCAAGAATGCGGCAGTGATTATCAGTAAGTTGAGCAATGTAATAGTGGTCTGCATCATCTTTTCCTTCGCCGAAATGATTGTGGCGGTATTCTTTAATTTCTACACCTTCAATGTCATGAACTACCGCTTTTCCGACAACTTCCATTTCACCCCATTCAGAACATTTTTTTGTTTCGGTTTCATAAATTCCCCATATGCATTTTTCACTTATCTTAGGGACAATAAATAATCCCCACAATTCTTCCCATTTGACCGAGAAAGGTGCTTCAACGGATTTTTTTATTTTATATTCAGGTAATCTTTCTGGCAACTTTTTCATAATATCATCAACCTTTCTAATATAAGTGTTTGATGGATATATCCTTTTGAAATTTCGTTTAGCAGTATATAAGCGACTTTTGACAGTTCCAATAGGAATGCCCAACCTTGCGGCAATTTCAGTTTGAGGCAACTCTTTCCAATATGATAGATAAAGAATCAGTTTATCTTTATCACCAAGTGCCTCCAATACATCGCTGACTGTATTATTCTCAACATATCCAAATCGTGTTTGTGAAAGTTGAAATTCGTTTAATTCTTCTATAGGTATTTCTAAATCTTTGGATTTCTCCCTAAAATAATCATTACACTTATGTCGTGCAATACCTATTATCCATGCTTTGAAAGATGCTTCTGTTTTAAGTTGCCCAAAGTTCTTAAATGCAGTTAAAAACACCTCTTGCAGAATATCTTCCGCATCTGAAACATTTGGAATCCTAAATTTCACAAATCGTTCAACAGACAATTGATTATCAGAGAGCAAATTTTCAAATTTAGACATCGCCTCACCTCCTATAAGTTCTTTAAAACCGGTTTCACTTATATAGTCGAAAAAACACACCAAAAGGTTCATTGATGATAAATTTTTGTTGTCCCTATTGTACCTCAACCATAACACACAAAATAAAAAAGAGCAAGGATTCAGAACCTTGCTCTTTTAATTAAATGTATTTATTCAGTTCCTGCATTTTGTCGTGTGATGGTTCTGGTATGTTGCCAAATTTAAACTCGAGTCCCATATTGTCATATTTTGTCTGACAGATTTTTCTAAATGGTAAAAGCTCGGTTTTATCAACAACTACGTGACGGTCGGCAATTTCTTTTAACGCCTTAACATTTTCCTCGTTATCGGTAAGGGTAGGTATAATAACCTGCCTTATTGTCACGGGAATTTTTTTATCATTTAGATAGGCTAAAAATTCAAGCGGTTTTTCCATACTGCAACCGACGTGTTCGCGGTATTGTGGGTCATTTGTGTATTTAATATCAAGCAATACACGGTCGGTGACGGTGAGTAGTTTTTTAACGTCATCATTTAAAATGCTACCCGACGTATCAATACAGGTGTTGATGCCCTCTTTGTGACAAAGGCGAAAAACATCGTAAGCAAACTCCGCTTGCAACAGCGGCTCGCCACCTGAAAGGGTTATACCGCCGTCTTTACCAAAATACTCTTTGTAGCGAATTACTTTATCAACAATTTCTTGCGGTGTGTACTGTGTGCCGCCGTCAAACTCCCAGGTGTCTGGGTTATGACAGCAACCGCAGCGCAGATTACAGCCCTGCAAAAATACCACAAATCGAATACCCGGACCATCCACCGTGCCAAGACTTTGAATAGAGTGTATATTGCCCTTTATCATAATACGGTGTGGAAGGTGCGGCTTATAACCTCACGCTGATGCTCACGCGAAAGCTTGCTGAAGTTTACCGCATAGCCTGATACACGAATGGTAAGATTTGGGTACTTGTCGGGGTTTTCGTATGCGTCCATCAGTGTTTCACGGTTAAGCACGTTTACGTTTATATGATGAGCCTTTTTAGCGAAGTAGCCGTCAAGAATACCTACAAGGTTATCAACACGCTCTTCATCGGTTTTGCCGAGAGCTTCAGGTGTGATAGAGAATGTGTTGGAAACACCGTCGCGGCAGTCGTCATAACTGATTTTAGCAACCGAATTAAGACTTGCGAGTGCGCCGTTTTCTTCACGGTTGTGCATCGGGTTTGCACCCGGTGCAAACGGCTCGCCCGATTTTCTGCCGTCGGGGGTAGAGCCTGTGTTTTTACCGTACATAACGTTAGAAGTAATGGTAAGAACAGACAATGTGTGCACTGCGTTACGATATGTTTCGGTCTTACGAAGCGCTTCAATAAAGCGGTGGGTCATATCCTGTGCCAAGCTATCAACACGGTCATCGTCGTTACCAAATTTCGGGAATTCGCCTGTAGTTTCGTAATCAACAATAAAGCCTTCGTCGTTTCTTATCGGCTTAACGCATCCGTATTTAATAGCGCTGAGTGAGTCGGCAACAACCGAAAGACCTGCAATACCAAACGCCATAAGTCTTTCAACCTCGGTATCGTGAAGCGCCATCTGCACCTTTTCGTAGCAATATTCATCGTGCATATAGTGGATAACGTTCATAGTCTTTACATACAACTGTGAAAGCCACTGAATGTAAATGTCGTAACGCTCCATAACGGTGTCAAAGTCAAGCTTGTCGCCCGAAATTGGTTCCATCTGAGGACCAATATGAATGCCGCTCATAGCGTCGTAACCGCCGTTAAGCGCGATGTTCAGCAGTTTTGCTAAGTTACAACGTGCGCCAAAGAACTGCATCTGTTTGCCGAGCTTCATTGCCGATACACAGCAAGCAATAGCGTAGTCGTCACCGTAGATAGGACGCATAATATCGTCATTTTCGTACTGAATAGAGTCGGTATCCTTTGAAACCTTTGCGCAGAACTTTTTAAAGCCAACAGGCAAATCTTTTGACCAAAGAACAGTAAGGTTAGGTTCTGGTGAAGAACCCAAAGTATAAAGGGTGTTAAGAATTCGGAAACTACTCTTTGATACAAGCGTTCTGCCGTCTTCGCCCATACCGCCAACAGCCTCAGTAATCCACATCGGGTCGCCACCGAAAAGCTCGTTGTACTCAGGTGTGCGAAGGTGACGCGCTATACGAAGTTTTATTACAAAATCGTCAAACAACTCTTGTGCGCCTTCTTCGGTCAAAACACCGTTTTTAATGTCGCGCTCCATATAAATGTCAAAGAAGGTAGCCACGCGACCCAAAGACATAGCAGCGCCGTTTTGCTCTTTGATAGCGGCAAGGTATGCAAAGTATGTCCACTGTACCGCTTCGCGAGAGTCACGCGCAGGACCGCTTATATCATATCCGTACATAGCCGCCATATCTTTAAGCTTGCCAAGGAAGTTTATCTGCTTAAAGAGCTCGCCGCTTATTTTAATATTTTCGGCAATGAAAGGCTTTTCGGCCATAGCCATTTTGTCTTTTTTCTTTTCTTCAATAAGTCTGTCCACGCCGTAAAGTGCTACACGACGGTAGTCGCCGATAATACGACCACGGCCGTAAGCATCAGGCAAACCTGTAATTACGTGACAACGGCGTGCAAGTCGCATCTCGTCGGTGTAGGCACGGAACACACCTTCGTTGTGCGTAGTACGGAATTTAAACTCGTCCTCAATAGTTTCAGAAAGCTTATAGCCGTATGCCTCACAAGCCTGACGCGCCATACGAATACCGCCAAAGGGGCTGACACCACGCTTTAAGGGGCGGTTGGTCTGCATACCAACGATAATTTCATTTTCCTTATCAATGTATCCTGGTGAGAAGGTTGTAAGTGAAGATACAGTTGCGGTATCGATATCAAGCACACCGCCAAACTGACGCTCAAGCGCAAAAAGTGCCTGAACCTTTTTCATAAGTGCGTTGGTTCGTTCGGTAGCGCCCGACAAGAAACTGTCGTCACCTGTGTATTCAGTATAGTTTTGTTGAATAAAATCGCGCACGTTGATTTCACTTTGCCATGCGCCGCCTTTAAATCCATTCCAATTTTCGTGTGTCATATATAATCTCCTTTAAAGTGTAAATACATAAAATGGGCAAACCAGCTTTTTACAAACTGATTTACCCGGATAATTATGTTTTTTAAAATTTTCTTCTACATTTTCTTTTGCATAAATCCGCAAGAATCTATCAGTTGTGTAAAAGCATAATAATGCAAATAATATTATAATATATATACTCATATTTTGTCAATGCAAACGGGGCAAAATATTTTTGGTTTTAATCCAATATTTTACCATCTGTAGAAATGGTAACCACTCGCCAGGGTATAAATTTGCCGCTTGCCTGTAAAGCACGTTTTACAGCGTTTTCAATACCGCCGCAACAAGGCACCTCCATACGAACAACGGTTACGCTTTTTATATCGTTACCTGAAATAATCGCTGTCAGTTTTTCGGCGTAATCGCCCTCGTCAAGTTTTGGGCAACCGATAAGCGTAATGTGACCCTGGATAAACTCATTGTGAAAATTTCCGTAGGCAAATGCAGTGCAGTCGGCCGCGATAAGCAGTTTTGCGCCATCAAAATACGGCGCATTTACGGGCACCAACTTTATCTGACAGGGCCACTGCGATAATTGGCTTGTAATATCAGCGCGTCGTGTTGGCGAAATAACGTCGCGCTTGATAGCCTTTGACTGTGTACCGGGGCAACCGCATGGTAGCTTTACACCTGCCTTTTGCATTTTTGCTTGCCTTACCGCCTCTTCATTATATTCGGGAGCTTCACGCACTTCAAAGGTTATAGCACCTGTAGGACAAGCTGGCAAGCAGTCGCCAAGACCGTCGCAGTAATCCTCACGAGTAAGTTTGGCTTTGCCGTTTACCATTTCAATTGCGCCCTCGTGACAAGCGGCGGCACAAGCGCCGCAACCGTTGCACTTTTCTTCATCTATTTTAATAATTTTTCTAATCATTTTTAGCACCTCTCTTGATTTTGCAAGGCCATTATACTATAATAAATAAAACAAATCGGTTGTTTTTACAACAAAAAGAGGATTTTTATGAAAAAATATATTGGAATTTTGAAAAGAACACAACTTTTTGCAGGTGTGGGAGATGTGGAAATTGAATCAATGTTTTCCTGTCTTAGCGCAAAATTAAAATATTATAAAAAGGGCGAGTACGTACTGCGACAGGGAGAGCGAATGGGCGCGCTTGCTGTTTTGGTAGATGGAAAACTGCATATTCAAAGCGACGATTATTGGGGTAATCGCAGTATACTCGGTGATATCGCGGCAGGTGAAATGTTTGGCGAAGCATATATTGCGCCGCATAGTGACGCTATGATAAACGACGTAGTAGCGCTCGAGGACAGTGCGGTAATATTTTTTGACGTTATGTGCGTAATCACCACCTGCTCAAATGCCTGCCGTTTTCATTCTGCAGTAGCAAAAAATCTGCTTTTTGCAGTATCCGAAAGGAATCGCAAACTTGTGCAAAAGCTGTCTCATATGTCAAAAAGAACAACTCGTGAAAAACTGTTGTCATACCTGTCAACCGAGGCGAAACGACACAACAGCAACAGCTTTTCGATACCCTTTAACCGTCAACAGCTTGCTGATTTTTTATCGGTAGACCGAAGCGCTATGTCCAATGAGCTGTGTAAACTGCGTGACGAAGGATTTATCGTCTTTAACAAAAACAATTTTGAACTACTGTAACCGAGGACGGTGAAAAAAGTGAAACTTATAATAGGTTGTCTTAACTCAAAATATATTCACGCATCGCTCTCTCCGTGGTGTCTTCTGGCAGGGGTAAGGGAATTTTGTAAAACCAACATAACTGCTACAGTTTGCGAGAGCACAATAAACGCAAATCTTGATGATTTTATTGAAAATATTGAAAAAGCTGACGTTTATGCCTTTTCGTGTTATATCTGGAACATAGAGCAGACCCTTTATATATGCGAAAAGATAAAACAAAAATTTGGTGCAAAAATTATTTTAGGCGGTCCCGAGGTTGCCTACCGCGCAAAAGACGTTTTAGAAAAGTATGGTTTTATAGATTTTGTGCTGTCGGGCGAGGGCGAATTTAATTTCCCAAAGCTTATTGATGCTATAAACTTATCGTCTGATTTTGACTGTGTTGACGGACTAACATACAAGATAAACGGACAAATTTTATCCAATGAGGAAATGAAATATATCGATACGCCACCAAATCCATACTGTGAGGAATTTTTTGAAAACTTAAACGGCAGAATATGTTACATAGAAACCAGCCGCGGCTGTCCCTTTCGGTGTGCATTTTGTCTTTCGGGCAGATGCGGTGGACTGCGATATTTTGATATGGATATTGTTAAGAAAAACATTTTGATTCTTGCCTCAAGTGGTACCAAAACCGTAAAATTTGTTGACAGAACATTTAATGCGAATGCCGCCCGTGCGAATGAAATACTGCTTTTTATAAAAGAAAATTACGGAACCAAAATACCCGAGGGTGTTTGTTTTCATTTTGAAATAGCGGGCGATATCTTACGTAAAGAAACGCTTGATATATTAAAAGAGATGCCGCCGCACGCCGTTCAACTTGAGATAGGTATGCAGTCTTTTAATGAAGACACTTTAAAACTTATCAACCGCAAAACCGACACACAAAAACTGATTCAAAACATAAAAACACTTTTGAGCTTCAAAAATATGCACATTCATATAGACCTTATTGCAGGGCTTACGGGCGAGGATTTGACAAGCTTTAAAAACAGTTTTAATATCGGTTACAATCTGCGTGCGCATATGCTTCAGATGGGATTTTTAAAACTGCTTTACGGTTCGGATATGCGAGAAAACCACGACAAATACCCTTGCGAGTATAGCGATAAACCGCCGTATGAAGTGACTAAAACCCCGTGGCTTTCGTCGGATGAAATCAAGGGCCTTAAAAACTGTGAAGATGCTCTTGAACGACTTTACAACAGCGGCAGATTTTTGCTTACACTTGACTATCTGATAAGGGAAATCGGTATAGAACCGTTTGATTTGTTTTATGAGTTTGGTAATGAGGTAAGCGGAAATAAATTGAGTCTTTCGCTTTATGCTGAAAAGTTTTTTGAATTTTTCAAAGATAAATGTGATATTGAAATTTTACGCGAGAAAATGGCTTGCGATATGCTTTGTTGCGGCGCCGAAAAGCAAATGCCCGATTGTCTTAAGATACAGGACGAACTTTACGGTAAAACAAAAAAAGAATTGAGCAAAAAACTTGGCAACAATTTCAGATTTGCAATACTTTATAAAGCGGGTAAAATATTTGTTGTAACTCCCGATGAACCCCAAGACCTTTACGGAAGAAAAAAAGGAATTTATATAAATATATAAAAATAAAAACACGAACGAAAAGTTCGTGTTTTTATTTTTTAAACTGCTATGGCAGATTTTCTTTTTGTTATATATTGAACAAGAATTACTATTGCTACAAGGCCAAGACCGATAAGGTCGGTCACAATGCCGGGATATATCAGTAATAGTCCGCCTACAAGACACATTATGCGTTCATACCACTTCATAGAGTGCATTATATATCCTTCAAGAGCAGATGCTACACCAAAAATACCGATTATCGACGTAATACAGATAAGGACTACCTCGCCAAACGTTGTGTTAATAAACAGCATTGCGGGATTGAGTGCAAATACGTAAGGCACTATGAATGCGCCAATAGCCAGTTTGGTAGAAGTAAACGCCGTTTTCATCGGGTTTGCTTGCGCAATCGCCGCGCCTGCATATGCCGCAAGTGCAACAGGTGGAGTAAGGTCGGCTACGATACCAAAATAGAATACAAAGAAGTGAGCCGCAAGGTCGGGTACACCCATCTTTATAAGAATAGGAGCGCATGTGGCTGCCATAATGCAATAGTTTGCTGTGGTGGGCACACCCATACCTAAAATAATACAGGTAAGCATTGTAAGGAATAGTGCAATGATAACCTTATCGCCTGCAAGCGCCAGAATACCGTTAATAAGCATTGTGGCAAGACCCGTCATGGTAATAGTACCTGCAATAATACCTGCTACGCCGCAAGCAACCGCTACGGTAATCATACCCTGACCGCCCGCAGCCAACGCTTCCCATATACTTTTGGGAGTGATACGGTTTTCTTTGTTAAACAGACCTACGACAATCGCCGCAATTATAGCGATAGCGGCAGCGTAAGCAATCGAGCGTGAGCCCGAGCCTACAAGCGCAATAAGAAGAATTAGAGGAAGTAACAGATACGATTGCTTAAAAAGTGGTAAAAACTGAGGTAATTCTTCTTTTGAAAGACCTCTGAGTCCCTCTTTTTTAGCCTCTAAATGAACTGCGATAAACACGCCTAAGAAGTAAAGGCAAGCGGGCAGTATGGCGCGAACAACAATGTTGCTGTAAGGAACGCCTATATTTTCTGCCATCAGGAAGGCTGCAGCGCCCATAATAGGCGGCATAATCTGACCGCCTGTAGAAGCCGAAGCCTCGGCAGCAGCGGCAAATTCGGGTTTGTAACCCGTCTTTTTCATAAGCGGAATGGTAACCGAGCCAGAGCCTACGGTGTTTGCTACCGAAGAGCCCGATACCATACCTTCGAGTGCGCTTGCCACAACGGCAACCTTTGCAGGACCGCCCGAAAAGCCACCAACGATTGAATTAGATATTTTTATAAAGAAATCGGCAATACCCGTTCTTTCAAGGAATGCGCCAAATATGATGAATATAGCAATATATTTTGAGCAGGTGTTAACAGGTGTAGACAAAATACCCGAAGTGGTAGTATAAAACAACTTGCCCACAAGACCTTCAATTCTGCGCAATATATCGGGATTGGTAAGGCCCCAACCCAACGCATAAATAATAAATGCTGCAGCAACTGCAATAATCGGGATACCAACACAACGACGGCAAAGCTCTAAAAGACAAAGTATGCCTACCGCGCCGATAATAATCTGATGAAGCTCAAATTTGTTACCCTGCTGAATAATGGTAACGGCATCAAATGTATAATAAAAGAATGAGCCCGAACCTAAAATCATTAAAATAACATCGTACCAGGGAATATAGTTTGTTTTCTGAGCACCTTTTTTCATAGGATATATCAAATAACCTATAAATACAATACAGCCGACAAAACTTGAAAGTCTTATAGCGTCAAGCCAGGTTGCAAAAAACGTTACGTAGATACAAAACAAGGAAAAAGCCGCCAGAATACAGTTGACGATCACCTTTGGTGTGCCTTCCCATATACGTGTGTTGGATTCTCGGTCAAATTTTTTCATTACGGCATCCAGATCCATAGGTTCTTGTGTGTCAGGAGCCTTCTTTTTTGAGAAAAACAACAAACTCTCCACCTTTCGATAAAAATATTAAAATAGCTGCGACTGTTTATGCCGCAGCTATCAAACTGTTAAGATTTAACTTAAGGTAAATTATTTAACCTCTACGTCAATTCCTTTTTCTTTGAAATACTTTGCAGCGCCTGCGTGGAATGGAACGGTAAGACCATCGGTAGCATTTTCAAGGCTGAGTTCTGCACCCTTTGCGTGCTCTTTTGCGATGGCATCCATATTGTCAAAAATAGCGGCAGTAAGATTGTAAACGTCGTCTTCGCTTGCTGTTGCGCTTACAATCAAGGTTGCCTTAACCGTAACGGTAGAAATTTCTTCGGTCTGGTTTTTGTAGGTTTCAGCAGGAATCTTATAAACCGAATAGAATGTGTTATCCTGCATAAGTTTGTTTGCAATATCGCCGTCGATGGGAACAATGCGAACGTTTGAGTTAGACATGCTTAACTCTGTAATAGCGGGGGTGGGTGCGCCTGCTACTATGAAAGCGGCATCAATTTTACCGTCTTTTAAAGCATCTGCGCTTTCGTCAAAGTTCTGATACTGTGGCTTGACATCTTCTACAGAAAGACCTGCGGCAGCAAGAACATCTACAGCATTAAAATAAACGCCTGAACCGGGAGCGCCGATAGAAACCTTTTTGTCCTTTAAGTCGCTTACCGATTTGATGTCGGGATTAACGGTAACAAGCTGAACCGCTTCAGCATAAAGACCTGCAACGGTACGGAAGGATTCGATTTTTCCGTCTTCTTCAAAAGAACGTGTGCCGTTCCACGCGTAGTGCATAACATCTGACTGAACGGTGCCCAACTGGTAGTCGCCAACGTCAATACCCTGAATGTTGTCCTTTGAACCGCCTGTTGATACAGCGTTAACGTGTACACCTGCATTGTTTGTGATGTATTGACCAACAATACCACCGTAAGCGTAATATGTACCGGTAGGGCTACCTGTACCCATTGTCATAGTGGCATCTCCGCATCCTGCGAGTGAGAAAAGCATAGCTAATACCATTAAAAGAGCAAGTATTTTTTTCATTTTTCTTTTCCTCCTAAAAAACTAATTAACATTATTATACCTAAAAAATCCACTCAATGCAACAAAAATTTATAAAACGCTATAAATATAAGATATAGAACAGAGATTATATATTAGCTTTTACAGTATGTTTTATGAGTTTGTAGGAATTGTATAAAGCATAATGAGAAAATCACAAATTCACAATTGTCACAAAGTAAAAACACCTTAAGGTTTTCTTTCTGTTAATTAAGTCTTAACGGGATACTGTGCGATGCTTGGTTTTTTGACCTATGTGTTCGAACTCCTACATATTTTTTATAATTCGTGCCGCAAGGCACACCGAAACTTTTATCTCTTATCTATTATCTTTTATCTGGAAACGACAATTTTAGAGAAGAGTGAAAAAAGAAAAGAGAAAATTTAAAAGAACAAAAAGAAACGACAACTTTCTTGTCGAAAATTGTCGTTTCTTTTTGGCTGGGGAATAGGGATTCGAACCCCAACAAACAGAGTCAGAGTCTGTCGTGCTACCGTTACACAATTCCCCAATATTTAATTGAGCAATACATATTATATCGCATTTTTTTGATAAGTCAAGAAAATTTTTACCAAAATTTTAAAAAATCTTTCGTTCCGCCTTGCCGTAACGGCTTAATGATAACCTGAACTTAATTTCAGGTGGGTTTTCGCCAAGCGGTTTCGCGCTCCCTTCTTCCGAACTCGGCACCGCCGCGGGAGGTCTGCAAACCCGCCGCCTGAGCAGAAATCCCTTTTTATTATCTTGTAGGGTTATATAAGCCTCGATACACGCACAAGGCAGAACGTGACATTAAATTTTATTTCTCGTCTACTTCAAAACGGTCCTGAAGACGGTCTACAAAAGCGTCGGCAACGGTTTCGTACTCGTCGTCATCCTCTATCTCGCAGAAAAATTCTTCGCCGTTTTCTTCGCCTACTTTAACGATTACAAGCTCGCCCGAATCATCAAGCATTGCCTGTGGGTCGTCGTAAACCGGCAAGAGAGCAAGATACCTTGCTTCGTCGGTTTCGATAGCGTCCAAAACTTCAAAATTATATTCTTTTCCCTCGTCGTCAACAAGTGAAACAATGTCGGGATTGTATTCTTCGTTTTTAATATTTTCGCTCATTTTCTATTCCTCCAATCAATCTCGCTAACAAATCTATTTTACCCTAAAATTTGCTTTCAGTCAATAGAATAGTTTTCCTTTTGTGCAAATCATCAAAAAAGCAATTCAATTTTTAGTTCTTTATACAAAATATATAAAAGTTATCAACTTTTTGTTGACATTTTATCAATAATTGCATATAATAAAGACGAAGAGAAAAGAAAGGAGCGGTAAAACGCTATGAGGGAAACTCCACCAGCAAATTTAAAAAAATAATTTGAAAGGCGTGAGTCCAATGTACAGGTAATCCTGTAAACCCGACAACTAAAAACAAGTAAAGGACTGAGTCCAAAGGTTTAATTAGTTTTTAACTCAAAACTATAACATAAGTAAAGGAATGAGTCCGAAAGTTTAGTTAGTTTTAATTTAGAAAACTAAAATTATACAGACGGTGAGTCCGATGTACATTTAAAATAAACCATTAACAACCCCCACAGGTGAAAGATGTGGGGGTTTCTTTTTTTATGCGCCCGAAACAGGCTTTTTATCAATAAAATCTTAATGTTTAAATATGTTCTTTTGCCTTGCAATTTATATACTGCTGTGCTATAATGCATTATGTATAATTATATAATATATAAGGAGAAGTTCGCCTTGTCATTCCCACTTGAAAACATCAGAAATTTTTGCATAGTAGCTCACATAGACCACGGTAAGTCAACGCTTGCCGACCGTTTGCTTGAACTTACCCAATCGGTAGCCGAGCGCGATATGGAAGAACAGATACTTGACAGTATGGATTTGGAGCGTGAACGCGGCATTACCATAAAAGCGCACGCGGTAACGCTCTATTATACGGCAAAAGACGGTAAAGAATACGAACTCAATCTTATCGACACCCCGGGGCACGTTGACTTTAACTATGAAGTTTCGCGTTCGCTTGCGGCCTGCGAAGGCGCAATACTTGTGGTTGACGCTTCGCAGGGTATTGAGGCGCAGACTCTTGCTAATACGTATCTTGCAGTAGACCACGGTCTTGAAATTTTACCTGTTATAAACAAAATTGACCTTCCCTCTGCCGAACCCGACAGGATAAAAGCAGAGATTGAGGACATTATCGGTATTCCCGCTGATGAAGCGCCGCTTATTTCTGCAAAAACAGGTATAAACGTTGAGCAGGTATTAGAGGCTATTGTTGAAGGTGTTCCCGCACCAAAGGGTGACCGCGAAGCACCGCTTAAAGCGCTTATATTTGACTCTTACTACGACCCATACAAGGGAGTAATAGTTTACTTCCGTGTTGTATCGGGCAAAATAAAGAGTGGCGATAAAATAAAAATGATGGCAACAGGCGCCGAGTTTGACGTGGTAGAACTTGGTCGCAAGCGCGCAACCCACTACGAAACCTGCGATACCTTAGAGGCGGGCGAGGTAGGTTACCTTGCGGCATCAATCAAAACCGTAAGTGAAGCGCGTGTTGGCGATACCATTACTTTGGTAAACCGACCCGCAGATGAGGCTCTGCCAGGTTACCGCGCCGCAAAACCCGTTGTGTTCTGTGGTATTTATCCTGCCGACGGCGCGAAATACCCCGACCTTCGTGAAGCGCTTGAAAAGTTACAGCTCAACGATGCGTCCTTGCTTTTTGAGCCCGAAACGTCACAGGCTTTAGGTTTTGGTTTCCGTTGCGGATTTTTAGGACTATTGCATATGGAAATTCTTGAGGAACGCCTTGAACGCGAATATAACCTTGACATCATCACAACGGCTCCAAGCGTTCAATATGAGTTTGTGCTTACAAACGGCGAGAGAATATTTGTGGATAACCCAACAAACTACCCCGACCCTGCCGTTATTTCCGAAGCGCTCGAACCTGTGGCAAACGTTCATGTTTATTCACCGAGCGAGTACGTTGGTACAATAATGCAGCTTTGTGAAGAGCGTCGCGGTGATTACAAGGGCATGACCTATATGGGTGACCGTGTGGATATTCATTACGTGCTTCCTATGGGCGAAATTGTTTACGACTTTTTCGACGCTCTCAAGAGCCGTACAAAAGGATATGCCAGTTACGATTATGAAACCGCAGGCTATCAGAAGTCAAATCTTGTAAAACTTGACGTTATGCTTGCGGGTGATACTGTAGATGCGCTGTCATTTATTGTGCATACGTCAAATTCCTATGCCCGTGCGCGCCGTATTGCCGAAAAACTTAAAGAGTACATTCCAAGACAATTGTTTGAGGTTCCCGTTCAGGTGGCTGTAGGCGGAAAAATCATTGCGCGTGAGACCGTAAAGGCTATGCGTAAAGACGTGCTTGCAAAATGCTACGGCGGTGACATAACTCGTAAAAAGAAACTTCTTGAAAAACAAAAAGAAGGTAAAAAGAAAATGCGTAAACTTGGCTCTGTAGAAGTGCCCAAAGACGCATTTATGGCAGTTTTGAAATTGGATGAATAAAATTGTAGGGGACGGCGCCTACGACGTCCCGTTAAAAGAAGGATTTTTATGACCGAAAAAAGAAGAAAGGCGATAATCCGCCGCAGAATATTTATAGCGCTTGTGGCCGCAATTTTAGCTGTTGTTATAGCGCTTATAGCCGTTGTTGTTGCAATAATCAGAAACAGCGGCAACAACGACGACATTGTTTCGTCGGATATTACATCGGTTTCAAGCGAAGACGACGTATCATCTGTTGATGACGCTTCATCAAAGGTAGATGTTCCGTCTGAACCCGAAATATTCGTAACACCCACAGGCGTAGAGCTTGATGCCAACTTTGGAAGACTATTACTTGTAAACGGTGAACACGCCCTGCCCGATGATTACGACACCAATGTTCGGGATTATCTTGTAGAGATTGATAAACAGTATCGCAATAACAACTACGTAACACAAATACACAAGGATGTATATCCCTACATTACCGCTATGGTCGCGGCAGCTCAGGCAGATGGAGTTGACCTGCGCGTCTGGTCACCTTTCCGTAGTTATGCAATTCAGAACGACCTTTTTAGGAAACAGGTTGCGCGTGTTGGCGGCGACGAGGAAAAGGCCGCAACTGTTGTAGCGCGCCCGGGTACGAGTGAGCACAACACAGGTCTTTGCGCCGACTTTAATATGGCAAGCGACGCATTTGAAAACACGCCTATGTATACCTGGATGTGTGAAAATGCCGAGGACTATGGATTTATACTTCGTTATCCCAAAGACAAAACCCACATAACAGGAGTTATCTATGAATCGTGGCATTGGCGCTTTGTTGGTATAAACAATGCAAAACAAATAAATGAACTCGGCGTAACGCTTGAGGAATTTATTGACATGAATGAATATGACCCCACAATGGATATGTACGGCGACGATTCAATTTCTGCCGAGCAAATAACAGACTAATTTTTGGAGGAACGCTTTATGGATTTTAAGCAGTTTTTCAGTCAACTTAAGGGTAAAAAAATCGCAATGTGCGGAATCGGTGTCAGCAACACACCACTTATTTTAAACTTTTTAAAACAAGGTGCACGTGTTATTGCCTGTGACCGTCGAGAGCGTGAACTTATAGGTAATATTGCTGATGAATTGGAAGCAGCAGGCGCTGAACTTAAACTGGGTGAAGGTTATCTTGATAATCTTGAGGTAGATATCATTTTCCGTACCCCAGGTATGAATTTTCATCTTCCCGAACTTGAAAGAGCCCGCAAGCGCGGCATTGCAGTAACCAGCGAAATGGAAGTTTTCTTTGACCTTTGTCCTGCAACCATTTTTGCAGTAACGGGATCTGACGGCAAGACCACGACAACCACCCTGATTGCGAAAATGCTTGAAGCCGAAGGTAAGCGAGTATTTGTTGGCGGCAATATAGGCACACCACTTCTTCCCGAAATTGAAGATATTACGTCTGACGACTTCGTAGTTGCCGAACTTTCGTCATTCCAGCTTATATCTATGCGTAAAAGTCCTGACGTTGCGGTTGTTACCAATGTAGCGCCAAATCATCTGGACGTACACAAGGATATGGATGAATACGTTGAGGCAAAGAAAAACATTTTACTTCATCAGAACGCATTTTCACGTACCGTTCTTAACCGTGATAATGATATCACAGAGGAATTCCGTAAGGATGTGCGTGGTCAGAGTTTAGGCTTCAGTATGAGCCGTCGACTTAACAACGGCGCTTGGCTTGATGATAATGGTATACTTCATATGGCGTATCGCGGTATAGACGTGCCTGTTGTTGACCGTAAGGATATAGGAATTTTAGGTGATCATAACGTAGAAAATTATCTCACAGCCATTGCTGCCGTATGGGGATATGTTGGCGTTGATAATATAAAGAAAGTGGCGCGTGAGTTTGGTGGCGTAGAGCACCGTATAGAATTTGTCCGTGAAGTAAACGGTGTAAAATATTATAACGACTCAATTGCTTCAAGTCCGACAAGAACAATCGCGGGGCTAAAAGCCTTTGACCAGAAGGTTATTCTGCTGGCAGGCGGTTATGATAAACATATACCATTTGAGCCTATGATGCCTTACGTTACCGAAAAGGTTAAAACTCTTTACTTGTGTGGCGATACCGCCGACAAGATAGAAAAATGTCTTCGTGAGTACGAAGGTTACAACGGCTCACCCGAAATAATCAGGGTAGCAGATATTGCCGAAGCTGTGGCCGAGGCTCACAAAAATGCTGTAGAGGGCGATATTGTAACCCTTTCTCCCGCATGCGCAAGTTTTGATAAATATCCTAACTTCGTTGCGCGTGGACTACATTTTAAACAATTGGTGAATGAACTGTAATGAATATTAAAGAAACTCTTTTTAAACTTTCGGACGCCGTAAGCATCGGCAATATAACCGAAGCATCAAAAATTGCGGCAGAGGAACTTTCAAAATATGCCGAAACCTCACAAAACGGTGTTAACGTCGTTGGTAAAATAGATGCAGACAGCGATAAAACCTTACTGCTTGAAGCCCACATTGACGAGGTTAGTTTTGTTGTTACCCACGTCGATGCCGACGGATTTTTAACCGTTAAAAATTGTGGGGGTATAGATTTGCGAATGCTTCCCGCAAGAACGGTTACCGTTCACGGAAAAGAAAATGTTACGGGCGTATTTTGCGCAACACCGCCACATCTTGGCGGTCCTAAGGAATACGAGGATATAACCGACCTGAAAATAGATACTTTACTTGGCAAAAAAGCAAAAGATATAATTTCTGTCGGTGATTTTGTAACCTTTAATACAAAAGCTTCAACACTGAACGGCAGCATTGTTACAGGTAAAAGTCTTGATAACAGAGCAGGTGTTGTATGCCTTTTGGAGCTTGCCGAAAGACTTTCAGAAAAAACGCTTCCCTTTAACGTTGTATTTGCGCTTACCGACGGCGAGGAACTCGGTCACCGTGGAGCCAAAACCACCGTGTTTGATATCACGCCCGACGAGGCAATTGTGCTGGACGTTTCTTTTGGCGATGCGCCCGACGTACCGAGCGACGAGTGCGGAAAGCTCTCGGGCGGTGCAATGATTGGTATGTCACCAATACTCGATAAACAAATTTCTAAAAAATTGGTAGCAATTGCAGAAGAAAACAATGTGCCATATCAGACCGAGGTTATGGGTGGCAGAACAGGTACTAACAGCGACGTTATATCGGTTTCAAAAAGCGGTGTAAAAACGGGTCTTGTGTCAATTCCGCTTCGCAACATGCATACCGACGTTGAAATCATTGATATTAAAGATATTGAAAACGTTTGTGACCTTCTCTTTAAATATATTTTATCGGGAGGTAACGTATAATGATTGAATTATTAAAGCAACTTTGCAGTTTAGACGGCACTTCGGGCGACGAAGGCGCGGTTCGTGATTTTGTAATTTCGCAAATCAAAGATTACTGTGAATATAAAGTAGATAATTTAGGAAATATTATTGCCTTTAAAAAAGGAAGAAACACACCCGCTAAAAAGGTTTTGATTGACGCTCATCTTGATGAAGTCGGTCTTATTATAACCCACGTAGAATCCAATGGATTTTTGCGTTTCAAAACCGTGGGTGGCATTGATACCGCGGCACTGATGTTCCGACGTGTGCTTATAAACGGTAAAACACCTGGCGTTATAGGCGGTAAGCCGGTGCATTTGTGTGATGGCGACGAGCGAAAGAAACTTCCTGCTGCTGACAGTCTTTATATCGATATCGGTGTTTCCGATGAAAGTGCTGCAAAACAACTTGTTTCAGTAGGCGATTGTGCTGTTATGTGCAGTGACTTTGCAGCAGTTGGCGACAAGGTTCTTACAAAAGCACTTGATGACCGTGTAGGATGTCTCGTTTTAATAGATATTTTAAAACAAGATGCAGAATACGATTTTTATGCAAGCTTTTCCGTACAGGAAGAGGTTGGCCTTCGTGGCGCGGGAGTTGTAGCGTTTTCGGTAGAGCCTGATGCCGCTATAGTAATCGACGGCACTACCGCTGCCGATGTAGCGGGCGTTTCGCCTGCAAAACAGGTGTGTCAGCAGGGCAAGGGCGCAGTGGTATCCTTTATGGACGGCGCTACAAGCTATGACCGCGAGTATTATAACGCCGCGCTTGGTAGCGGAATACCCGCTCAGAGCAAAACCGCCGTTGCTGGTGGTAATAACGCGGGAGCAATACACTTAAGTCGTGGCGGCGTTCGCACGGTGGCATTATCGGTACCGTGTAGATATATTCACACTGCAAATTCCGTTTGCGATATGAGCGACGTTATCGCTGTACGCGACCTTGCAAGATATATGACAGATAAAATTGCAGGCGGCAGTATATGATTTCTTTGGTTTGCGAAATACCGGAAATCAATCTTCCGCTTGCTGAGGTTATCAAAATAAACTGTAACTATAACTTATACAAAGATATCGCTATGTTCTGGGTGCAGGACGAAAATCGCGCTGTTATATCAATGCTTGACGGCAATATGGTTATATACAATCGTGATGCCAACATAGATGAACTGCGAGAATTTATTGGTGTTATATCACCGTTGTCGGTGTTTTCCAATGCCGATACGTTAACCGCAGTTTTTGGGGATGATTTTCATCGTGTTTGTGTTGTAAAAGCCACGCACAATTTTACGTGTGATATACAAACCGACACGTTAAACAGTAAAGAAATATATGAACTGCTTGACGTAAAAGGTTTGGAACTACCTTCTTACGAGCATTTTGCGGTGGATTTCTGCTACCGACTTAATCACGGATATTTGAAATATTTTGCTATAAAACAAAAATGCGCCGCAATTGGTATTTGCGATGGACAAGCAGTGCTTGTAAACGGTATCGCCTCACATGAAAAAGGTATGGGTACTACGGCACTTAAGGGGCTTTTATCGCAGTATAATATCCCGTCGGTTGCTGTTTGTGAAAAATCTGTCGCACCATTTTATTTAAAAAACAATTTCAGCCTTTTTTATGATGCTGGCTATTGGAGGAAAAGGTTTTGAATTACTTTAAATTCAATGAAAAACTTGAAAAATTGAGCGTTCTTGCCGAAAGACAAGCGCAAGAAAGCTTTAAAAAAATAGATGAGATTACCGAATACAATCAGACAAAGGTTTTAAACGCATTTATTAAAAACCGCGTCAGCGAAATGCATCTCGGCACGTCAACCGGTTACGGTTATGGTGACATTGGTCGCGATACGCTGGATGCTGTATTTGCTGATTGTATGGGCGCTGAGGACGCTATTGTGCGCCATTCGTTTGCTTCGGGCACACATACCTTAACGGTTGCGCTCTTTGGTATACTGCGTCCGGGTGATAAAGTGCTCGTTCTTACGGGCAGACCTTATGATACAATTATCGGTGTGTTCGGCTTTGAAGGGCACGTGAGCGGTTCGCTTGCTGATTTTGGTGTTGAGTATCATCAGGTGGATTTGCTTCCTGACGGAACTCCCGATATCAATGCCATCCGCGCTGAACTTGCGTGGGGCAATTACAAAATGGCATACATACAGCGCTCCCGCGGATACAGTCTGCGACCGAGTCTTACAATAGAAAGAATAGAAGAACTTTGTTGTGTTGTAAAAGAAGTGTCCCCAAGCACTGTTGTTATGGTGGATAACTGCTACGGTGAATTTGTAGAAACCCAAGAACCTACGCAAGTAGGAGCCGACATTATCGCAGGCTCGCTTATCAAAAATGCGGGTGGCGGCATTGCCCCCACGGGTGGATATATCGCAGGAAAAAGCGAATACGTCGAAATGTGCGCAGGCCGTATGACAGCGCCCGGTGTAGGCCGCGAGGTTGGTGCGTCGCTCGGTCACAACCGTGAACTTTATATGGGTCTTTTTGCAGCTCCTCACGTTACGGGTGAAGCGCTTAAAACTGCGGTTTTTGCTTCGGCATTACTTGAAGCTTTAGGATATAAGGTAAGTCCCACGGTGAACGAAGCGCGTGGCGATATCATTCAGAGTGTAATTTTAAATAAACCCGAAGCATTGATTGCTTTTTGCCGCGGTATGCAGTCGGGAGCTCCAGTTGATTCGTTCGTACGCCCCGAGCCGTCCCCAATGCCCGGCTATGATGACGATGTAATTATGGCGGCAGGCGCATTTACGTTGGGTTCTTCAATAGAACTCTCGGCTGACGCTCCGCTTCGCGAGCCATATGCCGCATGGATGCAGGGCGGACTTAATTACCACAGCGCAAAAACAGGTGTGTTACTCGCCGTACAAAGTATGATTGATGACGGCGCATTAAATATTTAACAAAGGAATTGGAAAGCGTGAAAAAAATATTTGACGGGAAAGTATACGAAGTATTGCCCAAGAGTGACGGAATTATTTTTCCGTACCAGAAGGCGGTTATAGATGACGGTGACGTAGTATGGTATAAAATGTTATCGTTCGAAAATTCTACTATGAGCGACGTAAGCGAAATGGTTTTCTGGAACATAAAATTCGGGAGCAATTATTCGGTAGCGCTTAAATTGTGTAAGAATTTCGTTTCTTTAAAATCTATAATTTTACCGGGCGGCAGATTGTTTTTATGCAGTGAAAACGGACAGGTGTATATTATAGACAATGACGGACTTATCAATATTGCGGGTGAGCTCAAATACCGCGATGAGCTTCCTTCGGGCATAGCGTTTTATAAAAACAGTATCTGGGCAAGTTTTGCGGGTGCAAACGTCCTGATCCGTTTCAATATAAATACCCTTCGTGCCGAGCTTCGTATAGGTGGAAAAAGCTCGCCGTTTAATAACCCTAAAAATATTTTTATCGACGATAAGTTTGCCTACGTGTGCAATAATGGTTCAAACAACATTGTAAAGGTCGACCTTGAAAATTATTCGGTGGATGAACTTTACAACTTTGAAGAGGGCGTACATTCTTACGTTAAATCCGGAAAGTACGAATTTGCGCAACTTGATTCGGGATTATACCTACTTTAAAACGGAAGTGTAAAAAATGTTAGAAAAAACTATAATTTTAAAAGATTTTGAAGCAGTTAAAAAATTTGTAGATATGGCAAACGAAAAGCCTTATGATATAGAACTGCTTTCGGGCAAATACGTTGTAAACGCCAAATCAATTATGGGCGTATTCAGCCTTGATCTTACCAAACCACTGGTTATGGTCGCCCATACAGACACACATGCCGAGTTGTTAAGACAAACGGCGCCGTTTCATTTTGACACAACAAAGAAATAGGAAATAATATGACAGAGCAGTTTTTGGAACTACGCCGAGCCCTTATAAAAAAGGATTTCGGCTATATGAACGACCGTCAGTTTGAGGCGGTAACCACAACACGCGGCGCAGTACTTGTGCTTGCGGGTGCAGGCAGCGGCAAAACAACCGTACTTGTAAACCGAATTGCAAATCTTGTAAAATACGGTGATGCGTGGAGCAGCGACTACGTGCCCGTTTTTACCGAGGACGATATTGCTGCCGCGCAGGATTATATAAATAACAGAACCGAAAATTTACCGCAGGGTGTTTTTTCGGTAAACGCTCCGCGCCCTTGGGAAATACTTGCCATCACCTTTACAAATAAGGCGGCAAACGAACTCAAAGAGCGAATAAATGCAAAACTCGGCGAGGGCGGCGAGAGCCTGTGGGCAGGCACGTTCCATAGTGTTTGCGGTAAGTTTTTGCGTATGAATGCCGAAAGAATAGGGTTTACCTCGCATTTTACCGTTTATGACACCGACGACCAGAAACGCCTTATAAAAAATATTATGAAGGATAACGGTATTGACGAAAAAATGTTTCCCGTAAAGGGTGTTTTATCGTCAATATCTGCGGCAAAGGACTCGCTTATTTCACCTGCCGAATATCGCGAAACGGTAGGGAATGATTATCGCCAGCAAACTATAGCAAAAATATACGAAATCTATCAGAAGCGAATGGCCACGGCCGACGCGATGGACTTTGACGATATGATATCACATACCGTAAAGCTATTTCGCGAAAACCCCGATGTTTTAGAGCATTACGGCAGCAAATTCAAATATATTATGGTGGACGAATATCAGGATACCAACCACGCGCAGTATGAACTTGTTCATTTGCTGGCAAGTGTTCACGGTAACCTATGCGTTGTGGGTGATGATGACCAGAGTATATATCGTTTCCGCGGCGCCACCATTGAAAATATACTTAACTTTGAAGACGATTACGAAAATGCAAAAATTATCCGTCTTGAGCAAAATTATCGCTCGGTAGGTAATATACTTAATGCCGCCAACGCCGTTATCGCAAATAACCGCGGCAGAAAAGGTAAAAATTTATGGACCGATAAAGGCGACGGTGACCTTATAAAACTTTACACCGCGGCAGATGAGCGCGACGAGGCGCGATACGTTGCCGATAAAATACTCGAAAGCGTACGCAGTGGCGCTAAATTTTCAGACCACGCGGTACTTTATCGCATAAACGCTCAATCGGCAGCAATAGAAAACGTTTTTGCAAGAAGCGGTATATCCTACCGTGTTATCGGCGGTATGCGATTTTACGAGCGAAAAGAAATCCGAGACGTGCTGGCATACCTTAATCTTGTAAATAACACAAGCGACGATATACGACTTCGCCGTATTATAAATGAACCAAAGCGCGGTATAGGAGATACTACGCTTAATCACGCGGCTGAAATTTCACGTCAGATAGGTCAAAGCTTGTTTGAAACACTTGATAGTGCAGATCAATTTGCTCCGCTTTCACGTGCGGCAGGTAAACTCAAAGAGTTTTGCGCCATGATAAAGGATTTGCGTGACAGCGCCGAGCAGTTATCTATAAGCGAGTTGCTTACCGAACTGCTTGAAAAAACCGGTTACAGACTCAGCCTTATGACCGACGCTGACCCCAAAAATGCCGACCGACTCCAGAACGTTGACGAGTTTGTAAACACGGTAAAGCAATATGAACTCGAAAACGACGACCCGACGTTATCAGCTTTTTTAGAAGAAATTGCGCTTGTAAGCGATATTGACTCAATGAACGAAAGCGAAGATAAGGTAACCCTTATGACCATTCATTCCGCAAAGGGTCTTGAATTTGAAAAGGTATATCTTATAGGTCTTGAAGAAAGCATTTTTCCTGCAAGTCAATCGGTCTATGGTGGAGAAAGCGAAATAGAAGAAGAACGTCGCCTTATGTACGTTGCAATAACACGCGCAAAACGCAGTCTTATGATATCCAATGCCGTAACGCGTATGGTATTTGGTTCTACAAACCGTAATCTGCCATCCCGTTTTTTAAAGGAAATACCCGATGAATTTTGCGATATGTCTAAAAAAGTGCCGCAAATGTCTTACGGTCATTCCTTTGGCTATGATAGCGGGTCATACACTCCGCGTGCATCTCGCCCGACCTCTTCTTACGGCGGTTCGTCTTACGATGGCGCGACAGCCTCGTTTGGAACCTATTCTGCCGCTAAAAAAACCGAAAACACACAAAGCGGCAGTTACGTTGCGGGCCAGCGCGTAGAACACAAAACGTTCGGTGAGGGACTTATACTTTCGGTATCGCCTATGGGCAGTGATACCTTGCTCGAAATTGCTTTCGATACCGTTGGAACCAAAAAAATTATGGCAGCATACGCAAAATTAAAAATTTTGTAATATATTTATGCTACATATCTGATAAAATATATTTGATATTTAGGAGGGATTATATGTTAGCTGCAAGTCCTGTTGTTAAAAAAACAGCCAAAACCGCTCTGTCACAAAACTTTTTAACGTCTGTGGCGGTTTGTTGCGTGTTTTTGTTTATATATTTTATAGGTAGTCTTACAGCGTCAATGGTTTCAATTTTTGCCGGTACTGCAGGATACGTTATAGCGTTTGCTTTAATTGCTGTTTTTGCATTGTCTCCGCTTGCGCTGGGAATGTTGTGCTTTTTCAGACGCTTAATCTGGGAAAACCATGACAGCGCGCTTGTAATATTCAGATATTTTTCAAGTGCTTCGGAATACAAAAGAGCGTTACATTTTACGATTTTGTTATTTGTCAGACTTTTAATTGTCGCGCTTGTAACCTTTTCGCCTTGTATAGTATTGTGGCTTTTATCAAACGACGCTCTTTATGAAGCGTTTGGTTTTTCACTACCAATATGGGCATCTAATTTGTGGACACTTAATTCCTTCGTTGCAATAATTTCGGCATTTATGCTCGTGTTTGTTATGCTTAAATTTTATCTGGCGTCTTTTATATTTGTAGCCAATGATGATATAGATCCTGCCGAAGCGGTAAATATGTCCACAATAATTTCAAAACGCACCGGCGGAGACTTTTTTGGTCTGACGCTCAGTTTTGCAGGTTGGATTGTTTTGTCAATTTTTATTGCGCCGCTTATTTTTACACTGCCTTATTTTATGGCATCGTACAGTGTGCATTGTCGCTTTGCGGTAACGGCGTATAATCGTGACGTAGACCGTTTCAATGAGTCCAACACCCCAAGTTACAGCACTGATGAGTTTTAAGAAAAAGGTGTTTTATGAAAACTATAGGATTTAAAATTTTATATGTTGTCACCGCGATTATTGTTATTGTTGAATTGGTGTTTGCAGTAAAAAGCGGGCTTTTTACCGATATTGCCGAATTGCCCACGGGTGCGCTTGCCAGTTCAAGTGTATCGCCATCAGGCGAAAAGCAGCTTAATATATACGTTGTAAAAAACAACCTTGGCGTAGCAATACGCGGCGAAATTTCGGATGCTGACGGCACTCATAATATATTCTGGCAGACAGGCATTGATACCGTAGAGGCATTGTGGCTTAATGACGATACGGTCGTTATAAATGAAATTCCGCTTAATGCAAACGATACCTTCGGATACGATTGCCGACGCGGTTATTCACTGTTTGACGAAGGCTCACTTGAACAAAACTTTACAAATTTCAGGGGAATAAATGAGGAAGAATGATATAATAACACTTGAAATTACCGACATCACACACGAAGGCAGTGGCGTAGGTAAGTATGAGGGCATGGCGGTTTTTGTGCCAAACACAGCAGTTGGCGACAAAATTAAAGCCCACGTATTAAAAGTGAACAAAAATTACGCATTTGCAAAATGCAACGAAATAATAGAAGCATCAAAGCACCGCACCAAAATTGACTGCGGTGTTTTTGCGCGTTGCGGAGGTTGTGTTTTTCGTCATATAGATTATAAAAGCGAGTACGAGTTAAAACAAAACCGCGTAATGCAAACAATGAATCGCATAGGCAAGGTAGATATTGTCCCTCAGCCCATAATCTATGCGCAAAATTCTGACCGTTATCGTAACAAAGCAATGTACCCCGTAGCAGCAGATGGTGAAATCGGATTTTTTTCACACCACTCGCACAGGGTGATTCCTTGCGGGGATTGTATGCTGCACCCAGTGGAGTTTTACGCTGCGGGCAACGTGTTTACCAATTTTATAAAAAAGAATAATATTTCGGTTTATGATGAAGAAAAGCACACCGGATTGCTTCGTCATTTTTATATCCGTCAGGGTAGAGAAACGGGCGAAACAATGGTATGCATTGTTATAAACGGCAATGATTTACCGTATAAAGACGAATTGATTGATAGCCTGAAATCTGCATTGGGTGAAAATCTTAAAAGTGTTGTTTTAAATATAAATACCAGAAAAACCAATGTTGTTCTGGGAGAAAAAAATATACTGCTTTACGGCAGAGAATATATATTCGATATTCTTTGCGACGTAAAGGTTCGTATATCGCCACACTCTTTCTATCAGGTAAATCACGATATGACAGATCGACTTTACCGTAAGGCTTACGAATATGCTGAGCCTGACGGCAAAAATATACTTGACCTTTATTGCGGCGCGGGTACAATAGGTCTTTCTATGGCGCGAAACGCTAAAAGCATTATCGGAGTCGAGATTGTTGAAGCGGCTGTAAAAGATGCCAACATAAACGCGCAGGAAAACGCAATTACCAACGCACGTTTTATATGCGGTGACGCGGCTGCGGCGGCTGAGCAGTTGAAAAAAGAAGGCGTTACCGCCGACGTTGTAATTCTTGACCCACCAAGAAAAGGCTGTGAAGAATCGTTGCTTAAAACGGTAGCGTATGATTTTTCACCCGAAAGAATAGTTTACGTGTCGTGTGACGTAGCAACACTTGCTCGCGATACAGCGATTTTAGAAAATATGGATTACAAACTACAGGAATACACACCGGTTGACCTTTTCCCTCGCACAGCACACGTTGAAAGCGTCGCGTATTTTACGCGTGCTTTCAACAACTAAGTTTGCCATAAATGGCAAGAGATGTTGGCTGTCGCTAGCGAAGTTCGCTTATTGCGAGTGAAGTTTCGCCTTGCGGCGAAGTGGCAAACTTAACATCACTTTTGCAACGCAAAAACATCACTGTAACAAAGTCACAACATCACTTGCGGAGCAAACATCACTACATTTTGAGGAGAATATTATAAATGAAAGAATCAGAACTGCGTACGCGCTCAAAAGCGTTTGCTATTCGCATCATTGCGGTTTGTGGTGAAATAGATACGAGAAAAGGTCGAGGTGTTCTTGTGAATCAAATCACAAGGAGCGCAACTTCTATCGGTGCGAATATTCACGAAGCCAATTATGGTGCAAGTAAGGCGGATTTTGTAAACAAACTCCAAATAGCTCTAAAAGAGTGTATTGAAACTGAATATTGGATTGAAATTATGACAGGAACAAATTGTATAACACAAGAAACTTCAAGAGAACTTTTACAGGAATGCGGAATTATACGAAGAATGTTGGTCAAGTCAATCACTACAGCGAAAAATAACAAGCAAATTTAATATCGGGAGATAATTTAATGGGATTATTTAATAAAAAAATCGGTACAGTTTTTTTAAAAGAAGATAGTGACGCTGAAAATTTTGTTGTTCAGATGACAGAACTTTCAAAAAAGGTTGACGGACAGTTAAAACAAAATATTGAAACACAGATTAAACTTGCCAATTACGGTATATACGGTGAAAAGAATATTGCTTTTGAATTAAAAAACAGTGGTATAGATATATATGTGCTTCACGATTTATGTCTTGAATATAGTGGACTTAAAGCGCAAATAGATTACCTCATTATTACAAGGCAAAGAATTTATGTTGTAGAATGTAAAAATCTTATAGGAAACATTGAAATTAACAGTAATGGAAACTTTATAAGAACTTACGAGATTGGCGGCAAAAGAATAAAAGAGGGTATGTATTCACCGATAACTCAAAACGAGCGTCATATGGCGGTAATAAAGGGCTTGCGCACACCCGATAATCAGATACAAAAACACTTGTTTGAAAAGTATTTTGAAGACTCACATAAATCAGTGGTTGTTTTATCAAACCCAAAAACAATATTAAATGCAAAATTTGCTAAAAAGGAAGTAAAAAATAAGGTTATCAGAGCAGACGAACTGATTTCGTATATAAAAGAAATCGATAAAATAGCTTGTTGCGATTTTAAAAATGATGAAATGTTATCAGCTGCAAAATATTTTTTTGAACACAATATTCCCGAAAGGTCGGATTATTCGTTAAGATATAAAGAAATCGTTGAGCAGTTAAAAGAAACGGTAGTAGAAAATACAGGGGAAAAAGTGAAAGTTTGTCCACGTTGTGGTGAGAAACTTGTATTGCGAACTGCCAAAAAGGGAGATAACGCAGGCAAACAATTTTACGGGTGCTCTGCTTTCCCAAAATGCAAATATATTGAAAGTGTTTCTTAATAAATGCGCTTTTTAAAAAAGGAGTCTGATATGCAAAGCGGCAAAAAATCATTTTCTAAAAAAACGGTACGGGCAGACGAAAATAAATCCATAGGATGTCCTCACCGTAAAAAATGCGGCGGATGTCAGCTTCAGAACCTGTCGTATGAGCGACAACTCAGTTTTAAACAGGTAAAGGTAATAAAGCTGCTTGGAAAATATCATCACGTGTGCGAAATAATAGGTATGGAAAACCCGTATCACTACCGCAATAAAGTGCAGGCAGCGTTTGGAGAACGAGGTGGTGAAATAATTTCGGGGGTATATCAGTCCTCAACTCATAATATTGTTTCTGTTGACAGTTGTATGATAGAAGACAGTAAGGCCGATGAAATTATAGTAACCATAAGAAAACTTCTTAAAAGTTTTAAATTGCGCGCTTTTAACGACGTGTCAATGAAGGGCTTTTTGCGACACGTTCTTATTAAACGAGGATTTTTAAGCGGTGAAATTATGGTGGTGTTGGTAACTGCGGTTGAGGATTTCCCAAAGGAATCACAGTTTATAAACGCGCTTCTTGGCCGTCATCCCGAAATTACCACAATAGTACAAAATATAAACAATAAGCGCACAAGTCTGGTGCTGGGCGATAAAAGCCGAGTGCTTTATGGCGACGGATACATAGAGGAGGACCTTTGCGGTCTCAGGTTCAGAATTTCGCCCAAGGCGTTTTACCAGATAAATCCTACCCAGACACAAGTTCTTTACCAAAAAGCAATTGAATTTGCCGAACTTACGGGCAACGAAAGGGTGCTTGACGCATATTGCGGCACGGGAACAATAGGTTTAATCGCTTCTAAAAATGCAAAATTCGTCACGGGAGTAGAACTCAACCGCGACGCAATAGGTGACGCCCGCACAAACGCCCTTCTCAACAAGGTGGAAAATATAGAATTTTACTGCGATGATGCAGGCAAGTTTATGGTAAAGGCGGCATACGAAGGTACAAAATACGACGTTGTTATAATGGACCCTCCCAGAGCCGGCGCCAGCCTTGAGTTCTTGCGTTCGCTTGTAACACTTGCGCCCGAAAAGATAGTTTATATATCATGCAACCCCGAAACTCAGGCAAGGGATTTATCGTTCCTTACACGAAAGGGCTATAAGGTAAGACGAATTCAACCTGTAGATATGTTCCCTCATACCGAGCATGTGGAAACGGTTGTTTGTTTAAGCAGGGTATAAAAAACAAACCTCAGTTGTAATTTATACAACTGAGGTTTTAACCTTTTATGTAATTGCGTTAAACCAGTCCATTACGTCCTCGTACTCGCCGAGAACTATTGCGCTGTTTTCTTCGATATCATCTTCAATTACGGGGGAAGCGAGTTTTTCGCCGCCGAGTGTAATTGAAAGCTCGGCATCTTTGGGCTTCAACGCTTTTTTAAGTTTTTTTGCACCGTCTTCTGTCAGGCGCAGTTCAAGATAGCGGTCTTTGGACTTTTCGTACACTACAAGAACCTTTTCAACGTCTGCGTTACTGAGTATGGTGTTACCGTCTTCATCCACTACGGCAAACTCGCGTTCATCTGGGATTTTGTTTTCGGTAAGCTCTAAAATTCTATATTCACCCGAGTCGTCATTTACTTTGCCGCAACCTGCAAAGCAAAAAATAAAACCGATACATAATATAAAACAGATTATTTTTTTCATAGTTATTACATCCTTTTAAAAGTTAAGTATATAATAACACATTTTTCTTATAATAGCAATAAAAAGCACGGAAAATCCGTGCTTTTTATTTAATCCATACTTTTGTCGGCGGAAATGACTTCGCCTGTTTCGGCGTTGATGTCATAGTCGTATTCCGTATTGCCCGAGTTGAAATCTACCTCGTAAATGAGTTTGCCATTATCGCGGTCAAGGTCAACATCAATATCTCGTACCTGCGATTTGTCGAGTCCTGCGTGTTTCAGTGCAGCATCGGTAGCATCACTTGCGGTAATACCTGCCATAAGGTTCATCGACTTTTTATCGTCGCCTGTTACAGTAGACGTTACGTCATCAACAACACTTTCAGTACCGCTGACGATTGATTCACCCATAGATTCGGTGTCGTCTATTACTTTATCTGTTGTGCGTCCGCAAGCGGTCAACGAAAAGGCAAAAATTAACGCAAGGGTTAAAGTAATTATTTTTTTCATAAAATCATTCCTCCCGTAATATTGTTGACCGGAAGGAACGAAAAATACATTTTAAATTTTAAAAAAGTTTTTGTGTTGTTTCGCCAAACAACTGCTCGGCAAACCAAACCTTTTTTACGATAAAGGTTTTGCCGCTTAGGTATTGCAAAATACCGCCGTCTGTGGTAAAATCAAATGTCAATTTATACGAGTAAAGTGCCTGTTTGTCAAAACCCTTCTTTTTATCGGGCAACAATTTGCCGTACTTTCCGTCGCCCAAAAGTGGATGGCCGATAGATGCCATATGTGCACGTATCTGATGGGTGCGGCCTGTAATGAGTTCAACCTCGATAAGCGACAAACCGTTCTTTGAAGCAAGGGTTGTATATTTTGTTTTTATTGTAAGATTATTGTCGGTCTTTTTACCGCTTAAATACACCTTGTTTTTGTCTTCGTTTTTTTCGAGATAGCCTTCAAGGGTTCGGCTCTTTTGTTTTGGAGTTCCGTGAATAACCGCCAAGTAGCGTTTGTCAATCTCACGGTCTTTGATTTTATCGCAAAGAATACGCAGAGCCTCGGCATTCTTTGCGGCAATTACTATACCGCCTGTGTTGCGGTCAATGCGGTTGGCAAGAGCGGGCTTGAAGCTGTTTTCGCAGTCGGGTTTATACTCGCCTTTATCATATAAGTAATGCTGGATTCGGCCTATAAGGGTGTCGCGATACTCGTTTTTATCAGGGTGAACAATAAGACCCTGCTCCTTATCGACAAGAATTATATTTTCGTCTTCATAAACAATGTTAAGACGTACGGGCGAACTTAAAAAGTCATACCTTGGCGCAATTTCTACAAAAAATTCATCGTTGATATACGCATCCACTACGTCGCCAACGCTCAGTCGTGTGGATATTTCACCGCGTTTACCATTGATTTTTATGCGCTTGGTACGTATGTATTTATACATAAGACCCTGCGGCAGTGTAGGACAAACCTTGGTTATGAACTTGTCAAGACGCTGATTTGCGTCGTTTTTGGTAATTTCAAAACTTTTCATAAAACATTCCTTAAAAGTATTAGAAGGGGGCAACGGTATGGATAAAAATTTACACGAAGGTCACCGCGAGCGAGCAAGACAGGATTTTTTACAGCACGGTTTTGACCGTAATACTCCGCCCCATAAAATACTCGAATTATTGCTTTTTTATTGTGTTCAGCGCGCCGACACCAACCCAATAGCGCACGAGCTTATCGCAAAATACGGCTCTGTTGCGGGTGTGCTTGATGCGCCTGTAGAAGAACTTGCCGCGTTTAAAGGACTTAGTGAACGCAGTGCGATACTGCTTAAAATGATAATGCCCATCGCCCGCCGATATTTATATGATAAATCCGAGCAACGTCCAACCTTTTGCGGTCTTGATGAAATCGGAAAATACATATTGGCGCAATACGTAGGCGAAACAAAAGAAAAAATTGGTGTTATGTGCCTTGACACAAAGGGAACACTCATAAGTTTTGACTTTGTGGGCGAGGGAGACATTGCGTCGGTAGGGCTCAGTCACCGCGAGCTTGCTAAAACAGCGCTTAGTGGCAACGCCACCGCAGTTGTGCTTTGTCACAATCATCCAAACGGCATTGCGCTACCGAGCGATAATGACGTATCGCTTACTAAAGAGGCGGCGGAAACGTTATCCAAAATCGGCGTGCAGCTTATAGATCATATTATTGTGGATGATACCGATTTTATATCTATGGCTCAAAGCGAACAATACGGCTATATTTTTATGCCGTCGTAAAATATTATACTATCATAAAAAATCATTGTCAATCAAAGGACAGTAAAAATGAACAGTTTTAAAGTTTTTAAAAAAGGTTTAAAAAACGGTATACCGATATTTTTAGGGTACTTGGCGGTATCCTTTACGTTTGGTATTCAGGCAAAAAGTATGGGTATAGCCACATGGCAGGCGGCACTTATTTCGGCAACCAACCTTACCTCTGCAGGTCAGTTTGCGGCGCTCGGTGTTATAGCATCGGCGGCAAGTTATATTGAAATGGCGCTCACACAGCTTGTAATAAATTTGCGTTATTGCCTTATGTCGTCATCCCTATCACAGCGATTTGATACCAAAATGAACCCACTTCACCGTTATTTAATATCGTTTGGTGTAACCGACGAGATTTTTGGCGTGTCGAGCGCATACGCACACGAAAACATACTACCCGCATATTGCTATGGTCTTATAGCGGCGTCCTGGCCGGGTTGGGTACTTGGTACAGTTTTAGGCGCGGTATCGGGCGACATTCTGCCCGCAAGTGTACTCAGCGCATTGGGAGTAGCGCTTTACGGTATGTTTATAGCAATAATTGTGCCCCCGGCAAAAAACAACAAGGTGCTGCTGGGGTTGGTGGTAATTTCTATGCTCTCAAGCCTTATCTTTGCGGTAACACCACTGCTCAGAGAAATATCATCGGGCTTTAGGGTGATAATACTTACCATTGTTATCGCAGGCGTTGCGGCGTATTTCTTCCCCATAAAGGAGGAAGTGTCCGATGAATAATATATACGTTTATATGTTTATAATGGCGGCGGTAACGTATCTTATAAGAATGTTGCCACTTGCCCTTATAAAGAAAAAGATAACAAACAAATTTTTTAAATCATTTTTGTATTATGTTCCTTTTGTAACACTTGCGGTTATGACTTTCCCCGCGATGCTTTCTGCCACCGACAGCGTGTGGTCGGCGGCGGCTGCGTTTGTGGTGGCGATGATTGTAGCCTATGCCGGCGGCGGTTTACCTATTGTTGCAACCATAGCATGTGCGGTGGTGTTTATTGTTGAATTATTGATTTAAAAGAAAAAGCACCGATAAAAAATCGGTGCTTTTAAATTATAAATTTTCTTTAATTTTCTCTATCATTTCGGTATATTCGGCATCGGTTAGATAAACTTTACCCGGGTTCATCTGGAAAACGCCGCCCCATTCGTCACCGCCGTTGTATTTAGGCACAATGTGCATATGAAGGTGACAACCTGTATCGCCGTAAGCGCCGTAGTTTACTTTATCGGGACTGAATGCTTTGTGTACTGCGTTTGCGGCACGGCATACGTCTGCCATAAATGCGTTGCGATCTTCTTCACTGATGTTTACGATTTCGCTTACGTGGTCCTTATAAGCCACGATAACTCTGCCGGGTTTTGACTGCTCTTTAAAAAGAATAAGTTGACTTACAGACAAATCGCAGATAAAAATGCCAAATTTGTCCAAGAGTTCTCCACACATACAATATGCGCAATTCTGGTCTTTCATAAAAATACCTCCAAAAATTTTTAAATGTTTTTTAATTTATTAAAAAAGATTTATGCCAATTCTTCCCACAACTCCATTTGCTCCAAGAGTTGTGCTTCGCAATAGTCGATTTGGTTCTGCAATTCCGATAACTTCTGATAGTCGGAAAGATTGTCGGGACTTTGTTGCTCGGCTTTTAACTCTTCAAGCGTTTTTTCAAGCTCGGCGATTTTTTCTTCAGCCTTTTTAAGTGCTCGCTCGCGTTTTGCCTTTTCTTTAAGCGGAGTGGTGTAGGTCTTTTTCTCTTTTTTCTCGGTCTTTTGCGGTGCTTCGGGACTTGTTTCTTCTTGCGGATTACGAAGCATATATTCGTCATATCCAAAATCCCATACTTTAGCACTACCGTTTTCAAATGTGATAAGCCTGTCGGCTAATTTTTTTACAAAATAACGGTCGTGCGATACAAAAATCAGCGTACCACTGTACGAGAGCAAAATATCTTCAAGAGTTTCCTTGGAAATTATATCCATGTGGTTGGTGGGCTCGTCAAGAATTAAAAGATTGGGCGATTTGCGAAACAGTTTACAAAGCGCCAATCGCACACGCTCGCCGCCCGAGAGCATATCTATGGTTTTAAATACCGCTTCTCCGCTAAATAAAAACGCACCCAACGCGCTACGGGCTTCAAATTCGGTAAGCGACGGAAAAGCCGACATCATATTGTCAAGTACCGTTTCACTGCCTTTTATCTGTGCCATCTGCTGGTCAAAATATCCTGTATTTACCAAAGCACCCATGCTGTACGTTCCCGAAAGAGCAGGAATTTTACCCACAAGCGTTTTAAGCAAGGTTGATTTTCCCATACCGTTGCCGCCGATAATTCCCACGCGGTTGCCACGATATACGTTAAAAGAAAGTGTTGCAAGCGGGGTGTCAAAGCCAATGGTTAAATTGCTTACGGTCAGCACTTCTTTTGCACTCTGAACGGTGGGTTCAATGCTTGCTTTAAAGGTGCGGTTGTCGTAAGAATCGGGAGCGTCGATTTTTTCCATACGCTCAATAGATTTAAGCTTGCTTTGCGCCATCGCCGCCTTGGTTGCCTTGTAACGAAAACGGTCGGCGGTGGCTTGTATGCGCGCAATTTCTTTTTGCTGCGCTTCATAATCTTTGGACTGTTGGTCACGGTTTTGGCGTTTTTGTATTACAAAGTTCGAGTAATTGCCAATATATCGAGTGGTTTTACCGTGTTCAATTTCGTAAATTTCGCTTACGGTGTTGTCTAAAAACATACGGTCGTGCGACACGATAAGCACGGCTTTTTTATAGTTTTTAATATAGTCCTCAAGCCAACCGACCGCTTCAATATCAAGGTGGTTGGTAGGCTCGTCCAAAAGCAGTAAATCGGGCTTTGAGAGCAACAACTTCAAAAACGCAATTTTTGTACGCTGACCACCCGAAAATTCATTTAAAGGACGGTGCTTTTGGGTATCGGTAAAGCCAAATTTTTTAATTGCGGCTTCGTACTCTTTTTCAAAATAAAATCCACCCTCGCGTGTAAAGGTATCAAGCAAATCAGTGTAACGTTTTATATTATCTTCGGTGGCGGATAAATTCATCTGCCTCTCGGCATCGTCAAGGTCCGATTTTAACTTTAAAATATACTCGTATGCGCTGCGGATTTCTTCGACCAGTGTGATACTGTCATCACGAAATGTCATCTGATTGAGCGCGCCTATTTGTGGATTGCCGCTTATTGCCATAAACCCGCCGTCCGACTCAGTGTTTGCAAGCGGAATTTCACCGCAAAGAAGCCTTAACAGTGTGGTTTTACCGCAACCGTTACGGCCAACAAGACCTATACGGCTACACGTGGTTATATTTAAATTTATGTCTGTTAAAATCGGTTCGCCTGAGAGGTCTACCTGACCTTTGTGGATTTCTATCTGCAAATTTATCACCAACAACATTTTACCACAAAATTCGTGAAATGCAATATTGATAAGTGTAAAACAATGTGGTAGAATAAATCATACGACTAATTTAACTGGGGACAATTATGAAAAACTTTTTTAACACACATAAAACACTTGTTATATCGCTTTTTTGCGCGCTTCTTGCCGCGGTGTTGGCATTAGTGCTGGCATTGGCTCTTGCCGACAGCGCAAAAGAGATTTTTTCTGACGACAGCTATATGTCGTACATAAACGGTAGTTCAAATAACGAGAGCACTTTATCCTCGGCGTTGGTAAGCTTGCCTGAAGATACTAAAACACCACTCGTTATAACCTCGCCATCGTCCGTTGATACTACAGTTTCTGAGTCATTTTTTGCAATAACAGGCACCAGTGACCCTACAAAATCACTAACCTTAAACGGACAAGAAGTTACAAGACTTGAAAGCGGCGAGTTTTCGCTTGATGTAGAACTCGCTCCCGGCAATAATTCGTTTGTTTTTGATTATGATGGCGAGAAAACGACCTACGTTATACGTTACAGTTTTACCGTTATCAAGGCTTACGCTCCTTATGAAAAGCAATCTTATGAGGCGGGATCTTCCTTTGTTGCGGTCGCCTTTGCGCGTGTTGATTCAAACTCGGTTACGGCAACCTTTAACGGAAAAACCATAAATCTTACACCGCAGCCGTATAAAGAGGGCGAAGAATTCACCAATTTTACAGGCACGTTTACTTTGCCCACGGGAAACGAAACCAATCTTAACCTTGGCGGCGTTAAGTTTACGGGCAGCTGTCAGGGTCTTACCCGCAGTTACACCTCACCGTCAATAATCTGTCTTCGCGATAAGGCGCTTGACGGTACACAGGTGGTTGAAATCGTGGCAAGTCAGGCCGAAACCTTCAACGGCAACACCACCGACGATTACTCGCGCCCCACAAACAGTTATCTTCCCGAAGGCACGGTAGACTACAAGGTTGGAGGTATAGTTTACGAACCAGAAAGCGGCAACAGTTACTACAATTTGCGTTGCGGCAAGCGGGTATACATAACCAAGAAAAATGCTCCCGACCCGGAAAGGGTTACCGTTTCAAAGGTATACAAGGGTGAACTGCCCGATCATAACAACGTGTCATTATCATCGAACGAGATAAGCGGAAAGCATACAAAACTTACCTTTGACACAGCGTGGCGAGCTCCATTTGCGGTGGATATAGGACCCCAGAATTACACCAATCCCGTAAAGCAGGATTACACCATATCGGGCGTGACATATACATACGTTGACATCAAGTTTTTTTACACACAGACACTGCAAGGCGAATTTGCATTTAAAGATCATCCGCTGTTTTCATCGGCGCAGATTCTCTCAGCAGAAAACGGTTGCGTGCTAAGGCTTCATCTTAAATCAACGGGCGCGTTTTACGGTTGGAATGCCGAATATAATCAGGACGGACAACTGGTTTTCAGCTTTCTGAATCCGCCAAGCATTACCGCAAAGAACAATTTAAGCGGAATAAAAATAGTAATAGATGCAGGTCATGGTGGCAGAGACATAGGTGCCAGCGGTCTGCGACCCGACGTTTACCCCGAGGCTGAACGTAATTTATCTCTGGCGTATAAATTAAAGGCACAACTTGAATCTTACGGCGCTACCGTAATAATGACACGCACAAGCGATACCTCTATGTCGTCGGATGCGCGATGCGAATTTCTACGCCGTGTAGCACCCGATTATTGTATCTCTATCCATCACGATTCCAGCACGCGCTCATCGGCAAACGGCGGCAGCTTTTTCTGCTTTAATGCCTTTTCGGATAAAGCCACCAAATACGTTTACGACCGAAATGTTCAGGGTAATTTTTACAGTACAATCCAAAAGAGTTGGCATTATTTTTATTTAGCGCGTGTAACGTCGTGTCCCGTGGTGCTTACAGAAAACGGATTTATCTCAAACCCACAGGATTTTGCAGGAATTACGAGCGACAGCATAAACACGCAAAAAGCCAAAGCTATAGCGCAGGGTATACTTGATTATTTTAATCAATATATAAACACATCAAAACCCACGCAGCCGTCAGAGCCTTCCGACCCATCAGGGCCGTTGGCACCACAACCGCCCGAACCAGACCTACCCAGTGATACACCGTCAGATAACACCCCGTCAGACGATACTTCGTCGGATAACAATTCGTCGGACAATGTCACTTCTGACGATACTACGTCAGACGATACCGTTCACGACGAAAACACTTCAGGGGAAGACACGATAAATAACGAAAAAGCAACGGAGTAAAAACACTTCGTTGCTTTTTACTTGATATTTCAAAAAACAAACAAATTTACCAAGTAAATACAGGTATATTTATGCCAGTTACACATTGCAAAGTTATATGTTTTGTGGTAAAATAAATTATGAATTTTTATTTTTAAATTTAAGGGGATGTCAAAATGAAAATTACAATGAAAAAATCCTTTGCAGTTGTAATGGCGCTTGTAATGTGCGTAAGCGTACTTTTTGGTATGAATTTGTCCGCGTTTGCGGCAGACAATACCGTAAATTACGTATATGACGGTAGCTACATTTACAACTGGGGTACACGTGAGACAGAAGCGACGTTTTTGTCACCAAACGCAGAAGCGTTTTATACCGAAAATGGTGTTACTTTGTCAGGGTTGTTAGCCCTTGACGGTAGTGCAACCGAAAGTGGTGTGCCGTCGAGCGCATTGTACACTGAGTTGAAACAACTTATGACAGACAACCATTCGTATGTAATCTCTTACGATAATACAAGGGATTTGTTTATGTATACCGACTGCGAAAATAGCGGTACCCCTGACACAATATCTTCTTTCTACTCAGGCACAGCAATCGGTCCCGATTGGGATGGCGGCGAGACTTGGAACCGTGAGCACACCTGGCCTAACAGTAAGGGCGACCTTGCAGGCAACGGCGAAAACGACATTATGATGCTTCGTCCTGCGTCAACCAGTGAAAACGGAAGTCGTAGTAACAAGGCGTACGGTACAAGCGACGGCTATTTTAACCCTAATATTGGCAGTTACGACCTTCGCGGTGACGTTGCGCGTATTATACTTTATCAATACGTTCGTTGGGGTTGCACCAACACGGGTAGCGATTATAACCCCGATGGCATTTTTGGTACTGACGGTGTTATCGAAAGCCAAGAAATGTTGCTCACCTGGATTGAGGAAGACCCTGTTGACACATGGGAGCTTGGTCGTAACGACTCGGTAGAAGCAATCACAGGCACGCGTAACGTATTTGTTGACTACCCCGAGCTTGCATTTGACCTCTTTAACGAATCCGTTCCTACCGGATATACATCTCCTTCCGGCGGCGCAGACGTTGAAGGCTCTACAGGTGGCGACAGCACAGGCGACGATACTTCAAGCACACCCGGTGCCGAAATCATATTTAACCTTGGCGATAACGGTACCGCATCACATTCTGACGGTAGCAGTGCTACAAGCTACACAGAAACTGTCGGTGACTATACATTAACACTTACCGACGGCACAAGCTTTTATACCGGCGCATGTGATGCTACAGGTAATTCTGCTATCAAAATGGGTACATCCGGTAAAGTCGGTAGTTTTAGTATGACAGCTCCTGACGATGTAATTAAGGTTATTTTTAACGTCGCAGGTTATAAAGCTAAAACAGTAACTGTTGATGTCAACGGTACGTCACACGCCATCACAACTGCCTCTGACAATGGCGAGTACACTGCAATAGAGGTTGATACCACATCAACCAAAGACATAACCTTTGCTACCACGAGCACAGGCTATCGTTGTATGATTGATTCTATCACCTATGTTGTTGCCGGTTCTTCAAGCGAAGACGGTGGCGACAGCGGTGACTCGGGTGACAGTGGTGATACAGGTAACACCGACGACACCACACAGACCACCGAGGTAGAGGCAACTATTGACTTTACCACAACAACACAACGTGTATCACAAGATACAAGTTCACAGGTTTGGTCAAATGATGGTCTTACCTTTACCAATAATAAGGCAAGTTCTACTACAAACGTAGCAAACTATTCAAACCCTGTCCGTATTTATGCGAACTCAAGCGTAGAAATCAAATACGACGGCGGTAAAATTAAAAAAATTGTAATTGACGGTACTTCATCAAACGTTAGCAGCGCTCAGATTACGGCATGGAAAACCTCAATTGATAATTTGGGCGATAGTAATATTACTACTTCTTTAAGCAGCAAAGTTGTAACAGTTGAATTTGCTACAGAAGTTGATTCACTTGTGATCACTTCGTTAAGCGCTCAGGCACGTGCGATGTATATTACTGCTACAGTGCTCAAATCCTCAACCGGTGGCGATAGCACAGCGGCTACCATAACAGCACAATCAAGTAACGATGCACACGGCACTGTAGAAGTAAGCGATAAATATATTACCGCAACACCTGCTACAGGTTATGAAATTGACTCGACCAATCCTTTTACAATTGTTAGCGGTAACACTAATGCTACCGTTACACAAAGTGGTAACAGCTTTACGGTAGAAACAGACGCCGACGTAACCGTACAGATTAACTTTGTAGCACGTACACAATACACCGTAACGTTTAGTGACTTAGGTACCACTTCAACCACAAATGCATACAGCGGCGATACAATTACTTTACCCACACTTACGGGCACAGATTATACCGCAGTTGGTTGGGTAGCTGCCGAAATTGACGGTGAAACAACCGATAAACCTACCGTTTACAATGCAGGCGATACATACACAGTTACAGCAAATACTACACTTTATGCGCTTTATTCACGCACCCAAGCAGGCGGCAGTGGCGAAAGCAACACTTTCACAAAGTGGGAAGAGGCTATTACCGAGGGTGATTATCTTATAGTTTATAGTGGTGGCGCAATGAAAGCTGCAGTTGTAAGCAGCAGACTTAGCTACACCGACGTAACAGTTTCCGGCAACAGTATCACAAGTCCTGACGCATCACTTATCTGGACCGTAACCGCTGACGGCGACTATTATACACTTTATAACGAGTCGACCGGTAAATATGCCGCAGGTACAGGTGCAGACAACAAAGCGCAACTTTTGGCTACTGTAAGCAACTATGCTCGTTGGACTGTTTCGGGCAATTCGACCTACGAATTTGTAAACGCGGGCAATACAGGTAACAAAAACCTACGTCGGAACGGTACATACGGTTTTGCTTGTTATTCAACTGGCACAGGCGGTGCGCTAACCCTTTACAAACGTACAGCGGCTACTACCTATTACTTCACAAGCGCAGGCGAAACACCTGATTATACAGTAACAGCCAATGCAAACGACGCCACCTTTGGTACAGTAACCGTTAGCGGCACAACCGTTTCCGCAACACCAAACGAAGGTTATACTGTTGCAGGTTACAGCATTGCAAGCGGTACCGCTACAGTGGTTAGAGAGGGTAACACCTTCTTTTTAACACCAACAAGCAACGTTGTAATTACAATTAACTTTGAAGCTCTTCCAACATATACCGTAACCTTTGTTGAAAATGGTACCGAGGTTGGAACCGACTCCACCTACAGCGGCGGATTTATCAAGCTCCCTGAATACAGCGGCGAGTTAGACGAATACACCACCTTTGACGGTTGGGCAGAAAAAGAAAACGAAACCGACTCTACAAAAATATATGTCGCAAAGGCAACCTACGCAGTTACTAAAAACGTAACACTATATGCACAGTTTACAGTTACAGAGCCACCTGTAGTAGAGGGTGACCACTACTTTATAAAGGTAACCGAGGACCAGACCGACTGGACAGGTACTTATCTTATCGTTTACGAAGCAGGTAGTATAGCGTTTAACGGCGCTACAACCGAAAAACTTGACGTTGCAAACAACGGTACCGACGTTACTATAACCGACGGTAAAATCGCAGCAACCGATACAAATATGACAGCGGTATTTGTTATAGAGAAAATTGATGGCGGATATACAATCCGTTCAAACAGCGGTCTTTTCTTTGGTAGCCAGAGCGATACCAACAGTTTGCTAAGCAATGCTACCAAAACATACGTTAACACCATTACCGTTGATACTGACGGCAATGCAGTTATAACAGGCGAAGGCGGCGCGATATTACGTTACAATATTGCAAGCAATCAGAATCGTTTCCGTTTTTATAGGACAGCGTCTTATACCGACCAGCAGCCTATTGCTCTTTACAAACTTGACGTTGCAAATATCAGCGGTGCGCAGGTAACCGTAGGCGCTGACCTTACAATGAAATATTATGTTGACGTAACAAATCTCGAAAACGTAAATTCAGGCGACCTTACAATGCGCTTTAGCATAGACGGCGAGGTTATTGATATTGTATCTGGCACCGTAGTTGGTAGCCAATACGTATTTGATTTTGCAGGCCTTGCTCCACAGCGTATGGCAGATATTATCAAGGCGGAAATTTTATACAAAGGCACCTTGACTGACGTTAAAGACAACTATAGTGTAAAACTAAATGCACAAAATCTTTTGGATGTAAACACTGATAATGCCGAGCTTACTCAGTTTATAACCGATATGCTCTATTACGGTGCTGCGGCTCAGAAATATACCAAGTACAACACCGACAACCTTGCAACAAGCGGTGTTACAGGTCTTGGAACACCATCAACCGCAACACCAACCGAAAGCGATAAAATGTCACTTGAGACCCAAGAAGGTGTATCAAGCGGCAGCCCTTATTTCCGTTCAGCAACGGTTTGGTTTGACAGCAAAAACGGAATAATAGTTAAGGTTGAAGGCGTAACGGCAAATACTTGGATTGAAGTAAATGGAGAAAAAGTTGAGATTATTGATGGCCAATATAAATTATCTGACATTAAAGTTACAGATTTTGATAATATGTACACTTTCGAACTTTATGAAGACGGCTATCTTATCCAAACACTTACTTATAGCATAAACTCATACGCATATTCAAAACAAAGCAGCACCAATCCCAATATGGCAGAGCTTGCTCTTGCGCTTTACCGTTTGGGTCTGTCGGCAAAAGCATACGTAGCACAGTAAGAAAGGGGATTATTTAATATGAAAAATAAAAACAATCGCCCCTTTCAGGTGGCTGAAATCGAAATAGTTGAAATAAATATGTGTGATATCATTGTTACAAGCCCGACAGGTCCCGACCCTTTCCCTGGCGAAGATGATGATTTTACAACATATTATTGGGATTGATTGATATGAAACAAAAAAATATATTAAAATTTTTGATTTTATCATTGTGTCTTATATTTGTTTTTTGTCTTACCGCATGCAAGCAAGATACAACAAACCCCAAACACGATAGTTCTACTGCAACGTCATCAGATAAAGCAATTGATAACAGCAGTCAAGACATCATTTCGGGTATTGAGCTTGAAGAAGACATTTTTGATAATAGCACTACACAAGGCGGATCATCACCAAGCGATACTTCTTCAAACAACGCTTCATCTAACATATCTTCAAACGGAACTGTTTCGGATAAAAACGAGTCAACCGACAACATATCGGGCGATAACACATCAAATGACACATCTTCCGAACAAAATCCCGACACAGAAGACAGCAACAGTAGTCAAGAGGGTGTGGTTGTAGAAGACGGAGTAATAAAACTCCCGATAGATAAATTCGATTAACAAAATAGAACAGCGAAGTGAATTATCGCTTCGCTGTTCAGCTTTTTGCCCACAAATTTAATATTGACTTTTTATATTTGTTTATATATAATAAATAGGCTAATTTATCGCAAGAGTAAGCGGAGTAGCAGTGCGGAAGCAAAAACCGTCATATACTTATACATTATAAAAAATTTAAATAACGAGGCGTGGCTCAGTTTGGTAGAGCGCTGCGTTCGGGACGCAGAGGCCGCAGGTTCAAATCCTGTCGCCTCGACCAAAAATCCGTGTTTCCCCTATGGGAGACACGGATTTTCTTTTGCTTTATTCTTTGGTTAATGCGTAGTAATTTTTACACCACTATCGCTTATCATAACAGTTCGATAAATTCCAATTTATCAAATTGATTATATCATAAAAAAATACCTTTTGCAACACAAACAACACTTTCCACAAGTCCAGAGAAATATTAAAGACGGCGAAATAAATCCGCCGTCTTTCAACTTAATTACTATAGATTTTATCGTATTCTCGTTTTACTATTGTTGCCATTTGTTCAGAGGACTCAATGCAACCTTCCTCAAACCACATTTTTGCAACGGAATATGCGCCGTTTCTGAAAAAGATCGTTTTATAGTCAGAGGATACTTGGCTGACACCGAGTTTGAAATAATTTTTGAAAAGATTGGGATGCTCTTTTATGTAGTCAAATATCCACGAAAAGTCATCCTCTGTATGCTGTTGCTTGGATACCTGCTTTTCAACCTGAGCTGCATAATCATTTGCCAAAGCAGCTATATCATTATAGTGAGCATAGAAGGTACTGCGCTCTATACCGGCAAGTTCGCATATATCTGTAACGGTAATGTCACGCAGTTCTTTATCCTGAAGCAAGGAAACAAAAGCTGCATTTATGCTCTCCGTCATATCCCGATAGCGTTTATTGTTAGGGGTATTCATATGGCCTTCTTCATTTCATCAACTCGTCTGTTAAACGAATAATCTCCGGCGCTATTTTTTCACGCTCTTTTTTTACAATGCGATTGTAAAGAGGATAAGCGAGGCTTACAAGAACGATACCGACAATGCCGATAACGACTCCAAGAAGCATAGCCATTTCTCTGTATGAGCCAAGAATTTCGCCAAAATCGGTCATTGCAAGGCTCATACCAATTCCCAAAAGCAGAGCGCCGATTACACCAAAGACAAGAGAAACTGCCTGAGCTTTTTGCGTAACCCCTGCATCCAAGCGGCGAAGCTGCACCATCTTATCTTCTGTTTCTTCTGGTGCGGCATACTTCTTTCTGATTGCCTTAATTTCATCCTGCTCTTTTGCGGAGTAGGTGTAATTAAATGTTTCTTTGTTTTCCATAATTTTTCCTCACTATTTTAACGCTTTTAGCTTTTTACTGCTCTGCACAATCATATAAATCGCCATTATAATAATAAAAACAGATACGACCCCACCGGTGCTACCGAGTAATATCTTGCGTGTCAAGGCATCGGTACTGCCATCACCGAAGGTGGTCAGCATCGTGGATTCCAATGTGAGCATTGAAACACAAGCGGCGGCAAGGCTGATTGCTTTTGATGCTGAGTAGACGGGACTGTTGTATTTACGATACTTTACCATGTTGATGATTGCCATTGTAAATGCGGTAAAGGTATATGCTGCCATTGTAATGGTTGTAATTTCGTGGTGATGAAAAGTTCTGTTCCAGTACACCATAAAAAATACCATGACCGACAATGTCAGGTTCATCAGCAGGAATACCCAGCCGCAAGTGCGGTATTTAATAAGTTCTTCTCGCATTTTTTCGCCAGGTTTATGCTTACTGGTATGGCGAACTAAGAAGAAACGCATTACTGCAAGGGCGATATAATATCCCGCCATAGAATAGAACCAAAATGTATGATGCCAAAAACCGAGTCCTAACTGAAACACAGCATAAGCGGTGTTCCAAATCAGTGTACCATAAAGAGATACATTTACTCGAAGTCTTGTATCATCTTGCCATCTTCTTGCATATTTATTTTCATCCTTAAAGGTCTTGAAAAAGTGAATGAGGTGCGGTATTTTCATACACCAAACCGTTAAGGTATAAAAAGCAAGCACGTAAGAAATAATGGCGGCTATCGACTCTGTTCCTAAAAACACCATCGAGTACACGAGGAACACAGTGGCGATAGGAATCAAAATAATCATTATAGCGATGTGCGGAAACAGAAGAGCTTTTCCTATTCTTTTCCAGTCCATATCAAGGCCTCCGTATCTTTACGGTGAAGGTCGTGCCAATGCCTACGGCACTTTCTACGCTAATTTCACCCTGCATAATGTCAACTACACGCTTTACCAATGCAAGTCCCAGACCGTTGCCCTGAGCCGAATGAGAAGTATCACCCTGATAGAATTTTTCAAAGATATGTGCTCCGACTTCTGCAGTCATTCCGCAACCGTTATCCTTGACCTTTACAATGGCATGATGCTCTGTTGCACTAAGGCTAACACTTACAGTGCCGCCTGCTTCGGTGAACTTAAAGGCATTAGAAAAGAGGTTGTTCCATACAAGGCTCAAAAGTTCTTCATCTGCCTTTACTTTAACATCCTCGGCAATATCGGTGTCAATCTCGATGTCTGCCTTTTCCCACACATTCTCAAATTGTAAAAGGCACTCACAAAGTTGTTCCCCTAAATCAAATTCGGTGGTTTTAGGATATATCTGCTGATTTTCAAGGCGGTTGAGCTTTAATATGTTGGTCATCATCTCTGCCATACGGCGAGAGCCGTCAGTTACACCTTTAGCATACTCGATGCGTTTTTCCTCCGGCAAGTCATCAGCCTGCAAAAGCGTACCGTAGTTTTGCATAACGGCAAGGGGTGTTTTCATTTCGTGGGACACGTTGGCAATAAAATCGGTGCGCAGAGTTTCCACACTCGAAAGTTCCTCTGCCATTTTATTGAAGCAGTCTATAACCTGATTGAAAGTATCATCTGTACCGAACTTGCTTTGCGGCTTTACTCTTACTGAGAAATCGCCTTGTATAATTTTTTCTGCCGCATCGGTGATGCGCTTTACGGGGCGCTCTACCGTAAGTTTTCGACGGAGCGAGTCAATCACCGTAAATATAAGGCTCAAAAGCGCAACATTCCAAAAAGTTATTTTGGCGGCGGCACTGATATTGGCATCGGTCAGCGTGATACCTAAGGTATCTCTCAAGGTAGACACAAAAAGCATCGTACAACAGGTTATAACAAATGCGACAAGCAAGAAGAACACAAAATAATGATTAAGCCACTTCAGAACGCTTTTAATTCTACAACCTCGCTTCATTTGATCACCGCCTTATAGCCGAGTCCGTGAACAGTTTTAATCTCAAAGTCCTCACAACGGATAAGTTTCTGACGGAGTTTTGTCATATATACGTCAACGGCTCTCGGTGCGGTTTCGGTATCGGCATCCCAAAACTCATCCATAAGCTGTGTTCTTGTAAAGGTCTTTTTGGGATAACTGAGAAGTTTATAAAGGATACTAAATTCTCGATTGGTAAGCGAAATTTCTTCATCGCCGAGATAAGCGGTGTGTTCGTCAGCATCCATCACAAAGCTGCCGATTTCAAGTTTACGGCTCGAAGCAATTTTAGCACGGCGGAGAAGGGCGCCAATACGCAAGAATAACTCGTCAAGGTCGATAGGCTTTACCATATAATCGTCTACACCGATACGGAATCCTCTTTGTTTAGAAGCAATATCATCACGGGCAGTCATAAAGAGAATAGGGATATCTTCGTTCAGCTCACGCACATTCCTTGCAAATTCAAAGCCGTCAACGCCGGGCATCATAATGTCCGATACGATAAGATCAAACATATTCTCATAAAGCGCATCGTAAGCCTCGTTTGCATTAAGGCAGCCGGTGGCTTCATAGCCGCTATGGTTCAAAAACGAGCAAACTGTCTTATTCAGTTCCTTATCATCCTCAACAATCAATATCTTAAACATCGTGTTACCTCCGCTTATTACTATATTAATGGTTGGTGAAACACTTTGTGTTTCAGTATGTGAAAGTTCACATACAATTTGCATTTAATGCAAATTCCAACCTTAATGAAATTGCAAGTAGCTTGTCAATATACATTGACAAGCGGCAAATATATTTGCCGAAAAACAATTATAATTGTTTTTCAACTACTTTCAATTTTAATTTATTATACAGTATAACATCCAAATGTTAAAGTTTTGTTTGCGTTTTGAGTTTTTTTGAAAAAATACACTTATACTTTAGCTTTGTGTTATTCATAACTGAACAACACAATTCTTAAAAAGTGTTGATTTCAAAAAATCAAGGCAACGCCAAGCTGACGCTGCCTCATTTTACAATTGATTTTCTATTTAACCTTTTTAACATCGCTTGAAGTTTAGGCGTGTTATATCGGAGTATTAGTGTCGGCAAAATATTTAAGAACAAATTAACCATCGCAACGGGACAAGCGATCGAAAACGCACACACATTAGATATAAACAACATCGGCAAAAAGCCTATAGGATATGACAGTCTATGGGTAAGCACGCCTTTATTACACTCGATAATAAATTTTTCTATGTACTCAGGACTATTAGGGCTTGCCAAATTCTTTTTACTAAAGCCACCAATACCGCCGAGCTCCCAGACCTTATCCTTCCATAATTTTATCGCTAAGAGCAATGATTTTATCTGCGTATTTTTTACGGCGCGAACCGAGAATACCTTTATAAATAGGATAGTTGATAATTGCCATAAACATACCAACAATACCGATGATAATGCCGTAGAACATCGGGTTTTCGATACCGACCATTTCAGCAATATCGGTCATAACAAGACTCATACCGCTACCCATAATGATGGCGCTGATGCTACCGAAAATGTAAGCAAAGACATTTGCCGGGCGCTTCACTTTGGTGTCCAGTTTCTTGAGTTCGTCAAGACCGGTATGTTCTTTTTCGGTGTACTGAGTACGGATCTTCTGAACGAGAAAATCCTGATCGGTTTTATTCATAACGGTTACCTCTTTTCGATTTATTATGAGCACATTATACCGTGCCGATGTTTTTGAAATTTTGAAGTTTTGTTTGAGTTTTGTTAAAATCTTAGTTTTTTTCGCCTGCGATCTCTGCTGTCAATTCGAGGATTCTCGGCGCAAGTTTCTGTTTGGGTTTGTCGAAAACCTTACGGTATACCGGATAGGCAGCAAGCATTCCTGCCATACCGATAATTCCGAGAAGTACGCCGAGTGCTATTAAAATCACTCCGCTTCCGATAACCTGCATTGCAAGGCACATCCCAAGACCGAACACTAACGCACCGCCAATGCCGGCACAAAGAGATTCCATCATTCCGGAGGTCTGCACTGTATAGTCCAAACGTTTCGGTTCTTCAAACTTGCTTTCCTCACGGGGAAGATATTTTTTGCGGATTTCCTGAACTTCCTTATTTTCTTTTGCTGAGTATCTATAAATAAATGCTGTGTCCTTCATTCTTTGTATCCCCATTACATTTACGAAATTATTTGTCGCCGAAAAGTCTTTTCTTAGTGTCCTCTACGGTTTCGCCGTCCTTAGAAAACACCTTTTCAATGATCTTATCATTTACTCTATTGAAGCCTTCAACAGCGCCATCCTCAATTTTCTTGTAGCCGCTGACAACTCCGTTCTCAATCTTTTTATAACCTTCAAGAACGGTGTCGCCGATTTTACCGGTTTTCATAGTTCCATCTTCATTCAAGAACTTTTCTGTGAATTTGTCCTCGATTTTCTTATAACCCTTAACTACGCTCTCGGCGATCTTTTCATTTGCTTCTACGAATTTAGACATTTCAGTATCTCCTTTTTTGATTTTGTGAGTTCATTATACTTTTCGTTTGTTTGCGAAATTTTTGAGAAATGTTTAAGTTTTATTAAAATGAAAAATCCCGCCGATTTTTTATCGGCGAGATAAATAATGCTTTCCTTTGGTTAATGCGTAGTAATTTTTACACACTTGTTTTCACGGCAGAAGGAAGGTATACTATTAGTGCAAGCGAAGTTGAGTGGTTTACGACCACATTTTATCCCATGGTGCGATTTGGAGTAGGCGGAAACAGTGGAGAAAAGATGCCAGAAGACAAAATTTTGACCGAACGAAAAGCCTTATAAACCGCCAAAGACGGCTAAACAAGAGACTTTCAGATGGCTTCGGGACGCAGAGTATCCTATCATCTTGACTAAAAAAGCAATGATACCATATGGTATCATTGCTTTTTTGCATATATTGAGATTTACTCGCTTCTTTGACTTAAAAATTTAGCTGCTACTTCGGCGAACTTTATATCAGTGTCGTTAGCGCTTGCAGACTTTTCGTTTTCAAGCATTGCTACGCATCCTATAATATCACCCGCGGCAATTATAGGCACTGCAACACAAATTTTTTGGTCCACGCTTTCGAGCGCAAACACTTCGTTGCCGTCTTTGTTTATAAATGGGCGGCGTTCTTCACAAATCGTTTCAAGTTTTTGGGTTATGGCCTTTTCTAGCAGTTCTTTTTTAGAACCACCACCAACAGCTATACAGTGGTCACGGTCGCAGATAATTACCGTTAAATCACTTGCCGCCGACAAAGCCGCTGCAAAATCCGCCGCAAATGACACCATCTCTCCCATAGGCGAATATTTTTTAAAAATAACTTCGCCACCATTTCCAGTGAAAATTTCTAGCGGATCTCCTTCTCTTATCTTGAGCGTGCGTCTTATCTCTTTTGGAATAACCACACGACCGAGGTCGTCTATTCTTCTCACAATACCTGTTGCTTTCATATATAAAAACTCCTTTGTTGATTTGATAACACTGTTATTATCTGTCAACAAAGGAGTTTTATACTTTGTTTTAATGTGAAATATTAATTCATATTTTCAAGCGGAAAAGTCACTTGCCAATATCCTTCTGTCAAATTTTTGCAAGTAACGAAAGAGCCATAAGCCGTGTAGTTTTCAATGTCTTCGGGCGAAATATCATAGATAATTTCTTCATAGCTGCCAATCTTTTTATCGTCCCAAAAGGAGAAGTGATAGCTTTCAGCTTGATTTCCATCCTTATCATACATACGGATATACCCATGATTATCGTATGACAAAATATCCTCAAAATACAACTGTATATGCAGTTTGCCATCCACAAAGCCAACATTGGTTACTGTAACACCGTCAACAGGAGAAAGAATCCCGCCGTCTACAGGAACTAAATACTTAAGATCAAAACGGCTTTCATAATCTAATTCTTTGCCTCCGCCGCCCCGGAAAGATTCGGGCTTTTGAGTTTCATTCGCTTCAGCAACAGAGTTTAAATCAAGCTCTGTCAGTTCGCCTTCAAATTTGCTTTTATTGCTAAGAAATTCTGTGAAGTAGAATGTAATCTTATCTCCGCCAATCTCTTGATCATTCCATTGACTGATATTGATTAGAAACGTGGCTATTCCGGTTTCTTCATCAAAAGAAACTCTACTGCAAGAAGCTGAAGAATCAAACGCACGATTGATATGATAACTATCAAATAAATCTGTTGTATCATCTATTCGGTTTTGATCTGTTAGATCTTGAAGTGAAATATATATTGCCGCTTCATTTTCATAAACCGCAGCAGAAAGAACTTCCATTTTAATTCCGTTATCTTCGCAAGATAATTGAACCGGTTTTAACATTTGTGCAAAAGACGGAGAAACACGGTACACCATTAAATAAATAGGATCTACCGTAGCTGCCAAAACAGGAACAGAAACGGTTATACACAATATGATTGCAGCAACCAGTGCAACCGCACGCTTGAAGGAGATTCTTTTGATTTTACCGGAAGTCGTTCTCGCATTTTTGATTTTGTTTTCATCAACCTCACCGATTGCATCAACTAATTTATCAATTTTCAATTATAACACCTTCTTCTAATAATTTGGATCGTAGTTTCTTTCGAGTTCGGTGTAACATGGATTTCACTTTGCTCTCACTAAACCCGAAATAAATTGAAATAGTAGAAATGCTGTCAAAATACCAATATCGGCGAACAAAAATCTTTTGCTCGTATTCAGGAAGCTCATCTAAAAAATCGTTAATCACCTTTGCAAGCTCCTGATTTTCTAATTCTTCATCAATACTGGTATTGGAAGGAATACAGTCAGACAGTTCTTCATATGCGATGTCAATATTTCCGCCACCCCGTTTTTGTGTTCGCTTTTCTCGCCATTTTTTTAAACTAACGAACCTCGTTACTTTACCAATAAAGGTTGATAGAATTGTCGGACGATGAGGCGGCATACTGTTCCAAGCATTTAGATATGCATCATTGACACTCTCTTCTGCATCCTCTGTATTGGAGAGAATATTAAACGCAATCGAATAGCAATACCGACCGTACTTTGCAGCTGTTTCAGTAATTGCTTTTTCATCTCGTTCCCAATACAGATCAACTATGTATTTGTCTTCCACTATTTCACCTACTTTTCGTTTTTTCGTAAAGAGCCCTTTCACTATACTACCACCCAAATTTTCGAAATGGTTGCAAATCTTCTAAAATTTATTATAGCACAAATTTGAACACGGGAGGAATCTGCAAGGATATCAAATGCATTAATAATTAATCGTTGTTACTAATGAGCTTTTATAAAATCTTTTATTGCTGTTGATTATATTTTAAAAATAAAGTATAATGTTAATGTAATTCTGTATAGGGAGCCGATATACATGAGTGAAAATAATGTGCAAATAACTTCTAAGGGAATAAAGAATTCCTTAAAAAGATATACACCACTCAAATCAATATGCGAATACATATGGAATGGCTTTGATGCAAAAGCGACCGAAGTGTATGTTGAAACTAGCGAAAACGATTTTGGTGCAATATCTTCTATTAGGGTTATGGATAATGGGTATGGTATCGATAGGGATTTATTAGATGATAAATTCAGGCCTTTTTTCCAATCCGAAAAGATTTATGATCCAAATATCAAAGTATCAGATATTCACGGTAAAAACGGCGTTGGTAGATTGACCTTTTTCACCTTTGCCTCACTAGCTTCCTGGACAACTGTGTATTGCCGGGATGGCAAAAATTATGAATATAATATCACAATTGGTGCAGATGAGTTAAATCGTTATAGTCCTAATTCACCTGCTACGGTAGAAAAAAGCACAGGAACCACTGTAGAATTTATAAATGTGGACAGCGATGAACTATCCAACGCCTCTATCAAAGAACAACTTTGCAAGGAGTTTTGCTGGTTTTTAGAATTAAACGAAGAGAAGAATTTTAAAATCGTCGTTAATGGTGAAGAGTTAGATTATTCATATCTCATATTGGAAAAAGACTCCATTAATGTCGCCGAGGACGGAATAAAACCTTCTTACCAAGTGAAATTTGTTTGTTGGACATCAAAACTGGCTGAGTATTCAAAATATTATTATATAGATAGTAGTGCAACTGAAAAGCAAAAAGAAAACACCACCTATAATAATAAAGGGGACTCCTTCTATCATAGCGTTTATATAAAAAGCCCTTTGTTCGATCATTTTGATTTTAACAGCAACAGTGAAAACGAACAAATTGATATTGAACGGAATGTTTTGCACACTAAAAAGAGCGATAACTTCCAAGCGCTAATGCATGATGTTAATCAGATGCTCTTTGACAAGCGTAGACCTTTTTTAAAAAGTCATGTTTCTGAAGTAATTGATAGTTTAGAAATATCTTCAGCTTTTCCTAATTTTGACGAAAAAGATCCCTTGCAGAATTTCAGAAAAAGCCAAGTTGAAGATGTCGTTTCTTGCTTATATATTGCTCAACCGAAGATTTTTTCTTCAAGCATGAACAAAGAGCAACGAAAAACATTTATACGCCTCTTGGATTTAATTATGGAGAGCGGCGAAGTGAATTCGTTATTTAAAATATTAGAAGAAATTTTAGATATGGATTCAAATGATCGAAAAGAACTCGCAGAAATTCTTAATTACGCAAGATTATCCAATATAACCAAAACGATAAAATTGTTAAATGACCGGTATAGAGCCATTGAAGATTTAAAACAGCTGGTTTTCAATAATGAATTAAAAGCCAATGAAGTTGTGCACATTCAAAAGATGATTGAAAATCACTATTGGATTTTTGGCGAACAATACAACCTTGTGACTGCCGCAGAGCCGAACTTTGAAGAGGCGCTACGTAGATATTTGTATATTCTTCATCAAGAGTATCAAGATAAAAGTATCGAACATCCAGACAAATTGAAGCAAATGGATATTTTTGCTGTAAGACAGGATGTTATTAGTGATACTATCAACAACATCGTAATAGAACTAAAGCATCCTAATATTAATCTTGGGGAAAAGCAATTAAGCCAAATCAAAAAATATATGAATGTCATAATGAGCGTTGACGAATTTAACGCCCCAAACATGACATGGCAATTTTATCTTGTAGGTAATGGTTTCTCCTCTGATAATTACATAAAAAATGAGATCGATACAAACAAAGTCCATGGTGAAAGATCTTTAGTCTTTAAAGTTAATAATTATAAGATTTATGTTAAAACATGGAGCGAAGTTTTTGCCGAATTCAAAATCAGATATGATTTCTTGCTAAATAAACTTTCCTTGGATAGGGATAGGCTTCAACAGAGTTATAAAACTGCCGATGAAGTAATTGAACAACAAAAGAAAAATACAGCAACAATGCCAAAAGAAATAAAGATAGGGAAATAAATCCCTATCTTTATTTCTTTTGCTTTCTACTACCTATCCTTTATACAATCCTCACAAAACCCATTAATTGATTTTTCATACGGTACTTTTCTTCCGCAATCCGGGCATACCATGCCTTTTGTATCGTCTATCATACAATTTCCGCACAAAGGTTCCCCATCATAATCGAAGTATATTGGTGTGTGACCTATTATTCCCCCGCATTGTGCGCAATACACCAAATTGGGGTCTTCGTTTTGCGTTGAAGATATTTCGTCGAAATCATACATCGTATCATCACACAAATCCAAAAAATCATATTTGCGATCCGATATTATTTTTTCAAACTCAAAATATTCTCCGTCGTTAACTATGCTGCACAGTACTATTATCTCTTCTGATAATGTATGTCTTTCCAACCAAGTAACATACTCCTCAAACAAATATCTATGTTCTTCCTTATCATAATACGAGAGATCATCATCCCTATGGGATATTTCAACGTCTATATCGTAACTCAACTGAATATGTAGTTGCAGTTTCTCTGGGTTTCGATCTCTTTCTATATATAATAACTCACAATCAAGATCGCGTAACTCTTTGCTATCGCATTCCCAATCCGAATAATCACCACGATCTATATCCAAAGCATCCAAATAATTTTCTATTTCATCTTCAAAGAATCCGTTAGCCATTAAAGAAGAATAATATGTACTTAATGCACGTTCTTCTTGAATGTAGTTGAAAAAATAACTCAAATATTCAAAACAGATAAAGTTAGCATTTTCCTCAAATGCTTTCCGAAATCCTGCGTCATCCGAAACAATACATATTTTTTCATTAGCGGCTCTTTGATAATTGCGAATTGCGTTAATCATAATTGCATCTTTGAATTCGTGTGGCTTTTTGCTTTCAAAAGGAGGATTCATATTAAAATAATCATCCATCAGCATTTCTGCATTTAAAGGATTTAAAGAAATACATTCAACATTAGCTAAATCAAAAAAGCTCTGAAGTTTGTCTTTTCTATCGCTCACAAGATCATGAATGGATATCTCCTGTATGGATAAATCTTCATCAATTTTAAAACTTGATAAATTCTTCCTAATCGCTCTATTGTAAGCAGTTATTTCTTTTGTAATATCCTCTTCGATATGTTGAAGAACTTCTCCCTTAGTAGCCGAAGTATATAAAACTTTAATTATTCCATCGCTTAATAGTGTTTTTAGTGTTTCAAATTTTCCTTTATCAAAGACAAACTTCGCTCCGTAATAAACATTTGTATCTAAATATACAATCATTTATTTCACTTTCCCTCCGTTTTTAAACTATATTCTATATCTTTTCCCGATGGTTTTTCGACCATTCCTTTATCATTCAAAGTTGTGAGAATTTATCGTATCATTTGCCACTCAACTTATTAATTGCATCTTTTAAATCTTGTTCTAAACGATCAAACGATGAACTTACAGGGTTTATCCCAAAATTATGACGTTGTTTTTTTACCGTATATGGGGTTACACCATATAATTCTGCAATGCCTTTATCGGTTAAGAAATGCCACAAATACATCAAATGCTTTTCGTTCAACTGATAAAAATCATCTGGAAAGTAATCTAAAACGATAGGGTTCATATGCTGAGATGATACAACTCGTTTTAATATTTCTATCTTTTCCTTAAATGTTTTTTCGTTATACTCACCCATATACAAGCCTCTCTCTTGTTAAACACATTTTCTTTTATAAGACGCCACGTCTTTTCAATCTCAATTCTCTTTCTATATCAGAAATAACTTTTTTGGTGTTTTCTTCAATAGCTTGACTTACGCCGCTAACAAGTAAATTGACCAATTCGTCAATATAATCATTATTTATGTAATATTTTAAATCTGGATTTTTATTGAGTGAATGCCTGATAATTTTTTCTATTTCATAGTTTTTTAAACCATACTGCATAATTTACCCCTCATATTTAATATTGACATATTGAATTAACTCTGTTAAAAGGTCGATGACTTTTTCCTGTTGTTGTTCCCATTCTTGTTTTGCTTTTTTTATTTTTATGACTACCGGACTTTCTTTACATCTTTCATAAAATAAACTGTTAATTTTATTGTGCTGTTCATCAGTTACATCAACTTTTTCTTTTAAACTAATTTTACAATATTCATAAATGTCTTGTTGCGAATTTTCCAATGCATGTTTTATTACACAATCGCCAAGATTCATTAATGTACTTTGTGTCCCTATAACTTCTTGGAGAACTCCATTGGTTAAATTCGTCATTTCCTCATTATCTCCAATCCACGCTTTCATATATTCATCAATTTTGAAATAAAGATTTTCCATTTCAGAAACAATAATTTTAGGTGTTTCTAAATACCGTGTGTCAGATTTGATTCTATTCCAAACCGTATATTGCGGATATTTCCAAGAACCATGTTCTTCTATCTCAAAAGCAATTCTCCCTGGATATGGATTTGCAGCAAGTATATTGAATTGTATATCACATAATTCATCATATAATGGTTTGTAGATAACGTTTTTTCGTTTAATATAAGTTTGTGCCTTCAATTGTTTCTTGTTAATATAAATACTACCCCAAAGAGTAAAAGCACCACCTATAACTGCGCCTAACAATGTGCCTAACACCGCTATTGTTTCACTGCTCCATTTACCAACATTTCCTAGGATATCAATGTCTAATCTGTTATATAGATAAATTATTGCTATAATGGAAATTAATCCTAAAATAGGATAAATCCACATCCCGTTTTTTGCGAAAAATAATTTAACTTTTATTTTATTCATACGTCGTTCTCCTCTTTGCTTTTATAGCCTCTTCATCTCCACTTTTCTTTATCCTTGTTCCAGGTACCAAAGAACTCTTCTTCATCCAATATCCCTTGCCATACCGGATTCAAGAAGTTCACTATGGCTCCAACGACTTCATCAAAAGTTATGTCAGGCTTTTTTATATCTTTCAAAGCACGTTTCCACTTTGCAACCATTTCAGTGTCATCAATAAACCCTGCTATCTGCTGTAAACTATCCCTATTATAGGATGTGCCTCTGTTTTGCAATGTTTCTGCTATTGCTTCTTGCAGTTTGCGACCATCAAAATCAAACATTTTTGAAAGATAATATATATCGTAAAAATCTTTCATTCTGCTGGTCATTTCGAGTCTTTGAAGCATTGCATCAAATTTTTCGGCAATCGTACTTTCCAAAGAGTATGTGCTGATTTTAGGCTGTGTGAAATCTTCAAGTTGAACCGGAATTTTTCTCTTTTCTGCTTTCGGCACAATAATATCTCCAACACCAAGATCTACACTAAAAGGAGTCTTGGTGTTTTTAATTTTGCCTATAATCTGACAGGAAACACCAGTATATTTTCTCTGCGGAGAAATGATTTCAAATGCTCCGGCAGTTAATTCTATAAAATCGTTTCCAGTATCAACAGCTAAGATTTCTGTAATGATTTTCTCCATTTCTTCCACACTATTGGGAAGTTGCCTCAAGAGGAAATCTACATCAACAGTTGCACGACTTTCAAAATTGGTTAAAGTGTAGATGAAGAGGCCACCTTTCAAAACCAAATTATCTGCATATTTCGAAAGAGCCAATCTGCGAAGAAACTCTTCCTGACAAAACAACTGTAAATGCATCTGTAGTGAGTTTCCAGTTTCTTTCGACTTTGCTTTGAGTTTTGCAAGTACCGATGCACCTCTATCCATTATAGCCACACTCCTATTCTTTCTCTTACTTTTTTGTGGATGTTCCTACGCTTTGCGTAATCAAGCAGATTAGTAATATTCTTCTTGTTATCATTGATATATGCCTGAATTGCTTTGTTATATATTTCTCTATCCATTTTATTCTCGTGCTTTATACATTCGCAAATAAGTCTATCACGATCAAATATCTTCAAAATATAATCCTCATAAACAGCTTCTGTAATGCCATAATCAAGGTGTGATTTGTCGATATAATACGGTTTCACATACGGATAATCAATATT
>JAZNWJ010000029.1:0-41746 GCA_045593245.1 Acutalibacteraceae bacterium | reverse complement strand
ATTCTTTACCCGCAAAGCGCACAAGCATTATCGAATAAATTTTGCCGTTTTCTTCTATTGCTGTTTCACGCTTAACCGTAAAACCGTTTTTTGCAAGAAATTGTCGCAACTGTTTTGCGGCAGTGGTGGGCTGTAATATAAGCGTTACGCTACCATCACGCAAAAATTGAGCACGGTCAATTATGCCGCTTATAACCTCGCCACCCATACCCGCAATTATAACGGTATCGGCATCTGCCCTTGTAACAAGGGACAGTCCGTCACACAAAACAAGCTTTACATTTTTGCACCCAAGCCGCTCTAAATTTGCCTGTGCAGATTGAAGCGGCATTTGATTTATGTCGGTAGCCATAACACTTTTGCACTTTTGTGACAAAGACAAAAATGCGGGCAGATAGCCGTGGTCGGTACCCACATCGCAAACGCTACTGCCCTCATTTACAAATTCCGCTATAAGAGATAATCGCTTACTTAACTCCAACATTATTTGTCGGCAAAGTATGCGTTGAGTTTTTCTACGAGAGCGTCAACGTCGGCACCGTGAACAGTACACGCCTGTTCTATAGACTCGCCGCGTGAAGCGGGACAACCAAGGCAATGCATACCTATTTCAAAAAAGTATTTTGCAGCGCCTGTATCGATATCAAGAACGTCGCCTACTATCATATCTTTTGTGATTTTCATAATTATTTACTTCCTTTCAAGGTTTTAAATTTCTTAGAACAATTTTGGATCTGCTTCCAAATCGGTTCGCGTGTGATTAAAAAGTTTGCGGTTGTCAAGCGCCCACACACGAGCGGAAAAATCGTTGGGGTTTGCTGACGATACCGCCTCGCGCATTTCAAAAATACGCGCATCCATAAGGTCAAGTTCAGAAAGCACTTCCGCCTCAATAAACATAGGCCTTACCGCGGCTCCAAACTCAGGCTCACCATGGTGCGAAAGAATCATATGCTGCAATAGTACCGACGTTTTACGGTCAATACCCAAACGCTCGGCATATTTATCAATTTTAGTAGCGCCCATAGCAATATGACCCAAAAGATTTCCCTCTACGGTGTAACCATCGGCAATTCCCGCTTCATTCACGTCAAACTCATCAAGTTTTGATATATCATGCAGTATTGCGCCCGCAAGCAACAACTCACGGTCGATAAACGGATAAACGTTACATACACCTTCACAAAGTCTTACTATCGAAAGGGTGTGCATAAGCAGTCCGCCGCGAAGCGCGTGGTGAAGCTTGAATGCCGCAGGCCAGAAAAGCAGATTCTCGCGGTTTTGGTCAAGAATTGTTGTAACCAACAGTTTTAAATTATTGTCGGCAAAAGAGTCGGCAATATTTATAAGTGTGTCGTACATCTGCTCTGCGCTATAACCCGACGTGCGCACAAAATCTTCAATATGCACGTTGTCGGAATCTATTGTCGGTCTGATTCTCTCAATCCTCAACTGATCCATACCGTTGTACTGTGAAATTGTGCCACGGATTTTCACAAGGTCGTTTGCCTTGTATTCGCCGTGCTCGGCGGGTGTGTAACGCCAGAGTTTTCCGTTTATTTCGCCCGTGCTGTCACCTAAAGTAAAATCAAGATAGGTGTCGCCTTTTGACGAGGTTTTTACCTCTACGCTTTTCACAAGGCAAAAACCGTCCACTCGGCCGCTGTTATCAACAGGTGTAAAGTTCATAAATTCAATTCCCCTTACAATATATTTATTAAATTATTATACAGCAAAACAGCACCTAATGCAAGGATTAAGTGCTGTTTTCTAAACATTAAAACTATTTCACTTTCTCAAGTTTTTCTTTTTCGCTTTTCAAATATGTTTCTACGGATATTTTAGATATTTTTTCTTCGCCGCCCATATAGAAATCGGGTTCGGTTACAGGTTTATATCTTACAAATTTATCACCTTGTTGTACATATCTTCCCATAAAATCACCCATCACGCCGTAAACACCATTCGGGAATGGAGGTTCATTATTAATAGGTGCCGAAAGGAATAATAAACATTTCTCGCCTACCTCCATTGTAGGCACACCCATATTATCCGATTTAATAACCGTATTGTTTATTTGTTTATCGGTATAACCCGCAAATTTGCCTTTGCCATAAATTTCAATTCGTTTTGAAAGTCTTACATAACCACCCGCAGTCAACACCGAAATTAAATCGTTTTCAGCGAGTGAGCCTTTGTACACTTTTTCGACCTCGAAATCGCATAATACGTGCGCTGCACCGCTTTCATCAAAATATGTCAATTTCTTCACCGTTCCATAAACAACATTTTCGGATGCTTTGTATAACTCTTCCTTGGTTTTATAAGTTTTTTCAAAATCCGCAGACATACTTACAGATATAACGTCAGAAAAATCCTGCGGTTCAAATGATTCTACATTTACCGTTTTATCAGTGAATTTTTGTACAGTCTTGCTTTCTTCGGTGCCACAACCCACAATACTTAAAAACAAAAGCAATGCAAGTACCATGCTTAAATATCGTTTCATATATTTACCCTCCTATCCGTATATATGATTAATTGTGTCAAGATCCGTATAACTCGGTGTATTAACATTTCTACCATCGCCAACTGTACACATAATACGATTTTTATCAGTTGTGTGTGCAAGCCCCATACAATGTCCAAATTCATGCGTAATCGTTCCTAATTTATTATAATTACTTAAATTAGCAAAGTTAGATGTATTTAATACTATTTCTGTCCATTTATAATCATATGTCGGTGTTCCAATATTCTGATTTGAAGTATCATAAAAATACGAAATCGCTAATTTCCCACTGGACGAAGCAAACTCCTGCCGTTTATATATATCAAAAACCGAACTTGACTGTACAGAAATCTGCCTTATCAAAATTGAAGTAGTTAATATCGAAGAAGTATTAACCCAATTATATCTTGCCTGGGCTATCAAAGACTCATATTCAGCAGCGCTACTGTGTATCCAATAATATCTTACATGGTCACCGTAACTACCAACACCGCCTATTAATTGAGCATCGTTTTGCCAGGTAATATACGTTCCGCAAGCAGACACATTGTAATCAATCGCAAAAACCGATAACATCAAGATACACAAAACTAAAATCATTGAAATTGCTTTGTTTTTAGATATAATCATCTCATTTTCACCTCAAATTTATTTTATCAATTAAAATGTAAAAAGCGCAAACTAAAACTTTTTTAGTTCAAAGTCTTAGTCTGCGCAAATTTTGAGGCAAGATTTATCGGGCGAATATATTTTATTCAATTCAAAAAAGCTTTGCACAGACTTTTTTCGTATACAAAACTTAAAAATCATTATAAACACCCTCTCCTTTTTCTCTACCAACATTATATAGTATATCAGAAAGAATGTCAATAATACTTTGTGACAAAAAATATTGTCGTCGCTTATGAAACTTACACATTATTGTCCCGTAAAATCACGGTCGAACGTTATTACGCAAACGTAGGTTTTGTCTGCCTCGTGCGCTTTCTGACAAATTATATCGTTAAGTTCGTTTTCGGTTAAAGTTAAATGCGATGGTATAACAACGTCAAAAATAAGGTTTGTACGTGTAGCTCCCGCAGGCGTCATACGAAAATCATGAAGCGTAAGTTTTTGGTCAATATCTTTTAAAATATCTACCATAGTTTTACGTGCGGCTGCCACTGTTTCATCGTTGTTATCAATAGGATCCATATGTATTACCAAATTAACGCCCAGCTTTTCGCAAACAAGCTTTTCGCAAATATCTATCTTTTCGTGACAAGCAACTATGTCTGCATCGTGTGGTACTTCAACGTGAACCGATGCAAACTGACGACCTGGACCGTAGTTGTGAACAATAAGGTCGTGTATGCCGTGAAATTCATCAAAACTCAGAACCGTATCGTTTATGTCTTTTATAAGTTCGGGTTCGGGTGGGCCGCCTAAAATCTCGTTGAGGGTATCTTTGGCAGAACAATAACCCGACCACAGTATAAACAATGCCACAAGACCTGCCATAACAGCATCAAGATTAAACGGCAACGATACAAACTTGGTTATAATTGCCGCTACCAGAATTGCCGCAGTTGCAACACAGTCGTTAAGACTGTCCTTTGCTGTGGCAATCAATGCTGTAGAGCCTATGGTTTTACCAATTTTACGGTTAAAGAAATAAAGCCATAACTTTATTATTATCGAAATTGCCAGCACAGCTATAGCGATTTTTGAAAACACGGGCGCCGCCGCCTGATCAATCAGTGTACCGACAGAATCTTTAAGCAGTTCAAATCCGACAAGCAATATCAGAAACGACACTATAAATGCCGAAATGTATTCCATTCTGCCATGACCGAACGGGTGGTCGCGGTCGGCAGGTTTGCCCGCTAATTTAAAACCGATAAGCGTTACCACCGATGAGCCTACGTCAGCAAGGTTGTTAAAACCGTCTGCCGTAATCGACAGTGCGCCGCTTATTAAACCTATAACGATTTTTATAATGCTCAGCAATATATTAGCACCGATGCCAACGCCACTGCCTAAATTTCCGTAACTGTTCCGCACGGACGTTGATTTTACGTCGGTACTGTTTTTTACAAACAATTTTACAAGCAGTGCGGTCATCAGAATTTTGCTCCCTTAGCGCCCTTGCTGCCAAAAGAAACACCCGACAAAATGTTTGTATCAATAGTAAACGTAAGATTGTCGCGGTTTCGCTGTCTGCGAAAAGCGATTTCAACAAGGCGGTCTAACATATCGGTATATTTAAGACCCGTCGCTTCCCACAAATAAAATGCCAACGAACCGGGTATTGTGTTAATTTCATTAGCGTAAACGTTGCCGGTTTCGGTGTCTAACAAAAAGTCTATGCGGACTACACCTGAAGCGCCGATTGCCTTAAATATACGACAGGAGAGCTCACGGATTTCATCAGATTTTTCCTGACTTATATCGGCGGGAATTTTTCGTCCCAAAGATGCCATTCCTTTAGACGGGCCCTGCGACTTTGATTTTCCGCCGCCTAAATATTTGTCTTCGTAAGAAAGAATTTCATCATTCATAAAAGGCTCTTCACAAACAGATGCATCACACTCATCGCTATCGCCTAAAACCGAACAGTTGATTTCACGAAGTGAAGTTATAGCCTTTTCAACGAGTATGATGTCTGAAAAACTGATACCAAGACGTATTGCCTCGTCAAGCTTGGTTTCGTCGTTCACCTTGGTAATGCCCACGCTTGAACCTAAGTTAACAGGCTTAACAATAAGTGGGAAACCCATTTCGGATTTTATTTTTTCGGTAATGGTTTCTTTATCAAGTGCATACTCACGCGCTCTGAATTTTATACAATCAAGAACGGGAAGACCCGCTGATTTTAACACGTCTTTAAATACAGCCTTATCCATACCGACTGCGGCAGATATAATATCGCAACTGATGTAGGGCAGACCCAAAAACTCAAAGTAACCTGCCATGGTGCCGTCTTCGCAGTTAGTGCCGTGAACTATCGGGAACGCAAGATCAACCGATATGTCGGGTATCTTTTTAAATTTCTTCTGGTCAAGATAGTGCATTAACACACCGTCTTTTTCTTTAATAAAGGTTACTCGCTTTGCCGCTTTAAAAAGTTCGGGCAGATTGCTGTAATTTTCAATTTCAAAAAGATTGTCGCCCGTATACATCTGACCGTCTTTTGCAACGTAAACGGGGGTAACGTCATATTTTTCACGGCTTATTGAGCGCATTGCCTGAACAGCCGAGATAATTGACACCTCGTGCTCAACACTGCGACAACCAAAAAATACTGCAATATTTGTTTTCATAAATAAAACCTCTAATCAGTTTAAATAATTATCGGGCAAATCGTTTTCCCACAAGACAACACAGTCTTTATTTAACATTGGTGTGTAAATTTCGGTAGCTTCTTTAAAACTTGATACTACATAAACATTGTCTTTTGAAAAATCGGTGGTATTTATAGCATCCATCATTGGTTTTGAGCGATTCTGTCCTACAAGAATTATCACGTCGCAATGCTTTGTAGCCTCAAGCCCTAATGCATAATTGCAATCGTACTCGCGGTCACCAAGCTCAATAAGTCCCGGTGTCACGAGAATTTTACGTTTGCCCTGAAATGAACCCAGCACTCTTACCGCTTCAAGACAGCCTTCGGGGTTAGAGTTATAAGCGTCGTCAATAAGTGACGAACTATTTATATACGTCTTTAATTCCAAGCGGTGCTCGGTTGGTTTGAGCGAACCGATTGCAAACCTGATGTCGTTTTCATTTACCCCCAAAATATGTGCCATAGCAGCAGCCGCTAAGATATCGCTTACCGAGTGAAGACCCAAAAGTCGTGTATTTACGGTAATTGTCGTTCCGTCTAAACACAAATCAAAGGTGGTTCCTTCCCCGCTGCAAAAAACATTTTTTGCCGAGTATTTTGTGCCGTCGCCAAAGTATATTACGTCATCGCGGGTATCTTTTCTCAGAGCTATACCCTCACTGTCAAGGTTGGCAAGAGTTATACCGCCTTTACGTGTCACGGCGTCGGCAAGTTCAAACTTGGTTTTAAAAACGTTGTCAATCGACTTAAAGGTTTCAAGATGTTGCTCGCCAACCGATGTGATTATTGCGTAATCAGGACTTGCTATGTCGCAGATTTCTTTTATGTCGCCAACGTTTTTAGCGCCCATTTCGCAAACAAACATTTGTGTTTGTGGTTTTATATGTCCGCGTACTGTGCGCACAACACCCATTGGTGTATTAAAGCTCTGCGGGGTGCAAACGGTGTTGAATTTTTCGCTTAAAATACGATTTAATATAAACTTTGTGGTAGTCTTACCATAACTACCTGTAATACCTATAACCGTTAAATTTTTATGCGCCTTTAAAATTTTCTTTGCATCATTTATATACCACTGCGATACAGCCTTTTCCATCGGGTAGGTAATGGCCCATATAACAAAGACCAGAACAGGAGATATTACTGACAACAGCATACATAATGTTCTTGCAATACTGCCCACCAGTGTATCTGCGGTAAAGGCGTATGTTATTATCAATCCGCCCAAAACTAAAATCGCGGTAACGTAAAGTCGTTTTATACGTGCGGTAAATACAAGCTTTTTAATCGATACCTTGCTTGTGTGAACACTAAGTATTATTCTTATCACTAAAAATATAACAGCAATTATAAGCGCTAATATGTTTTTTTGTTTAAGAATAGAAAATGTCGATCCGCAGTACACACATGCCAATACCGACAACGCTGTACCGTATGAACTTTTGATCCAATTAAAATATCTTGATGGAAAATATGAGTTTTGCTGAAGCATCTGCAGTTGACGATAAAGCGAAAATATTCCGCTTGCCGCAATACACAACAACGCAAAAAAAGTAATATATGGCATAAGTTTACCTCTGAATTTATTTTATAAAACTACGTAAAATCGTATGCGCCTCGTATGGTTTTTCACAAAACGAGAAATGCCCTGTACCCTTTATGACACAAAGTCCCGCATCGGGAATAAGTTTTTCTATTGTTTTGGCATCCTCCAAAGGTGTTGCAGTATCATTTTCACCCCAGATAAGAAGTGACGGACACTTTATGTTGGGGAGTATGTCGCGAATATCGGTATTTACAAGTTTTACCAGAGTTTTTCTGAGCACCTCAGGAGCAGCGTTGTAATCTGCCGAGCCATAGTGAGCGCGAGCCTTTTGAAGCAAACCTTCACTATAATTTTTAATTACAGGTAACATTAGCGCCCACTTGATTGTTTTAAAGCTGCGCGCACGCATCTTTTGCTTGAAACTCTTTTTTGGGATAAGTCCCGCTGCATCAAGCAAAACAATTTTTGGCGGATTAAGTTTACCATCAGCCACAAGCTTCATCGTTACCCTGCCACCATGCGAATGACCTATCATAACGGGATTATCTAAATTCATAGCTTTTATAAACTCTAAAACAAAGTCGCAGTAATTATCCACGTCCCACGGTTCTGCCATAGTTTCGCTGTTTCCACAGCCCGGAAAATTAACAGCGTAAAGCTTGCAGCGGTCACCCAGCGCCGATGCTATACCGCGGTAGGTATCAAAGCTTGCTCCCCAACCGTGCAATAACAACACTTGGGTTTCTCCGTTTCCAAAAATTTCATATTCAGTTTTAAGTCCCATAATCTCGGTAAACATAAAACCACCCCGTAAGTTTACATACGTAAATATTATATCATTTTATTTTATATATTACAATAGCATTTTTTATGTATAAATGGCAAAAATATTTTTGGTGATTTTTCTATGAAAATAAAAAATAATATCAAAACAATTTCTTCAGGTTTTGCGGTGGGTCTTGTGAACGGTATATTCGGTGCAGGCGGCGGAATGCTTGCGGTGCCTCTGCTTAAAAAATCGGGGATGGATCAGAAAAGCGCCCACGCAAATGCTGTTGCGGTTATACTTCCCATTACCGTTATCAGTGCAATTTTATATCTGGTAAAGGGAAATGTTACGCTTAGCGACAGCTTTGCCTATGTTCCAACAGGGCTTATAGGTTCGGTCATTGCTACCTTTGCGCTACAAAAATTTTCAAACAGGCTTTTACAAAAAATATTTAGCATCTTTATGATTTACGCAGGCATTCGCCTGCTAACACGGTGAATATAGCCGCCCTTTTAGCAGGGCTGATGTCAGGAATAATAGGCGGTATGGGTCTTGGTGGAGGCGCGGTGCTTATAATTTACCTTACCGTTTTTAAAGATGTCGAGCAGCTTCACGCACAGGGTATAAATCTTTTGTTTTTTATACCGATAGCTCTGGTCGCTGTTATTATTTATGCTTTAAAAAAACAAATCAAGTGGAGTACGACAATACCTATCGCCTCAGGCGGAGCGCTTGGCGCTATGGCGGGGTTCTTTCTGACAGATTTTATAGGCGGAAATTTTACCGCCAAATTATTTGGTGGTTTTCTTATTTTTCTTGGAATAAAAGAAATATTTTCTAAATCGCAAAAAGGCTCTTGAAAGTGCCACGCAGCCGTGCTATAATAAAATCGAATAAATGTTCGGCGAGGTGTTAGGTATGGAAAAAGCTCCACTTACCGCAAAACAAGAAGCGGTTTACAACTTCCTTGTTAAAAAAATGCAAAACGGCATTCCGCCCAGCGTACGAGAAATTTGCGCTGCTACGGGTATAAAGTCAACGTCTACCGTGCACGCAATTCTTGGCGTGTTGGAAGAACAGGGTTATATTTTGCGCGACGCAAAATACAGCCGTGCAATTCGTCTTGAAAATAATTTCGACGCTTCCATGGTGCCGCTTGTAGGCCGCGTTACAGCGGGTCAACCTATACTTGCAGTTGAGCAGATAGAAGATTATATCCCCTACCCAACCAAAGACGCAGAAGGTCTTTTTGCACTTAAAGTTGTTGGTTTTAGTATGCGGGACGCAGGCATACTGCCCGGCGATATTGTAATTGCCGATAAAAACGCACCCTGCCATAGCGGAGATATAATTATCGGTATGGACGGCGACGAAGCCACCGTAAAAAGATTGCTTATTAAGGGCAATCAGGTAATATTTATGCCCGAAAACCCTGATTTTTCACCCATCTATCCCGAAAAGCCCATGGTGCTCGGCAAAGTGGTGGGCAGTTTCAGAAAGTATTAAGGTGAAGTATGCAAAAGCATGTTGAAATATTTACCGACGGCGCGTGTTCGGGAAACCCGGGTCCAGGTGGATGGGGCGCGGTGCTTCGCTATAACGGACGCGAAAAGGAGCTTTCTGGCGGCGAATGCGACACCACCAACAATCGCATGGAGCTTACCGCCGTTATAAAAGCGCTCGAACAATTAAAAGAACCTTGTAAAGTAACCCTTACCACCGACTCAAAATATGTATCAGACGGTATCGGTAAAGGTTGGGCTGAAAGCTGGCAAAAAAACGGTTGGCGCAAGGCCGACAAAAAACCTGCCCTTAACCCCGACTTGTGGGAAAGACTTCTGGAATTACTTAAAATCCACGACGTTACCATCAACTGGGTAAAGGGACACGCTGGTCACCCCGAAAATGAACGCTGCGACCAATTGGCCGTGGCATACTATAAAAATCTGCAGCAAACATAAAGGAGAGTCCCCTATGGCAGTGCGACTGAACGATAACAAAGAAATTGTAGAGCACATCAAAAAAGGTCTGAAAGAAAAAGGCGGTTACTGCCCTTGCCGACTTGAAAAATTGCCCAAATACAAGTGCATCTGCGAAGAATTTAAAGCGCAGATTGCGGACCCCCAATTTGAAGGCTACTGCCATTGTATGCTGTATTACAAATCAAAAGATTAAATTTTTAGGAGAAAAAATATGTCATTAAAATTTTTAGATAAAACAAATTTTATTGCAGAAACGCAAAGCGGTACCGCACTTATTGATTTTTATGCAGATTGGTGCGGACCTTGTAAAATGATTGCGCCTATAATACAGGAAATCGCCGACGAGCGAAATGATATAACCGTAGGTAAAATTAACGTTGATAACAGCCCCGAGCTTGCCACTGCGTTTGGCGTGTCAAGCATACCGACAATAATAGTATTAAAAGAAGGCAAGGAAGCGAATAGAATCGTAGGCTACAGACCAAAAGATGACATACTCGCTATGCTTTAAAAACAGTAAGTTGATTATTGCGGTCACACAACCCTAAAAACACTTCTTTTTCGGATTTAATTCCCTGCAGCGCCAGTTCTTTTTTTAACCAGTTCATATCAAGCCCCATTCTTTTAAGATTATCGTGCATAATTCTACCGTCCATAATAAGTTCGGTGCTGATGCTGTCAGGCTGCGGCACAACATTTATATCGGTGGGGTTTACAGGGCGTTTTGTTGCCTTTGGTAGCACGGTCAGTCTGCCGTTATACTCAAAAACAGCGACTGCTATATCGTTTAAATCAAAATACCCTTCCTGCCTGCACATAACCATAAACTCGCTAAGGTCAAGTTTTGCCTTTTTCATATTTTTACGGTACAGTTTTCCATCACTTAAAATAATGGTTGGCGTGCCGTTGATAAATTTACGCATACGGGGCAACTTGCTGGTGATAAAGGTAAGCAGCACTGCTACTGTACCGTAAATTGTCATGGCAACAAGCGGTTTCCACGGTTTTTCAAGCTCGGTTGCAAGCTCAGCCGCGATAGAACCGATGGTAATGCCCGTAATATAATCAAAAAAATCGAGCTGTGACATTTGCTTGTGCCCTAAAACCTTTGCGATTATAAAAAGTGTGACAACCGACAAAAACGAAGTGAGAACAAGTTTTACAATTTCCATAACCATTCCTCTTTTATGCTTTTGTTTAAAGTATAACCAGAAGAACAAAAAATATAAAAGCGACAGAAAATCTGTCGCTTTTTTGCATTTATAGTTTTAAGGTTTCGCCCGATTTTATCTCATATACTTTTTTATCAATATCAAGCCATACGGATTTGAGTGTGGGGTTATAAATTTGTGTGCCGTCTGCGCTGTATACAAGCGAATTAAACGCCTTTACATAGTCATAGATTTCAATGTTGGTTGCATACCAGATATTATCGTGACCCGAAAGTCTTTTTAAAACCTCTTCTCCGTGATCCCAGTTGTTTTTGTTGTCAAATTCAAAGCTATGACCCCAAAGATAAAACAGTCTTGAACGGCGGGATGCTATATACATATTTTCTGAAAGGTCTATTTTTAAGAATTGGTCAATAAGGTCAAGCACATTTTCACGGTCGTGATGAGCTGTGGGCTTCCAGTTATGCCAATCGGTAGGCAAGCTAAAGGTGTTATCGGTTGCGGTGTGACGCGCATACGCAATATCAAGCTCGGTTAAATAATTTTTAACCTTTTCATAAGAATAATCAGGATTTTCAAAATTATGTATGCCGCTGTCGGGATATGCCATACCACGAATTATCATATCAAATTCTTGTTCAAGCTCGGTACGGTTATCAAGAGCTTCGCGTATGCCTTCAATAGGGCGCAATGTGCCCGATGCACGATGATTATAATTGTGTAATGCTACCTCATGTCCACGACCGATAATATATTCCCTTATTTCATCTGCGGTCAGGTTGTGTTCGGGATTTCTGAATTTTTCGCCCGTTACGTTAAACGTACATTTTAGTCCGTATTTTCCGAGTAAATCAGAAAAACGAATATCACTTTTTCTTGCGTCGTCATAACTGAGTGTTACGCACTTTCCTTTTCCTTCGGGAAATCTCATAAAAGTATATCTCATAATATCACCTTTTAAATATTTTTTAAAATTTCTTTTATTGTGTCGCGTTTTGCAAGACCATCATTAAATGCTGTAGCACTACCTGCGGCAACTGCATATTTTAAGCGGTTTTTATAATCTTTGCCACTTAAATATTCGGCTATAAATGCCGCTACTGCGCTATCACCTGCACCTACCGCGCTGATAGCCTCACCTTTTGGTGCTTTTTGTGTATAGCCTTCGCCGTTTTTGCAAACCAGAACAGCACCCTTGTCTCCTAAAGTTACCATAACGTTTTGGGCTCCCATATCTTGTAGTTTTTTGGCATATGTTAACGCTGTGTCAAAATCATTTATTTCTACGCCAAAAATTTCGCCAAGCTCGTGATGATTGGGCTTTATCAAAAGCGGATGGTATTTTAAAGTGTTTACAAGCAAATCTTTTTCTGCATCTACTACAAAATCTATACCTTTGTCTTTTAGACGTTCAAGTATTGCTTCATAGATATTTTGCGGCAGTGATTTTGGAACAGAACCCGACAATACCAAAATGTCGTGTTTTTTAATATTATCTAACTTTGCATAAAGTTTTTGGGTATCTTTATCCGAAATATCAGGTCCTGCGGCATTTATATCGGTGTCGTTTAATTTAACATTTATACGTGTATTTCCGGCTACTTTTACAAAGTCGCAATCTACACCCTGCTGCTTCAAATGGTTTTCAAGCGCATCGCCCGTAAAACCGCCAACAAACCCAAAAGCTGTAGATTTTACGGCAAGTTCTTTTAACACAATCGACACATTTATACCCTTACCGCCAAAGTGTATGTTTTCGCTTGTTATGCGATTTACTGCACCACTTGCAAAATTGTCAACCGTAATGTAATAATCTACCGCGGGGTTTAATGTTAAAGTATATATCATTTGTTATTTTACCTTTTCTTTTATCTTGCCATAAAACTCTTGCTGTAATTTTGGAGTAACGGTATCGTTCTTTACATTAGCAATTATTTCTGCAAGGTCGTCTACTGCTGCAGCAATCGCGATTTCGCCTTTTTCTTTTGTTGCGGCATGTGGTTCGCCGGTAACATTCTTGGGCCATTTGTCATACCACCAAAGTCCTGTGTAAACACGACTACCCAAATTTGCAAGCTCATGCTTTGGCACCATTCTGCCAATCTCTTTATGATATTCAAGTTTTACGCTGTCGGAAGTTACCGCCATAACCAAGCTTGTTTCGCGCTCGTCGGCGTGACCGCCGCGCTCGGTTTCCCAGATATCAAGATTTGAAAAACGTCCTTCACCATAGGCAAAACAACTGTATAAAGTATAGTCTACCTCGCGGTCAAGTTGAGACATTGCAAAATACTGTAAAAAGTTGGTGTTTCCACCGTGACCGCTTACAATTAAAATCTTTTTAAAACCATTACTTGCGATTTGGTCGAGTAACTGCTCAAGCATTTTACAAAGTAAATCGGTTTGAAAATTAACGGCACCCGTAAAGCAAGCCGCTTCGTGAACCTGACCGAACCAATAGGTAGGAAACACAACGCAGTTTTCTTTTTGTGCCGCACGCACGCATATATCATGACACACAAGACCGTCTGTACCAAAGGGCAGATGGTCGCCGTGTCGCTCAAGGCAACCTATCGGCAATATACAAAGTTGTTCTTCTTTTGCCAATTTTTCAAAGTCAGGCGGTGTCAGATAATCCCATCTTACTTCCATAGTAATCCTCTTTTCCAAACCACATACTGCCGCTACAAATATAGCGGCAGTAGTTTTTTAAAATTTATTTTGTGTTAAACCAAACTGCCATTTTGCTCTCTTCGGTCCAGAGTTTACCTGCCGACGCGTAGTCGGTAACAGTGAAATAGCCGCCGTCGGTGGTAGGAATCTGAGCCTCTACTACGCAATCATAAGGTGCCGTTTTTGTTTCGGGAATAACAATATCAATGTATCCGTCGTCGTTTACCTTTACGCTTACAGCATCATCAACGCTGTAACCCAAGCGATTTTCCTGTGCGAGCATTAAAGGGCCGTACTGAACAGCAATATGTTTTTGTGTATCGGGATGTTCTACGTCAAAGGTTGGAACCATATAGTTTACGCCCCATATAACCTTGTTCATAAGGACCTGACTGCCGTATGGTATCGGGTAAATGGCTTTTGCGCGCATTTCAAAATTAACGTCGATAACGTCGCCCGAAGTCCACTTGCGATAAATAGAAATATAACCCTTGGTTGCAGTAATTGTCTTTCCGTTTACTGTAACGGTTGTATTAGGACTCCATTCGGGGTTACGGATAAGAATTTCAAAATCTTCTGTGCTGTCGGTATCAACGCTGATTTTAACATTACCGTCCACAGGATAAGCAGTATCAATGTTAAGTGTTACGTTTTTACCATTTGCAAGCGGTTGTGTAATACTGCCTTTTTCAAAAAGGTTGATAACAACACCTGTTTTACTTGTAAGTACAGCCGATTTCATAGCAACGCCAATACCTGCGGCACCGATACATATACAACAACCGTAATATCTGCCGTCTTCGAACGGTTTTAAGCCGCCTGTGCCGTTACCGCGAATACCTGCGGTAAGTGGGCTGTAGCTATCAAATGGCATCGGTACCATTTTAAGCTCGGGATACATTTTAGCCGCCGTTGTGTCAATGGCATCATCAGTATTAACAGCGCCCAAATATCCGTTATAGAGTGAGCGCTCAAAAGCATCCATATAACGCGGGTCACCTGTAATAAGGTTAAGCTGATAGAAAAACTGCATAAGTGTTACGGTTACACAGGTTTCCTGAGCGCGTGGATCCTCTTTATCTGGATTTGCCTGACGCACGGTAGAGTGGTCAAAGAGTTCGTGTGTACAGCCTGCCGAACCTATAACGGTAAAGTCGTCCTCTAACACGCGATTTGCAAAGTTAACAATCGCGGTAAGATGTTTTTCATTTTTGCGGATACGGTAGTACTCTAAAAGACCAACAAAGCAAGAGGTCATTTCGTACGCCTTGGTTACGGGGTACTGATATGGATGAAGCTCGTTTTTGTACGCTAACTCAAATACATTTTCAACGTCCATACCACCGCAAGCAACGATATAATCGGCAAAATCAAGATATTTTGCTTCGTTTGTGAGTGAATAAAGACGAACAATAGGCTCTAAAATAGACGAAGAATTAAGGCCTCTCCAGTGACGGGTAAGCTTGGTAATTTGTAGTTTACCCTGGCCTGCCCAACCGATTTTGCTTGTAAGATAATCAACCTGGCGTTTCATACAGTCAATTACCATAGCGTTAAATTCTGCATCATCGGATATCTCTATAAAATATTGCATACCAAGAAGCACGTATTTACGGCTCCAGAGGTCCCAGCCGTCAAATTCTTTTTCAACCGTGTATGTACTGATACGACCAAGCTCGTCCTGAGCAGTAACAAGGTCTTTTACCGACTCTTTAAGCACGTCAAACAAAGCCTTATCCTTTGAATATGAATAAACAAAGCACGCGCCGCGCATCATCTTGCCCCAGAACTCACCACGCCAACCTGCATCTACAATATCGGGATTGGTGCGGAACTGCTCTACAAAAAGTTTCCACATATCAGCGTCACGAAGCTGCATATCGGTAATTATGTTAAGGCTCTCGTCAAGCCAACCGTCAAATTTTCGGTCTTTAATAATGTCAAAAAATTTGTCGGTGTTGTTTCTTGGATAATTTGCTGTAAATTCTTTGTAAAAATTCATATATTTCCCCTCCGCCGTAGAGTTATTTATTACGTTAAATATAATATATATTTTTTAAAAAGTCAATGCAATAAATCGCAAAACACGGCGCAAAATCAAAACAGGTGGAAAATGCTAAACATACGTGGTATAATATACTAAATTCATAAAAGGAGGCGGTTAATATAAATATTAAATGCTTTTTCACAAAGCCTGTAATCTTGCTTTGTTTAAGCGCAATTTTATCAGCTTTGCCGCTTACTTTTTCATATCTTTTCCCTCTTTCGTGGGTTTCGTTTATTCCGCTTTTTTACGTTTTGGTAATTCACAGCGGCGACAAACTGCACCGCGCCTTTGGGCGAGGTTTTTGGTTCGGATTTTTATATCACGTCTGCATCTACTATTGGTTTTTGTGGTTTTACCCTCTTGATTATGTAAATCTTACCAAAGGTGCGTCCGTGGCGGTAGTTGCTCTCGCTTGGCTTGGAATTAGCGCGGTTCACGGAGTGCTGTGGTGCATACCGTTTATTTGCTGTCATTTTGCAAAAAAGATTACATGCAATAAATACTTTTTATCTTTATTGGCAATCGTCAGCATACTTGCCACGCAGAAGATAACAGGACTTGGCGAACTTTCTTTCCCGTGGGTAAGGGTGTCACTCGGGCAATATAAAGCCACCGCGCTTATACAATCGGCTTCTGTTTTGGGTGCTGACGGAGTGGATATGATAATACTCGCTGTAAACGCGTTGATTGTTGTAGCTCTTCTTTCAAAAAACAAAAAACGTATTGCCGCGTTTTGTGCGGCGACGATTATCTTTGTTGCAAACCTTGGCTTTGGTCTGATAAGGCTTGATGTTGTCCAAAGCGGTAACACACTTACGGTAATGACCGTTCAGGCAAGTGTTGAACAAAACGACAAGTGGGCAAGTGACGGCGACACCATCTGCTACGATGCGTATTCCACCCTTACACAAGAAAATATAACCGATGATGTCGACCTAGTACTCTGGCCCGAAAGCGCAGTTCCGAAGATATATAAAAACACAGGCGCATTAAAACAATATAAAAAGTTGTCGGGCGAAATCGATACACCCATACTTGCGGGAATAATCTTAAAAACGGCAGACGGCAACACCAATAATTCAATACTGATAAACGCCGAAGGTCATCAAACCGTATACACCAAACGTCAGATGGTGCCTTTTGGCGAATATATGCCATATAAAAATTTGCTGTCAAAACTTTTTCCTATGTTGACCGAACTTAACATAATTGAGGACGATTACGTTTCGGGTAGCGATAGCGCGATTATGACGGTAACTGGCGGCAAACTTGGAAATATTATCTGTTTTGAAAGTATTTACCCCGAGCTTACAAGGCAAAGTGTGCTTGACGGCGCCGAGCTTATGATAGAAGCAACTAATGACTCGTGGCTGAAAGATTCCCCTGCTATGTATCAGCACTTGGCTCACGGAGTTTTTCGCAGTGTAGAAAATGGGCGTTATCTTGTGCGAAGCGCAAACTCGGGTATATCGACGGTAATTGACAGCCGCGGCAATATTAAATCTAAACTTGATATAAACGAGCGAAGTGTTATAACCGATACGGTACAGTTTAACAGTGAACAAACAATTTATACAAAAACGGGAAATGTAATATTCCCCTTGCTTTTAACGATAATGCTAATTTGGTTTGTTATTTTAATTGTAAAAAAGTTAAAAACATCGAATAGGTAATTACCTATTCGATGTTTTTCTTTAGTCCTTTTTATTAAACAAATGATAATAGTAAAGCGGTAATGCGCTCCATCCGTGGCAAAGAGAACCCGCGCCGCCAAAGTCGGCGTCGCCTTTTATGGTCTCCCAAAACGTAGTAGCGCCTTGGTCTAACATATAACCATAAAGTTCACGAATTTCGTTTAATATAAATTCTTTATCGTTTGGGTTTGCAGCAAGCAGTGCCTCGTACTTATAAATGAGCATTGAAAGTGATGTTTCTAAAAGATTTTTGTCTTCTTTTATTGCTTTAACCGTACGCTCGTCGCCAAGACCGATAAGCAGCGCAAACGAATTGCCAAGCTGTGATTTAAAACTGCGGTCATCGGTACGAAGCACAAAGTTACCGTCACTATCGTCAAAAAATTCGTCGTTTATTGCCTTTTTAACCGCATCAAAATCACACTCAAATTCAACGCCTACCATATCGCACATTTCGCGGAACATTTTACCCGAGTACACAAATGCGCAGTTAAGGATCAAGTGGAAGCAGTCTTTGAATTCGTAGTGATGTTGACCGGGTATTGCATCATGGCTACCGTCGGTCCACTCATAAAAGTTCCAGTAAGGCGCATCAAACTGGCGAATAAGATTATTGTCTTCTAACTTTTCTTTAAAGTTATTCATTATCTTAAGCATAGTTGGCATTGCGGTATCTAAAATAGATTTATCACCCGTGTACTTAATATATTCATAAACCTCTACGGGATACATAACCGAGAAAAACGGAATTGCCGGACCGTCGACCGAGGGGTATGTGAGTTCCAAGAATCCGTCAGGGCGAGCACCTTTTGCAATAAGTTCGAGGTTGGCTTTGGGAAATTTGGTTTCACCAAAAGCATAATACCCGCAAAGCATTTGGTTACGGGAGTCAAGCACATAAAGAGCCTGTTCACGCCAAGGCGTGTCCTCATAATGCATATTCATACAAAGTCGGAGTGTTCTTACACAAACGTCATAAATCTTTTGGTCAAGAGGATTGTCAAGTTTAAATTCCAATTCATTAACGGGATAAATATATGGCATTATTCCAATTGAAATAATTTCTATGTCCTCATCTAAAAAGGCCTGTATATATCGACCCGACATTCTCACAAAATATTGGCAAAATTCGTGTTCGCCCTCCGTCAGTTCGAAATTAAAGGCAAATTCTCTACCCCAAATGGCATAACGAACACCACCGTCAACAATATGTTGACCGTATGCTATTTTTGCCTTAGCAGATTTATTTGCTTTAAACTTAACACGCAAATAGCCTGCGGTCTCACGACCTACATCATAAAGATTTTTTTGCTTGTCTATAAGTTTACCTTCGGCAAACTCGAGCGGTATGGTTTTCTTTACAGGACGTGGTTTAATATTATAGGTCATATCAACCTCGACACAAGGAATATTGCAGATATAATCGCCCACACGCATATCACTGCCAAAACCTAACTGTCCCGAAAGAAGGGTTTGCGTATTTTGAATGTATCGGTTATCATAACCGCCCAAAGTACCCTCGTGGCTATAGGTAACAGTTTTATCGTCAACGCTAAGAGTAAAGATTACGCCTGCGCCGTCTACAATATGAATGTGGGTGCGAACACCTTCGTAACGCGCAGTAAGGGTAAAGGTGTTTTCGCCCTTTACACAAAATGAGGTTATATCAAGCTCGTCATAGTATTTTTCAAAAGGATACCCCGCAAACTGACCAAAAGCTACCGACTTGCCGTTTATCTGCAACACGTAGTCCATCTCGGCGCAAACTGTAAAGGTTACCTTCTTACCATCAAAATTAAACTTTTCTTCAAACACTGCATATTCGTTTTGCTTTGGATTGTTGTTTATCCATATCCATTTTGCTTTTTTGTCAAACATTTTTGGTTCTCCTTTATCGGCCAAAATAGTTTTCGGCGGTTATGCCTGCTATATGGCGGGCATCGTTTACAAGTTCAAATCTTGGGGATACAAGCTCACCCGCCTTTCCGCTGAACGTCACTTCGGTTATTGCGGTAAAGTTTGGGCGAATTATTTTGCACACAAAGGGAAACGGCACGTTAAAAATATGTGAGAACACAACGCTTGACGAGCCGCCGTGACTTACAAGCATTATGGTATCATTGTTTTCTTTTGTAACGCGGTAATAACTACCCTCTCGCTCAAAATCCAATGTCTTTAACCAGTTATCAAAACCATCGACTACTTTGTTGTAGCTTTTTAAAACCGTGCGGTCTTTATATTCGGGTTCGTTTTTCCAGTCACAGCTTATCATATCCTTGCCTGCCGACACCCATTTGTCAACGCTTTCCCACGGATGAACAAAATCGTCGGTGTCGGGTATACCCCAGTTTATCTCACGCATAAAATCGAGCTGTGTTATTCTGAGATTGTGTCTTGCCGCTATATGCTCGGCGGTTTCTACCGCACGGCCACAAGAGGAAGAGAAAATCTTGTCTACCTTTTCGTCTTTAAGTCGCTCTGCCGCCGCCTCTGCTTGTGGGTGACCAAGCTCGGTAAGGCAGTCATCTTTATAGTTTGGATGTCCGTGACGGACAAATATAATACGCATAATAACCTCCGCAGTGTGTTTTATCTAATTATAGCAAGTATTTTGGGGCATGTAAATAAAAATAAGGTTTTTATTCCAAAATTTGAATAAAAACCTTATAAACTATATATACATATACTCGGCTGCGCTTATACCTAATGCAACACTAAAAACAATTATTGCAACATAAAAAAGTATTACCAATACCACAGATACAATCATACCAATCAAAGCGCCCCAGCCTGCGCGCTTAGCTCGGATTGGGGTGTTACCCGTCCACACAAGCCAGAGTATAAAACCGATAAGCGGGAAGAAAAATCCTAACCACCACCAGCCAACGCTGTTAGAGTCGCGCTCAACAGGGGTTCTAATACTTTTTACCGAGCGACCACAACCCAAGCAGACATCGGCCTGATCGTTTATTTCTTTACCGCAATACTGACAATACATACCATCACTCCTTATAATATACTAAAATACTACCACAAGAAACGCTGTTTTTCAACAAAATACATTGACTTTTTTTCGCAAATAAGATACACTTATCATACGGGACATAACCGAATAACAGCAAAGGGGACATTAAAATGAAATTTTGTACAAAATGCGGTAGCGAAATTGTTGATGACGCAGTTGTTTGCGTTCACTGTGGTTGTCAGGTAGCTAATTCCGCAAAAAAAGGAAATGACGGTTTAGCAACAGCAAGCAAAATCTTTCTTATCCTTGGTTGCATTGCTCAGGGCTGGATGATACTTCCTCTCGCTTGGTGCTTACCGATTACAATTTCTGCTTGCAACAAGATGAATCGTGGCGAGCCTGTAGGAACCGGACTTAAAGTTTGCGCTTTATTGTTCGTTAGTCTTATTGGCGGTATTTTGTTGCTTTGTCGCACAGACGAAAATTAATTTTGCATTCAAACTCCGTGCATTAAGGCACGGAGTTTTTATTTTTCTTCTGTGCAAAGATTTATAAGGTCGTCGACGTTGGCGGTGGCAAGGCACTCAACCGTGTCGGATGCGCCATAATAGATTTTTACCTCTCCGTCGTCTTCAAGTATCATACCGCCGGGGAATATAACGTTCTGACGCAAGCCCTCGTCTACCTCATAATCGGTTTCGGGAGCGATAAGCGGCTCCTTACTCATACCGATTACTTTTGATGGGTCGTTGAGGTCGAGTAGCATTATACCCGCGCAGTAACGCTTTTTCCAAGTGTCTTCCCAACCGTTTTTACCACGTGTATAGTCAATATCTACCGTGTGGAAGGTTGTAAGCCAACCCTTTTCGGTCTTTATAGGTGGTGCCGCAGGACCAATTTTATCATTTGCATAAGGCACATGCTCAACACCCATAACAAGTTTATTATTTCCCCAGAATTTAAGGTCGGGTGATTGTGCAAACCAGATATCAAATCGGTCTTTGCCGCCGCGTGAATACACTGGGAATGGTCGCTCAAGACGGGTATAAAGTCCGTTTATCTTTTCGGGGAAAAGTACCATATTGCGATTATCGGGCGCGGAAATACTCATAATTTCCAAACGCTCAAGGTCGTGTATTATACCCACGCCGCCGTGAACACCGTGCTTAGTATCTACAGCAAAGCACATATGCAAAACGCCATCAATTACTGTAAGTCGTGGGTCGTATATGCGCAAAATTTCGTCGGTTTCAATCGCCGACTGCGGTATAAAGGGTTTGTCGGAAACGGTCCAGTGAATACCATCGTCACTTGTAGCCAACCCTAAATCTATACGACTTAGCGGCATTGTTCCGTATCCATCACGGCGAACGTCGTTACGGAACACCATAACATATTTACCATTATACTTAGTTATGCCCGCATTATATATACAGGTTGCCTCATAGGGTACGTCTTTCATTGAAAGAATGGGGTTGCCCTCATATCTTTTTATAACCGATGATGATTTAAGTTCGGGAAAAACCTTGCCCATAATAATTCTCCTTTTGTTTTATATATCTTTAGCGAGCACCTTGTGATGTCGCCACATTCCTGATAAGAAGTATATTACACCGGGTATTGCAAATCCGTAGGGCGCAAGACCATAACCCAGCACAAAACCGTAAAATCCCCAATCTAAATATATGCCAAACAGCCAACTAAGACCTATGCGCAGTATAACACCGTCCAATAGCGCCAACACCATAGAAAGTTTTGAGTTTCCTATACCCTGTATCAACGCACCCGTGCCACGCATAAAGGCGAGGGCGGGAAACATCCAGATAATAGCTTTTATAAATGTTGCCGACATTTCGTGAACGGCAGGGTCGTTTGAAAACAGCATAAACATCTGCTTGCCAAAGAATATGTAAAGCGTAACAAACACAACCGTCCACACTGCAGAAAACACCCACGCGCTGTATACCACGCGCTTTGCGCGTTCGGGTTTGCCTGCGCCTATATTCTGGCTTATCATTGGCATTGCCGCGTGATGAATACCCTGTGAAATCTTGTTTATAATATCGTCAATTTTTACACCTGCGCTAAAGGTAGCGGAAGCCACAACGCCGACGTCGTTTATCATAGAGTTTACAAACAGCATCGATATATTTATACAACCCGACTGTATTGCCATTGGTGTGCCGATTGAAGCAATCATTTTGGCATATTGTGGGTTAATTTTAAAGCTTTGCTTTTTAAAATCAAAGCCAAATTCCGTTTTATGCTTTACAAGATAATAAATTGAGAATACAAACGATACTGCCTGTCCTATAATGGTAGCGTAGGCGGCGCCTGCTACTCCCCATTTTAAAAGCCCTGTAAACAAGAGATCTAATACAAGGTTTGTTATCGATGCTACTGCGATAAACAAAAACGGTCTTTTTGAGTCACCCATACCGCGAAGAACCGCCGACACCATATTGTAGCCAGCGGTAAATACAAGCCCTGCCGCACAGATTACCATATACTGCATTGCCATATCGTATGACTCGTCGGGTATGTTCATCACGTTGAGTATTGCCGTTTTAAATCCTAAAATTACAATAGACAGCACCGCAGCCAATATGAGTATAAGGCTAAATAGTGTGCCCATAATGTTGTTCATTTCTTTGCGTTTGTTGGCGCCTAATGCTTGCGCCAAAAGCACCTGACCCGCGTTTGAAAAGCCCAAGCACACCATTGTAGCAAAATTTACTATCTGGCTACTTTGCCCCACGGCAGAAATACCTGCTGTGCCGACAAACTTGCCCACGATAATCATATCTATCGTGCTATACATCACCTGCATAGCATTTGACAGCATAAATGGCAACATAAAAAAGAACATCTGCCGCATTATAGGGCCTGTCGTAAAGTTTTTTGTAATTGATTTTGTTTGCACTTTTATTTCATCTCTATTTCATTAGTTCACAATTTAAGTTTATTTTACCACATTGAAATAATATTTCAATAGAATAAAAACAAAAACCATTGCAAAATGCAATGGTTTTTGTAAATATTAATCTTCTTTTATTTCGTCTGTATCAATATAAATTTCTTCACACGCTCTTTGTGTATCGGTCAACAAATTTATTGCTTTTTCGACACCGTCAAGCAACGTTAAATAAAGCTGCTTGTAATCAGGCATATCAGCACCCTCCTTATATAACAAAATAATATTTGTTACAACGGCCATTGTAAAAAATAAAAAATGCGCCCACCGAAGCAGACGCACAAAAAACGCAAACTCCGATAGTCGCCAAACTAAAAAATATAAAAATGCTCGCACATCCATATATTTTCGAAATTTGCATTTTTATGAAGTTTCTAATACATGGACGCCTGGGCACAACTGCCCTTTTATTATAATATTAACTTTTATATTTTTTAGTTTGGCATAATTATATTATCATAAATCAAAATTACCGTCAAGACTTTCGACAAAAGTTATCAAAACATTACAAAAGTCGCGGTTTTGAAAAACCGCGACCTTTGATAGTTTAAGTATTTATCGTTTCGTCAGTAATTGTAGCAAGAGCCTCTTCGGTGCTCATACCGTTTGCAATTGCCTCTTTACGTGCGGCATTTACCGCCTGAATAGTTTTAACACGTTTTCCGTCAAGCTCATATCCCCTCATAGCGAGAAGTGTCAAAACCCACGCTACCATTGGCACGATACAGAATAGCGCAATAACCACCCAGTTCATACCTTCGATATAAGCTGTTTCTTTAGTGGGTAGTTCGTGAACATTTATAAACAGCAAAGCAATACTTACAACCGTAGCCGAAAGTGATGACACAAGCTTATCTACAAGGCTAAAGAGCGTACCCATAATACCGGGAATAAACTTACCCGAACGGTAGGTTTCATAGTCGGCACAGTCTGCAACCATAGGTATCGGCATATCAGCGGTAGAATAATAAGCGCCGTAGCCTATACCAAAGAACAATATAAATAATATTGTGTAAAGATTTATCGAAAGTTTCCCGTCAGTAATAAGGCTTAAATTAAACGCAGGATTGCCCTGTTTCCACAAAAGAAGAAGCACTAATACGCCCACATAACATATAAGTGCCACCGCAACATAGGTCATAAGTGATTTCTTTTGACCGTACTTTTGTGAAGTGCGAACAGTAAGCAGAAAGAAAGGTGCTGAAAATACATAACCTAAAACCATCATAGGAAGATACAGTGCATCATAATTACCCATAAGGCAGGAATAAAGCATTATAAGCACAGTCACATTTGTAGCAATTGAAAGCGCAAGTTTGCATCCGCCGCCTGCTACCATAAGGCGTTGCAGGGGCTTATTTGCCTTGATAATAGAAACATATTCCGAAATCTTAACCTTTTCCTGCTTGCCGCCAAGACCAAAGTATTTTTCGTTATCCTTTTCCCAAATGCCGACAATCGCAAGAATGGTAAGTAAAATTGATACAACTACACCGATGGGTGTCATTATACGGAACCAGCTTGCATTATAGTCGCCCGCAAAGCTGTCACCCGCAAGAATAGGGCCTACAAACTGCATAACGCCCATACCAACAAGAGAACCTATAGTATTAAAAACAGTAAACAGCGGTCTTTGCTTGGGGTCGTTAGTAAGCACAGGCTGTGCCGAACGGGTAACAGATGTCTGGAAGGTATATCCCAAAACCCATATTGCATAAAGCGCGATAAACACGGTATAACGCAACCACATTACATCCTTTGGAATTATAGGTGTAACCATATAAAGCAGTATTACCGATACCGCCATTGTAACGTTACCAATAACCATAAACGGTCTGAATTTACCAAACTTTCCGTTGGTCTTGTCCATAAGCGCACCGATTATGGGGTCAGTAATAGCGTCGAACACTCGCATACCCGTAACCATAAAGGATGCAAACACCATAGCAAGTCCTAAAACCTTGTTACCAAAGGTTGCAATGTAGCTTAAAATAAGCACAAAATATACATTTGTTGCGCCATTGTTCATAGGAAACAGCGCAAGCTGATAAAACTTTGCACGGTTGGTACCTTTTTCACTCATTGTTTTTACCTCTTTTATACCCAGTTTCCGCCGTTGCCGCCGTCTTTCTTTAATTTATAAGAACGATTTGGAGCATTAACGTGACAAATTATTGCGGTATCGCTACAGTCGCCCGATACTGCTTTTATTTCTGTTTCGGAATCGAGCAATACTCTAAACTTAAACACCTTATTTCCTTTTTTACGGGCAATTTCTTTTCCATTCGCATACAGTATTACCTCGTCACAGTTTGAATAAACCTTAACATCAGTAATACTTTCTACTCGGTCAACGTATCGGCTACCGCAGATATGCACAAACGGTTCTTTTGACCAATACGCTTTATAAAGATAAAAACTGTCTTTCTTTATCTCGCGGTCAAAGGTTACAAGACCCTTGTGGTTCATACCCGGTTCGCCACCCTGATTTCGCGCATCGGCGGCAAAGTCGAACATATTCCAAAGGTGTGTTGCCCACATAAACGGACGCTTTTCAAAAAAGCGTAGCATATATTCGTGATAAACGCACTGATATTCTTCAGTCTGGTCGCCACGATATGGGTGACTTGAGTGCAGATTTGTCATAGCCTCGCAACCGTATTCGGAATATCCGAGTGCTCGGTTTGGATAAACTAAATGGAAAAAGTCTACCCACAAATCATTAAGCCATAAAAACGGCGTATACCAACCGAGATACAGATTCCAGCTTACAACGTCGGATATGTGCGCTACGGGATTAAACGGTCCGCACACAGCGTAACACGCAAGGGTTGTAGGGCGGCTGGGGTCCATCTCGTGTACAAGGTCATTGAGCACACGGTGGTTATCGAGCATATCCTTTTTCTTTCTGGTAGAAATAGTAATCTCGTTACTGAGTCCCCAGAAACAAATTGACGCGTGATTGTAATTCTGCACAATAAGTTCTTTCATTTGTGAGATGGTATTTTCGCGACCGTTTACCATATGCTCTGAAATATAGGGTATTTCAGCCCATACAACAAAGCCATATTTATCACAAAGGTCATAAAAATACTGGTCGTGCTGGTAGTGCGCAAGGCGGATTGTGTTGGCGCCTATTTCACGTATCATTTCAATATCCTGTTCGTGATGCTCGGGGCGTAGAGCATTACCAAGTCCTTTACGGTCCTGATGGCGACACACGCCGCGAAGCGGATAACTTTTTCCATTCAGGAAAAATCCGAGTTTTGGATCAACATAAAAACTTCTTACGCCAAAATTTGTGCTGACTTTATCGACCACTTGACCCTCCACTACAAGTTCTGCTTCACAGGTATAAAGATACGGGTCGTCAATACCCTGCCACAAATGCGCCTCATACAATTTTATGTGTGTGTCGGTGCCGTCACCTGCCGCCACCTGTACACCAAGGTCATCAAGAATTTTAATATTTACGGTAGCATTTTCTGCATTATGCCAGGTGCGTGCCCACACGTTTGCATCTTTGTCTTCTATTTCAGCGCTAACAGCAAGTCCCTTACCGCCAAAATAGTCCATATCAAAATGCTGTTTACTAAGCACTACAAGGCGCACGTCACGGTAAATACCGCCGTAAAAAGTAAAGTCAGCTTTTTGAGGATAAACACGGTCGTTTACCGAATTATCAACCTCTACCTTAAGGTGATTTTCTGCTTTCAGGTACTCGGTTATATCGCAGCGGAAGGTTGAATACCCACCGTCGTGTTCCATAATTACCGCATCATTTAAAATCACTTTTGCCGATGCGTTTACACCTGCAAACTCTAAATACACGCACTGGTTATCGGTATATTCGGGAGCCGAGAAATCCTTTTCATAAATACAGGTGCCGCGGCGATAATCGTTACCGCCGTCCTGCCCGTCTATATTATTCCAGGTGTGAGGTATATTTATTTCGCTTTTTTCTCCGTCAAAATAGGTAAATACCCAATTTTCATTTAACAGGTGTGTTTTTCTCATAAGCTTCTTTTCCTTCTTTAAATCATTCAGACTGACGACAAACAAACCCTTTCGCGTTTGGCTCTCGTCAGCCTATGGGAAGCACCCAAAAGAGTGCTTCCCATAATGTTGCTTTTTTAATTTTATGCTTTTGCTTTTTTATCTTTTTTAGCTTGCTTGAAAGCCGCATATTCCTCTGTCTTGCCAAGCTTTTTACTACCAAGAACCCAAAGCACAATAAACGCTACAGCTAAGACGCCAACTACGATAGCTGCCGTTTTTAGTGTTACCAGAACTTGTGGTGTAATAGCCTTAACCAAAGTTTCCTTGCCCACGCCGTTCATACCGGATGAATTTGCCATAGCGTAAAGGTTGTGGTGACAAGCCTCGCGCATAGCAGTAACTATAACAGCGTCGTCCTCATAGTTTGGAAGCTGATTTACAATGTAAGGAAGCATAGCGTCAAACGTGGTAACGCCACCTGCCATCAGCGCATCAACACCGTTGCAGTAGTTAACGAGAACGTTATCGGTAATCGACATACCGCGGTTGCCCCACTCGTTACGCATAATGCCTGTCATAAGGTTCTTGTAGCTACCTGACCATCTTGTACCCCAACGGGTGTATGCAGTCATAACACCGTTTGCGTCACATTCTTCAAGAGGTTTCTGGAATGCTTTAAGATAAATTTCACGGGCTGCCTGCTCGCCAATCCAAGCCGCCTGACCTAAACGCTCCTGCTCACAATCGTTAAGCGCAAAGTGCTTGATAACAACGTCTACGCCCTTGTCCTGAATTGCCTGAATTTCGGCACCGCCAATTTCACCGGCAAGGAATCCGTCTTCTGAATAGTATTCAAAGTTTCTGCCGCCGTAAGGTGTACGGTGTGTGTTGCTACCCGGACCGTAAAGACATACAACGTCAGCAGCAAGACAGTTGTTACCTATAACCTTACCAACCTCGTACATAAGCTCTGTATTAAAGGTTGCAGCCATTACGTCTTCGGATGTAAATGCGGTAGGCTCAATATCACCAAGACCTGCGCCAAAGATTGCGGCCGTAAGACCCTGAGGTCCATTTTCGTCACGAGCACCCGGAGCGTTAACCGATTCAGCGGGCATTCTCCAGTGGAACGAGTCGCCTATCATAGAAACCATTTCGTCAAAGGTAAGCTGATCGAGCAACTTATCCCAATCGGGATCGTCATAATCCTTGCCTATCATATCATAAAGTGTGAGACCGTTGTCGGCGCCCAAAGTAGGCATATCTACCTTATCGTAATTTTTAGCATCATACTGAACGTCCTGAAGTTCAGCAATCATCTGCTTGGTTAAAGCTATCTTGTAAATTTCCTTTGAAGGCCATGTTGCCTGCCAGTCTGAACGTGAGAGATAGGTAATCTTATCGTCGTTACCTTCGTAAAGATTAAGGTCAGCACTTGACAACTGATTTGTAATCTCGGTGCCGTTAAGCGATTTAGAATATGTTTGGTCGTCAAAAGTATCCTGTGTCCACTTGTAAGCCAAAGCCGCATTGCCGTCAGCATCCATTTTACCGTCTGTGTTTTCTACGGTATAACCCTTTGCTGCGAGTGTATTATTAACTGCGGCATGAGCGTCGGTAGCGACAGTAAGATAATAATCGCCTGCGTCTAAGATATAGGTCTTTGCACCGTACGCATCGTATGAAGCAAGGTCACGTTTATCTACTTCAATAGTGATAATTTCGCTATGTCCCGGCTCTAACACCTTGGTTTTACCAAAGCCGCAAAGAGCAACTGATGCTTTTTCAACCTTGTTTTCTTTATCATATTCGGTATATGGTGACTGTGAATAAACCTGTACGGTTTCTTTACCTGCCATATTGCCGATATTGGTAACGTTTACGCTAACCTCAAACTTGTCGGTATCACTGTTGTAGTTAACGCTCATATTTGAATAATCAAACTGTGAATAGCTAAGACCGTAACCAAACGGGAAAGCAACCTTGTCGCCGTATTTATAATCGCCTGCATTACCTGTACCCATAACATAGTCTTCGTAATGGGTTTCGTAATATTTATAACCTACGTAAATGCCTTCCTGATAAATCATATAACTTCGCGCATTTTTTGGAATGGGGTTTTCGTCGCTTTCTTCGTCATAGCCCTCATAAACGGTAGGCACAAAGTTCTGCATAGCGGGGGAAGAATAGTTGTCATAACAGTATGTATCAACCAAACTACCCGATGGGTTAACCTTACCAGCAAGAATATCAGTTACAGCATTTGTACCTTTGATACCAACACCGCCAATCCAAAGGCAAGCATCGACATCATAAGCATCGTCTTTCAAGAAATCAACCTGTAATGCGTTTGATGTGTTGATAAGAACGATAACTTTTTTGATTTTGCCGTCTTTTTTAAGGTCGGAAGCATATTTAAGAAGCGCTTTTTCGTTTTCATCAAGTGCAAGATAGTTGTATTCGGTGAACTGCAGGTCATAACCCTCGCCGCCAACGCGTGAGAAGGTGATAATTGCAGCGTCGCCGTATTCTGCAATTGAATTTTTAACATCATCGGTATAAACGTCCATTGGCACTTCGGCAATAGATGCCTGTCCTGCAAGCACTGCACTCTCGCCTGCAGAAGCACTGCGGTCATAAGCCGCGCCTGCACCTGTTTTATAAAAGTCCCACAAAGTCGGGTTCACTTTAAGACCTGATTTTTCAAGAGCGGTTTTAAAGTCGTCTGCTTTAGATGCGTCAACGTTACCCGAACCGGTACCGCCGTAAACAAGGTTTACCGAACTTGAAGAAAGCGTGCTTACCTTGTCGCCATCGTTAAGCGGTAACGCACCGTCTTTATTAAGCAACAATGCAGCACCTTCCGCTTCTACCTGATAGCAGATGTCGTCGCCGTATTTGTACATTTCTTCATCGGTTGAGAAATCACTTTCAAAATACTGAGCATTTTTATCTTCGTTTTCTAATTCCCAAAAACTACCCCCGGCAAGCGCAACAATGGTGTTGTCGAATATACCCAGCGCAATATTACCGGGTACTAAAATAATGGTTAGCACCAGACAAATAATCGCCAGCGTTTTCCATAAGCCCAATGCTTTACGCTTTGCCTTTTTATAGGCCTTTTTGGTTTGCTTGTACAGAGCTTTTTTCTCGTCCATAACAATTCCTCTTTCACACTGTTTTTGGATAATATCTCCAAACGATACAAACAATATCGCCCGTTTATTATTCACATTGATTATAACATAGTACGTTTTAATAGTCAACAAAAAGCCAAGAAAGAACGCCCATCTTTTCAGATGAGCGTTCTTTCTTTAATTATGAAAGGAGTATTTTAAACGTTTTCTTCCTTTTCAGATACCTTTTCAGCCTCTACGGTTTCTACAACTTCTGCTGTTTCAGCCGCTTGGGATTCGCTCTCTTCTATCTTTTTACCAAGAAGTGAGGGCAGTTCCATACCTGCCATAGCAAACACCTCGTCAAGAGGCGGCACCGACTTCATCATACCTGAAATAAAGTTTGCGGTAGATGTTTTTCCGTCGCCGTTCTGACCGCCGTCCCATACGGTAACCTTATCAATCTTGATATTCTTAACAGCATCAACCTGAACACGCATAAGGTCTTCAAGCTTGTCGGCGATAAGAAGTTTAAGTGCAGCTTCAGGATCACCGCCTGCTGATTTTACGATTTCTGCAAAACCTGCAGCCTGCTTTTTGAGTATTTCTTCAGCACCGCGTGCCTCTGCCTGCATTTTAGCAAATATAGCGTCTGCCTCACCCTTTGCCTTGCGGCGAATCTGCTCAGCTTCGGCTTCGGCTGCGAGTTCCATTTCCTTCTTTTTGGCTTCGGCGCGAACAATAACGTCAGCTTCAAGTGTTGCCTGTTCTTTGTTGCGTCGTGCTTCTTCGGCAGCCTGCTCTGCAGCGTATGATTCTTCCAACGCCTTTGCGGCCTGAGTCTTTTCGGCTGTTGTTGCAATTTTTAATGCTTCTGCTTCTTTTTCTTTAAGAGCAGCTTCACTCATTGCAATCTTCATCTTGGCTTCGTTTTCACCCTCAATAGCAAGCGAGTCAGCCTTGGACACTTCAATTCTCTGCTCTTTTTGCGCGTTAGCCTGACCGATTGAACCCTCACGGTCCTGCTCGGCAACGTTACGCTTAGCGTCGTTTATGGCCTTTGCCGCAGCCTCTTTACCAAGAGCTTCTATGTAGCCCGATTCATCACTGATGTCGGTTACGTTAACGTTGATAAGACGAAGACCTATCTTTTTAAGCTCGGTTTCAACGTTGTCGCTAACAGCCGCCAAAAACTTATCGCGGTTGGTGTTGATTTCCTCGATATCCATAGTCGCGATAATAAGACGCAACTGACCGAAGATAATATCCTTTGAAAGTTCCTGAATTTCGTTGCGCTGTAATCCCAAAAGACGTTCTGCCGCATTCTGCATAACGCCCTGTTCGGTAGAAATACCTACCGTAAAGCTTGAAGGAACGTTGATACGGATGTTCTGACGGGATAGCGCGCTCTTAAGGTCAACCTGAATAGAGATAGGCGTCAGGTCAAGGTATGCGTAGGATTGAAATACAGGTATTACAAATTCCGCGCCACCGTGAATGCACTTAGCGCTGCGGTTGGAACCGTCGGTATTTTTACCTATAGAACCGTAAACTACCATTATCTTGTCTGACGGACATTTTTTGTAGCGTGAGCATATCCAGATAAAGAAGGATATCAGAATAATTACCACTACACAAATTAAAAAGATGATTCCCGGTTGCATAAATTTTTCCTCCAATTTTTAATTTTTGTTTTATTTACGTTTAACAACAAGAGTGGTGTTGCCACTGACACCCACAACGATTATTTCGCTGCCTGTGGGAATAGCTTCACCCTCATCGGTAACGGCGTTTCGCTCTACGTAAGAGCCCTGTAACATAATATTTACCTTACCTTCACCCTGTCGAGAAGCAGGTATTGTAAGATAAACCTTGCCGGCACCACCCAACGCATTGCGGTTGTCGGCAGTACCGTTGCTACGCAGTTTCATTACAGATTTAAACAGATACGCCACAATAGCCATAATTGCAAATCCGCAAACCGTAGCCACGGGCAGAGTGATAATCGGCTTTACTCCGGCGCCGGTCATAACTACGCCAACCCAACCAAACATAACCAAAAACGCAATTATACCACGCACGGTAAACAGGCGTAAGCTGTCAAAACCTTCTACGTCGGCAAGCTCTGCTGCATCGGCAATTTCATCACCGTATACACCATCTGACGCATCTGTAAAATCGATATCATCAGGTATGTCGGTATCAATATCAGTGTCAAAATCAATGTCAGCATCTGCATCTATATCGGCGTCGAAATCAGCATCAAAATCGGCATCCGCTTCGCCGTTGTCAAAGCCAAAGAACATAAGTATTGTCTGGATCACCAGCACAAGCGTTGCAGGAATTGCTATGCAATAAAATATCTGCGATGCTAAACTTAACGCGTTCCACCATTCAACAAATGACATATGTATTCTCCCCTTTATTTATTCGAGCGCAGATAGAACTTCCTTTGCGCTGTCGCGCAGCTTTGAAGCCGCGTGTGCATAAAGCATAACCTGCAATATTCGCTCAAGTTTAAGCTTATCGCCCACCGCACGAGGTTTAAAATCCTCGGTCGACTTCTCGGTAGCCTTTTGCACCGCTGCTTTATCAGAAATTACTATACTTTCCTCGGCAATCATATCAACATATCTGTGATACAACTCATCGTCACCGATAAGATCGTCGGTTGTGTCCTCTGTTTCGCCGCCTATAACACTTATAAGATTACAGATAGCATCTATCTGCAATGATTCACGTAACATATTGATAATTATTATTCTTGCAAACTGTTCTTTTGAATAAAGTTTTTTGACAGGTGACGCCACAAACTTGCGTTTCACCCAGTTTTGTATAACATGGGGCTCTAATCCTGTCATTGTAGAAAGTTGCGATAAAGTTATTCCTCCTGTGGCAAAAATGCCATCAAATAATATTTTTGAACTTCCTTTTTTTAATTCAAGCACCTCTATGGTGGTACCCGGATATGTCGACACTTAATCACCTCTTTCGGTGGTCACGCTAACGATAGTCGAATACGTTAGTCTGTACCATTATAATATCACACGGTCACGTGATTGTCAAGAGTAATCGCGTGATTTTTTAAATTTATTTTTCCTTTAACATCAGTCGTACAATTTCTTTGTCGGTCTGCTTCATACCGACTTTGCCTATATAACCCACACAACTGATGGTCTCGCCCGCGTCTTCCTTTAAAACACCAGTAAACGCTTCATAGGTTTTGCCGCGCATTGCAAGCGCATGGGCAAGCATTGCCGCATCAAGCGCCGATGCAATTTTTGCCGCACAAGACGTTTTTGCGCCATCACAGATAACTCCCGGGATATTGGCAAGCGTGTTATCGATAGTGTTTTTTATCTGTGTAACGCTACCGCCTACTATGTAAGTAACCGAAGCACCCGCAGCGCAAGACGCCGATATAGCGCCACAAAACGCCGAAAGTTTACCTATAAACTCTTTCTGGTACACGGTAAGCAGTCCCGAGAACACAAGTGCGCGATAAAGTTTTTCTTGTGGAATGGATTTTTCACGAGCGTACACAATAACCGGCACACTCGATGCGATACCCTGATTACCGGAACCCGAATTTATGATAACCGGCATATCACATCCGTCCATTCGCGCTTCGCTTGCCGCCGCAGCATAAGCACGCATACGGGTTACAACGTCTTCGGGGTAAGCATCGCGTATCACTCTACCGATACCTACGCCGTAGTCACCCGCCATACCCTCGTATGCAATATCCATATTACACTGTATAACACGATCGAGTATGGGTTTTACAAGTTGTATTTCTACCGTATCTGCAAATTCCTTTATATTTTCAACGCTAAGTTCCGAACGGTCGGCAACCATTGGCTCACCATCTATAGTATCACTCTTAAATATTTCTTTGTCGTTTTTTATGATTCGTACAATATTGATATGATCATAACGCACCTCTACCGTAACGGTATCGTCCTCGGATGTCGCCTCAATTATAAAATGAAGGGGTATTTCGGAATCAAGATACTCTACCTTGCATTTTCCATCACGCAAAAACGATACCGCTCTATCGCGTGTGTCGGGTGTTACCGCCTCAAGCACCTCCATAAGGCGAGTAGCGTCACCGCCAAAAGCACCCAAAGCACAGGCAGGTTCAATACCCGTAAGGCCATCGGAATTCGGTATTGCAACACAACGAACATTTTTTATGATATTACCGCTGCAGTACGCCGTAATGCGTTCGGGCACTTTACCCAGAACGTCGCGTGCACGTGCCGAGGCAAAAGCCAGCGCAATCGGCTCGGTGCATCCCATAGCAGGTATAAGCTCTTCTTTTAAAATGCAAAAAAAATTATATGCTGTTTTTTCGCTTAACATTTCTTCTCTCCATCAAATCTTTATATTGTCATAATATCACATTATTCGAGCAAATTCAATAAATTATATTTTCACAAAAAAGCAAAAAGCAGATTCCGAAGAATCTGCTTTTTTTACTTTTGGTTTTTAGTACCCACATCATCCCGAAGTAGCGAGCGCAGAATGCGGCGGGCTTTTCGGCGGGTCTGACGGGAAAAATAGGCCGTCATTTTTGCGAAAATGTGACTACTAAAATTCTATTGTTGAGAAATTAGATTAACTCGATAATTGCCATTTCAGCAGCGTCGCCGCGGCGGGGACCAATCTTTGTAATACGGCAATAACCACCGTTTACGTCCTTATACTTAGGAGCGATTTCGTTGTAAAGCTTTGCAACTACGTCTTCCTTAGTAATGAATGCCATTGCCTGACGTTTGCTGTGAAGAGTATTGGTCTTAGCGAGTGTAATATACTTCTCTGCCATTGAACGAACCTCTTTAGCACGTGTAACGGTTGTTTCGATCTTTCCGTTTTCTAAAAGAAAAGTAACCATTGCGCGAAGCATTGCGGTTCTATGATCGCTGGTTCTTCCAAGTTTACGAGTACCCGGCATGGATATTCACTCCTTTTATTCGTCGTCTTTCTTAAGCGCAAAACCGAATGAAGCCAATTTTGCAATAACTTCTTCTAAAGATTTGCGACCTAAGTTTCTAACCTTCATCATATCCATTTCAGATTTGTTGATGAGGTCTTCAACAGTGTTAATACCTGCACGCTTAAGGCAGTTGAAGCTACGAACAGAAAGATCAAGCTCATCGATAGTAAGGTCGAGAACCTTTTCTTTTGCAGTGTCTTTTGCTTCTGCCATTATGCTTTGTGTTTCGCTGATGCCCTCTGAAAGGTTGAGGAACAACTCAAGATGTTCTATAAGGATTTTAGCAGACATAGAAACTGCTTCGTCAGCCTTGATAGAACCGTTGGTCCAAACTTCCAAAGTAAGCTTGTTTTTGTCAACAACGTTACCAACACGGGTGTTGTCAACATTAAAGTTTGCCTTCAAAACCGGAGTGTAGATAGAATCAATCGGTATTACGTCGATTACATTCTGTGCCGGCTTATTCTGCTCTGCAGACACGTAACCTCTACCCTTGTCGATTGTCATCTCCATATTGAGCTTAGCACCTTCGTCAAGTGTAGCGATATACATATCAGGATTAAGAATTTCAACCTCGAAATCAGCCTTGATTGATGCTGCGGTAACAACACAGGGGCCTTCTGCTTCAATATAAATCTTCTTAGCAGTTTCAGAATTAAGTTTTGCGATAAGTCCTTTAAGGTTAAGAACTATCTCGGTAACATCTTCTTTAACACCCGGTATTGTAGAAAATTCGTGAACTACACCATCAATTTTAACATTGGTTATTGCAGAACCCGGCAAAGTAGAGAGAAGAACACGTCTCAGGCTGTTGCCAAGTGTAGTTGCATAACCACGCTCGAGTGGTTCCATAACGAACTTTCCGTATTTTCCATCTGCTGAAAGTTCAAGTGTTTCAATTCTGGGCTTTTCAATCTCTATCATTTAAAAGCTCCGTTTCTCCGTGTCGCAAATTTAAGAATATACTGTCCCGACACGGTGGACAAAACATAAGACAATAATATTACAGTTGTTATTATCTTGAGTAGAATTCGACGATAAGCTGCTCTTCAACAGGAGCTTCAATCTGCTCACGTGTTGGGAGTGCAATAACCTTTGCTGTGAGTTTTTCACGATCAACACTGATCCACTCAGCAACAGGACGAGCGCTGTTAGCCTCTACAACAGCCTTAATCTTATCGCTACCCTTTGCCTTTTCGCAGATAGCGATTTCGTCGCCAGCTTTAAGCAAGTATGAAGCGATATCAACGCGCTTACCGTTAACTTCAAAATGACCGTGGCCTACGAGCTGACGTGCTTCTGCTCTTGAAGAAGCAAAACCTACTCTGTAAACTACGTTGTCAAGACGGCTTTCAAGAATCTTCAAAAGGTTATCACCGGTAACGCCGGGTTTTCTTTCAGCAACCTCAAAATAATGACGGAACTGACCTTCTTGAACACCATAAAAACGTCTTGCGGTCTGCTTAGCACGAAGCTGCAAACCATATTCGGATGACTTCTTTCTACCTTGTCCGTGCTGACCAGGAGCATAGCCACGGTTAGCAATAGAACACTTTTCAGAATAGCAGCGCTCACCCTTAAGGAACAATTTCTGTCCTTCGCGGCGGCAAAGTCTGCAAACTGCACCGGTATATCTTGCCATCTGTTACACCTCCAAATTATTACGCAACCATAGTTGCAATAGGATTTTTATTATACACGTCTTCTCTTGGGAGGACGGCAGCCGTTGTGTGGAATTGGGGTTACGTCTTTAATCATAGAAACCTCAAGACCTACTGACTGCAATGCGCGGATAGCAGCTTCGCGACCAGCGCCAGGTCCTTTAACATAAACTTCAACAGTCTTAAGACCGTGTTCCATAGCAGCCTTTGCAGCCTTTTCAGCAGCGCTCTGTGCTGCGAAAGGAGTAGACTTCTTAGAGCCACGGAAACCGAGTTCACCAGCAGAAGCCCATGAAAGAGCATTACCCTGTGTGTCGGTAATTGTAACTATTGTGTTGTTGAAGGTTGACTGGATATGGGCTGCACCACGTTCAATGTTTTTCTTTTCGCGACGACGGCGAGTCGTTACTTTTTTAGCAGTAGCCATTAAAGTTTACCTCCTACTTATTTCTTCTTGTTTGCTACGGTTCTCTTCGGACCCTTACGAGTACGAGCGTTAGTCTTTGAACGCTGACCTCTTACGGGCAAACCTTTGCGGTGACGAAGACCACGGTAGCTTCCAATTTCAATAAGTCTCTTAATATCCAATGCAACTGTACGACAACGGTCACCCTCTACTTGAAGGTTGTGGTCGATATACTCACGAAGCTTGGAAATATCTTCTTCTGTAAGATCCTTAACTCGTACATCAGGATTGATACCTGTGTCAGCAAGAATCTTTTTAGATGTTGTAAGACCGATACCATAAATATAAGTAAGTCCGATTTCAACTCGCTTATTATTAGGAAGGTCAACACCAGCAATACGTGCCATTTATCAAAGCACCTCCATATTTGTTGTTGCGACAGTCGGGGAAATTAACCCTGACGCTGCTTGTGCTTGGGGTTCTCACAGATAACCATGATTTTACCCTTGCGCTTAATGATTTTGCATTTTTCGCAAATCTTTTTTACAGAAGGTCTGACTTTCATTTGGATTTTACCTCCTTAAAATTTAGGGGTATGATTAAAATCATACTATTTTCTGTCTTATTTTGAACGCCAGGTTATGCGTCCCTTTGACAGGTCGTACGGCGACATCTCAACAGTAACCTTATCACCCGGAAGTATACGTATAAAGTTCATACGAAGCTTACCCGAAATGTGAGCAAGTATCTGATGTCCGCCTTGAATTTCTACCTTGAACATTGCGTTAGGCATTGCTTCAACAACGGTGCCTTCAAGTTCAATCATATCTGATTTTGACATTACATTTCCTCCTCATAAGCGCCGCAAAATTCTTTTAAAGCTTTGCGTAGCGCACGATTGGTTTCAAGCTGATGTGCTTCAAGATAAGTGTTGGTAAGTTGCAGATGCTTCGGGTTCTTGCGCTTTGGGCGCTCGACCGGCCGCTCTTTTCCGTCACACACTAACAGATAGTTTTCGGTCTCTTTTACTATTACCTCGGCTTTGTTCTTATCTCTGCCTGCTTTTGATATTACTACTCTACCTACCATAACGCACCTCAAGGTTTAGTTAAAATCTTAGGTCCGTCAGGGGTAATTACTATAGTATGCTCAAAGTGAGCAGATAAAGAACCGTCTTTTGTAAGCACTGTCCAGCCGTCAGGCATAACCTTTACATCGTAGTGCCCTGCATTTATCATGGGCTCTATTGCAAGTGTCATGCCAGGTAGCAGACGAATTCCTCGTCCTTGAGTGCCAAAATTAGGTACTTCGGGGGCTTCGTGAAGCTGGGTGCCGATACCGTGACCGACAAACTGCCTTACTACCGAATATCCCCTTTTTTCGACATACTGCTGAACCGCAGCGCCTATATCACCTAATCTGCCGCCCGACACCGCCGCCGCGATGCCTTCGTAAAGGCTCTCGCGTGTGGTATCCATCAGCCGCTTTGCTTCCTCGGATATATCTCCGCAAGCAAATGTGGCAGCATTATCGCCGTGATATCCTTCAAATTTAGCACCAAGGTCAATCGACACTATATCTCCTGCCTTGATTACACGCTTTTTTGAAGGTATGCCGTGAATTACCTCGTTGTTGATTGATATACATGCGGTCGCAGGATAGCCGTTGTAATTTTTGAAGTTAGGGACAGCACCCTGACTTAAAATATACTTTTCAGCTATTCTGTCAAGCTCGGCTGTTGTGATGCCTGGCTCTACCGCACTGCCTGCTAATTTTAATGCTTCGGCCGATATTCTGCAAGCTTCTCGCATTACCTTAAGCTCACGGCCGTTTTTCAGGACTATCATAGCTTATATCTCCAACAAAGCGGCGAGCACCAGTTTTGTGGTGTCTTCCACCTCGGCCTGACCCTCTACGGTAATCAGCTTGCCTTGATTCTTGTAATAGCTTTTTAGCGGTTCTGTCTGTTTGTGATAAACGTCAAGTCTATCAATAACAGTATCGGGCTCATCGTCCTTTCGGATGACAAGTGCACCGCCACAAGCATCACATACACCATCTGCCTTTGGCTTTTTAAACTCCATATGGTAGCTTGCGCCACATTTCTCGCAAACGCGTCTGCCCGACATACGCTTTACTATTTCGCGGTCTGCTACCTCAAGAGATAGCGCCGCGTCAATAGCAATATTCATATTATCGAGAGCTTCAGCCTGCGGAATTGTACGTGGAAAGCCATCGAGTATAAAGCCATTCTGACAATCGTCCTGAGCAAGACGTTCCTTGATGATGCCTATTACAACATCATCGGGAACCAATCTGCCACTATCGATATAAGCCTTAGCCTTTAAGCCCATCTCTGTACCGTTTTTAAGCGCGGCACGGATTATATTACCCGTTGAGATGGTCGGAATATTGTGTTTTTCAGAGATAATCTCTGCCTGAGTGCCTTTTCCGGCGCCAGGGGCTCCTAATAAAACGAGCTTCATTATAATACTCCTTAATCTAAGAATCCCTTGTAATGACGCATCATCATCTGAGATTCAAGATTGTTAACTGTGTCAAGCGCAACACCAACCATAATGAGTATGGATGTACCACCGAGTGAAATGTTGATTTGTCCAACATTACCGATGATTATAGGAAGTATTGCGATAACGCTTAAGAAAAGCGCGCCCATCAAGGTTATTCTTGACAAAATTTTAGAAATAAAATCGGAAGTGGGCTTGCCCGGACGAATACCGGGAACCGCGCCGCCGTTTTTACGGAGATTGTTTGCCATTTCTACGGGATTAAACTGGATTGTTGCATAGAAGTAAGCAAATGCAATAATCATAAGGAAGTAAATCACTGCGTAGAAAACACCCTGTGTGCTGAAAAGCGACAAGAACTTAGCAAATGAAGTTGTTGTGTTGTTCATAAAGCTAAGAACCATTGTCGGAAGCATCAAGATAGATGATGCAAAGATTACAGGCATAACACCGGACATATTTACCTTGATCGGAATATGTGTGTTCTGACCGCCGTACATCTTATTACCAACAACACGCTTTGCATACTGAACAGGGATACGACGTTCTGCGTGGGTCATCCACACGATGAACGCGATGATTAAAAGGAATGCAACAACTATACCGATTACTGCAAAATACTGTTTGTATTCAGTCCAGTATGTCCAGAGTGCTGCAAACGCCTGAGGACCACGTGAAAGAATACCTGCGAAAAGCAGCATCGAGATACCGTTGCCAATGCCCTTAACGTCAATCTGTTCGCCAAGCCACATTACTACAGCCGAACCTGCGGTAAAGGTCAGTATTATAACGATTGCCGCAAACCAGATACCCTTTGATACGCTCAAGCAGTTGCTTGCCTTCAGATAGAAGAAGTAAGCAATACCCTGAATGAGAGCAAGTATTACTGTAGTATAACGTGTGATTGTTGCGAGTTTTTTCTGACCCTCTTCGCCTTCTTTAGAAAGACGCTCGAGGTAAGGAATTGCTACGCAAAGCAACTGAACGATAATTGAAGCGTTGATGTACGGAGTAATTGACATAGCAAAAATAGCGCCGTACTCAAGACCACCACCTGTAAGAATTGACAGGTAGCTGAAAAAGCTGTTATCACTTGTTGCTGCTGCAATCATATCAGTATTGATATAAGGAACAGGAATAACTGAGCCAATGCGGAAAATTACAATTATAAGAAGAGTGAAAAGAATTTTATTTCGAAGTTCTTTTACCTTCCAAGCATTCTTTATAGTTTCCAACATTCTCAGATCACCTCTGCCTTTCCGCCTGCAGCGTTAATTTTTTCTGCAGCAGATGCAGAGAATGCGTTAAGGTTAACTGTAAGCTTCTTTGTAAGCTTGCCGTTGCCCAAAACCTTTACAGGCTTGTCAGCCTTTTTAAT
>JAZNWJ010000028.1:0-20044 GCA_045593245.1 Acutalibacteraceae bacterium | reverse complement strand
AATTATAAGCAGTGCAAGTATTAAAAATACAGGCGATAAAATAATTAAGCCTAAAAAAGACAACAGAATATCTATTGCTCTTTTGAAAAACTTTGAATACATAAATCAACCATCCTTTCTCGTGGACACAATACGCCCAATCATACAGATAAATTATACAACAATCGTTTTTAAAAATCAATAGTTATAATTATATAAATATATTATATATGCAAAAACAACGCTCCTTGCGGAACGCTGTTTTAAAGTTTTTATTAAATTATTTAACCATGCTTGCAACTTCAGCAGCGAAGTCGTCAACGCGCTTTTCAATGCCCTCGCCCTTTTCCATACGAACAAAGTCAACGAGCTTGATGTCTGCGCCGATTTCTTTAGCTGTGTCAGCAATATACTTGCCAACAGTAACATCGCCATTCATAACGAAAGCCTGCTCAACAAGGCAGTTTTCCTTATAGAATTTACCGATTTTACCTTCAACAATTTTGCCAAGAACCATATCTGGCTTGTTAGCCATTTTAGGATCTTCCTTCATCTGAGCGATGAGTATTTCTTTTTCTTTCTCGATAACCTCTGCAGGAACAGAAGCTTCATCAAGATAACCCGGGTTCATAGCTGCAATCTGCATTGCAACGTTTTTACCCATAGTGATAAAGTCAGCGCTTGTAGCGTCAACATCACCATCAAATTTTACAAGAACACCGATTTTGCCACCAGCATGAACGTAGTTTACAACGTTGCCTTCAAAGCGAACAAAACGACGGATTTTGATGTTTTCACGAACTTTAAGGAAGAGTTCCTGAACCATTTCTTCAACGGTCTGACCGTTCTCTACACAAGCGTTAAGAGCATCAACGTCTGCAGGAGCCTGAGCAGCGATAACCTTGGCAACCTTGAGTGCCAATTCCTTAAACTCGTCGCCGCCTGCAACGAAGTCGGTTTCTGCATTAAGCTCTACAGCAACGCCTACGCCGTTTTCACAGATAGCGCATACGGTACCTTCAGCAGCGATACGGCTTGCTTTTTTAGCTTGAGATGCAAGACCCTTCTCACGAAGATAGTCAGCAGCTGCATCCATATTGCCGTCGCACTCAACAAGTGCCTTTTTGCAGTCCATCATACCGCAACCGGTTTTTTCTCTTAAAGCCTGAACGTCTTTAGCAGTAAAAGCCATAGTATTATATCTCCTTTAGAGTAGTATTAAATTAAATTATTCAGCTGCTTCTTCAGCTACTTCTTCAGAAGCTTCTTCAACTGCAGCAGTACCCATCTCTTCACCCTGTCTGCCTTCAATAACAGCAGCAGCGATTGTTTCAGCGATGAGTTTTACAGCACGGATAGCGTCGTCGTTACCAGGGATAACTGCGTCGATTTCATCAGGATCACAGTTGGTGTCTACGATAGCGATGATCGGGATACCGAGTTTCTTTGCTTCAGCAACAGCGATTCTCTCTTTACGTGGGTCAACGATGAAGAGCGCGCCGGGGATCTTGTTCATGTTCTGGATACCACCGATGAACTTTTCAAGTTTCTCGATTTCGAGAGTAAGGGTTGCAACTTCCTTTTTAGGAAGGAGATCAAATGTACCGTCATCACGCATAGCGCGAAGCTGCTCAAGACGAGCGATACGGGTACGGATGGTGCTGAAGTTTGTGAGCATACCACCGAGCCAACGAGCGTTTACATAAGGCATACCGCAGTGCTCTGCTTCTTCCTTAACAGAGTCCTGAGCCTGTTTCTTTGTACCTACGAAAAGGATATCGCCGCCTGCTGCTGCGATGTCGCGAGCAAACAAGTAAGCCTCGTTAAGTTTCTTAACGGTCTTCTGAAGGTCGATAATGTAGATACCATTTCTTTCTGTGAAAATGTACTCAGCCATTTTCGGGTTCCAACGTCTTGTCTGGTGACCAAAGTGTACACCTGCTTCAAGAAGCTGTTTCATTGATACAACTGCCATAGTTTTTTCCTCCTGAGGTTTTTCCTCCATCATGTCACGCACCAGGTATTGACCTTTGTATCAGCGGTCACACCTCTACCTGCATAAGACATAATGTGTGTAATATTTTTTGCCACCTTTACAGTAGCCGATAAATTATATCATAACACTTTGCAAATTGCAAGTGTTTTTTTAATTATTTAAATTCAACATCCCAGTCGGCAAGATATTGCGTAAGTAACACAAGGTCGCGATTATTAATTTTACCATCAGAATTTGTGTCCGAAGCATAAAGTTCTATTGTTACATCCCAATCGGCAAGATATTGCGTAAATAACACAAGGTCGCGGTTGTTAATTTTACCGTCAGAATTCACATCGCCTTTCAATGCTACTTCTTTGTCGGTAACGGTAACCATTCCTTTATTAACAACAGGAACAATAAACTGCTCTTTTGCATTTGCAAAACTGTTATGAAGGCTATCACCGTATTTTTCGGGATTATTATTGACTATACCTATTTCGTATTCCCCGTAATCGGCAGTATCCTTTATTTTGAACACGAGTGTGAGTAATGTTCCATTTTCATTTCTCTCGGCTTCTTCAACACTTACAAAAGATACCATGCCTTTATCGGGATGGTCTTTTATAGTATAGTTGGTAAGATAACCATTTTTGTAACCTGTATATTCGAGAATATTACTGTCATAGCTTACGCAAAACGCCATTGCCAGAATGCCGGGATTATCGGCTATCGAAATTTTAACGTCAATGTTATCGCCCGGCTTTCCTATTGAATTACCAACAGTTATTGTGGGTGACATTTCTGCCGCTACGGCATTAAAAGAAACAGCAACAAAAACAAGTATTATGCATAATAATATTGAAATAATTTTTTTCATATTAAGACTCCGTATTATAAACCTTTAATATTTTCTCTGCCCTATCAACTATTTTCTGACATAATTCAGCAGGTTTTAAAACCTTAATCATATCGGCGTAATTGGTAATCCATGTAACCAATGCATCGCTCACAGCTGCTTTTACGGTAAAATCAAAACTATCCTCGGTAACGTTTGTAATGAAAATACTGTCACCGAATCGGTCGGTTACCTGCTCTAATATCTTATTGGAGCAGCGAAGTTTTACCTCCTGCATATTGCCGCCAAACATACCAAAAAGTTTTTTGGTGTAATCGGCAACGTCAAAGGTATCGCGATAATCACTCACCTCACTGAAATGACGGATAGGCTCATCGGTTATCTCTACAGAATGTATACGGTCTATACGCAAATTCATAAGATTATCATATTTTTCATAGTTTCCGATAAGATAGTAGTAATCAAACTGCCACGTCATAGCGTATGGACTTACCGTACGTGTCTTTGACTCGGTAACTATTTGTCTGCCTTCACGCAATATCTTACGGCTGTACGTAAAGGTTATTTTCTTACCCAGTGTAATGGCCGTATTGATGCGATCGATATTATAAAAAAGCTCTTCGTTATGCGTTTTGCTGCTGCCGTCAATATATATACCTCGTAGATTGCTCTTTGCCTGATAGCGACTTACCAGACGGTCAAGCTTTGACGTGAGTTCGCGTGTTTTCTTTTCGCTTATAAATTTGGCTGTACGGACAGCGTCACCAAGTAAAAATATCTCGGGCAATTCAAACTCGCGACTCGCCAAAAAATAACCGTTTTTGGGAATACGTGTCTGAATAATATCATAACCAAAAGAAATCAGGCATTCGATATCGTCGTAAATCGCCTTTCGTTCCGCGGTTACATCGTATGCCGCTAATTTTTCACAAATTTCAGTAGCCGATAAAGGATGGTCCTCATCGGTAAGTTCGGTAAGAATTTTTATAATATATAAAAGCTTTACTTTTTGTCCGCGTCTTGCTCGGCTTTCTGCCATGATTCCACCGCCTTTATAAATTCATCGTGATTATAAACTGCATTTACGCAGTCTAAAAAAGCATTAGCTGACATACCCTGTGGCAAATCGTGAAAAAATGCCAGACTGTCACGCAGGTATGCGCTGTTTTCGCCACCCGAAAGTCCGAGTGCAAAAAGCACGGTTTTGGTAATTTTCTTGTCGCTTTTACGAGTGACTTCTTCACCTGTGATACCGCTTCTTAAAAGCGCGTCAATAAGTACCTGCTGCGTCATACCCTCTACTCCAAGCAGACCTTCCTTTGACAGCTTGGCTTTGCGTTTTTCTTTACCTGATATCTGAGGTATATATACGTTTGTAATAGTTCCCTCGGGACAAATTTGCTTCAAATGCGAACGGATAACCATACCCGCGCTGTCCGAATCAGTAATTATAATAATACCCTGTCTTTGCGCAAGCAATCTTATGAAATCACGCTTTTCTTTATTTTTAAATATTCTGAAACCGTCTGTTGCGATAATGGTAGCATCTATTACGTTTTCAAGGGTGATTTTATCATATTTTCCCTCTACAATTACCGCCTGATTTAGTTTAATCAACCGCTTCACCCTTTGCCAATATATACACCAATTTTACTGTAAGTTGTTCAAGCACTGTACGTGGGTCGGCGCCAAAACTTTTAAGCGATTTATCGGCCTCGGCGATACAATCAAGACTTAAACGAAGTTTTTTTCCGTCAAACTTTTTAAGGTTTTGTATTGCACGGTCAATCAAGAAAAGTTTGTTTTTAGGATATTTAAAATCTGCCGCTATATCCGCTTTGGACGCGCCTTTTAAATTAGCCGCATAAGCGCGATAAATATCGACATAGCTTGATGATGCCACACTTAAAATAATCATTGGCTCTATACGCATAAAAAACATATCGTCAAGTTGTGTTAAAGCCGCAGATATGTTACCCGCAATTATCTGCTTTACGTATTCATAAACTGAAGCATCTACCGATTTAACCGAAATTTGTTCAACTACATCTTTGGATATTTCACCACTGCCAACATAAGCACAAAGTTTATCAAGTTCGTTTTTAAGTGTGCTCAAATCGGTACCCGATACTTCAATCAGATGGCGACAGGCAATCTCACCGAAGTTACAACCGCGTTTTTTTGCACCATCGGACAGCATTTTTACAAGTGCAGTAATACTGCGATGGTTTACCTCTGCACACTTGCCGCCAACCTTTTCAACCGCAGCAAGAATCTTCTTTTCTTTAGTACCCTTTTTGGCATCAAAATCTACAGTATCAAAACAAAGAATCAGCACACATGTATCGTTTGCGTTGGATATCAATTCCAAAAAGCGATCAAAATCACCCTTTGTAAAATCAAAGTCGGTAAGAAGCACACTTTTACAATCAGCCATCATAGGAAACTGATTTACAGCGTCAAAAACTTCTTGTAAGTCAACATCGCACTCAAATTTTTGAAGATTGAAGAATGGGTCACCGTCGTACGCTTTTTTTGCCAAAGTATCTTTATAATAATTCTTCAGATACGAATCATCACCGTAAATAAGATACACAGGCGCAAATTTACGACTCGCAATATCACGACGAAGTTCGTCTTCATATACTATTGGCATTTAAATCACTTCTTTTCTTCTTATATTCGTAAAAATACATATATCTGATAACTACCACTATCAAAAGTATTGACCACCAGAACGCACTTTTGGGAAGTACAGCAACGGTAATCGGAAGTTTTGCAATCGTATTTACCGAAATAACGACAAATTTTGCACAGATTCCCGCAATTAAAAACAACAGATAAGCCAGAAACTTTATTACGGGTAAAGTATAAAGTGCCAGCGCCGCAATATTACAAACAAGCGCTATCGTTACGGGATACGTAATCAAAAGATTTGTAAGCGGTGATACCACCGACACAAAGCCAAATATTTTTATTGTTACAGGCAGTGTGAAAATTATTGCAAAAACAGAACATAGCGATACATTGATAATAGTTTTTATAATTTTTGATGATATATTAAATCGCCCGATTATAAAACGATAATAAAAAGGCACTACCCATATAATTGCCAGAGTTGATAAAACTGACAACTGAAATGAAATATTAAAAACAGCAAACGGCGCGCCGATAAGCACCGCAGCAACCGCTGTAAGCAGAGAGCTTAACGAATCGTTATCGCGGCTGAATACGGGTGCCATACCCGCAATTATAAACATAGCCCCCGCTCTTGTTATAGACATCGTAAAACCGCACACAGCAAAAATAAATATAACAAACGCTACCGATAACATACTACGGATATATTTGTTATAAAAAAGTCGGTCAAGACACCAGAAAACTGCCGTCATAATAATCGACAAGTGCATACCCGATACCACAATAACGTGACTGATGCCTGTTGTTTTAACGTTAAGTGAAAAATCGTCGCTTATGAAAGATTTGTTACCTGTAGTTAGCGCAAGCAACAAACCAGCTGTATCGCCATTAAAATGCTCGGATATTGTCTTTTTTACATAGGTGCGGATATTACCTGCCATTTTATAAAAAGCATTTGTTTTGCCTGTTTTTTTAATTGTTTCACAACTTGCTGTAGCATAAATTCCGTTACTGTAATTATAAAGACGGTATTCGTCATATTGGTCTATAGCACTGACCTTTAACTTGGCAGTGACAATATCTCCCATTTTAAGTTTTGTCTTCTTGTAATCAAAAATAAGATATTTTGTATTTTGGGGAAGCGTATTGCTTTGGGTGTTCTTTAAAACAACAGTGCTAAATTCATCATAAACTTGTGGTTCTGCTACTACCAGAAATTCAGCACTGATTTTCTGAGAATTATGCTTGTTTATATTATCGATCTGAACAAACTGAAAATATAAACTCACAGCAAATAAAATAACAGCAATTACTACCGTTATGTATTGAAATTTTTTATAAAAAATCAATACCGTAAACCATATCAATGTGATAAAAATTATTATAAAAGCAATTGATTTCACATAAAGTGAAACGGCTGCAGCAAAAGTGCAAACCATTGCTGCCAAAAGCATTGGTCTTTTCAGAATATTCATTATTAAAAAAGATTGATATTTAAAATTCCTAAATCTTCAAGCAAAATTTTTGCGCCGATAAGAATTAAGATAATGCCGCCTGCAAGTTCAGCCTTGGATTTATAAACAGCGCCGAATTTGTGACCGATTATAACACCTATTGCCGATAAAATAAAGGTAGTAACACCGATTACCACAATTGCAAGAAAGATATTTATATCTTTAAGCGCAAAAGCAATTCCAACCGCCAATGCATCTATACTGGTAGCAATCGCCATTATAAGCAATTCTTTAATATCAAACTTATCGCAGCAATCTTCCTCTTCATTTTTAAAAGACTCAATAGCCATTTTGCCGCCAATAAACAATAGCAGCGCAAAAGCAATCCAGTGATCGATGCTCTTTATATAAACTTCGAAACTTTTACCGAGTGCCCAACCTATAAAAGGCATAAGAGCCTGAAAACCACCAAAAAACAGCGCAATAAGACCCATTTGCTTATAATTCAGTTTTTGCATTTTAAGGCCTTTACAGATAGCTACGGCAAAAGCATCCATAGCAAGACCTATACCTGTTAAAAACACTGTAATAAACATAAAACTATCCTCAAATCATTTTTGCTTGTTGTTCCAAGCCGTAACATCTTTAAGTTCTGTCGACAAAGCAACGTAACTGTCATGACGCGATTTTTGAATTAGACCGCTATTTACTGCATCAATTACCGCACAGCCTTTTTCGGTAGTATGTGAACAGGAAGAAAACTTACAGCCACCCAGATACTCATCAAAATCCGGAAAACATTCCGGCAACGACAATTTGAATTCGTATAAATCTTCGTTATTGTCAACGGTTGAAAAACCCGGTGTGTCAACCACATAAGCGCCGTCCCCCACAAAAAACAGTTCGGTGTGGCGGGTGGTGTGTCTGCCGCGACCGAGTTTCTGACTTACCTCGCCCGTTTTAAGTTGCAGTTCGGGAAACAAAGCATTAAGTATGCTTGATTTACCGACACCAGAATTGCCTGAAAAAGCACAAACACAGTTACGCATTTCTTCTTTCAAATGGTAAATGCCCGCGTTTTCTTTTGCAGATACAATAAAAGTTTTAAAACCTGCTTTTGAGTATATGTTATACAAATCGTCGAAACTACCCATATCCGCTTTATTAAACACAATTATAGGTTCAATGTTATTGTAAACTGCAAGGGCGGTCAATCTGTCAATCATAAGGGTATCCGGTGCGGGCGTAGTGTACGCCGACACTATAAATAGTTTGTCAATATTTGCAACAAGTGGTCTGTTGAAAAGGTTTTTTCGTGTGGCAATCGACTCTACTATACCGTGGGTATCATCAGTTAAAGAAAACTCAACTATATCACCCACAACAGGGGAAACTCCCGCTTTGCGAAAGTTTCCCCTGGCTTTACATTCGTATACGTTACCGTCGCAAGCGACATAGTAAAAGCCGGAAATTGCTTTAATAAGTATACCTGTCATATCTATTATTCTGCGTCAGGACACTCGTGAAGTGAATCCTTTGGATAAACCGTACCACAATCAGCACAAGTCTCATGGTCAGCGTCGGTGTGCTCTACGCCATCAACCAATTCTCCACCGCAAACGTCACACTGGGTAGGTTCTTCCTTCTTTGGTTCGTACTTTTTATAGTCGTTCTTTTTATTGATTTCGGTAGTTTTATCTTTTGAAGCATCTACCTTAATTGTAGCATAACTATAATATTTTTCTTCATTATCACTACCGAAACGAACCTTTACGGTATATTCAAGTTCTTTTTCAGTGCCTGTCATTTTTTCAAAGGTATAAGAACTCTTTTCCGAGAAATCAAGTTTTGCACTTTCGGCAACCATTTTTCCTTCGGACCACAATGATACATAACCGGTAGAATCATAGTCAGTAAATTCACTTCTGATGGCAACAGTCGGAGCGAAAGTATAATTGGTAACGCCTGTGCTTACGTAAACCTTTATTGTTGTACCTTCCGGAACCTTTTCGCTTGAGTTTGCATCAGGTTCCTGCGCTACAACATAACCCTTTGGATAATCTTCATCAGGAGTAAGGTCACGCTCTTCAAATTCGGCAATAAGTCCGTCTTTTTCAATAAGACTCTTTGCCTTATCCTTGGTAAGTCCCACAACGTGAGGTATATCAACCATCTTAACCTCTTTGCCTGTACTTACAAAAACAGTAATTTCTGCGCCTTCAGCCACAACCGTAGAACGGATAGGATCTGTCTTGATAACAAGACCTTCCTCAACCTCGTCGTCGGCAATCAACTTAACCGTTGTAACAAAGCCTTTTGATTTAAGCTCTGAAATAGCGTAGGATTCGGTCTTACCATACACATCGGGAACCTTAATATTGGTTTTACCCGTACTGATATAAAGAGTAAGTTTAGCGCCTTTTTTAAGCTTTCTGCCCTCTGCCTGTGACTGGTCGCATACAATGTTGCTGTCATATTCATCATTTGCCGTATATTCCCAATCTATATCAAAGGAAGAAAAATGCTCGTTTTTCTTTACCTCATCAATCGTCATTCCTATAAATTTAGGACATTCGATTTCGTCGCCTGTATTTTTAAGAAGTTTTGGTATGAAAATTATTGCCAACACAATAAGGGCAATAATAAGCGCTGAAGCAATACCTGCAAGTATCGGAATCATATTGCTTTTTTCTTTGGTATCCTCTTCCTGTTCATCAGGTTCATCAATAACAGTAGCTGATGCCGGAGTTGAAGACATAAGAGTATCAACAAATTTTGTAGGTGAATTATCTACAAAATATGAATAATCAAACGTTGCCTCAGGGTCTTTTTTGAACTGCTCTAAATCGCAAAGCAATTCAGAAGCCGACTGATAGCGACGCTCAGGTGTTTTTTGCATAGCGTGCATTGTAATCTGCTCAAGACCTAAAGGAATAGAAGGGTTAACATCGGTAGGTAATTTTGGATCGCGCTGAAGCTGCATAATAGCAACCGACACTGCGCTTTCTGCTTCAAAAGGCAGTTGGCCTGTAAGCATTTCATAAAGCATTACACCTACAGAATATATATCGGATTTTTCATCGGTCTTCTCACCGCGAGCTTGCTCGGGACTGATATAATGCACCGAACCGATAGCCTTATCGGTAATGGTGCGCTGCTCGTTTCTCGCAAAGCGCGCAATACCAAAGTCGGCTACCTTTATAGTGCCGTCAGCAAGTACCATAATATTCTGGGGTTTAACATCACGGTGAACGATACCTTTATCATGAGCGTGCTGTAAACCCTTTAAAATCTGGATAGCAAAATATACCGCATCTTTCCAGCTGAGACTGCCCTTGCGTTCGATAAATTCCTTTAAGGTAATACCGTCTATGTATTCCATAACGATATATTGAATAAGGTCACCAAAACTTACATCATATACTTTAACGATATTGGGGTGTGAAAGAACGGCAATTGCCTTGGATTCATTCTTGAAACGACGGATAAACTCCTCGTTTGAAACAAACTCTTCTTTAAGAATTTTAATAGCAACAGTACGGTTCTCAACGTTGTCGTGTGCTTTATACACAACAGCCATACCGCCAACGCCTATGATTTCCTGAATTTCATATCGTCCGTCTAAGCGTTTTCCTACAAATCTATCCATAAAATAGCACTATCCTTTCTATCAGTGAGATATTACGGCTACCGTGATATTATCTCTGCCGCCGCCGGCATTAGCCTTATCAATCAATAAATCTGTTGTTTTATCTAAAGCATTGTTCTTTAAAATGCGTAAGATACTGTCTGAATCAGCGTAATTTGTAAGTCCGTCGGTACAAAGCAGAAGCATATCATTTTCGGTAATATCTATAACGTAATTATCGGTTAAAATATTCTCTTCTACACCGAGCGCCCTTGTAATAACGTTTTTTTCGGGATGAACTCTCGCTTCTTCAGGTGATAATTTACCGCTTTCTACGAGCGTTTGAACAACCGAGTGGTCGCGGGTTATCTGCAAAAGATTATCATTTACAAGATATGCGCGGCTGTCACCAACATTGCATATAACCACCTGATTATCACGTGCTATTGCCACAACAGCAGTAGTACCCATACCATTAAGATTTTCATCCTTCTGAGATAATTCGTACACCTCAAGATTTGCCGAAGCAATTGCATTATCTAAAAGTCTGATTATATCATCGGAAGTCATAGATGGATTATAAGCATTCAAAACGTACTGCGATATAATATCCACAGCAGTTTTACTTGCTATATCGCCGGCACTTGCGCCGCCCATACCATCGCACACAACAGCAAGTGCTGCGCCGCCATATAAAATATTTGCAGCAAAAGCATCCTGATTGATACTGCGCACTTTACCCTTGTCGGTTTTAGCAAATATTCGCACCGTCTATTTCCTCCTTTGTTTTCTTTTTCAATTGACCGCATGATGCGTCAATATCAGCACCCAGTGTCCGCCTGATTGTAGCGTTAACACCAAGACTTTCAAGTTTTTTCTGAAAAGCAATAATTGCTTTTCTATCGGGTTTTTTAAACGTATTTTCCTTTACGGGATTCGCTGGTATTAAATTAACGTGACACATAATACCCCTCAGCCTTGTGGCAAGCTCGCGGGCATTGGCATCGCTATCATTCACACCCTCTATCAAAGCATACTCAAACGAAATTCGTCGTGTTGTTATCTTCTGATACTCGCGACACACTTGAAGCAACGCATCAATGTTCCATTTTTTATTAACCGGCATTGTGCGGTTTCGGATTTCGTCATTGGGCGCGTGAAGCGATATTGAAAGTGTTATGGGCAGGTTGTATTCTGCCAGTCGCTTTATGCCGCTTACAACACCCGATGTCGAAAGCGATATATGACGTAATCCTATATTAAGACCGTTTTCATCACTTACAAGTTTTAAAAACTTAATGCTGTTTTCAAAATTATCAAGCGGCTCGCCCATACCCATCATAACAATGTTTGAAATACGGATATTGTTATCACGCGCTGCATAAGTAATCTGAGCCAGCATTTCTGATGCGGTAAGATTTCGTGTAAGGCCATAAAGACCCGATGCGCAAAACTTACAACCCATACGGCACCCTACCTGTGTAGAAATACACACGGTATATCCATGCTCATACTTCATAAGCACCGACTCGATAAGCTCACCGTCATAAAGCTCGTAAACATATTTTACAGTGCCGTCAATTTGCGACACGTATTTACGCAATGCCTTTACACCGGCAATATAACTTATTTTATCAAGTTGCTCACGTAAAGACAGCGGTATATTGGTCATTTCATCAAAACTGTCTACTCCCGACTGCAACCATTTAAAAAGCTGCAATGCTCGGAATTTGGGTTGACCCAGAGAGCCAACAAGTTTACCTACGCCTTCCAAATCCAGAGAGCGTATATCAAGTTTAGAGGAAATAAAATCACCTGCTTTTTTGCAAGAGCGCACAGTAAAAACCATCGCTGCCGTCTGTATGCGGCATAAACGTACGTTGGTATTTTAACTCATACATAGGGTATTTGTCAAGAAAACGCTGTATAACGCTCTCATTTTCGCACCTGCGAAGCGTGCATGTTGAATACAAAATCCTACCGCTTTCGTTAAGATAATCTACAGCATTTTCTAAAATTTTGCTTTGTATAACCGTAATATCTGAATATTCGCTTATATCTTTATATTTAATTTCGGGCTTACGCCTGATAACGCCAAGTCCCGAGCACAAAACATCACAAAGTATAACGTCAAATTTACCTAATTCATCGTTTTTAATGGTAGCATCGTTTTGCAAGGGTTTTATATTGGTAATACCTAAACGCTTTGCACCACGACTTATAAGTTCCACTCGTTTTTCATATAAATCACAGGCAACAATTTCGCCTCTATTTTGCATATATTGCGCCATTGTAAAGGTTTTTCCGCCCGGTGCTGCGCATATATCAAGCACGCGCTCCTCTTTTGTAGGTGATAAAATATTTATTATCGTTTGTGAAGCAATATCCTGCACGTGAAAAAGACCGTTTCGATAAGCGTTGCTTTTTGTAACGTCGATACCACCGATAATCTCCAATGAATTTTCAAGTATTGATGGCTTGGCGATAATGTTTTCCTGCAATAAAGCAGCAATTAAATCATCGGTATTTGTCTTTAAGGTGTTTACTCGCAATATAACCGATGGTGCTTGTAAAGAAGCCTCCAGTAGTTCCACTGCATTATACGTACCATAATCGGCAATAAAACTTTCTATTATCCACTCGGGACAGGAAAATCTTACACTCAGAGATTTAACGTCATTACCGTCGGGCAGTTTTGCGCCTTCGCGCAAAATATTACGCAAAACCGCGTTTACAAACCCCGATAAATGCTTTTGTTTTGAATTCTTTACAAGCTTTACCGCTTCATTTACTGCGGCGCTGTCGGGAATTTTGTCCATAAACATTATCTGATAAAGCGCAATTCTTAAATTCTCAAGCACTTGCGAATTCATCTTTTTAAGCGGTGTTTTTATGTACTGCGACAGTACGTAATCAAGTGTTATTGTGCGGTCAATAACCCCATAGAAAAGAGCCGTAGCAAGAGATTTATCAGCAGCGGACAAATCATTTTCACTAAAATATTTATTAAGAGTTATGTTGGAATATGCGCCGCCCACACGCACGTCACACAATGCCTTTAAAGCAATTTTTCTTGCATTTGCCATTACTCTACAACCGTACCTTCGGGAATTTTATGTCCGTTAAGCATCATCTTAGCGCTCATCGCCTTAGCGCCTTCGGGCTGAACGGTAACAAGCTCTACCGCGCCATCACGGCAAGATACAACGAGTTTTTCGTCACTTGCAATTACAACACCGTTTTCTTTATTTTTAAGTTCGGATTTCAAAGCCTTGATTACCTTGATGCGCTTGCCGTTTATAAAGCAAAAAGCGCACGGCCAAGAGTAAAATCCACGAACAGCGTTACATATTTCATCTGCAGTTTTATTGAAATCAAGATGCGCCATTTCTTTTTTAATGATTGGAGCATAGGTTGCTTCGTCTTCGTTTTGTTTTATTGGATTAAGGGTTCCCTGCTCTGCTTTTTGCAGGGTTGAAACCATCAACTCTGCCGAAAGCGGAGCCAGCCTGTCGAATAATTCTTCTGCTGTTTCTTCGCTACCTATTTTGGTAACAACAGTTTCCAGAATATCTCCCGTATCCATGCCCTCATCCATAAGCATTGTAGTAACACCCGTCTTAGTTTCGCCCGATACAATAGACCATTGTATCGGTGATGCTCCACGAAGTTTTGGAAGTAGGGACGCATGACCGTTTATACAACCGTATTTTGGTAAATTTAGAATCTCTTTTGGTAATATCTTACCGTATGCTACGACAACTATTGCGTCGGGATTCAGCTCTTTTAAAATACCAAAAGCCTCGCCGTCACGTAAAGTTTTTGGTTGATAAACAGGAATGTTGTATTTCTCTGCCAAAACCTTTGTTTCAGGTGGAGTTAAAATCTGTTTTCTGCCAACGGGTTTATCAGGTTGAGCAAAAACCGCACAAATATCATAGTTTTCATCAATAAGTTTTTGAAGAGTCACAGCCGCATAATCGGGTGTGCCCATAAAAACAATTCGCATAAGCTAAATTATCTCCTTTTTGCGTGGTCGATATAAAGCACGCCGTCAAGATGGTCTATTTCGTGGCAAAGAGCACGAGCTTTTAGTCCTTCACCCGTTACGGTAATATTTTCGCCATAACGATTCTGTGCGCGAACACTTACTTTCATTGGTCGGGTTATAACTTCACTCCTGTCGGGAATCGAAAGACAACCCTCATTACCTGTTTGTGTTTCTTCACTTTTTTCGGTGATTACGGGATTTATAAGTTCAATAAGACCGTCACCTACGTCAATTATACAGTAACGACGCAACACACCGATTTGTGGAGCTGCAAGGCCAACACCCTCGGCTTCATACATTGTTTCCTTCATATCATCAAGTGTCTGATGAAGTCTTTCATCAAATGTAAGCTGTGTGCGACATATTTTACGTAATACGTCATCGCCAATTTTTACAATATTTCTTTTTGCCATAGTTATCCTCTTTTAAATGATGTTCTCCGGATTGATATCAATACCGATATAAGTATCCCTTTTAAGCTTTATTTCCGTAGCCGTGCGTATCATTTCACGAAAACGCGAGCTGTTTTTTGTTTTAATAATAATACGGTATCTGTATTTGTTATTTACCTTTGGCACCGTAGCAGGCGCAGGACCAAGAATAATAAGTTTTATGTCTTTATACTCCCCTGCTACCGCCTGTTTGATGTTTGTAAACACCTCGTTTATGGTGTCGCTTGCAATCACCGCATCATATGACTGAACATATACCATACAAATATCACAATATGGCGGAAAAATCATCAACTTGCGACTTGCAATTTCTTCATTGAAAAAGGCATCATAATCCTGTGTTTGCGCAAGGGCTATTATATTGTTCTCGGTGTCGTTGGTTTGTATTACGGCAACACCTGGGTTTTCCGACCTACCGGCACGACCTACTACCTGTGTCAGCAGTGAAAATGTTCGCTCGTAGCCTCTGTAATCATCACTGTAAAGCGCCCTGTCAGCACCTATTACACCAACAACGGTAACTCGCGGAAAATCCAGCCCCTTTGCCACCATCTGCGTACCGAGCATTATATCGTATTCACCGTTTGCGAAAGCGGTAAGATAATTTGAATAAGAATCACGAGCTGTAGTGCTGTCGGCATCAAGCCGTAAAATACGGGCATCTGGAAACAGAAGTTTCAGTTCTTCTTCAAGCTTCTGGGTGCCCGAACCCGAAAAGTGAAAAAACTCGCCGCCACATTCGGGACATCTTTGAGGTATTTCGTGTGATGCGCCGCAATAATGACACATCAGTCGTTTGTTTGCCGAATGGTAAGTCAGGGATATACTGCAGTTTTCACAACTTGCTACCCAACCACAACTGCTGCAACTTACATAGGTGTTGTGACCACGGCGATTAAGCAGAATTATTGCCTGATTTTTGTTTTCGAGCGCCTCACCAATTCTTACGGCGAGTTCACGGCTTATGTCAGATGAGTTACCATCCGACAGTTCCTTACGCATATCCACAAGACTGACGTCGGGTAAAACTGCGTTACCGTAACGCCCTTTCAGAGTAAAAAGTTTATATTTTCCCGATACCGCCGCGCTATAACTTTCTACCGAAGGCGTAGCAGATGCAAGACACAATAGACACTTGTGATAAGCTGCGCGAAATCTTGCAGCTTCTCGTGCGTGAAAACGCGGTGATTTTTCGGATTTATAGGTGTGCTCCTGTTCTTCATCAATTACAATAAGACCGAGTTTTTCAAACGGCGCAAAAACAGCGCTGCGGGTACCGATGGCAATAAGCGCCTTACCTTGTTTTATACGCGCCCATTCATCCATACGTTGTCCGAGTGACATAGCGCTGTGAAAAACAGCAATCTTGCTACCGTAACGGGAGCTGAATATTTTTATCATTTGCGGGGTAAGTGCAATCTCGGGCACCATTATAATAACGCCCTCGCCGCGAGCGGATACCTCGTCTACAAGTTTTAAGAAAACCTTTGTCTTGCCGCTACCCGTAACACCATACAAAAGCGAAGTTTCACCGTTTTGCGAATTATTAAGCGCCGACAAGCCCTCATACGCCGCTTGCTGTTCAGGGGTAAGTATTATTTCCTCGCGGTCAATATCGTTATTGCCAATATAAGGCAATCGAAATTCCTGCTTTTCGAAAGATATAAAAACCCCTTTTTTTTCAAGTGCGCTTATTACCGAAGTAGAAACACCCGTAAAATACTGAAGTTCTTTTACCGATACACTACCTGCGGCATCTACGATATCATATATTTCCTGCTGTCGGTCGGTAAGTTTTGCGGCAGCATTATCATAGTTGATTTTCAGCCACCTACGTGTCATATCCTGCATACGACGGGTAGGAACTCGATTTTTTATAACGGCCGATTTCTCGCACAAAGACTCAAGTATCTCTGCGGTGTTTTCAAAAAGCTGTTCTATCTTTTTAAGCGGTTGCTCACCCGACTGTGATAAAAAATCAAATATCGGTCTTTCGTCATCGTCTAAAAGTGACGCGGAACAAAACTCGGAATTAACCGAATAATAGTCGCAAAACCTGTAATTAAGACCCGCAGGGAGCATAGTGTGTATCGCATCGAAATATGTGCAAAAAACATGGGATTTAAGCCACTTGCACATTTTTATCATTTCGTCGTTCAGTATAGGTTCTTTATCTGTTACAGAGTATATTTCTTTGGTTTTGGGTGTGATTTCACCATCTAAAACACTCAATATCATACCCTGTTTTTTAGTATTGCCTTTACCGAACGGAATTGTTACTCTGCAACCTGCTTTTGCCTCATTTACAAGGTTTGCGGGAACCGCATAAGTATAGCACTTATCAAAAGAGCCGGCAGCACCGTCTATTACAACTTCTGCAACCAAACGATACATACCGAACCCCCCCTTTTTTTATATAGAATTAAATCAGATAAGATTTTTTTCTGTTGCGATTTTATTTATCGCAATGCTTACAGGCTTTTCGAGTAAAATTTCCTCGTTAGCTTCTGCTTCGCTTGAAATTTTGCGTGCGCAGTTTGCAACCTCGGTAACAAGACCATAATGATTTTCAGAATTTTCAAGTAGTTTTCCAATTGCGGGATTTAACATAATTTACATTTCCTTTCAGAATTACTTATTTAAAATTTTTTTAATTAACTCAACGTTCAACTCGGTTTTGAATTTATCAACCGATATTATTGAAACAAAATCGTTTACGGCAGTTTCTAAGTCGTCGTTTACAACAATATAGTCGTAATCAACCGCACCTGCAATTTCGCGGAGTGCTTCGTTTAAGCGTTTTTCGATTACCTCTGCGCTGTCGGTACCCCTGCCCGTAAGACGTTTTTTTAGAATTTCAAGAGAAGGTGGCATTATAAAAATGCTGACTGCGTCGGGCATTTTCTCACGTATTTTGGTAGCGCCGTTAACGTCTACCTCTATCAACATATCCTGCCCTTTTTCGATACAATTTATAACAGGCTGTTTTGGTGTGCCGTAGAAGTTACCAACAAATTGATTGTGTTCGAGCAATTCATCGTTTTCAATCATTTCAAGGAAGCGCTCGCGGGAGATAAAATTATATTTTTCTCCCTCAACCTCACCCGGACGCATAGGTCTTGTAATGGACGAGATTGAAAAAGCAATTTCAGGTATTTTTTCAAATACTTTTTTCATCAGGGTGTCCTTGCCTGAACCGGAGGGACCTGAAATAATATAAACTCTGCCCTTATTCATCGTTTTCCTCCTCGTCATCAACAGCGTTTTCATCGTTTAATCTGTTTGCAACCGTTTCAGGTTGAAGATAGGTTAAAATTATATGGTCACTATCGGTTATAATTACGGCACGTGTTCTTCTTCCGTGTGTAGCGTCAATGAGCGTTCCGCGCTCTTTGGCGTCCTGAATTATACGTTTAATCGGTGCGGATTCGGGACTTACTATCGATATCATCCTGTTTGCCGCCACAAGGTTACCGAAACCAATATTCACAAGTCGCATCAAGGCACCTCTTATTCTATGTTTTGTATTTGTTCGCGGATTTTTTCAATCTCGGACTTAATTTCAACTACCACCTTGGTAATATCCATATCCTGACATTTTGAACCGATGGTGTTAGTTTCACGGTTCATTTCCTGAACAATAAAATCAAGTTTTCGTCCTATAACTCCGCCTTCGTCAAGCATGGTACAAAGTGAATCAATATGGCTACGAAGTCTTACCGTCTCTTCTGCAACAGCAATTTTGTCAGCAAAGATGGCGGTTTCGGTAATAAGTCGTTGCTCATCTATCTGAACGTCGCCAATAAGTTCACGCATACGGGATTCAATTTTTTCACGGTATTCACGCACTGTCTGCGGTGAGCGTTCCTCAATAAAATCAACCTGACCGAGAATATAGGCGGCTCTGCTCTTCACGTCGGCAACAAGACGCTCGCCCTCTACAGCTCTGGCAGCAACAAAATTGTCAATTGCCTCAATGGTTGCTGCAGTTACAGCAGACTTGAGAAGTTCTTCATCAAGGTCGCGTTTTTTTACGGTAAAAATCTCAGTATTACCAACAATCGATGATGCCTTTATGTCGTCCTTAAGTTTATAATCCTTGGCAAACTTATGTAATGCTGTAATATATGCATCGGCATAAGCAGTATTTACGGCAAGTTCAATTGATTTTGAAGAAGTATCTTCAAATTGAATGTTAAGCTCTACTTTACCGCGAGAAATTTTTTGACCGCAAAGAGTTTTTAAAGCATCATCTAAAAATTGAAAAGAACGCGGCATACGCGAGCTGTACTCAAAATACCTGTGATTGACTGATTTAATCTCAACGGTGATATTAAAATCCTGCTCGGACACTTTACCGCGACCAAAGCCTGTCATACTTGTTACCATAAAATCCACCACGCATAATAATCGTATTTTAATTCATTGTATTATATCAAAAAAAGCATAAAAAGTCAATTATTATATATAAATACATAATAAAATAACTATATAAATACATAATAAAATAACATAAAAATTTTTTAACAAAACTCTTGACTGAATGATTATTTTGTGTTATTATATACCCCGCAACACACGCAGGTGTAGTTCAATGGCTAGAATTCCAGCCTTCCAAGCTGGCTATGTGGGTTCGATTCCCATCACCTGCTCCAAAACAGAAGACATATCTTGTGGTATGTCTTCTGTTTTTTATTTCAGACGGGAATCGAACAAGGAGGGAGCGTTAGCGGAAGAAAACAGTCCGGTGGACTGTTTTTGCCGACGTGGCAACGAGCGTAGCGAGGCGATAGGCGCGTTGCTCCGGAAAATTCCCATCACCTGCTCCAAAAAGAAAAGTCGCTGTAAGGCGGCTTTTTCTTTTTGTTCTTTTATCTATTATCTTTTTTTCTTATCTATTATCTAAAAGAAATAACGACTTTTCCAAATAAAAGATAATAGATAAGAGATAAAAGTTTCGGTGTCTGCTTCGCAGACGAATTATAAATTATATTATGAATTCAAAC
>JAZNWJ010000027.1:0-175510 GCA_045593245.1 Acutalibacteraceae bacterium | reverse complement strand
CTATAAATGCATCGGTGGAAAAACCACCGCCATATAACGATATAAAACAAAACAAAAGAACAATTGCTACCATCATAATTCTAATAGATAACATTTGTTTCTTGCCATAATGTGACTTCATAGCCCAAAATTTATTAAATTCTAAATAATCATCTTCGGTCATTTTTAAATTTAATTTATATAGCATAATAATTCACCCTTTAACATTATAAATTACAGCCAATATTTTATCAATAAATATTTCATTTTTAAATACAATTATACTAAAAAGCACTCGCAATTTTGCGAGTGCTTTGTTGTTATATTTCTATATTTACTATATCTAAATTTTCATTAAATACTGTAAATTGCGCGTCATAGCCTGCGGCAATTTTGCCTTTGGTGTCAAGTCCCATAACTGCGGCAGGTGTCTGCGTCATCATTTTAACGGCATCTGCAATAGTGCAACCAGACTTTACTGCAGTTTTAAGCAGTATATCACTTGTTGCAATACTGCCTGCAAACGCGCTGCGGTCAAGCAGTTTTGCAACACCGTCTTCTATAACAAACGGTACGGGGCAATCGGTGTATTCTTTACCCTCTTCTCCTATACCACCGGGACGCAAAGCATCGGTTATAAGGCAGACACGGTCGGTACCCTTGAGCTTTATTATCATTTTTAATAAATCAAGTGGCAAGTGACAACCGTCAGCAATAGCTTCAACGTACATATCATCAAGCAGATATGCGCTCTCGATTATGCCTAAGTGTCTGAACCCTTGACGACGAGTAATGGTTGAAGTGCAGGAATAAAGATGGGTTATAAGGTGATTGCCACCCTCGTAAGCTCTGAGCACGTCGCCATACTCTGCCGAGGAATGCGCCGTTGCGGCAAGTATGCCTTTAGATGTAACATCATTAAGAAAAGCATTATCTTTATCTTTTTCTGGCGCATAGTCCCAACGGGCAATTACGTCGCTATATTCTTCGAGCAGTGACTCATACTCTTCACGGTCAACATCGCGCACAATACCGGGTGCTTGACCGCCGCACATTTCGAGTGCGAAATAAGGTCCTTCAAGGTGAATACCGGGTATTTCTACCGCACAAGTCTCTTTAACCTCACGTGCTGTTTGCAAAACACGAACCATAGTATCATAGTCGGTAGCACTTATTGTAGGGTACATAACACGTGTACCGTGAGCGGCGTGAACCTCACAAGCCGCTTTAAATGCCTCGGGTGTGGCGTCGATAAACTCATATCCACCGCCACCGTGACAGTGAATTTCGATAAAACCGGGGGCGATATAGTTGCCACCGAGATTTATCTTTTCTCCACTCACGTCGGTAGTCGGCTTTAAATCTTTTATTTTGCCACCGTCGAGTATTATATCATAACCCTCGAGCAGTTTACCATCCGACACAATTTTACCATTAGTCAGTATCTTCATTCTAAAACAATTTCTTTCTTTTCTTTGTATGAACGTTCGATTGCGTCAAGCACCTTTACGGGATATACAAGTTCATCGTAAGTGTTGTGCATTACGCCGTTTTTAACCATTTCAACAAATTCGTCAAATTCGTTTACGTATGTATATGCAACATCATCGCAGAAGGTATCATAAATCTGGTTGTCAGAAGTGCGAAGACCTGCTGAATATCTGAAAGCACTGGTATAAAAACCGCAAACGTCAAATTCACCAAAGTTGAATATAACAGTAAGGCGGTTTTTCTTTTCGTCAGGGCAATATGCTGTAACCGACTTTACATTTCTACCGTAAATGGTAATAAGCATTTCAATAAGATGCTGTGTATAGAACCAGAAACCACCATATGGGTTATCCATATTTACAGGACAGCAGATGTGACCACTTACAACAGTCTTATTTTTTGCTATACGAGCAAGAGGCTTGAGTTCGTCAATGAATTTAAGACAAGAACCACCGCACAAAAGAACGTTGTTTTCTTTTGCAGTAGCAGCCAATTCCTTAGCAAGTTCTAAATCTGCGCAGAAAGGCTTGTCAATAAAGCAAGGGATACCTGCCTTTACATAAGGCATAGCATATTTGTGGTGATTGTTGCCGTGACGAGCAGTAATAACAACACCGTCAACCTTACCAACAAATTCGTCGGGAGATTTTGCGGCATAGGTAGCATAACCTGCGTCAAGTATGCGCTTTACAGCCTCTTCGTCGTCGCTATAAATACCAACGATTTCAATATCGCTGTATTTTGGATTTTCTTTTACTAACTTGCCAAACGCGTCAGCGTGAGAGTTTTCTACACCAAGAATTGCAATTTTCATAATTTTTCTCCCCCGATTATACGGTCTTTGTATCTAATGGGTTCTGTGAACGGATAGTATCAATTACCTTAAACTGCTTGAGTACCTGATAAGGTGTGATTTCCATTTCCTTACCATCTACGAGATGAGCGTAAATCATATCATAATACTTCTTAACACCAACGGTAAATACTGTACCCTCAACGTCAACGTGTTCTTCGGTCCAATCGAGCTTTTCAGCACAGTATGCAGGAGTGCGCTCTTCAGTAAAGAGAGGCTCGATTGTAAGCTTCTGCTCTGGAGCAGTTTCAGGATTAAAATACTTATAATCAATAGCGCTCATTGAAGCCTTGAGTGAACCATACTGACAGTGAACAACATATATAGGAGCCGGATATGCATTGCACTTTGAAAGGTCAACGTCAACGAGTGGTTTGCCGGGAGCTGTAAGAATAATCTTTGCATAGTCTTCAGCGTCACCAAATGTATTAACACGGTCAAGTTTTGAGAAAACTGTAATGTTGTCATCAAAGCCTAAAATATCAAGTGCCTGATCAAGAGGATGAGGACCGGTGTTGCGAACCTCACCACCATTGTAGCCTTGGTATGTCTGCCAGTCCCAACGACGTGCAAAGCCTGAGAAAGCAATGCTGTACTGAACGGGACGACCAAGCTTGCCGCTGTCAATAATCTTTCTGATTTCGGTATAGTATGGTGCAAAACGTGACTGCTGGAATACGTTAAGCATTTTGCCGCTCTTTTCGTAAGCCTTTACAACGCGGTCACATTCTTCATAGTTTTTACCAAAAGGCTTTTCGCAAACTACGTTAAAGCCGTGCTCTAAAAGGTCAATTGAAATATCAGCGTGCATATGTGAGTATGAGCTGTTTACAACAAGGTCAATATCGGTTCTGCCAAAAAGTTCACGATAGTCGGCATAAACATCACAACCCCACTCTTCTTTAGCGCGGATGCGACGCTCTTCAAGCAATTCTACAACTGCTACTACATTATATTTTTCATTATATTCACTTTTGAAAAATGCACCGTGAATATCGCGGCCACTACGGCCCTGTCCTATAATTGCAACGTTTAACTTTTTCATGAGTTTAATTCCTCCAATGCTTTATTTACGAGTTTTTTAAGTGCTATAATACTTTCTTCACTTGCTTCATAAGCGCCATCTGAGAAGGCGTTGCCGCCCGGTCTCTTTAATTGCTCTTCATCAAGTTCAGAATTTTTACGGTAGTGTGTTTCAAGCATTACGCCGCCTGAGTAACCGTCGCGGATAAGCTTTTTGAAAATGCCTACAAAATCAGCAACACCAGTACCAGGCATTACAGCTGGTGGCCAAGGAGTACCATTTGGAATAGCATCTTTTACATGCATATTAACAATGCCACAAGGTGCAAGTTTGTCGTAAGCATCTTCACTCGTCTGACTTGTAACCCAAATTTCGTTGCCCGGGTCAAACAATGCTTTAATACGAGGATTGTTTATTGCAGTAAGTAGTTCAGCCAATTTGTGTGGTGTGCTGCTGTGAATAGCTGGGTCAGATTCAAGTGCACAGTAAACATCGTACTTTTCGCAAAGTGCGATAATGTCGCCGTACATAGTAGCACGAACCTCTACAGGTACCTGTTTGTCCCAGAAGTCGAAACCGCGTATGTATTTAGCGCCCATTTTGTTTGCCATTATCGCGCATTTTTCAAAACCTGCTACGTTAGCCTTTATAGCCTCTTCATCGTTGTATTCACATTTGAAAACAGGAGAAGAAATAGCTGTAACCTCAAGGTCATATTTCTTTGCTGCGGCAATAATCTGCTCAACGTCTTCGTCGGTGTAATCAAATGGTGAACGGCCGTTTACCGAACGAACCTCCATACACTGAAGACCGTGCTTGTGGCAAAACTCAGCTGCTTCAAAAATGTCTTGTGTTACCTCGTCGGTAATAACACCAAGTTTGAATTTTATTTCCATAATATTACTCCTTAAAGCAACTTAGCTCCGCTATCAACATCGCAATACATAATAGCATTGTCGTGTTTACGAAGTATTGTTGCAGGGCACATATCGTTAATTTCCTCGTTTACGGTGTTGTAAACCGCATTTGCCTTTGTAGCGGCAGGAACCACGCAGAACATATAATCCGCGCTTGTCATCTGAGGAATTGTGAGTGTATATGCATATTCGGGTACATCATCAAAGGTTGGGAAGCAACCGTCGTGTACCTGCTGCATACGGCAAACATCATCAAGTTTTGCCTTCTTAATACGAACAGGGTCGTTAAAGTCTGCAACACCCGGATCGTTAAATGCGATATGCGCATTCTCGCCAATACCAAGACAAACTATGTCGATTGGATTTTCCGCGAGTAACTGTTCATAATCAAGACCATAATCGGCAACATAATATACGTTTGCAAAAGGAACTTTTTTAAATATATGCTCGTTTAAGTAGTTACCAAAACTCTGAGCATCCTCCTTTTTAAGACCAACGTATTCGTCCATATGGAATGCATTTACGCGGTCCCAAGCAAGTGGTTTTTTGAGAAGACTCTCGAGCACGTCGTTTTGAGAAGGAGCCGCCGCAAAAACCATATTTATGCTTTCTTTTTCGCTAAGTAACTTTTCCATACAAGCCGCAATATCATTTGCAGCCGCCTCACCCATAAGGGTACGGTTTTCATAAATTTTTACCGCAAGCTTGTCTTTCTTTAAACTCTTTACCATAACGATAACACCTCTTTACATTATTTTACATTTTCATTATATAACTTTTCTTTTTGCAATTAAATTGCAAATATAGGCAAATATATTGCAAAAAAGAACATATTGTGTTATTATGTTTGCAGGTGATAAAAAATGAAAAAGAAAAAGCTGTTTGTTTATCGCGATAATTCGCTGCATATGCACCACACTTTAACTTTAGACCCTGCTACCGACGATGTTTCGTTCAAAAGCCACTCGCACAATATGATAGAGGTTTATTACTTTTTACGAGGTAATGCGCGTTTTGTTGTGGAGGGAAATATTTTTCCACTGGAGCGCGGCAGTGTTTTAGTTATGGCAAGTGGTCAGACACACTACCTGCTTTTAGAGCCTTCTGCCGCTTATGAACGTATGGCACTGCTAATCGATACAGCCGCCGCACCAGCAGAATTTGACAGCATCAGTGAGCAAATTTATGATGGCGCAAATCTTTTTGAACTAACCAAGCGTGAACAGATATGGTTTGAGGAAAGTTTTGCCCTCATCAGCAAAGCATCTGCCGACACACAAAGAAATCTTGTTTTTTCATTTTCTTCGATGGTTTTTTCGCTTCTTTCTACCAAACTAATCCACACAGCGGAGCCTAACGTTGAAGATGATATAATCAAGAAGACAATTCGTTTTATAAACAAAAACTTATCAAACGAACTCAGTTTACAGATTATTGCAAACGCGCTTTATTGCAGCAAGGCGTCGCTCAACAGAAAATTCCGCGAGATGATGGGCTGTACAGTATGGGAATACGTTGTCCGACGACGTATTTTTAGCGCAAGACAAAGACTATTTTTATCAGGCAGTGTCACCGAGGCTTACCAAAAAAGCGGATTCAGCGACTATTCTTCTTTTTTTAGGGCATACAAAAAACTGGTCGGTTTATCACCAAAAGAGGATTTAAAAAAATCGCAAAGCTGATGCTTTGCGATTTTTGCTTTATTCTTCCACAAACAACACAGCGTATACGCCAGGGCCTACGTGGGTGCCTATTGTAGAACCAATCTGTAAACGGTTTGCAATTTGATAACCATTATCTTTAAGTTTTGCTTCTAATGCCTCGCAATTTTCGGTGCCGCTTGTATATAGCGAATATATGAGGAAATCAGGATTGAGTTTATGTGATTTAAGTTTATCTACTATAAAATTCATAGCCCTGATTTTTCCAAGACATTTACCTATTGATTCTACCCTGCCGTCTTTTATGGTAACAATCGGCTTTATACCCGCTACCTCGCCTACTGCGGCAGAAGCGCGACTGAGTCTTCCGCCACGGTACAGATATTCAAGTGTGTCAACGCCTGCATAAACCTTAACCTTTGATTTAAGCGCCTCGCATTTGTCGGCAATTTCACCCGCAAGAAGCCCCTCGTTTATCAGCTCACGGGCATAACGCGCCAACACACCGATAATATGAGTAACACCCAATGTATCTATGATATAAATATTATCGTAATCTACCATTTCCTTTGCAATAAGCGCACCTTGATATGTGCCGCTAAGGCAAGAAGAAAGGCAGAGATAAATTATGTGATCACCCACATCCTTTGCCTGCTCAAAAATTTCAATAAACGTTTGCGGAGACGGCTGTGACGTGCGCGGAAACTCCTTGCAGTTTGGCAAAAGCTCGTAAAACTGATCGCTTGTAAGATCAACACCCGATTGATATTCTTTGCCGTCAATGTTTACCGATATGGGTACAAAAGCATCAATTATTCCATCTTGCAGATTGCAATCTGCCGCCGAGTCAACAAGTATTTTAATCATAATTTTCTCCTTTTAGTTTTGCGGTTGCGCCTTGTAACCGGCACTTGATAACTTTTCTACTATTTGTATAAATGTTTCGGTATCATCTTTTCCTATAATGCCGATTATATTTTCGGCAACCCTTACCGACGAGTTGTGAACCGCTAAAAATACATCGAGTTTTTCCTTAACGCATTTTACAAATTTTGTTCTACGATCTTTTATTCCCTGTGTAAAGGTAATAAGGCCCTGCTTTTCAAGCTCACCAAGCGTTCTGTTTGCCTGAGATTTTAACATACCCGTTTCTTTTATTATGTCCCGAACCGAAGTAAAACCTTCGCCATCTATAAGATATCTGTTATAAATCGACAGCATAATAATTGCCTCATTATATTTAAGACCGCTTGTTATACGGCTGTTCTTTATAATTCCAGAAAGTTTCACCCACGAAAGAATTAAATTGTTCTGAAGATTATCATTCATACTATCACCACACTTCAAAATAGTTCACTTTGTGAACCAATTGCATTATACTCTATATTTCGCTTCTTGTCAATATAAAAAATCCCCCATGAATTGGAGGGATTTTTTTGTGATTTAAAATTTAATTAAATTTATCTGCAAGAAGGTATTTATATCAAATACCTGTAAAGCGTTTTTGGATACAACGTAAAAGGCATCGCCTATAAATAAACCTCTTACATCGTCCATAGCATATTTATAATCGGTTTCTACCGTAAGTGTCGCCGCCCTTACAAAGCCTTCGCCTGTATACTTAAAGATAATATACTTACTGTTATTATAGTCGTCGGTTGACGCAAAACCAATTATATTTTTATCTTTATGAACAAGCATTGCCTTGTGATTATAAAGCGCAGGCGAATACTCATAACCGTCGATAATGGTTTTATCCTGCTCGGTTACGTTTGCAGGATCGGTTATATTGAACATAGAAAGCTTCAGGTCTTTTGTTCTTCCTGTTTGCTCATCGGCATCCATACCGAAACCAAGCAGTAGTCCGTCGCCATAGGGGTACATATACTCCGAAAAACCGGGTATTTTAAGTTCACCTAAAATCTTTGGGTTTTTAGGATCACTAAGGTCAGCACTAAATAGCGGGTCGGTCTGTCGGAAGGTTACAAAGTATGCAGTATCACCCATAAAACGCACCGAGTACACGCGCTCGCCCTGAGCCAAATCTTTTATTTCGCCCACCTTTTCGAGCTTGCTGTCAAGCACTGTGAGTCGGGCAAAAGATTCCTGACTGTAAGATACAACTTCATTTTCGCTGTTATCAAACTTATATCTCTTTTCTACCGCTTGTGTAACGGTTGTAACAAAACGGAAATATCCATTATGCTCGTCTATAAAGAATTGATTTTCAAGCGTGCCATCCACCTCACCCGAGGTTTTATACTCAATATCACCATTTTTAATGGCAAGCTGTGATACAACAGTTTTTTCCACAACGTAACTTTCGTTTTTGGAATCGTGATTGTACGTTGTATCGGCTAAAATTATATTACCCTGACTACAGTAAACGTTGTCGGTACCGCCCAAAAGACTTGCTGTATCACTAAGTTTTCCGTCTTTATAATTAAAAGCGCCAATAACAGTATACTGATTGGTGTATTCCTCTTCTTCGTAGCGGTAAATGCTGTCAGCGGGAACCGGCTCGCAAACACCGTTTATTTCGGTAGTAGGAACAAATGTAGCAGGGTCATTCTTGTCTATCGAGCCAAGGTTTATGCGGCAGTTGGATATAAGATATATATAATCTCCTACCATACGCGATGAATTATACCAGCCATCCTGACAAACCTCGGTTACCTTTTTGGGATTTGTCGGGTCACTTATATCGTAAATTAAAAGCGAGACCACACTTTTACCAAATTGGTCGGGTTGCAGTATTATGGCGCGGTCGTCTTTTAAGAACATATCGCCGTAATCGGTAGTATCTTCGCGCGAAAGCTCTGTTTTACTTACAAGCTTTGAAGCTTCACCCTCTGCCGAGAAAATACTGAAGGTTGTTCCCTTTATATAATAAATATATTTACCGTCAGTTTTAACAATATCGGCTTCAGCCACACCCTCTACCTGCTCGGTAGTGTTTGAAAAATCTTCTGCTTCATCTTTGTTAGTTGAAGCATTCGTGTCCGTGCTTTCGCCTTTTTGAGCAGCAGAATTACCACCCGATGTACCCGCTGTAGTGTTGTTTGTAGATGAGGGCGCGCTTGTGGCAATATCACCATCGACATATTCATACGCCATTTCATCCTCATATATTATACCTTCTGCGTCATCAACACCAAAACCATTAAATAAGTTAAAATCCTTTTTTGGTTTTATAAGCTTGTATATCTCATCATAAGATTTTGACACCTTTAACGTCTGGGGTGCGTCCGTATTGATTGTCACGGGTTTAAAACTATCGCGCGGTACAAATATAATTCCTAAGAGAATAGCAATACACGCTACACAGGCAAATGCCACGCGCCACGGAACCGCCGGATTTTTACGGTCTTTCAATTCTTCTTTAAGTATAATTTTATCTAAAATTTTCTCTCGGGTTTTACTGTCGGGATTTATATTGTCCATCGCATTTATATAGTCTTGTTCAAACATTAACCTTTTCTCCTTCCAGATCTGATTTAAGTTTTTGTCGGGCACGGTGAAGCTGAGACTTCACCGTGGAGGGTTTGGATTTTAAAATTCGGGCTATTTCATCCACGCTGTATCCCATATAATAATGCATATGTATTACTGTTCGATACTTTTGCGGCAAACGCATAACAGCATCAAGCGTATCGCGTTCGGGCATAGATACACTTAAATTTTCATCCAAGGGCGACGTCTTTTTAAACCAACTGCTTGTAAGCATACTTTTACTGCAGTTAATAGTAATGCGAATAAGCAGCGCTTTTAAATGCTCGTCGTTTTCTACCTTGTCCTTATGTTTTATAAAGCGCAAAAAAACTTCCTGTAATATGTCGTCCGCATCATATTTATTTTTAACCCTTGCAAAGGCAAGACGGTACACCATATCGGAATGTTTTTTAAATGCATCATGAGCCGAGATTTTATATTCCATTGTTTTCCCTCCTTAACTTAAATACTTTTAAAAGAGATAAAAGGTTGCAAAAAATCGCCCAAAATTTTTGGGCGATTTTTTCTTATCATATATTGAACAAAATATCGCCGTATGTGGGATATGGCCAATATTCACGCGATACTATCGTTTCGGCTTCGTCGGTGATGTGACGTATGTTGTCCATCAAAAACAGTACCTTGTTGCAATACATTTGCGCACGCGCAAGTAAATCGGTGGTAGATTGCGAACTGTCAACAGCCGTTTCAAGTTCTTTTACCAGACGATTAAGATGCTCGTTGAATGTAGAAAGTTTTTCAATAATCTCGGTTTCTGCATCACAATTTATCTTATCGCTGACCTTACGCTTTCTGACAACAGTATCGCAAAGCGCACCCTGATACACGCTTATTGCGGGTATCACGTCGCGCTTTACCATTTCAAGCAATGTCAATGCTTCAATGTGTATAGTTTTACTGTAACTTTCAAGGCTGATGTCTGCACGACCGTTGATCTCTACACCATTATAAACACCGTGACGCTCAAAAAGTTCAATGTTTTCTTTGCGTCTCCAGTAAGGAAGCGCGTCAACCGTACTGCGAAGATTAAGCAGTCCTCGCTTTGCAGCCTCCTCTTCCCAGGCTTTTGAATAACCGTCACCGTTAAATATAATACGCTTGTGTTCGCGAACGGTAGTACGTATAAGTGCTAAAACATCTTTTTCAAAATCGGTTGAGTTTTCAAGTTTATCGGCAAAATCCTTGAAAACGTCTGCAACAATAGTATTAAGCACAACGTTTGTTTCGGATATTGAAGATGCGCTTCCTAACATACGGAATTCAAATTTATTTCCCGTAAATGCAAAAGGAGAAGTACGGTTACGGTCGGTATTGTCTTTTCTTATGTATGGTATTATCTCGGTACCTACCGTCATTTTTACCTTATCGGCATCGATATGATGTTCGCCGCGTTCAATTGATTCTAAAATTTCGTTAAGGTCATCGCCTAAATACATTGATACAATCGCGGGTGGTGCTTCGGCACCGCCAAGACGGTGGTCATTACCTGCAGTCGCTACCGATATACGCAATAAATCCTGATGCTCGTCCACCGCACGGATTACCGCAGCAAGTGTCAGAAGGAACAACAGATTATCGCTTGGATTTTTACCGGCTTTTAAGAAATTGATACCTGTATCGGTCGAAAGTGACCAGTTATTGTGCTTACCACTACCGCTTACGTCCTTAAATGGCTTTTCGTGGAGCAGGCACAAAAGGCCATGCTTTTCGGCTATTTTTTTCATCATCTCCATTGTAAGCTGATTGTGGTCGGCCGCAATGTTGGTTGTAGTAAAAATCGGAGCGAGTTCGTGCTGTGCCGGAGCCGCCTCGTTGTGCTCGGTTTTGGCAAAAACGCCAAGTTTCCAGAGTTCATCGTCGAGCTCACGCATAAACTCTTTTACACGCGGTTTTATAACGCCAAAATAATGGTCATACATCTCCTGACCCTTAGGGGGTGTTGCGCCTAAAAGCGTTCTTCCGCAAAAAACAAGGTCGGGACGGCATTTCGCCATTTCACTGTCAACCAAAAAATATTCCTGCTCAGGACCTACTGTGGTATTTATACTTTTAACGTCCGACAGTCCAAACAGCTTTGCGATTCTGAGTGCTTGCTTACCAATCGCTTCCATAGAGCGAAGAAGTGGTGTCTTCTGGTCGAGTGCTTCACCGTTATATGAGCAAAATGCCGTAGGAATACAAAGTGTATTATCCTTTACAAAAGCATAAGAACTCGGGTCCCACGCGGTATAACCACGCGCTTCAAAGGTAGCACGAAGTCCTCCAGACGGAAAAGAAGAAGCATCGGACTCGCCTTTTATAAGTTCTTTACCCGAGAATTCCATAATTACATTACCATTACCGTCGGGTGCAATAAAACTGTCGTGTTTTTCGGCGGTAATACCCGTCATTGGCTGGAACCAATGGGTATAGTGAGTGGCGCCCTTTTCAATTGCCCACTCCTTCATAGCCGATGCCACAATGTCGGCAATCTTGCGATCAATGCTCTTGCCCTGTGATATTGCGGTTTTAAGCTCATTATATGCATTTTCAGGCAGACGCTCCTTCATTACGGCGTCGCCAAAAACATTTAACCCAAAAAATTCATCTACTCTGTTCAAAAAAAATCACCCCAGAATAAAGAGTATATACTTATTTTGATTATATAATATACAACAGGAAAAGTCAACGATTTCAAATATGCTTATTTAATTTATAAAGTCAACCCTACCACTCATACTTTTTAAATAATCAAGCCAATAGATACAGTCTATAAAAGACAAATTGCTTTCACTGTTTTCGATTATATACACAAAATCATCTTTTGAAAAACTGTTTTGGGATATTTTATCAAATATTTGTAAAAGTATCTGCCGCTTTATATCATCTACCTGACCGTAAGCAATCATATCTATTACCTGTACACCCGTATATCGCATTTTTTTGCCCTGATACTCTATCTCTATACCACCTACACGGTCTACGATACCCTCTATCAGTTCGTAACTCGTGCTCACGGTATAATCAGCAGTATAACCATAATACTCAGGTCGAGTTTCATCATAACTCTCTATATCTAAAAGGCGAATATTTTCTTTATTGAAATCAAGATATACAAGCGTTGCGCTGTTATCGGGATAAATAAAAACAATGCCGCAACTTTCAGGCGTTTGCGCATACGGCACGGTATAGTCTTTTTGATCGGCATCGGCAATTTGCTTATTGAAACTGTAACTCAGGTATCCATAAGCTGCGCCAAAAAACACAGCGCCGCTTAAAAACGTAATTATTGCTATTTTTAATGCTCTTTTCAAAAAAATCACCCATAATATTATGGGTGATTTTTTATATCTTTATTCAGTTTTGCTTATTCATTATAAGCAGGGGTTAAAATGTCGATTTTATCAGGAAGCTGATAAAGTCTTACTGCGGTAATGTAAGAAGAAATCGGTAACGATTCATTTACAACCCACTTATCTGATCCCCACTGACTTTGTGGAGTATAGATATACTGGTTCATAATAAGGTAATAATAAAGGTCATAGCCCCAACCGTTATTATTATCACAGTCAAATCCCGGTACACGAGCGTCAATATCGGTAAGCCAATCGCCCTCAAACCAACATTCACCGTCAAGGTAAACCTTAAAGCCTTTAGCATCGTGGAGGAAACCGTATCTATGATACGTCTCATTTAGCTTTTCAAGGGCTTCGCCTTCAAATATATACTGATGCTCTCTGTTTTTATCAGGATTATAGTAATGGCTTTCTTTATAAGCAGGCTGATGATAAGCGTGACGCCACTGTGTAATGGTACCATAGGTTGCATACGCATCTTCGTTCCATATAATCTTGTCAGAAGTTGGTACACCGTTAAAGTACATTTCGTTTATCTTGTTACCCGCTTCGTCGTATTCCTTATAGGTAATACCGTTAGAATATCTTACACCGTCAATTACATAATCATACGGCTTGTAATATTTATGGAAACTTACGTCCCACATATTACCGTTACCAAAGGTTTCCAAAATATCAATTTCAACGGTCCAAGGAGCAGTATATTGCTCACGTGGCAGTATAGCAGCTTCCTCTGGATTAGACATTAGCCAAAGTGGTGGCAAGCAGCCCTGTACGTAAGAAAGGCGTGCTTCAATTTCCATATAACCGCCTCTGTAACCCATAGTGTCAGGTGTATCAACCGAACCGATAGCCGAGTAACCATAGGTTGCGTTTGTTTCTGAAAGGTAACGCTTTGCGGTCATACGCAATCTGCCGTTTTCTACGTAGATATGCTCTTCGCTGTCAAAATAAGCGAAGTCAGGGTTTTGTACCATGTGGTCGCCTGTGCTCCATTTGGATTTGTCGAGGTATTCTTTACCGTCGAACTCGTCGCCCCAAACGTACACGTACTCTTGACCGGCGAGTGTTATTGTTGATTTAAATTCGTCGTTTGTACCGGTAATAAGGGCAAGCTTACCCTTTTCACGCTTAACAGTTCTAAACCAGTCAACAGCGGCTTCGACCATTACAATATGACCGCCTTCAAATAAGAGGTTGCCGTTAGACATAAGAGTAAGAGCATACTCTTGTTCGGAAAGCTTGGATTTTGCGTATGCGGTGTCGCCTACCAAAATCATCTTTTCATTACCTGTAAGTGAAGGATCGTTTTCCTTGTAAACAGGTAAGTCAACATTATCGTTATCCTTAAAGAAGGTCTTTAATTTTTCTGCCAAAACACGTGCGTTTGTAGGTGCGCCGTTTTTATCTTTAGCGGGAGAATAAACAATAACGTAGCCTTCGGGTCCTGCCCAATCAACACTTGTTGATTTGAAGGTAGGCTTGGAATTTTCAGGATACAATGTATCAAAAGGAATTATCTTTTCCTCTTCCTCTTTTTTGAGCAAGTCACGTTTTGCACGTGTAGTTACATCTTCTACATAATCGTTGTTGTCGGAAATGTCAGAGTTTGTAGAATCGTCATTTTTATCGCTTGGTACTACGGTAATTTTATCACGAACAACTACCTTAGGCGGTTTCTTTTTCTTTTCTTCTTTACAGCCTATGACTGAAATCAACATTAAAACCGCAAGTAAAAAGCAAATTATTCTTTTTATAGAATTTCTCATCTTCATAAACCCTTCCTTTCCTTAAAATTTTTCTGTGCAATTTTTCTTGGATACAACAGCAATAAGTGCACAAGCCACGATTGCTGATACAAGAATTGTTGCTACTGCTGTGTCGGCAGTCTGAGGAGAAACAGGCGCCTTATCGCCGTTTAATACAATGTTATTTCCGCTGCTTACAACGCTACCCTTTGGAGCAATTACAGCATCGTCAATAAAGATGCTTGAGTTGCCGCTTGCTCTTAAAGATATCCAGTTGGTTTTAGCGGTAAAGTCGTATGTGTACTGTTTCCATTCGCCAACTCGTAAGCCTGTAGCAGTTGCTATAGGCTCAACGCCTATCTCGGTACCAAGATAATCAGGATGATTATTGTGTACCAAAGACATTGTGCAATTGGTATCTGCCTTATCGGTTGCAACCCAGAATACAAGTGTGTAATCCTGACCTATTTCTAACCATTCGTCATAGTTGAGAAGTAAATCTGCGCTCTCAGCCGAGTTGTCAAGTAACTGCATAGACTTTGTTCCCGAACGAACGTAATCAAGCTTATATCCGCCACGTGAACCCGGTTTATTATAGTTCCAACGGTCTAAATCACAATCGTAGTATGAATACATATAAGATTCAAAGTTCTGAATTATACCGTTCTTTTCCCATCCTGCAAAGAGATTTATATCACGTGCAATCAGGTAATCGTATGGATACTTGAGTGTAAGATCGGAATAAGCATACCAACCTGTAAAGGTATAACCTGTACGTGTAATTGTTGGTAACGTAATCTTATCATATGGTTTACCGATAATTGGTTCAACCACTATTTCGGGGTCGTCTGTAACAAAGTAGATGCTAACGTCGGCAATCTCATACTGTTTATCAGAGAAGATTGATGCGCTTCTTTCAGGCTTATCAAATACGCGAAGTATTGGTGTACCGTCGGCTTCTACTCTCCAGGTGTTTTCCCAATCGAGTCCCGGCATTGCGGTCTTTGCCTCTTCGCCTATACGCCACTGTGGACGTGCAATTGCAGTTGAACCAAACACATCCAAGCTACCATAGTAGTAGCCATTTTCTATCCAGAAGTGTGCGCTTGTGACAGAGTCAATCCACTGCTGGTAACCGCAACAGAACTTATTATCAGTCTGCGGGAATGAAATTGTGTTATAAAAACGTGAACCGCTTGACCACTGGTTACCAATGATACCGCCGGTAACGGTATCGTTCTTACCAACAAGAGTTGCCGTTACAATACAATCGCGAACAACAATCGGAGCACCACCGGGGTTACCAATACCGCCAACGGCGTTGCCTTCAATATAACAGGTGTGGTCAACAAAGCAGTTTGTAAACGAAGGAAGCTTTGTAGGTTCTGTATCGCCTGGCACTAAGAACTGGTCACCAACGGTTTCAGATAAACTAATCTTCTGACCGTAGAAATCGTAGAATGCGCTTCCCATACCAAAAAGACCGCCTGCATATACGCTTTCGTCGCCTATAGCTGCCTTAACGTATGCCTGTGAAACACCCACGTTCTTAATCTCTGCCGATCCACCAATCTTGGGGAACAAGCCAAGATATGTATTTTTTGGTGTAGATTTGTAGTTGTAGTACATACCAAATACAACGTAGCCATCACCATCAAAATGACCTGCAAAAGAACTTTGACCTGACATTTCACTGTTGTGAATCCAGGTGTTACAACCAACCTTTGCCGTCCAGAGCTCGTCAGAAGTATCGTTAAGATAGATATCGCATATCATCTTGTAATAAAGGTCTCCGTTCCAACGGTTCTGAGTAATGGCAAGTGCCAGCTGTTCACCTGTTGCAATAAGATATGGGTCAGCTTCAGTACCTGTACCGCCGTAATAGTTGCTTGCTATCTGACCTGACCAAACCTCACCCTTTACGCCGTCAAAGGATTTAACCTTGTATATAGGCATTGGATAAGTGTCTGTAGTAGCCCAGATGTCAATGAAATCAAGCTCAGTCATATTATCCTTGGCATTTTCGCCAATCATCTGACTGTTTTTGAGCACAGTTACGTTTTCGATACTGCAATCTGCATCGGTGTAAATGTCGCTGAGTTCAATTTTGTCAGCGCTTGCAAATGGAGCTACGCCCACGCTTACAGATGTTTCAACAACAAGCTTACCTGTTACTTCACCTACAATGCCGCCCGACTTACCTGTAGCGGTTATTTTACCGGTGAAAATGCTGTTGTCCATTCTGAGCTTGGTAAATCCTACTTTACCTACAATACCACCCGCGGTAGCACTGCCTGCAAGGGTAACACCCTCGCCTACGTATGCTGCGCGGAGTGCTGTAATATTGGTTGCATTATCCTCCACAGAGCCGACTACCGCGCCGATTACAGCGCCGCTTTCGCCCGAAAGATAAGAGTTGTCAACCTTAACATTACGTGCCTCGCCGCCTGAACCGAGTACCGGAATCAGACCTGCCGACACACCTGACTTAACGTCCTTGTTATAAAGTCCGTAAACGGTGTGTGTATTACCGTCAAAAATACCTGTAAATGCGTCTACGTCACTCGAAGTAAGCCACTGCTTAGCATTCTTCTGCCAATCATCAGCGCTTGTATCATTGATGTTGATATCAGCAGTCAATGCATAATATTTACCTGCTTCGCTATATGTAAGCATCTGAGCAAGTCTTTCGGCAGTGTCAATCTGATAAGGATTGTTTACGCTACCGTCACCGCCTGCATAAATATCTGATACGGCGCCTGTCCAGGGCTCGCCCACTGCACCCGTCTTGGATACGTGAATACGTGGCATAGGTATACTGTCTGTTGCGCTCCATACCTTTTCCCAATCAAGAACACTTGCCGTTTCCTTTACGGCAGCACCCTTGATTGCTTCGGTTTCAACAACCTTAACACCTACAGCAGTTTGCTCTGCAATAGTAGAAGGAGCGTTTATGTCGGTCCAGACGTTTTTAAAACTTGTTGAATATGACTGCATATTATCTGCAGCAGGATAAACACCAAATGCAAAGCTGTTTTTAACAGCATGCGAACCGCTAAGAGAGCCTGCTACAAAGGCTGCATGGTTTGTTGAGCCCAAGTCAGACATAATCTGACCGCCTGCTACAACACTATCGTCAATAAATACGTTACTGCTAAGGTTTGAAGAAGCCACCATACCCGCAGCATTCTTCGTACTGAAAGCATAGCAATCAATTACTGCAATATTGCGCATATTTACAGTAGCGCCTACAGAAAGGTCAGCAACAACCGCTGCAGCACCCACTGTTTTTGTGGTGGTTTCCGACAAATTGTCGGTTGCAGTAAACGTTGAATTTTTAATAGTGAAATTCTTATACGTTGAATTGCCTGCTTGCGGAATAAGAGCGCAACGCTCTTTTGCTGTAGATTTAATTCCGTGGAGTGTAACGCCGTTACCGTCAAAATAACCGCTAAAGTTATTTGTTTCACCAGGATTATAGTTGTTCATCTTTTTGGACTTTAACATATTCATAGCTTCTGAATAGTTAAGCCCCTTAACGTCGTTAAAGTAAAGGTCGGTAACACCATCAGCAACCTTATAATAACCACTTGCATTAAGTGTAGTTACCATAAGGTAGAACTGCTCGCAGTTTTCTATAAGATATGGGTCGTCAATTGTACCTGTACCTGCGGCGTAGTTTTTAGCTGCCTTGCCGTTCCAGAAGTCCTCGCTACTTGCAGGACCACCGTTTTCATAATACTCGTCACCCGTAGGTGCTATGTAGTAATTTTGTGGAATGGGGTAGTCATCGTCAACTACTTTCCAGTTGTATTCCCAGTCGAGATTAAGCTTTTCTTCGGCCTTCTCTCCCTTTAAATAGCCTGATTTTACTACGTTGATTTCGGGATCGGTATAGTTTAACTTGCCGTGTGTATAATGATCTACCGAGTACTTGTGTTCAACGTTTGAATAAACGTTTTTAAAGAGGTATGACGTCTGAATTGAAGGAACCTGATATCCACCCCACATTACGTCACGACCGCTTGCGTCATAAACCTTAACACCTACAACGATACAGTCTTCAATTGCTCCTTGGTCAGAGCCGCCGTACACATGGTTAAGAAGACCTGCTTCAAGACCTTCTACTCTTGCTTCGGTGCTTGTTGCGTTAAGCTCAATATCTGCTACCAAGCAGTTCTTGATAGAAGGATAATGACCGTTTACAGAACCAATAATACCTGATGTAAAAAAGCTGGCCTCTACGTAAGCATCTCTTACCGAACAGTTGTAAATTGAAGGAGCAGACTCAGCCCATGTAACAAGAACTGCTGCTGAACCGTATCTTATATCGTACCAGGTACGGTTACCGCTTGTAATACCGTTTCCTGCGTCTTGACCTTCCTGGTCACTTGAATTTAACTTTGCAGTATTTACGCAGTATGAATTTCTTAAATGAACGTTTTTGATAACGGCGTCATCAGCAGCAGTCGGGAAAAGAGCTGCAAACTGGTAACCTTCGGCATACAAGCCGTAAATATAATGGCTGTCACCATCAAAATTACCGTGGAAGGCATATCCGTTTGGTGTTAAATCCTTATTATAATAACCGCTGAAATAACTCTCATTTTCATACCAGTTGTTAAGAACAGACTTGTCAAAAGTATCGTTGCTCCACTGGTCGTAATCTGTTATATCGTTGAGATAAATATCGGCGCCAAGCTTGTAATAAGTAGCCTCGCCATTAGCGCTTAAACCAAGGTCATATATCATTCTGAAAAGTTGATCACCGTTTGTAATAATATATGGACTCAAGGCGCTACCATCACCGCTGTCAAACGGAACGGCTAATTTATTTGAATCGTATCCGTTCCAGACTACAGCATCTGTTGGTGTTTCGGCTACAGCCTTAAAATCAACACCAATAAATGCCGAAAATATTGACACCGCTAAAATTGAAAGTACCGAAAGAATCGTTATAAGTTTTCTTCCGCTGTCAATAGTTTTTTTCATTTAACTAGCGTCCTTTCTTAAAATTGATCATCGCCTCTATCATAGAGGCGATGAAGCCCCTAAAAATCTTATATTATTCTCTGATACCTATATTCTTTGATACGAATTTGTTAAGTGTATCAACTGCCTTGTCAACATTTGATGACATAGAACTAAGTTTTGTTGCCATCTGTGTTGGATCCTGGAGATAAAGGCCTTCCCAATCCCACTCGAAGAAGCCTGTAATACCCTGAGTAGAGTCACCTGCTGTGAACTGTGGATAGAAGTTATCCATAGAGATACCCTCTGTCATCTGGAAGAAGAACTTTTCAGCCTCTGGAGATATGAATGCGCCCTGAGTATCGTAGTTACCTGCGTCGAGATAGTAGCGTAGGAAGATACCTGCGCCTACAGGATTATCAGAGCCACGGCAAATACCCCAAGCCTTAAACATTGCAGTACCTCCGGGTTCCATACCCTCTTTATATGCGGGGAGATAATAGAATCCAATATCATTCCAGTTAGAATAGTTTGCGTTTGAACCGGTCTTCTTAAGTGACCAACCAAGACCGCAAACAATACCTGTATTACCCTTTACGAATGGATCGTTTACAGAGTTTGTTACAAAGCCTTCTTTGCTCCATGAAGAAATTTTAGAATATGCTGTTGCGTGTTCGGGATCCTTAAGACCATTTACGAATTTACCGTTTTCAAACTTATAAAGCTGGAAGCCTGCAGATGCAAGGAGATAACCATCGTCAATGTATGTACCGCGGATACCTGTACCTAAGCCGTCGATGCCGTCAACTGCCTTTGCAATAGCAGCGTACGCATCCCAAGTCCATTTGCCCTGAGCGTCATACTGATATGGCTCATAAGCATTTGCGCGCTTGAGCAAACTCTTACTGTAAACTACGCAAGCGTTTTCTGTCCAAACGTTGTTGGTTGTATCACAGCAATATGGCTCGCCACCGAAGGTTGTGTACTTAAAGATTGACTGATTCCAGATAGGATCGGTCATATCAAGCTTTGCAGCGGTAAGTGGCTGTAAAACTGCCATTGCTGCAGGGAAGTCACTACAGGTGCGCATAACGTCAATGTTTGTACCTGCAGCCAATTTACCTGCGATTTCGTTTACGTTATCACCAACAAGAATTTCTTCTACTGTGATACCGTATTTCTTTTCAAAAGCATCTACAACAGGACCTGATTCGTCTGTTTTAGAAAGGATTGTTGTTGCAAAAACAACCTTTGTGCCACGGTAGTCCTCAGGATTTACGCCACTTGTTGTGGTGCCGCCCTGCTGGGTAGTACCGCCCTGTTGAGTAGTACCGCCTTGTTGGGTAGTACCGCTCTGCTGTGTATCGCCACCCTGTTGGGTGTTACCGGTAATAGGGTTGCCGTTTTCATCAACGAGTACTTCGTTATCCATATAGATAACGCTACCCTCTGAGTAGTCGTCTTCGCTGTTTGAACATCCTGCAAGCGAGAAAACCAAAACAAGTGCAAGGATTAAAGCAATTATTCTTTTAGATGTATTCATATTCTTTGTACTCCTTTTCTGAAATTATATCTTTGCTTTGCGAACAAACAAAACTGTCGCGCCTGCAAGAATTACAATGATTGATGAAAGCAAAATAACATTATCGCCTGTTGGAGGACTTGTTGTACTGCTATCACCGTTAAGGTCACCAAAACCACCTGAGCCACCGTTGAAATCGATGTCGTCATCGGCAGCGCCGCCGCCGATTATATCATTTGATGCAACTGCATAGAAACCTGTATCGGTTACGTTAGCAACCGCAAGATAAGTTACGTTGTCGTCTTCGTCCTTAACCTCTTCAATTTTGGTTGCAACTTTTTCCAACGTACCATTTTCGAGGTCAACATAATAGATTGATGCATTGCTGCCGTAAACGTCGCCAACAACCATTTCCAACCTGATTGAACCGCCCTTAGCAATTTCTTCGCTTGGTGAGAACTCATAAGCTGTAAAGCCCTTATGGCCCTCTTTGTCAAAAACAGCTTTAATCTCGTCATAGTTCAGAGTTTCTTCTTCAGATACTCTGAAAATATCGGTGATTACGTCTTTACTGAATACGTTTTCAGTACCTTCAACTTTAACAAGACCATCATCGCTTACAAGTGAATAATTAAAGACTTCATATCCGCAACTATTGCCTTCTTCGTCTTCACACCACTTGTATACACCCTCAACAGTCTCATCTGTTTCAAGCGTATGCTCAGCGTATTCTACCTTACCGCAGTCCTCACAGTTATACCAGTGACCAACCTCGTCATAATCCTGAACCGGTTTGCCTTTTTCATTTAAGTCAACGTAATCGTGTACCTCGTACAAACAAACAGTGCACTTTTGGCTATGTCCACTTGTGCTTTCTGAATTTGCTGTGAGATCATGTGATGTTTTTTCAAACTCACAATAGCAGTACTTACATATCTTCCAGTGTTTTTGACCATTCATACCAAAAATGGTGTTTCCGTTTGAATCTTCAATCGGCAGATGCTTTTTGGTTGCCTTAATAACTATTTCCTCTTGTGCTACTGCCGTATTCATAGCCGCCATTTTATCGTCGGTTAAGAATATATTTCCGCACTCTTCACAAGTGTAGTATTCAATATTACCATCAGCTATGCACGTAGCTTCCTTCGCATCGGTCTTTACAAGTTTGTGACCGGGTGCAGTACCGAGATATTCAATGTGAACGTAACCACAAGAACATTCGGTTTTTATGTTTGGATTTGTTACGCAGTCACCGAGTTTGTCTTCGGTTACTGTTTTATAATCTGAATTATCGTGGTCGCAGGTAAATCCGCAAACTGTACAGGTGTAAGCGTCGTCATAATTGTGTGCGCTTACGTTAACACCCTTTATTCCACAATCTTCACAGTCAGCCTTGTGACCTGCGTAAGCGTCGGTTGTATCCTGAGAACCCTTAAGGTTGTGGAACAACTGAAGTTCGGGTGTGCCTTCGTTTGCAAACCAGATTTTTTCATAGTCAAGAGTCATATTCTCGAGACTTGCCAAGCCGCTCATTTCGGCTGTTGTAAGACTTTTAACCTGACCTGCACCATATGCGCCGCTTACTTCCTTATCGGTGTAAACGTTGCTGTAGCAATCAGCAGCTGATATCTTTGTTTCTAAAGCAAATGTTGAATTTTTATCTTGTGTAGGATATGGTAAAGTTCCGAGTGATATAGAGTTTTTAATCAATGCTTGGGCTGCATGAGCCGAGGTGTTACCAACAAAACCACCTACGATATTTATGGATTCAAGCAAATTGCCCTTTGCGAGACAATTGTCGATTGTAACACCGTTATGTCCCACGCGACCCGCAATAGTACCGGTTGTTCTATGACAAGCGGGATTCGCATCGCTCTCGTCTGTCATATAGCAATTTTCTACCATACAGTTTTCAAAAACTAATGCCTGTGATGTAGTTAAGGCAGATGCATCACCTACGATACCGCCGGCTGCGTGATAACCCGCAAAATAAGAAGCCTTAACCGCAACGTTCTTTATTGTTACTGACTTTTCGTCATTGTTTGTGGTAATGTGTGGGAACAGACCGCCGTAACCTGTTTTGGAACTGTAAATGTTATAAATTACAACACCGTTACCGTCAAAGTTACCGCAGAAGGTAGCGCTGTCGCTATCCCACTTGTACGCACCTTGCTTGGGCGCAGCCTTAACTTCGGATGCTGTAGAATTAAGTGTAATACCAATAGCACCGTTCATATTAAATACAGCATTATCTGTAACCTTAAAGTATTTACCCTTGCTGTCAAGCGTTGTGCTAAGCGCTACGTACGCCATTTGTTCAGCAGTTTTAATTATGTAAGGGTCATCTTGAGTACCTGTACCGCCGGCAAAAGTAGTAGCAAGAGTACCATCCCAGCTATCTTTCATTTGGGTGATAGGTATATTATATCCGCAAGCACAGCTACTAATCATTGTATCAAAGTCTTCTACCATGTTGTGTGTTTCGGCAATTGATTTACTGCAGTCAGAACAAACAATAGAGTGACCTGAATCACCATTGGATACTGTAGTAAGAGTGTGGTTTACTCTTAAATCGGGATATTCATTATCAAAAGCAATGAGTTTTGTCCAGTCAAGAGATGGCATATTTACCTTTGCAGCGGCGCCCTTCATATCATCGGTAGCAAGTTTTGTTACATAACCTGCATAATCGCTTGCTACGTCTTGGTCGGTATAAACGTTGCTATAGCAAGAAGCTTTTGTAACCTTATCTCGAATTACTTTTGTAGAGCCAGACTGTAAAACAGGATACACAGTAGAACCTATAACTACTGAATTTTTAATAACAGCATCACCAGCATAATCAGACGTATTACCAACAAAACCGCCTTTAATATCTGTTGCCGCAATAACGTTATTGATTGCAATACATGTGTCAACGGTTACCTTGTTATGACCTGCGCTAGCAACAATTAAGGCACCGGTTCTATTACATCCAGCATTATTATCAAGAGCGTTAACGTAACAATTTTCAATTTTGATATTAGTGATATTGATTTTTCCACCGGTTCCTGGAGCATCTGCAAGACCAATCAGAGCCGAAGCAAAGTGATAGCCATGTATGTAAGACGCCTTAATTGTTACATTGCTGAAATTACAGGTTTTTGCGGCATTATTAACGCTTATCCAAGGGAATAAACCACTGTAAGCTTTTTCACCGCCATTTCCTGAACCAGGAGCATACATATTGTATATAACCACGCCATTACCATCAAAGCTACCAGCGAAGGTGTTATCACGCGAGCTGGGTGCACTTGCCCAGTTGTTACCGGTAACTATAGCGTCGGTTACCTCGCTTGCAGTAGAGTTAAGCGTTACGCCTGTCATACCATTCAGGTTAAAAACAGCGCCGTCAACAACCTTGTAGTTTTTATCCTTTGTCTCGGCAGTAGTACCTTCAAGTGCTAACCACGCAAGTTGTTCGGCATTTTCAATAAGAATATTGCCTTCAGCGTCAGTCTTGGTAGGTTGTACCTTTGTACCATCCCAAGTGTCTTCCACTGCGGCCGCACCGACGCTTAGGTTGATAGCAGGAATTACAGAAAACAATGACACTGCAATTACTGCAAAGGAAACCACTACACTAAGTGCGCCCCTGAACAATTTGTTCTTCATAAAATCATCCTTTCATATAATACGCTAAAGCCATCATTGTACACAACGTTACAACAAAGGCAATTTTACATATTAAATTATACATTTAAAAGTGAACTTTAGCAATATAATTTCATTGCATTTGTTTGGTTTTTCTCATTGATTATTTTATCTTTTTTATGAATAAAGCCAAACCTAATCACACAATAACAACTAATATCCACTTTTACAACAATTATAGCAAACTCAATTTATAAATTATAGTATTTTTTGTTTTAAAATAGCATTTTCGTACTAAATTTCAAAAAATATTTATATTTTAATAAGCGTATGCTTTGATTTTGTCCATAATGCTATTATTGTAATGGTAATTATGCATTATATTATATGTGAAAAAAGTCCAAAACGCAAGTTTTTACTATTATTATTTCTATTTGACTTGTTTGTCATTTTTTATTAAAGCAAAAAACACCCCGATTAGTACTGACTAATCAGAGTGCTTTTTTAATTTTAATTATTCAACATATGCGGGAGTTTCTATTTCAATTGAATCAGCTAACTGATAAACACGAACCGAGTTAATATATGAAGAAATCGGAGTATCAAATGCATCTATCCACATATCAGGTGTGTAACCACTTTGCTCGGTATATGGATGCTGGTTCATAATGAGGTAATAGAACAAGTTGTAACCCCAACCGTTGTTTTCACAGAGGGCTTCGCTTGTACAATCCCAGTCGTAAACCCAATCGCGTTCAAGCCAGCACTTACCGTCAATATACATCTTATAACCCTCTTTAGTATAAAGCATACCGTATTTATGGTAAGAGTCGTTAAGCTTTTCAAGCTCTTCACCTGTAAACTTATACTTTTGCTTCTCGTTATCTTCAGGGTTATAGTATGGGCTATTCGGATCGGTGTAAGCCGGACGCCAGCTTGTAATAAAGCCCCAGCCTGCCCAGCTGTTAAGAATTCTTGAGCGGAACTTGTCTACTCTTGGCTGAGCTTCACCCGGTACGTTATGGTAAACAACCTCGCCATGGAAAGTTGTCATTTCTACAGGGTTACCGTTTTCATCGACACTCGTATTTACAATACCGTTTGAAATAATAGTGCCGTTGTGGTTATAACTATAAGGCTTATAGTATTTATGCAAGCTTACGTCCCAAGTATCGCCGTTGGAGAAGGTTTCAAAAATGTCGAATTCCAAACTCCATGCTATACCGTATTGTTCTTTTGGTATGCACAAACCTGCATCAGGGTTGCTCATAAGCCAGAGTGGCATAATGATACCATCGGTATATGAAATTTTAGCATCGAACTCAATGTAACCGTTACGGTAAGCCATTGTATCCTCAGTATCATAAGAACCGCAGGAAGCATAACCGATTTCGCTACTATCTTCTGAAAGCTTGCGAACAACTGTCATACGCAATTTGCCGTCTTTGACATAGCAAACCTCGTCAGTCTTTAAATACTCAAGATCAGCCCACTGTGGCATATGTGAACCAATGTGCCATTTACTGCGGTCTACAAGCTCGTCACCGTCAAACTCATCGCCCCATACGTAAACAAGCTCTTTGTCATAATTTTCCAAAGTAATGGTAGAAGTAAAATCTTTTTGTTCACCCTTAAGTGTTGCAATCTTACCCTTTTCGCGCTTGATGGTTCTGAACCAGTCAACCGCTTTTTCTGCCATTACGATATGTCCGCCTTCAAAAACAATGTTGTCACCTTTAATGTTAACGGCAAACTCCTGTTCAGAAAGGCTTGACTTATAGTAGGCGGTATCGCCTACTATAATCATTTTTTCATTGCCTGTTACGGTCTTTTCTTCTTTAACTGGAATGGTTACATTGTCATTCTCTTTAAAGAAGGTTGCGAGCTTTTCTGCAAGAATACGTGCGTTTGTCGAAGCGCCGTTTTTATCTTTTGAATTAGAATATACTATAACGTAATCAGCAAGATTACCTGCAAAATTCACATTTTTGTATTCAAATTCAGGAACGTATTCCTCTTTATGTAACTCGTCAAACGAAATCTTTTCCTCTTCCTCTTCGGGAACGGGAAGCAATTGACGTTTTGCGCGGGTTGTTGCATCCTCTACCTTGTCAATAGGTTTAGAAGTGTCAACTTGTGTATTGTCGTCAGTGGTGTTATCGCGAAGAATAACCTTGTCACGAACAACAACCTTTGGCGGTTTCTTTTTCTTGTTTTCTTTACAGCCTGCTACTGAAATTAACATTAAAACCGCAAGCAAAAAGCATAATACTCTTTTTACTGAAATATTCATTCTCTTCTGACCCTTCCTTTCCTTAAATCTTTTCAATAACTTCGGTAGAATTTTTCTTGGATACTACCCATATTACAGCGCCACAAACAATTACCGATATAAGCGCGATAACTGTGGTTGTATCAGCAGTTTGCGGAGAAACGGTGCTGCTTACATCACCGCTTACTATATAGTTATTACCACTGGTATCAACCTGAATTAAACCTTTTGGAGCTATAACAACGTCATCAATAAACAGACTTGAATTGCCGGTTGCTCTTATAGATACCCACTGTGTCTCAGCAGTAAAATCGATAGAATACTGTTTCCATACGCCTGTTTGCTGGTTGGTGAGCGTTACAATAGGTTCTACACTCACTTCGGTATCCAAATAATCAGGGTGATTATTCTGAACAAGAGACAATGTAACATTGTTATTTGGCTTGTCGGTTGCCACCCAGAAGGTCATGGTGTAATCCTGACCTACTTTTAATCGCTCTTCATAGTTTATAAGCAAATCTGCGCTTGTGGCCGCGTTGTCAAGTAGTTGCATTGACTTGGTTCCTGTGTGAACGTACTCAAACTTATAACCCACACGAGAACCGGGTCGGTTATAGTTCCAACGATCTAAATCACAGTCGTATGAAGAATAGGTATAGCTTTCAAAATCTTGATTTATACCAACCTTCTTCCAGCCTGCGTAAACATTAATGTCACGAGACAAGAAGAATTCATACGGATAAAGCAGTGAGCAATCCTGGAATGCATACCAACCGGTAAATATATATCCCTGTCTTGTAACGGTTGGGAAGGTTATTGGTTCGTATGGTTTACCAACAATCGGCTCAACAACTATTGATGAATCACCGGTAATAAAGTTAACCGTTACTTCGCCCATGTCATACTGCTTATCAGAGAATAGTGATGCGCTTCTGTCTTCTTTGTCAAATATGCGAAGTACAGGTGTGCCATCAGGTTCGGTGCGCCATGTGTTTTCCCAGTCGAGTTCAGGCATAGCTGCTTTAGCTTCTTCACCTACACGCCACTGTGGACGCTTAACACGTGTAGTGCCAAGTGTTTGATGATCACCATAGTAGTATACATTTTCCAAATATATGGTTGACTGACCCGCGTCACGAGCCCATGTTTGTGAACCACCTATACCATGAATGTTGTTTTGTGTAAATGAAACCGAATTATAAACGCGAGACGCATCGGTCCAATATGGACCAACAATACCGGCTTCACGCGTATCCATACCGTCGCCGATAACCGTTGCGGTAACAATACAGTCATGAACTGCTATTGCCGCGCCACCCGGACAACCAATACCTGCGGCAGAGGTTGCCTCTATATAGCAAGTATGGTCTACAAAGCAGTTAGAAATAAGTGGTAATTTTCTTGACTTTGAATCGCCAGGTACTAAAAACTCATCGCCTACCGTAGCGTTAAATGTAATCTTTTGGCCATAAAAGTCATAGAACGCACTACCCATACCGAATATACCACCGGCGTATACGCTACTATCAGTAGTTGAAGCCTTGATATATGCCTCTGATACACCAATATTCTTAATGGTTGAGTTACCGCCAAGGCGTGGGAACAAGCCAAGATATGAGTTTTGTGGTGTGGTTTTAAAGTTGTAATACATACCAAATACTACATAACCGTCACCATCAATATGAGAGGTAAATGCGTGGGAGAAATCTGCACCGTTGAACCACGTGTTGCAGCCTACCTTTGCCTGCCAAAGTTCATCTGATACATCATTTAGATAAATGTCTGCAACAAGCTTAAAGTGCTTATCTGCGTAAGTGTTGGAGTTAATAAGCAATGCCAGTTGCTCAGGAGTAGCAATTAGGTATGGTGATAATTTTGTACCCTTACCACCCGCAAACTTGCTTGCAATTTCACCTGACCAAACCTGACCCTGAACACCATCAAAGGACTGAACCTTGTATTTTGGTTCAGGATACTTTGTGGTTGTACTCCATACAGAGCCAAATGGAAGTTCATCCATAATGTCAGAAGCATTGTTACCTATCATTTCACTGTTTTTAACAGTAATTACGCCGTCAACGTCACAGTCAACGTCGGTGTAAACTGCCTTTGCTACTACTTTATCAGCATTTGCAAAAGGAGCAATACCAACTGATACACTCTGCTTAATGTCGAGTTTACCTGTAATTTCGCCTGTAATACCGCCGGATTTACCTGTAGCGGTAAGCTTACCCATAAAGATGCTGTTATCAAGACGAAGCTTGGTAAAGCCAACGCGGCCTACGATACCGCCGGCATTAGCACTACCTTCAATAGTAACGTTTTCGCCAACATTAGCGGCACGAACAGATACAATATTTGCAGCGTCGTCTTCGATACCACCAGTAACAGGAGCTATATACGCACCGCTGTTACCCGAAAGGTAGGCGTTATCAATCTTGATGTTTCTAAGTTCAGCTGCGGATGCCAAAACAGGAACTAAACCTGCATAAACGCCCGACTTAACATCATTATAATAAAGACCGTAAACCGTATAGTCGTTACCATCAAATATACCGGCAAAATTGCTTACATCTTCTGATGTGTACCACTGTTTAGCATTTTTGGTCCAGTCAGCAGCGCTTATATCATTGAGATAAATATCTGCTGTAAGTGTATAATATGCACCGGCACGACTGTAATTGAGCATCTGTGCAAGTCTTTCGGCGGTATCAATCTGATAAGGATTGTTCTTGCTACCGTTACCGCCTGCATATACGTCGGCAATGTTGCCTGACCAAGCCTCTCCCTTTGTACCCAAGGTAGACACGTGGTTTAAAAGTTCGGGGATATCCTTAGTTGTTTTCCAAGTCTTTTCCCAGTCAAATGCTGCAGCAGTCTGTTTTACTGCCTCGCCCATAAGTTCTTCTGTAGTTACTTTCTTTATACCGGTTGCAATTTCCTCTACCTTTGGTGAAGGAGCATCCGCATCGGTATAAACGTTTTTATATGCGCTTACATACGACAATTCATTATCAGCAGATGGGTAAATTCCGTATGCAATACTATTTTTAATAGCGTGTGAGCCGCTATTTGATGTTGCAACAAACGCTGCGTGGTGCGTACTGCCCTGATCGGACATAATGCTACCGCCCGCTACGATACAATCATCGATAAATACGCTACCGTTAATGTTTGAACAAGCAACAAAGGCAGCTGCACCTTTTATACTGTTTACGTTACAATCAATAACATCAACGTTACGTATACAAACATTTGCACCTACCGACAGGTCACCTACAATAGCTGCGGCGCCTATGGTCTGAGTGTTTTCCAAGGGGAAAAGGTCGTTTGCATAAAATTTTGAATTTTTAACGGTAAAGTTTTTAAGAGTAGCATTTCCCGCTTGAGGAATTATACCTGCGCGGCGAGCACCCTCTGACTTAATACCGTAAATAGTAACACCGTTACCGTCAAAGTAACCGCTGAATGAATTATTTTCGCCCGGAGCGTAAAGATTCATCTTTTTAGATTTAAGTACATTTATAGCCTCAGCATAAGTAAGACCTTTAACCTTGTTAAAGTAAAGTGCCTTTACGCCATCGGCAATCTTATAATTACCTGTAGCCTTGAGTGTGCTTACCATAAGATAGAACTGCTCGCAGTTTTCTATTAAGTATGGGTCGTCTATTGTACCTGTACCTGCAGCAAAGTTTTTAGCGGTTGTGCCGTCCCAAAAATCTTCTTCAGCTTCTGGACCGCCTGCTGCGTAATAATCTTCACCGGTAGGTGTATTATACTGTTTTGCAGGCATTGGATAATCGCCATCTACTACAATCCAGTTGTTCTCCCAGTCAAGATCAAGCATTTCTTTTGCTTTATAACCCTTGAGATGATTGGTTTTTACAACCTTAATTTCAGTGTCTTCATAACTTAATTTACCATACGTGCCATGATCTACAGTATAAGTATGATCAACGTCTGAATAAACGTCCTTAAACGCATAAACAGAAGCAGCGGTAGGAATTTTATAACCGTTCCAAGCACTATCACGATCATCTGCGCCGTAAACCTTTACACCCGCCGAAATTACGCTGTCAATCATTGCAGAATCGGCTGTGCCCTGAGGTGTATTGATAATAGCACCCTCAACACCCTCGGCATGTTCTTCTTTACAGGTTGTTTTAAGCGTAACGTCTGCTACCAAACAGTTCTTTACTGTGGGGTAGCTGCCACTTGACAAAGAAACACCTATAATCGCAGAGGTAAATGCGCTTGCCTTTACGTAAGCATATCTTACAGAACAGTTGTTGATAGCAAGTGGCGCGCTTTCAACATAGTTTACAATAACCGATGCCGTACCATAGTTAGCATCATTCCACGAACGATGACCCGAATTTACACCGGATTTGTTATTGTAACCTTCTTTGTCAGTAAAACTGGCAAGTTCCTCTTCTGTGAGAGAGTTACGGTCAACCTCGGGTTGATCCTTAACGTTTACACAGTAAGAATTTCTAAAGTGAACGTTTTTAATAACGGCATTACCTTCAACCTTAGGTAAAAACGCCGCATAAAGCGTACCCTCGGAATAAAGACCGTAAATGTAGTGACCGTCACCATCAAACGTACCTGCAAATTTTGCAAAATTGCTTATGTTTGATGCCTGGTTCCAGTTATTAAGTGTGGACATATCAAAATCATCTGTGCCCCACTTATCGTAATCTGAAATATCGTTAAGATATATATCGTTTGCCAGCTTATAGTATGCGGGTGCGCCACCTGACTTACCATTGTTATACACCATCGCATAAAGCTGGTCGCCGTTTGAAATTATGTACGGATTTACTGCAGTGCCTTCACCGGCATCAAACGGAGTTTTATCAACGTTTTCATGCCAGCCACCCCAAATGTCACTAATGACTTCGGGGGACTCTGCAGTAGCGGTAAAATCTACACCAATTAGTGCCGAGAACACCGATACTGCGAGAATAGAAAGCACCGAAAGAAGCGTAATCAGTTTTCTTCCGTACTGAATAGTTTTTTTCATCAAACTATCTCCCTTTCTACAAATTTTCCACACGATTTACCCTTGCCGCCATAAAAGCGGCAGGGACATAAAGAAAATTTAATTATTCGCGTATACCTGTGTTCTTTGCAACAAATTTGTTCATAACGTCACAAGCTCTGTCAACACCGTCAGAAAGCTTATCAAAAGTAACGTTAACCTGACTTGGGTCGCCATAATTACACTCTTCCCAAGGTTGCTCGTCAAAGCCTGTAAGCTTTTCGGTTGAATCAACATATGTAAACATAGGAGTAAAGTTATCCAGGCCAATGTTGTCGGTCATGCTGAAGAAGAAGGTTGCTGCCTCGTCAGAAATGAATGCGTCCTTTGTATTGTAATTGTTAGAGTCAAGGTACTGACGAAGGAAGATACCTGCGCCTACAGGGTTGTCAGAGCCACGGCAAATACCCCAAGCTTTAAGCTGTGCGGTACCGCCTGCCTTCATACCTTCTTTATATGCTGGCATATAATAGAAGCCAATATCGTTCCAGTTGTAGTTTGCGTTAGAACCGTTCTTTTTAAGTGACCAACCTGCAAGACCTGTAGTAATACCAACCTTGCCCTCTGGGAACGGAATCCAGCCGGAAACAAAGCCTTCTTTGTTCCAAGTAGCCAACTTTGCCATAGCCTCGCGATGTAACGGATCGTTAAGACCATTTGTAAATTTACCGTCTTCATATTTATAAAGAGCACATCCGATTGAACCCAAGAGATAGTTTGCAACGTCGTGACAACCACGTATACCTGTGCCCATACCATCGATACCGTCTACTGCTTTTGCTATAGCTGCAAATGCGTCCCAGGTCCATTTACCCTGCTTATCATATTCTTCAGGAGTATAGCAGTTTGCACGCTGAAGAAGATTCTTTGAATAGATAACGCAGGCATTTTCTGTCCAAACGTTACTGATTGTATTACAGAGATATGGCTCACCGCCAAATGTTGTAAAATTAAATACCGACTGGTCCCAGATAGGGTCGGTCATATCAAGCTTTGCTGCGGTAATTGGCTGTAAAACTGCCATTGCTGCAGGGAAGTCACCATTAACACGCATTGCATCAACGTTTGTACCTGCTGCCAAAAGACCTGCGATTTCGTTCACGTTATCACCTACAAGAATTTCTTTAACGGTGATGCCGTAATCTTTTTCAAACTTGTCAATAACAGGGCCCGATTCGTCAGCCTCTGACAAAATTGTTGTAGCAAATACAACGGTTGTGCCACGGTAATCCTCAGGGTTAACACCATTTGCCATTACGTTACCGCTTTGTGTTGTGCTGCCGCCCTGCTGAGTAGTGCCACCCTGCTGAGTAGTGCCGCCGTCGGGATTTACAACATCTTCATAGATAATGTTATCCTGATAGATAACGCTGCCTTCTGAGTAATCATCCTCTGTGTTGCTGCATCCTGCAAGCGAGAAAACCAAAACAAGTGCCAAAAGCATAGCAATTATTTTTTTAGATGTGTTCATATTGTTTGTACTCCTTTTTTAATAATATATCTTTGCCTTGCGAACAAACAAAACTGTTACGCTTGCAAGAATTGCAATGATTGTTGCGGGGAAAATAACGTTTTCACCGGTTGGTGGACTGGTCATACTGTTGTCGCCGTTAACGTCACCTGTGTTGCCGATTTCGCCGTCTTCAACAACTGTATCAGCCGAAGCCAATATAAAGTAACCAAACTTATCAAGTGTAATGGTTGCAATACTTACGGGAGTTGCAATCTTTTTAATTTCTTCGGGGTCGTTTTCGTCAATCAGATTACCTGATTTGTCCAACAAAATAGTTTTTGTTGTCGTTGGCATTTTTACAAGCTTACCGCTTTCAACATCAACAAGATACATTGCTGCGTCTAAACCTAAATCATTAGGAATTTCCATAATTACGGTAGCCTTACTACCTGCGGCAATCTCCTGACTCGGTGAAATTTCATAAGGGAAGAAGTATTTCTGACCTGTTTTATCAAAAATAGCCTTTATGTCTTCGTAAACCAGATCGTCTTTATTGAGTGCAAATATGTCTGTAATAACATCCTTGGTGAATGCGTTGGTAGGCGCGGTTATTTGCAATCTGTTTTCTTCATCTAAAATGCAGTAATCAAACGTGCTGTAGTTACAACCGTAACCTGCTTCGTCCTCACACCATCTGTATGTACCTTCGTAATTTTCACTATCCTCTGACATGGTATGCTCTGCGTAATCACCCTTACCGCATACGTTACAGTTGTACCAGTGATGTGTTTCATTAAATTCGTGAACAGGTGTGCCGTTAGCATCGAAATCAATGTGATCGTGACCGAGTTTTTCGATTACTACAGTTTCTTTTTCAACCTCGGTAGTTGCCGCCGCGTCACTGAAACGAACGTCACATACCGTACATCTGTAATGAGCTGTGCTTACACCCTCTTCACTACAGGTAGGTTCTGAAACCTTAACCTCTTCAATAGTGCCTTCGTGTGTACAAATCCACTTACAATCACGACATTTATCGCTGTCCGTCAAAAAGGCATGAGCCTCATTCTCGGCAACCTCGTAAAGACAAACTTCACATATACCGTCGTGTGAATCCACACCATCGTCGGTAAACTTAATGGTATGCTCTACGCGGGAAAGTTTTGCCAAACATACCTCACAAGTAGTCCAGTGACTCTCATCGTCCATAAAGTATACGATTTCGCCCTTAGAATCTTTAATTTCAACGTGAAGTCCCGTTGCCTTCAATATAACGTCGTTTTCGGTAACGGCCTCTTCATAAGGCGCCATTACGTCATCCGTCAGGAATATGCACTCACAGTTTTCACAAGTGTAGTATTCTACGTTACCATCTACAGCGCAAGTAGGCTCTTTGGCCGCTGTCTTTTCAAACACGTGACCTTTTGCCTCGGTGTGGTTAACCTGTTCGGTGTATCCGCAAGCACATTCGGTTTTTGTGTGTTTTGGTGTTACACAATCATTTTCCTTAAACTCGGTTACCTTGTGGTATTCTGTATTTTTATGGTCACAGGTAAATCCACAAACGGTACAGTTGTAATCATCGGTGTATTGGTGATTCAGAATCACTACGCCTGCAAGACCGCATGCCTTACAAACAGCGGTATGACCTGCATAACCGTCGTTGGGGTTAACACTGCCTTCAATATTATGGCAAACCAGAAGATCTAAAAGACCTTTGTTTGCAAACCAATAGTTACCAAAGTCAAGGTTCATTTTTTGAGGAGCATTTGCGCCACTCATATCATCAAGAGTAAGAGTTCTTATCTGCGTCTTACCATAGCCGCTTATTACCTGATCGGTATAAACGTTTGTAAAGCAATTTACATTAACAGCGTGATCGTGTATTGTTTGCTTTCCGGATGCGGTTGGCATAAGTTCGGGATATGGTATACTGCCAATCATTACGGAATTAGTAATTGTAGCATAGCCGCCCCATGCGCCTGCATTAGCAAGAAAACCACCGCTGATATCAGTGCCTACTAACTTATTGTTAAGAGATAGACAGTTGTTGATTGTAGCTACGTTGTTACCACAGTTACCAACAATAGCACCTGCTGTTCTTTGGCAAGCAGTATTTGTATTACCGTTATCGCCAATTAAACTGTTCTTTACCGCACAGTTTTCTACAATAAGTGTCTGGCCGCCCTTTGAGCATTGTGCAGCACCTATAATACCACCCGAAACGTGATATCCTGCAAAGCGAGATGCTACAACCGTAATATTTTTAATGGTAACGGTTGTTTCGGCGTTATTGGTAACAATGTGTGGGAATAAACCTCCGTAACCGTTTGCTCGACCGTTACCGGAACGAATATTATAGATTATTACGCCATTACCGTCAAAATTACCTGCAAACGTTTGACTGTCGTTTGACCAATTCTTGCCTTCGATAGCATTTTGAACGTCTTCTGCAGTAGAATCAAGTGTTATGCCTACCATACCATTCATATTGAATATCATGTTAGGAGCAACTTTATAATACTTGCCTGCCGATTCTGCAGGGGTGGTTTTAAGCGCAACGTACGCCATATTCTCGGCAGTTTTTACTATGTAAGGATTATCCTTAGAACCGTCACCTGCGGGGAAGTTGCCGTCGTATGAGCCATCCCATACATCAGTACGTCTATCGGTGATTGGCGCACTGTAGCCGCACGCACATTCACCTACGGTACCCGTAGCGTTTTCCACAAAAGTATGGGTCTCAGCCATAGCTTTACCACAATCAGTACATTTTATATTGTGTGTAGCGTCGTCTTTTTGTTCGAGCTCAAGGGTATGGTTTGCTCTATAGTCGGGTAATTCTTCTTCAAAAGCAATCCATGCTTCCCAATCGAGGTCAGGCATATTATCCTTTGCCGCAGGGCCTTTCATATCAGCCTCTGCAACCTTTTTAACCTGATTTGCAGCATAAGCCGCATCCACGTCCTCGGTGGTATAAACACCTGAATATGTGCCGGGAACATCAAGATGTTTGTTTATTTTTTGGTTACTACCATTAACTATCGGATAAGCACTTGAACCTAAAACAATACAGCTTTGTATTGAAAGGCTTGGGCAATACGCGCTTGTTTGTCCTACAAGACCGCCACTGATTTCGGTAGCACTTGTAACGTTGCCACTTGCAAAACAGTTTTTAATTGTTGCAGTATTATGAGTAATGTTACCAACAATTATACCGCTTGTTCTTTGACACGCAGCGTTTTGATTGTTGTTATCAGAAATCCAACAGTTTAAAACCTTACAGTTTTCAACTGTCGCTGTTCTTGAAGTATCAGGTGCGTGATATTCACCTACTATGCCGCCAGAACTATGATAACCTATAGAGCGAGAAGCAAGTAATGTTATGTCTTTTATCCAAGATGTTTTTTGAGTGTTGTCGTTAGTAGGACGTGGAAAAAGGCCTGCCTGAGCATAACCACCCGAATACATATTATAAATTACCACACCATTACCATCAAAATAACCGGCAAAGGTTCGAGCAGCATCGCTTGCAGGACGCCAGTTTTTATCGGTGTCGGCAACCATAACATCGCCTACTGTTGAGTCAAGCGTTATGTCTTTCATACCGCTAAGGTTAAACGTAGCACCTGCTACGACCTTAAAATATTTTCCTGCAGATATGGTCGAATCACCCAATATTGCATAAGCCAACTGCTCGGCAGTAGCAATTATATATGGGTCGTCTTCGGTACCCGTACCGCCTTCAAATCCGGTTGCCAACGTACCGTCCCAGTTGTCTTCTACGGTAGCCGCATTTGCGCTAAGCTGGACGCCCGGTACAGCCGCAAAAAGCGATACCGCTAAAATTGCAACTGCAACTATGACGCTAAGCACAGGCTTGACCGTTTGAAACAGTTTATTCTTCATAAAATCTTCCTTTCTGTATACGGTTCGATTTTTAGATATCTATACATTGTTTATTTTACCTTAAAACACGTTAATTGTCAATTCGTAATTCCGTTCAAATTATACAAATTTCGCTCAAGTTTTATAACTATACGCTCATACGATAATTTCATAGAATCTGCGCTTAAATTTACACTTGAATATACGCGCTTTATAATGTATAATACATTACGATTGTAGTTTATATTATTATATATAAGCCAATATGATTAACATTCTGTTTACAAATTCTTAAAATTTGTTTGTTATGATTAATCGAAAACTTTATTACAAAGGAGTAGTAAAAATGATTGAAGTTACCGGACTCAGCAAAAGATACGGTACATACCTTGCGGTTGAAAACGTGAGTTTTTCAATTAACAAGGGTGAAGTTGTAGGCTTCCTCGGACCTAATGGTGCAGGTAAATCTACAATTATGAATATTCTTACCGGCTATCTTTCCCTGACCCAAGGCAAGGTTACCATCGACGGTTTCGACGTTGCCGAAAATCCTGAAGAGGCTAAAAAGCGTATAGGCTATCTGCCTGAGCTTCCGCCGCTTTATACCGATATGAAGGTTCGCGAATATCTTAACTTTGTATACGACCTTAAAAAAGTTAAGTTTCCAAAAGGACCGCATATTGACGAGATTATGCGTCTTGTACGTATCGACCACGTACAGAACCGCCTTATCAGAAACCTTTCTAAAGGTTATCGTCAGCGTGTTGGTTTTGCGCAGGCGCTTATTGGCAACCCCGACGTGCTTATTCTTGACGAACCCACCGTTGGTCTTGACCCACAGCAGATTATTGAAATACGTAATCTTATCACAAGGCTCGGAAAAAACCACACAATTATTTTATCTTCTCATATTCTTTCTGAAATTCAGGCAGTTTGTGACCGTATTATAATTATCAACTACGGTGAAATTATCGCCGACGACCTTCAGGACAACCTTTCGGAAAAGCTTTCAACCGACCATTCGCTTGTAGCGCGTGTTATCTGTGACGAGCGCGATATGCTCGCAGCGCTTAAAACCGTTAAGGACGTTAAGGACGTTGTACTGCTCGGTAAAAAAGAAAGCGGTGCTTACGACTTTGAAATCATACCCGAAGAAGGTGCCGACGTACGTGCAGGCGTTTCTGGCAGAATTGCAGAACGCAAAAAGCAACTTCTTTCACTTACAAGCAACCGTCTTACCCTTGAGCAGATATTCCTAAAACTGACACAGGCTCCAAATAACGACGAGGCAAGAAAAATGCTTGGTCTTAACGAAGACGCCGATACCGATAGTGTTGACGTATCGGAAATTGTTATTGAAATACCTCAGGAAAATAACGAAGTAAAGGAGGATGAAGAATAATGTTAGCAGTATTCAAACGTGAGTTCAAGGCATATTTTGCCAATCCGCTTGGCTTTATAATCCTTGCAGTAATTTTCTTCTTTTTAGGCTTTGGATTTTTCCAGATTTTCAGCGCAGGTGCTCCTGCCGTTGAGTATACGGTATTCTTCCCCGCTCAGATAGGAATCCTGTTCTTTGTGGTGCCTGTTATGACAATGCGTCTTTTCAGTGACGAACGTCGTACAAAAACTGATCAGGTACTCTTTACTGCGCCTGTTAAGCTTATAAACATCGTTTTGGGCAAGTTCCTTGCCGCTTTTGCTCTTTATGCTATAAGCTTTGTACCGACAATTATTTTCCAGATAATAGTTTCATCGCTTGTTTCGGTAAACATCTTCTATTACATTTACGCACTTATAGGCATTATGCTTTTCGGTGCGGCACTGATTGCGGTAGGTATGTTTATTTCAGCTCTTACCGAAAGTCCTATAATCGCAATCATCTTCACAATTATCGCAAACCTGTTCATAATGTTCTCGGGCAGTTTTGCCGGTATGATAACCGTACCAACCACAACCAACAATTTCTTTGAAGCGGTTGGCGCGTTTATTTTAAAGATTACTGTAAGTTTCCTTAACGGTATGGACTTTGTAAATGTACTTTCAAGCTTCAGCAATCAGGCGCTTGCCGTTAAAGATATTGTTTTCTTTATCAGCATCACAGCAGCATTTATATTCCTGACCGAGCGTTCGCTCGAGAAGAGAAGATGGTCTTAAGGAGGTAAAAATTATGGAAAATAACAATAATGAAAATATAGAAATAATTGAAACCTCTGCCATCGTAGAGGAGGAAGTAGAAGTAGAAGTAAAAGAAAACAAAATTAAAGCAATACTTTCTTCAATTTGTTCTTTCTTTAAAAAATTCAAAAGCAACAAAATTAAAAATGAAGCGTTGCTCCGTCGCGGCGGATATTCCGTAATCATTACTTCGCTTGTGCTTGCAGGTCTTATTGTTGTTAATGTGCTTACGGCTTCACTTGCCGACCGTTTCAACCTTGAGTTTGATATGACAGCAGACAAGAAAAATTCTATAAACGAAGAAAATCTTGATTACATTAAAAATCTTGACGCAGACGTAAACATCACCGTTTGCGCCAACGAAGACGAATATGCTGAATATATGAACTATTACGCTCAGAATTACTACGGCGTTACCAGTCCTAATACCGAGTATTTCACCCAGACCGTAACACTTATTTCAAAATACAATGATTACAACGACAGAATTTCAGTTAAATATATTGACCCACAGTCTACCGAGTTTACCGCTATTACTACGACCTATTCTTCGTATAGTCTGAGTTATGGTGACTTAATAGTAACAAGCAGCGCCGGTGGCAAAGAGCGTATAAAGGTTTTAAGATTTGATGATGTCTACGTTACAAGCAGTTCATCTGGTTCAAGTTCTTACTACCAGTCATATACTCTTTCTGCAAACAGACTTGAAACCGCACTTACCAGTGCCATCGCTTACGTTACAAGCGCTGACAGTAAAAAGGTTGCCGTGCTTTCCGGACACAGCGAAAACAACTACACCGACGCTTACACCGAATTACTCGATGCCAACAACTACGATATAACTGTTATTTCCGAAAAACTTATTACCAACATTTCAAACGAGTATGATGCTATCATCATTTCGGCTCCGTCAATCGACTTTATCGGCAGCGAGCTTGACGTAATAAGCAACTTCCTTGAAAATGGCGGCAAAAAGGGCAAAGGTCTTATCTTCTTTGCAGATGCTACCTGTCCCGCTCTTCCCAACTTCTACTCATTCTTAAAACAGTGGGGTATCGAAGTTAGCGAAGGTATGCTTTTCGAAACCGACTCAAACAACCATATGCCGGATACACCTTCTACAATGGGTATTTACCCCGCAACGCTTGAAGACGATGACATAACCGAAGATATAACAATGGCTATAGCCAACTATATTGTTCCTATGAAGATTTGCGAGGATACTTCTCTGCAAAGAACTGCTACCGCAATTATGCAAACACTTGAAACTGCAGTTATCGCGCCTGTTGGTTCTTCAAACACCTGGGCAGATTACACAGACGCAGACAAGCAACAGTTTGACTGTGTTATTCAGGCAGTTGAAAGTGACTACGACAGCGACAACAACCAGATCACAAGCTATATCATGGCTTTTGCAAGCGTTGAATTTGTTCAGTCAGAGTGGGCTTCTTACGCAGAACTTTCAAATCAGGATATTGTTATGGCATGTACCGATCGTGCCGCTCACGTAGGCGATACCTCTATGACGTTCACATCAAAGGTTATCACCAATGAGAGTTTCTCAACAGCAGTTAACGAAAGCAATACAAAACTTGTACTTATTATATTTATGTTTGTAACACCTATTGCTGTTATTGCCGCAGGCATTGTAGTATTTGTAAGGAGAAGAAACGCACGATGAGTGAGCTTTTCGAAAATCAGGAAAATAAATTTGAATCTGTTCCCGCTGACGATACCGTCAGCGAGGCAGAAAACACAGATGAAGAAAGCACCGTTTTTTCCGCACCTGTAGAGCATAAAAACAAGGCTCCGAAAAACGGCGGTAAAAAACGACTGATTTCTATAATCGCCGCTTGCGTTGCAGTTGCAGTACTTGTTGGTGGAACAATCGCTATAATAAAGCTTATTCCCGAAATGAAGGACGACGAAACCGCAAGCTCAGTATTTGAGGATATTGCGGTTGTTGACACCGACTCAAAATCCTTTACAACGGTTACCGTAAATAACAAAAACGGTGAGTTTAAGTTTGTAACTCAGCAAATCAACGGTACCAACGCCGATGGTGAATCTGAAATTACAACCTATTGGACAGTTGAGGGTATTGACGTTTCAAAACTCAGTACCACAACAACCAATTCAATAATTACTGCGGCAGCAGACGTTGTTGCAACCCGTGAGATAGATACCAAAACCCCGTCTGAATGTGGTTTTGACTCACCTAAATACAAAATCTCGGTTACCTCAAGCGCCACTGACCCATACACCGTATTGGTAGGTGATACTTCCCCCGACGGTCTTGGTTCTTATATGATGCTTGAAGGCAGTGACAAGATATACGTTGCGCCTGATTCTGAATTTACCGAATTTGATTTTACATTACTCGATCTTTCAGACAAAACGTCTATTCCGATTACCACGTTTTCTACCAGCACAGCAGATAACAAAATTGCAGACGGCACATACGCATTCTTTGACTCTTTAACCCTTTCGGGTAAGCTTTTCCCCGAAACAATTACAATAATCAATAACGAGGAGAAAAACGATTCCGCAGAATTGATGCCGTACCTTATAACCACCCCCACCACACGTTATGCAAACTCAGAAAACCTTAACTCTCTGGTTTCTTTGTTCTCTGCCGAAAGCGCGGTTGCAGGTAACTATGCACTTGAAGTTAACGATGAAACGCTTAAGTTGATGGGATTTGATAATCCAGACGCAGTTGTAACAATGACCATCAACGGCGAACCGCGTACATTTAAGTTTGTAATAGTAGACGAGGAATACAGTGCGGTAATCTATGATGGCGCACCTATGATACGTAAAGTTATAACAAGCAATTTTGCCTTCTTATCGCTCAAATCAGAGGACCTTTATTATAAGAATTTGTTTATGAATTCCATAAACGATGTAAAGACGTTAAAGTTCAATGATGCAGAAGGTGAAACTAAGTTTGACATATCCTACACAGAAGATGAAAATTCTGAAAAGACTTATAAAGTAATTGCTGACGGCAAAGAAATTGTAGCGCAGAATTTCCAGGATTTTTATGCTGATTTTGTAGGTATACAGTGCAGCAACTTTAAAACACAAGAAATCACCGCCGACCCCGACGGAACGATTACGTTTGTATTCAATGATGGTTCAGAGACCGTGATAAAATTTTATCGCGCAAACGATACCGAATATCAATACACCATTGAAGGCAATGCAATGGGCAAAATCACCTCATCTGAATACAACAAAATGGTTAACAATATCCGTAGCATCGCCGCAGGCGAAGAACCGGTATAATCGAAATAAAAATGACCGAGATTCTAATGGAATCTCGGTCATTTTTTTATTCTATTTTCTTAGATAATTTATTACGTTGAACAATAATTTGTATCGGTCTACTTCTAACTGACTTGCGGGATGCATTGTGGCTAACGCACCGTCTACCGCGGCATCAAAGCTACTGTCTGCGCAAACAAGCTTATATGTAAGTCGCGCTTTGTTTTGAGAACTATATTCTGTGTCAACAAACTCGAAAGCGTCGGTTTCGCCTATCAGCGTATAATCACTGTCATTACCCTCGGCTCTGTAGATCGAATATTTTTGTGCCTTTGCATTCCAAGAAAGCTTAACACCGTCAGGAGTCCAATTCGCTGTAAACTCGGTTGCAATTTCTCTCTTTTCTACCGCTTTAAATCCGCTAAATATATACGTCTTACCACTTGTGGTATCAATCTGAGCAAAGAAACCATCACGTATGACGTCTACCTTTTGTCCGTCACAGGTAACCTCTACGTTATCAAATCCTTCGTAACGAAGTTTCAATACTCCACCACATTCCGACTTGATTTGTAAATTCTTTACAGTACCGTCCATATATTCGCAATCGACAGTAAAGTTACCACGCGCTTTAAGTCCTTTAAAGGATACATTTTTCCAAGCATCGGGAAGTGCGGGCAGCAGTGTTACGTATCCTTCATGACTTTGAAGCACCATTTCGGTCATACCCGACGTTGCACCAAAGTTACCGTCTATTTGGAAAGGTGGATGCACATCCCAAAGATTTGGGTGTGTACGCTCTTTAAGTAAATTTTGTAAAAGAACGTATGCGTGATTACCGTCACCCACACGTGCCCACGCATTAAGTCTATGTGCAAGTGCCCAACCGGTTGATTTATCTCCGCGCATTTCGAGCGTGAGCCGCGCAGCATCTAGCCAAGCGGGTGTACTGTGGGTTACGGTGCTACCCGGTGTAAGTGCTACAAGCTGTGAAATATGGCGGTGATTTGCTTCACCGATTTCACCATAAAAATGCTCTTCGTCATATTCTTTAATCTGACCGCTATAGCCTATTTGAACAGGACCGTAATATGCAAGCTGCTGCCTTTCGGTTTCGGTAGTTTCGTCTGTTACACCAAGCAATTCAGAACACTTAATATCATCCAAAGCATTCTCATAAATAAACTGTTGGTCAAAAGCGCAACCTACCGTTTGCCAATACTGTTGATGCTTATGTGCCATTACCCAATCGCCCGAAAGTATCTGCTCTGGAGAGGCCGAAAAAGCACACAAATATCTACCGTCATAATTCTTGACATTTTTAGTGAGAAATTTTGACATACCGTGAATTGCGGGATAAGAATAATTTTTAAGTATTTCATTATCACGTGTAAAATCATAATAATCCCAGAACATTTTACTGGTCATACCGCCCGTACCGGGGCCTGAATGGGTATATTTACCCATACCTTCAACCTGATACATCCAAGCGCCTGTGCCTATAATCCAGCCACATTCACCCTCGCCCTCGACGTATTGCTCGGGGTTGATTTCTCTTATCCAGTTAGCCGCGCTAATAAAAGCTGCGTGCTTATAATTGTTCCAATATTCAGCATAAGCCTTAAAGGTTTCGGCAAGATTGGTGCTGAATGCCGGCCAATAGTTCATCTGAACGTTTATATTATGCCAAAAGCCACAAGTCCATGGGGATTTGTCGTGTACAGTCCATACGCCCTGAAGTGATGCTGGTGGTGTACCCTCTCTTGAAGATGAAACAAGCAAATGTCTACCGTAAGCGTAGTATATTTCTTCAAGATACAATTCTTCATTTCCGCCTTTGTATGATTCCAGCAACTCTTCGGTTCCTCTGCCGTCATCTTTGCCACCCAAATCAAATTTTACTCTACCTATTAGCTCGGTATAGTCTTTGATATGGCGTTCGTAAAGTTTATCCCAACCGAGCATTTTAGCATTTTCAAGACAGGCAACAACCCTTTCGTGTGGGTCAGTACCAAGAGCTTTAAAGCAGCCGTTCATAAACACCTCGGGACAAAGCTTGTACGAAGTATCAAGTGTGTAATACACGGTTGCTACAGTAGCATCCTTTACGCAAAGAGTTTTGTCATTTATTGAAACTATACCATCGGTATCCACAGCCAAACGTGCCTCGTAAATGAGCTCGCGTGAGGGCAACGTGCCCCGCATTACGAGAGTATTGTCGTCTACCGTTATTTCGCCCGTTCTGCCACCATCATCTAAAGAACGATCGCCAAGATATGGGATAACAAGCTCTATATCAAAATTAACCGAGCCGTTTTGTGCATCAATTTTGTAAGCGAAAACCTTATCGGGATAGCTTGTAATAGCTTGACGATTAATTGCAACACCGTTTGAAACATAACGCGAATATGCAACACCGCTGTCAAGCAATAGACCACGCTCATAATCGGTTACATTTTGGCTGTTAAAATGAATTAAAAACTCTCCAAAATTTGAAACACCGCCTTTGCTATAGTCATTAGCAAAAGTGTTGGTTGTAAACTGTATACGCTCGGTGTCATAGCCACCGAATATACTTGCGCCAAAATATCCGTTACCTATGGGCATTGAATATTTTTCCCATCCCTCGTTACTTCTCTCGGCCGGAGAAAAATATCTCATAATAAGTTTTTTCATTGTCTTCACCCCAAATTAAATATAAAAAGCATTACTATATTTTGTAGGTAATCCCTCACGATAAATGTGAGAATCGTTTGAAAGTGTAAGAATTGTTGGTAATATGTAGCCATCTTTTTCGGGAAATTCAATAATCGTCACGCCCGTATGCGTCATATCAAAGCGTGTACTAAAGGTGGGATATGGGATTAGTGAAATTATGCTAAGCAGTAATAGTCCCATTCCTTGATGCGCAAAAAGGGCCACTCGTTTGTTACCCTTGGCGGTGCATTTATACATTCCCTTTTGCTCATCGTATGTAAAACCAAACCCCGCCAAAAACTCAAAGGCTTTTTTTCGTGTAACCTCTATTCCCTCTTTAAAGTTTTTGTCGGCAAAATCGGTGTGCTCGTACCACTTGTCACCTAAATCGACAACCTCTTTTGATGCGAATTTCTCAATATAGCTCGGCTGTGCAAAAACCCAGCCACGCTCACCGTTTTTACTGTCAAAGAAAAAATATTTTGCCGCCACAGCCTCGTGACACCATTCGAGTATGGTAGCCTCTTTGCCCAAAATTTCACAAGTAGGTTTTGAAGTAAGTATCGCTCGATTCGAACTTGATGAATATACTTCGTCAATTCCGTGAAGCGCGAGTCTTTTTGCCACCGCCTCAGCTTGCCTGTGACCAAGCGGTGTTAAACTGTCGGGATTGTAGATAGGGTCGCCATGTCTTACGTAGTATAAAAGCATAGTCTTATCTTCCTTTATTGCTTTGTTTTTTCTCGGGTTATTGCCCACATAAACGGTATTGCCAAAAGTGGGAAAATTGCACCCGACAAAATACCAATTTTCATAGAAAGCTGTTCTATTTGGAGAGAATAACGCGATGCCAACTCGCCTATTTTATCACTCGCTATTGAAAGGTCGGTCACCACGCCTAAAAGTTGTGGTCCGATTGCGGCGCCCATATCACCGCCTGCCGCCATCATAGCAAATATAAACACTCCGCCAGAACTGAATTTTTCTGACGATACAAGTATACTTCCGGGCCACAGCATAGATACGCAAAAGCCTGTAAATGCGCAGGACAAAAGTCCTAACCATACTATATTTGTAAGTGCCGCCGTTATGTAGCACAAAAATGCGCCTGTAGAACCTAAAATAAGTACCCTTGCAACATTTTTGCCACGCATGGCATAAAGTGTTCTTCCAAGCCCTAAGGCAACCGCAAAAAGAGCCATACCCAGTATATCGCCCCACACCTTTGGTATTTGGAACGATTGCTCTAAATATGCCGAACACCACTGTGTCATGGTAACCTCGGCAGCACCGCCAAAAAATATTGCCGCAACACAAAGCCACAAGCTCCTATTCTTTAAAAACTTTGCAATACCAGATGCCTTTTCGGGTGTTTCTATCTGCGGCATAGCGGTAGAACTGAAAAGCACTATAGAAGTTATTGGCACTATTGCCAAAAGTAGTGCGAGCCATTGCCAGTTTTCACTACTAAGGCCTAACAGAAAAAGTGTTCCCACAATTATAACTCCAACTATTCCCCACGCATAGGTAGAGTGTAATTTGCTGAGTTCTTTATCAGGGTCGTCCGACGGAATAGAAAGTATTACTGGGTTTGCAAGCACCTCGTTAAAACCGCTTGACGCAGAGAAAACAATGGTGCCTATTACAAGTCCTATATATACGTGATTTGGAAATACAAATGGGAAAAGCGCATATATTAAAAGACCTATCGTTACAAGTACGGGTATTAAGCGTACTGTTTTTTCGATATTAAATTTATGCGGAATAAACGATAGCATTAAATCTACCGATAACTGTGTTACAAAGTTTATAAGCACCAAAAGCCCTAACTTTGTATATGAAATTCCGTAAAGAGTACGGAATGTAACAAACAGCAACGGTGAAAGACACGCCACCACCGACATTGAAATATTTGCGGTGTATGCCGCCCATTTTAAACAACCATATCTGGTTTTCATAATTCTATCCCCAAAAGCTTTTCAGCGTTTTTATGTGTGATTTTATCCATATCTTCGCACGACAACATAAGATTATCAAGCAGTCTTTTTTCCATATCGGGTGTATGCCACGGTGTGTCAGTGCCAAAAAGCATACGGTCGGGAGTATGAAGCTCCATAATCTTCTCGGCATAATACCTTGGCATCATAGAATAACCGAACGAAACGTCGAAATAAACATTTTTACCGCAAAGATACTTTATTACGTCCTCGTTACAGTTTATACCGCCCCAATGAGCCGCAACCACGGGAGAGCTGAACCACTCGAGTGCTGTTGCCATCTTTTCGGGTGTGGCGCCATAAGGGGGCGCAAAGCCATAGTCAAACCCTGCGTGAAAAACAGTAATAAGACCGAGTTCTGAAATCTTTCTGTAAAGCGGTTTAAGACGAATATCATCAACGTTAAAGCCCTGATAATCGGGATGAAGTTTTACACCTTTAAGTCCCATTTCTTTTATGCGCTCAAGCTCGTCTAAAGCATCCTCGCTGAAAGGAAAAACCGACCCAAAAGCAAATATTGTTTTGTTATCATTTATTGACGCGGCGAAATCATTAACACTTTTTTGCTGATGCGCATTTGTTGCAATATTTAAAACAACCGATGCATCTACTCCGCCTTTTTTCATAGACTCGTAAAGTCCGCTGACAGTGCCGTCAGTATAGGGGGTCAGTCCGCCCGAAGTAAAACTTAATTTTTCGATAGCCTTTGGCGCTATCTTATCGGGAAAACAATGTGTATGAAAATCTATAAGCAATTAAAAAACCTTCTTTTTGGGGAGATTTAATTTATTATCTCCCGTAACAAATACAAAATTCGGCGCGGCGTTTATTTCGCCACGCCGAATTGATTTTAGTGAGCCTTGCGCCACTCGTCAGCCTTTTCGGCAGACATTCTTTTAATATTTTCTTCTGGGTAAATTGAATCGGCGCCGCCGTTTACGTAAAGAAAATATTTACCGCTTTCGGTAACGTAAAGGCTTTCTTCATAACCGTCGGTATCACCAAAAGCGCCGTATGTATGCTTTTTGATAAGCGCTGCGGTTTCGGTATCGTATTCTACCTTGCAAATAATCTTTTTCATAAGTCTTCTCCTTTTCTTTTTTTCGTATCTATTATATAGTATTAACTTCAAAATTTCAACTATAAACTATTTCACAAATTTAAGCGTAATTATCTCAAAATTCGACACGGGAACGGTGACTTTATTGTCGTTAAATTCGAGTGCTTCAAGTTCGTTTTCCATAAGGTCGCAAAGATATGCCTTACTAAATCCGTCGGCTACGTTAATGGTAGCATTTGTGCGGCGGTTAAATGCGTCGTACATACGAACTATCATACCGCTATCTGCTTCTGCCTTTTTAACCGTTTCAATTATAACGTTCTGCTTATCACAAGAAACCAGCGAGAAGCAGTCTTCTATGGTGCCGATGTTAGAGGAAACTTCAACTGCAACAAGCGGTTGATTTAAAGCATACGCTTCGTTTATTACACCCACCTCGCGGAAATCGCCCTCATAAGCCATAACCGAATAGGTAAACTTGTGCTCGCCCTGGTCGGCCTCGGTGTTGGGGTACTGACTGCATTTAAGCACGGTAAGTTTCATGGTGCTACCCTCAGTGTTAAAGCCGTATTTGCAATCATTGAGCAGTCCCACACCGTAACCGTTTTCGGCAACGGTAATCCACTTGTGAGCGCAAACCTCAAATTTTGCTGCATCCCAACTGGTGTTTGTATGTGTCGGGCGTTCGATATGACCAAACTGTGTCTCGTAAGTGGCAGTATTGGTATGAACGTCTACGGGAAATGCCACCTTTAACACCTGATGATGCTCGTGCCAATCAATGTCGGTATCAAAGTCTATACGGTTTGTATCGGAATAAAGCCATATATTCTGACAAATTGTAGAATCAAGATAACGTTTTTCTAACCTGAATCCTGCGCGAGAGCCGTCGGTAATTGGTGTAATAACAGCCTTATCGTCAAGCACCCATTTCTTTTGCTTGTAGTAATCTGTAAGCTCCCAGTTTTCATATACACGCGGTATATCCTCAAATGCTTGGAATTCGTTACCATATTCACCTGACTTTAGTACTTGTCGGCAAGCAGCTTTATCAAATAGTTCCACAATTCTGCCCGAAGCATCAAGCGTCATTTTATAGAACTTGTTTTCGGCAGTAAGTCCGTCAACCGTTACCTCGGCGGTATCCTTAAGGTCTTTTATCACTCTAAAGCCGAATGGTGCAACAGTGCCGCCCAGTTCAACGGTTTTTCCGTTTATTTGTGCAATGCCTTTACGCGCAAAGCCCGACGGATTGTAAACCAGCACACCGCCGTCTGTAGTGATACTCTTGGCGATAAGCTGCATTTTTTCGTCACGCACCTGGTCGGTATATTCCAAAATTTCTTTGTAGTCAATATCGGTGCCGTCGTAAACCTCTTTAATAGATGAACCGGGTATAATATCGTGAAATTGGTTATGTAGCACGCGATTCCACGTGTTATAAAGACCGTTAGCATCGTAATTACTACCAAGCATTAAACCAAGATATGAAAGTCCCTCGGCGCAAGACAAAGCCATTTCGCTCTTGCGGTTATTACGCTTATTTTTAGCAATAGAGGTATATGTGCCGCGATGAAATTCAAGGTACAATTCGCCCACCCAACGTGGTGTGCGACGAAGTTTTTTGCAAGAAGCGTCAAACTGCTCGCGCTTTGTATCAAGATGCTCAAGTAGTGTCGGTAATTTTGTAACCGGCATACCTGGGATACCACGCGCCATACGACGCTGATTTTCAAGCATTTCTTTGGTAGGACCGCCGCCGCCATCACCGTAACCATAGGTTGTAAGCGCGTGGGTAGAGTACTGCTTTTCAATAAATTTATTCCACGTGCCTTTAACGTGAGATGGTGTCAAAAAACCAACGTAGGTGGTATATCTGTCGGGATTTATACCCTTGTAATCTTGTGTGGTAATAAAGTTGGTGAAAATTTCACTACCGTCAAGACCTTCCCACATAAATGTATCAACAGGCATTGTGTTGGTTTCGTTCCATGCGATTTTGGAGGTTACAAAATGACGGATGCCGCTTTTGTTAAGTATTTGAGGCAGAGCCGCAGAATAACCAAAAACATCGGGCAAAAACAGTATTTTGCAGTCTACGTCAAATTCATCTTTAAAGAATTTTTTACCCTGATAAATCTGTCGTATTAGGCTCTCGCCGCTAACCAAGTTACAATCGGCCTCAACGTACATGGCGCCCTCGGGCTCCCATCTGCCTTCATTCACCAAGCGTTTTAATTCCTCATACTTTTCGGGTGCTTCTTCTTTTAAGTAGCGATAAAGCTCGGGTTGAGAGAGCATAAACTTAAACTCGGGATATTTTTTCATAAGCGCCAATGCGTTTGTAAAACTGCGCTGAATTTTTTCTCTGGTTTGTGCACGTGTCCAGAGCCATTCGATATCGATATGAGTATGCGCTATGCAGTCAACAATCGGTTTACCCTCTTCACTGCAACACTTGTCGTAAAACTCGCCTTTTATAAACTCAAGCGCTTGCTCAACACTTGCTTTATACTCCTCACTTCGAGGCTTACGAAAATCAATAAGATTACAGGTCTGCTCGAGTATAGGCACAATAATCTCGTGCGCATCTTCGTTGCTGTGATGCATCATAGCAACCTCATAAGGCACACAGATATCGTAATAAAGCTGTTCGCTGCGCTCGTCCAACTCGTACAGCGCCATATTAAGCGGCACGCTACTTTGATTAAGACCTATATAAAAATAGTTGTGCATCACGTACTCGGTGTCGGGTTCGAGATAAATCTCGGTATGATTGGTGTCTATGCCCTGCACCATTTCGCCGTTTAGGTATATAAGTCCTTGCGGATTGGTAGCATCCCATTGGCCCTCTAACCCTGTAGTACACTTAATGTAATAAGATGTATTTTCCTTTGCGGGTGGAGTTTTAAAGCTTGCGCGCAACCAGTAGTGTGCATCGCGACCCGTCATTCTGCTCTCTTGTGTAAAAGGCTGCCAATCACCATCGGGCAAGGTGTTGTCGGTTTTATAATCGCTTTTTATATACTCTACATTATCAAGGTTATAAAGTTTTGTATTGGCAATGCCATTTAACTTTTGAAAAGTAAGTCTTATTTTTTCAGCAATAAAAGCCATTTTGTATTCTCCTTTATTTAAAAAGAATCATCTTAACAGAATTTTTTTGCATTGTAATGGAGCAAATGTCGGGTTCGAGTTCGCCTATGACGTTGCCATTTTGGTCTATTATATCAGCACCGTTTGTGCCGCTAAGATCAATGGTGCATACCTTATCCTCTGTGCAGTAGTTTGCCAAAAACTGTGCACGGGTGCTGTCACTTGCCTCCCACGCGGTAGTAAGTACACTTGGGTATTCGGTAAAACGCTCGTGATTGGTTTTATACATTTTAACTGTGTCACAAGTTACCGCGCACGGCTTTATCATCTGACCAAAAGTCAGATACTTTTTACCGACATCACGTTTATATGCAGTAGCCGCTTTTATAAAGCTTAAAACTGCCTCGCGGTCGGGCAGATAATCAAACTCGCGTTCTCCCCACGCCCAGGCAATCTCGCCGTCCTGATTTATTACAAGCGTCATAAGGTCACCCGCAAGAAAGGAGTGAGCAGCACGAAGCAGATAACTCTCTGGAGAACGACGTTCATCAAAAATATCCTGCGAGCAAACCGAATTGCCCGAAAAGTTTTGCAAATATTTATGATAAATAAACCCGTACATTGGTATAAATTTACCCGAATAACCATTAAGATTAAAACGATTATCGCTAAGGTTCATATATGGTATATAACTTTCAGCCGCCGCCGATTCACAACCTAAAAGCACATTTTTACCAACAACATTTTTAAGCTTTACCAAGAAATCGGTCATATGCTCGACCATCCACTTGCCGGGAACTGCGGGATGAGAATGTTTATCACTAAAGCAAAAATACGGTGTGCCGCCGTGGTTCTGGTCAAGAATTTGTATATAGTCAAGACCGCTTGATGCCATTTTACGTGCCTCGTCTAAAAGCACCTGCTTGGTAAAGTCCTCCCCAATACACATATCATAACTCTTGCGTTGAGCCTGACAGGTTTTTGAAATTATTTCTCCTGCAGGCGAGGCGCACATATAACGCGAAAGATTTTTTTCGTCATACTCTTTTTGCATATTATAATCGTTGATATTACTGTGTATTGTATAACTTATACCACTACAATAAACGCCTAATATATAATCTCTTTTGTGCAGTTCGTCACAAAAATTATGAAGCATTTTTTCGCCGCCCAAAGGTGGCCACACGTAAGGCGGAGCCCAGGGAGCAGTACCTTCCCAATGCATAAGCACAGTCATAATACGACTACCAGTTGACGCACCTATTTCTTCAAGATAAGGCAATGCGTTGTTGTACGGAAATAGTCGATTTGGTCCCGATGGATCCATGTCGTGAATACCCTGCACGGGATATGTTACAACAAGCGGCGCGTCGGTATACCACTCGGGCAAATCAGGATTTTTTTCTATAGGTAAAAGATTTTCTGGCAAATTAACTTCAAACCAATTACGGTAAAGAGAAGCCGCGTCATACCAATCGCCTGTAAAGAAATCAATAACTAATTTATATCCCAAATCAAAGTTTGTAACGTCTTTTTCTATACCTGGATACAATTTAAACTGTAGTTTTATTGCATCATCCAAGGGTCCAAAATCTATGCCCTTTATGCTTCTTTCGTTATCTTCTGCCGCCATATAAATACCTGCGGTATCGTCGTAATAACTTAAAAACTGACTTTGTACAACCGCAGGGAACATTGCGTAAAGACCTTCGCTTGGGTAGTCGAGCGGTCTATATTTATAAGGATAAAAGTTCTCTTTAAGCTTTATATCTTCGATAAGCATACCCTCGTTGGTATCAATAACAACGCGGCCGCTACCACCCGTTGCAACAAGGTCATTAGGTACAGCAAGCGAGCAAAAATCTACCCACTCAACATATTGCCCTGTGTGATTGCGGAAAGAAAAGGTGGCTTCGATTCTACGCTCAAAACACAACGATACATTAAAAATCAGGTTATCAAATTCATACTTAATTTCAATGTTATCACTATTTTTAAAAAGTTCTATTTTTGTGGCATTGTCGGAGTTTATTATCTGTGTTTGGTCGCCATTTCGCAGCCCGAATGCAAAAAGCGGCAAGCGCTGTTTTACAAATTGTTTTTTATTACTTTCAAGCGATACGAAAGCACCCTTATCATCAAGTTTTGCTATGTAATTTTTAGTAACAAATTCCATAAAGCCACCCATATTTATCACAAAGGTTATTGTCATTTGGATTATAGCACACTTTTAAAACACAATCAATATAAAAAAGATAAAACTCCCGCTTAAACGGGAGTTTTTGATTTATAATGAATTTTCTTTTGTAAACTTAATAAGCTCGTCAACTGTGGTGAATGCCAAGCCAACTACGGTATCAGCCGCACCGTAATAGATTGCAATTCTGCCGGTATCGGCATCGCAAAGGGCAGATACAGGGAACACAACGTTTGGCACGTCACCCGCAGTCTCATATATCTCACGAGGATTTAAGATATAATACTTTGTGCGGTAAAGAACTTTTGTTGGGTCGTCACGGTCAAGAAGTGCCGCGCCTGCATAATAACAAAGTCCGTTACAGGTACCTCTTACACCGTGATAAATAAGCAGCCAGCCTTCGTCGGTTTCAATAGGTGTGGGGCCGCCGCCAACCTTATATCTCTGCCAACCGCCTGCAGGTTCCATAACAAGACGGTGCTTACCCCAGTAGGTCATATCGGGACTTTCGCTGTAGTAAATGCTACCATTGCCGGGTGTTCCGTGACCTGGGTCAGAAGGACGAGAGAACATAACATATTTATCGTTTATCTTGCGTGGGAACAACACACCGTTACGGTTGTATGGCAAAAAGGCATTTTCCATATGATAGAATTTTTCAAAATCATCGGTATATGCCATACCAATTGTGGGATCCCAGTTTTTTGTACCTGTGCACCAGATTATGTAATATCTTCCGTCAATCTCACAAACACGTGGGTCATAGCCATATTCATAAGGCACACCCTCAATTGTGTTTTCAAATTTAATAGGCTCGTCATTTATCTCCCAATGCAAACCGTCTTTACTTTTACCTGTATGAAGCAGTGGCAAAAAGTCTCTGCGGTCGCAGCGGAAAACACCGCGATACTCGTCGCCGTAAGGCACTACCGAACTGTTAAACAAGCTGTTTGCGCCTTTAATATCCTTGTATGTAAGTATGGGATTTTCGCTATATCTCCAAACAGGCTCGTCGCAACCCTCTGGTCTATCCTGCCAAGGCATATTTGGTAATGATTTTCCGTTAATTACTTTTGCCATAATACCGTCTCCTTTAAATGTTTTAATAGGCTAATTTAAATATACTATAAATCGGTAATATTTGCAAGAAAAACAAAATAAAGTATTTACATTTATTGTATATTCCAAAATTATAAACATCAGTAAACTGGTGAGTTCTTCGGCTTTTTCTCGGCTCCCTCTGACGAGGGAGCTGGCGAGCGTAGCGAGACTGAGGGAGAGATAACATCGACTACCCCTCCGTCTTTTGCCTACGGCTAAATCCACCTCCCCTGACAAGTGGAGGCAAGGATTAACTCCGCTCTTTTATCTTACCACAGTAGAACTGGAGATTTATTTTCACTCCTAAAGATACCAATAGAAAAACATTTGACCGAAATTAAGTCAAGTGTTTTTTCTATTGTATTTCAAAAAAATTTGTGGTAAACTATATTTATGCCAAACCAATTGAATATAAGATTAGGGCAATATCTCTTTTTTATAGGGATATTTTTATCCCTTTTTGTGCATACTCGTTTTGTGAATTTGATAAAAATGCAAGTTCCGCAATACGAGTGTGCTTATTGCCCTTATATTGAATTGGTTTGGCGACTATCGGAGTTTGCGTTTTTTGTGCGTCTACTTCGGTAGGCGCAATTTTTATTTATGGAGGTAGACAATGATACGTACCGATTTTGAAATATTATCATTAAAAGAAGAGGATGAGCTATCTAAAGAAGAATTAAAAAACTATTATCATAATTTACGAAGCTTTGCTTTAGCACGTAAAACGACTAATACAACACTCGGTGCTACAATTATTGGACCAAAACTTAAAAAAATCACAACAAAGATAGCTGTTGCTGTAACTAAATTATTTTCGACTCAAAATGTCGAGTGGGTGTGGGACGGAACAGAATATATCCCAAGTGGCGCAGTGATTTTTGCTCATATTCATCAAGGTATATTAGACAATTTCGCTTGGATACCAACGCTCGAAAGGCACTGTCTATTTTTGCATGGTGCAGAGGTTAATCGATTACTACTATTATGTCAAATGAACACAGGCTTGATTTTAATAAAAAAAGGAGATAGAGAAAATAATTTAAACGCAAAATTAGATATGATTAAACATTTATTGAATGGTCACTCAATAACATACTTCCCCGAAGGTACTTGGAATTTATCTCCAAACAAACTATACTTACCAATGCGGTATGGTTTTTTAGACATCGCAAGAAAAGCGAATGTTCCTGTAGTACCTGTTGTTCACGAATATACATATGATAAAGTTGATGGTAAAACAAAGATTACAAAAATACACACAAGATACGGAAAACCAATTTACATTACATTAGAAGACAATATAAATAAAAAATTAATTGAATATCAAGAAATTATATCCACTATGGCTTTTGAACTTATCGAAGAAAAAGGACTATTTAATAGAAAAGATGTTAGCACTCGTGATTATATTGATTTCTTGAAAATTAGTTATAGAAATCTAAAGCTTGGAAAATTAGACTGGGAAAAAGAAAGAAAAAATATTTATGGAGCCGATAACGCATTTTATCTATTTAATCATATAAACGATATACCGTTCGATGATAATGGAAATCTTTTAGATACAGAAGAATCAATCAGATTAGAAAGATTGTTTAATGAGAATAGATATAAATACTGAAGAAAAAAACACGGATAACTAAAACTTACTTATATTATCATTACTCCCAATTTATACTTTCTGCTGATAGGGCAAAGCAAAAACATACAACCAGTAGTAATAGCGCAACACAAGAAAACCTTTAACCTTACACCCTGACAGCAAGAAATTTTCGCCTAAGATAAAAGATATTTTGCGGTGAAGTAAACTTCGCCTAAAAGAAAAAAGAATAGAGAATAAATAAGAAATAATAAATTTTGTGTTTCGCACAGCGAAACATCATATATCCGTTCGCCAATGGCGAACTCCGATTTTATTCTTTATTCATTATTCTTTATTATTTATTAATTTAAAAACACTTGACCGAAATTCAGTCAAGTGTTTTTAAATTAGAATGAATTTTTCTTAACAAAATCAATAAGCTCGTCAACTGTGGTGTGTGCCATACCAACAACGGTATCAGCCGCACCGTAGTAGATTGTGATTCTGCCTGTGTCTTTGTCACAAAGAGCGGCACAGGGGAATACAACGTTAGGCACGTCACCTACACACTCGTAAATTTCACGAGGACTAAGAATATATTTCTTTGAGCGGTAAAGAACTTTGGTTGGGTCATCCAAATCAAGAATTGCCGCACCCGCATAATAGCAAAGTCCATTGCAGGTTGATTTAACACCGTGGTAAATAAGCAGCCAACCCTCATCGGTCTCAATAGGTGTTGGGCCACTACCAATCTTGCAGGATTGCCAACCGCCTCTGGGTCCCATAACAAAACGATGGCGTCCCCAAAATTCTAAATCTTTACTTAAACTACAATGAATACTGCCAACTTTAGGATTGCCCGGAGCCATCGGACGAGTAAGTATTGTATAGTAACCGTTTATCTTACGTGGAAAGAGTGAACCGTTACGGTTATATGGCAAGAATGGATTTTCCATAAGATAGAACTTTTCAAAGTCCTCGGTCCAAGCCATACCAAGTGCTTCATCCCATTTGCCATCATACGCATTTCGACACCAGATGATATAGTACTTGCCTTCTAATTCGCAAATACGTGGGTCATAGCCGTATTCATATCTCTGACCCTCGATTTCGTTTTCAAACTTGAGTGGTTCGTCATCGATATCCCAATGAATACCATCTTTACTCTTACCTTTGTGCAAGAGTGGAAGCATATCGGTCTTGTCGCAACGGAACACACCGCGGAACTCACCTTTGTATGCGGTAACAGAGCTATTAAAAAGGCTGTTAGCATCCTCAATATCGTCACGAGTAAGAATCGGATTAAGACTGCTACGCCAACATACGTCCTTGTAACCTTCGGGTTTGTCTTCCCAAGGAATGTTGGGGATTGATGTACCATTAACTACCTTTGCCATAAAATCAACTCCTGATTTTTATTTTTTTCAATATATCATCTATCTCAAAAAATAACAAGAATTTTTTTAATAAGTTTAGGAACTATTTTTACTATTTGCAAATTCTTTTGGGGTAACACCGTATTTTTCTTTAAAACGGCGGCTGAAATTACGTACAGTACCAAATCCGCTTTCAAGACAGGCATCTATAACCCGATTGCCGTTACGCAATAATTTTTTAGCATAATCAAAGCGCTTTTCTGCCAGATAGTCGTTAAAACACATACCTGTACGACGTTTGAACTCACGACTGAAATATGCAGGTGAAATATTAAATTTTTCTTTTATAACGTTAAGTGTAATTTCGTCCCTGAAATTTATATTTATATATCCTATTGCCTGTGAAATGCTGTCCGAAGCATATTTCTTTTCGTAGTTTACAGCCTTTGTACCAAATAGGTCAAGGACAATTATTTCTATAACATTTTTTATTTGTAATGCGGCATAATCACGGTTTGATTTAAAAACATTTACAAGATATTTTAAATCCCCAACTGTTTTTTCATTTACCTGACGCACAATATCGGCGTTAAGATATGTAAGCATCTGCGCCACCTCGGGCGACATATCTTTGGCATACCAGTGCAGTGTGATTGTTTTTATGTTTTGGGTTTCAAAGCCGTGAAAATCCATGGGTGTTATAAAGAGCAAATCGCCTTTTTGCACAGGATATGCCTTATCGTTTATAAGATGTGTGCCGCTACCCTCGGTTATGTATTCTATTTCGTAAAAATCGTGCTGATGAAGAGGATGATTCTGGTTGAGCACATTTTCACAAACCAAAAAATCCCCTATCCTGCGACGATGCTGTTGGTTATATATTAAAGGAACGTTTTTCTTTTTCATATATCAATTCACCCAACATACCGTCTTTATCTGCATATCGATATCTCCGCTCGTGGTAACTATACGGCACTTACCGCCATTGTCACTTGCAGGTACCGAAACATCGCCGCTATTTGTTTTAACACTAAAAATTTTAGGGGTAAGTAAAGTGCCCTCTACATTACCACTGGTGCTTTGCAAATATAACTCTTTTGCGTCACTATATTCAAGTTCTATATCACCACTTGTAGTTTTAATCTGCATATCACCGTTAGTTTTGACCTGATTCAAACTGATTTCACCACTGGTAGAATTCAGTTCAATATTATTGCACTTTACACTTTCAAGCGTTATGTCACCACTGGCTGTGTCTATCTCTATATCCTCTGTGATTATGGGTCCCAGAACAATCTCACCACTGTTGCTGTTTAATTTTAGCTCTTTGTTTATTCTGGCGGTAAAATCTATATCACCACTTGTGGTAATAATCTCTGCACTATCAAAAACAAAATCCTTTGTTATTTCTACGTCTCCACTTAAAGTTGCAAGAATAAGCGAATTATAACTATAGTCGGGCAAATAAACGGTAAGATGTATTTCACCATTATAAATGCCGATAAGCTCATACCACTTGCGATTATCAATTCGTTCTATTACAAGTCGGTTATCTTTAACCTCTATAAAATGCGACAAGCTTTCATCCTCTAAGCACTCTATTTTGCAAGTACCGTCATCAGATAATTTAAAATCTATATTACATTCAGCGGCTAATATACTTATATCGGTAAAGTCTTCAGTTACTGTGTATGTTTTTGTTTTAAATTCTGCAGTGTTTAACTTTTTAAAATCATAATTTAAACTTTTAATAGAAGCAAAGCACATTATTGCACCCGAAACAACAAGGCACAACGCCACAATCAACCATACTATTCGTGCCCTTTTCATTTCACTTCCCCCTTTACAAAGCAAGATTTTATGAAAACCAATATTTTACGGCTTAACCACACAACACCCTTCGCTACATAATTACAACCAATAAACATAAGTATTCCAAGTCCCAAGCAAAGGATACCTGCGCCCATAATAAATACACCTGCGGCATATTTCCCTGAAAATATAAACACCGCACCTGAAACCACACCACCTATTGTACACGCAATAAGGGACACTGCCACGCTGTAAAGGCTTATAATTACCGACCACAACGATACATAAACAGAAAAAACAACAGCAATCGCCGCAATAAGAAGCGATAGCCATATCGGTGAGCCAAGGAGCAGCAACACTATCTCTAATGCGCCCATACGACGTTTGGGTTTTATTTTTTTCTTTACAAGTTTAGGCAGAGGTATATCCGTTAAAATTTCTTTAGCTATTTTATCGGGTTCACCTATACTTGCAACTGCCTCTTGCTCTAAAAGTCCGTCTTCTATGCGGTCGTCTATCATTTCGCTGTAGTACTGGAGTGATTGGTTTATATCATCTATCGGCAAACCGCAAAGCGCGATTTCAAGTTTTGTTAAAAACTCTTGCTTGTTCATTTTTCTTCCTCCCTTGTCACAAAGTTATAAATCGATACAATCTCTTGCCACTCGCATTTAAAATCTTCTATGCGTTTTAAACCCGAATCGGTTATGTGATAATATTTTCTTAACCTTCCGTTGTGCTCGGCATTACGCACGGTAAGCAGCTTTGCCGCTTCAAGACGGCGTAAAATAGGATACAGAGTAGACTCTGAAATCTCTACATAAGGCTTCATATCCTTGATAATCTGATACCCGTAAGAGTCCTCGCCCTTTATTGCGGCAAGAACACAAATATCCAAAAGTCCTCGTTTAAGTTGAATATCCATACGATACCTCCCTTTGTATAATACTATACAACGCATAGTATTATTTGTCAAGCGACACTTTTTGCTTTTATGCAATATAAAAAGGCGTGGATAAATCCACGCCCTACGATATACGTTATTTTCAATTTTCAATGCTCATAACCGTACCCATAAATATAGGTACGTTGTTTTTACAATCAATAATCATATAAACAAACGGACGGTCTAAATAAACTGTTTTTATCTCCTTGTCAAGATTAACAACACCTGCTTTTTTCTTAACTCTTACCTCGGTTGCCGCTCCCGCTTTGGTACCGTCTTCATTTACACTGATAAAGGTTTTATGAAGCACTTCGGATATGTAAAGATTAGCGCCGTTAGCATGACCTAACTTTGACAAATTAGCTTTATCTTTATCAAAAGCCAACGGCATACCCATTTGTTTTAAAGTATCATTCATCATCAATTCAAATTTACATTCGAACTTAGGAATAGCAGCATTTACTACAGTATTTTGTTTATTTGCAAGCAGGTTGATTATTTTTTCATTACTGAGAGAATTTACATATTCAGAAACGGTTATATTTTTGTTTGGAAGTAACGCTACAAAAGCATATGTATTTTCATAGTGTTTTAAGAATCCTTTTGTGGTTTCATCTTCAAGATAAATGCTTTGTGTACTATACATAAACTTCACGTTCTGCTCTGTAGCATCTTCGCGTGTAAATACTCCCGATTTAATTTTGGAATCTGTATATTTGGTTGACCAGTCAGCATCGAATGTTAATGCGTTTACAAGAAACATTACATCGTCTTTTTCTATTTGCTCAACCATTTTTGGTATCATTTTATCGGTTTTATTGCTTATCCACTGGTTTATATCGTTTAAAGTGGATTTTTTATCAAAATCAGCCTTATAGATATCCGCGCCATAATAGTTTGCATTAGTTTGTAAAAAATCTTGGTTTACTTTAAAATCATCCGCTTTACTAAACCAAATAAAATTAGCGAGATTTATTTTATTATCTTCATCCTTGGATAAAGAATTTCTGTAACTGTAAAGATATCGGTTTAAATCCATAATCGACAATCCAAGAACGCTTTCCATTTCTGCAAGGGTATTGCCGTCGGCGCCATTTGCCGTCATAGCAAGGGCATACATAACCGATAGCGGAGAAATAAGTGTGTTTTCGCCACTGATTTCGCATTCTTTAAAAAGACGTACGGCAAAATCGGTCATTTTGGCGTTGCCGCCACTTAAATCATCAGTCAAATTTACTTTTTGAGCAGTTATATTTTTCATAAGATTTTGCGCCTTGATACTATTACCACAACCTGTAAGGTTAAGCAAAAAAGCAGTTGCAAGCAATAAGCTCACAAAACTTAAAACCATTTTCTTCACACTAACTCCTCCTTGCGTATATTCTAACTACATCATAATATATAATCCCACAAAAATCAATCAATAAAAAGCGCCTGACAAGTCAGACGCTTTTTGTACATTAAAGACCTAAAAACTGTTCAGTTTCTATTCCCTTTACCTGATTTTTACGACGATAATAAATATTTACGTATTTAAGCGCGCAAAAACGCTTATCACCCTTAAACTGATAAACCTTATCGCCTGCGTAAATATTAAGCTTGTTTCTGCCCAAAGCCGCTATAACCGAAATATCGGTGAATGGCAGAAGCAATTCATTGTCTTTACCTTCGTTAATAATAATACGGTCGCCGTAAAGCGCAATATCAGCATCGTTATAAAGCGGTACCTTCTTTTTGCGGATAATAACCTGTGAAACGTTTGCCGTATCGCGATACATTGCGGCATTTATGTACATATTGGTATCAAGGTCGCTTACAAAGCTTTTCTGATACTCGTACCAATCATTGACAAATTGGAACGGAAAGTCAAACCCGATACCTTTAAGTTCCTTGGTGGGTGTATATTCAACCTCGCGGCCGCAGTTTTTACACTCAAATACTTCGTTGTGGCTTTCAAACTTTGAAAGACCGCAATAAGGACACACGTAAATCGCACGCTCAAGATACTCTGCACGCTTTTTGTGATGAAATTCACAGCTCACGCACGCCTCATTAACGTAAAGACCCTCTTCAATAATCCTGAATAGTTCTTCGTTGGTCATTTCCTTGTATTCTTCAGGTTCGATTACTCGCGACACGTAAGAACGCATCTTGCCTTTACGCACAACGTCGCTCCAACGCGGTTCGGCACCGTAGCCACCCTCTATACGATAAAGAGCAATAGGAAGCTTGAGCATTTTTGCCATCGGAGCTATGGCATCACTCATATACTCGGTCTTGCCGCTATAGGTACGGTTACCCTCGGGCGCTATACAGATAGTTCCCCCTTCACGTGCAACACGTATACACTGCTTTACAGCCCCGACGTCGCCCGCCTGCTTTTTTATCGGAATAGGCGCTACCAGCCACTTGATAAGCGTAGATACAAATCCGTTTGAAAAAATATCTTCGGTTGCAAGGTAATAGATAGGTCCCTTAAAAGCCATACCTACAAAGAATTGATCAAACGGTGTCTGATGGTTAAGTAAAACAAGATACGGTGTCTTTTTTTGCTGTTTGAATTTTTCTATCGTTATTCCGTACTTGATACGTGCATATGGGTAAACAATTGCATACGCTATATTACGCACCACGCGGTGACGGAATTTAATCCACTTTTTTTGTTTTTGCTTCTCTTTCATGGTGTACCCCCCACTTAAAAGCCCTAATTATATAGATTATATCATAAAATATATTAAAAATAAAGTAAAAAATATCCAACCCCCGTAAAGAAAGTTCTCTACGGGGGTTGCTTTATTATGGTTCTTCTGTCCAGACGTTTTCGGGGACGTCTTTATATTTCTTTTTAAAGATTTTTCTGCGGAACAGATATATTGTGTATGCCGACCACAATACAAAGAAGATTGCGCAGGCAATAACAGCTTTTGTGGGTGAGCTTCCTGCAAAGTTTAACAAAAGCAACAACGGTGCAATCATTACCATTGCGGGGAAGTTTGAAAGTATATAAAGGCTTGAGGTTGGTGTCTTAAGACCGGGGTCGATTTCTTTCATAAGAATCATACCGTTAGATGCGGTACCTGTCATAGTACCAAAACTCATCAGGAAGAACTCGTGTTCAAAGCCTTTGAAGCACTCTTTTGCAACCATACGTATATAAACATAGGTAACAACCGTGCCTATTACGCTGAGGATAACTATAGGCAGAATGTAGTTTTTAATATCGTTTATTTCAATCGCTGATACACCCGCTACAATCATCAGGTCAAAAGAAAAACCCGAAATTCGGTCCATCTGATAGTTGTTGATGTGGTCGCGTTGCATTATATCACGCTTACGTAACATTTTAACAATTGCTTTTATAAGCATAGCCGCCAATGACGCCCACAAGAAGTTAAATCCCCAGGCAATACTGTTTGTAAAATCAGAGAGAATGCCCAGCAAATACATAAAACCAAACGAAAGAGCATACGCCAACGCCACAAAGCCTGCCTGTATTGTGAATTTGTCTACCGATTCGTTATCGGGAATTTCTTCGGCGCCGTCATCATTGTGGTTTGCAATTTCATTGTTTGAACCCTTGCGCACATAAAGACTACCGCGTTTTTTGTGAATATTGATATACAGCACACCAAAAACAGAAGCCACCACAAATCCAATCGATGCAAGTGACAAACCAAAACTGCCGTTACCCGCAAACATTGTAGCGGGTGTATTGGTAAAGTTAATATCCCAACTAAGCGCGTTACCGGGGCCCTGTCCGTAGGCAAGCGGTAAAATCAGACCGCAGATGTATGATATAACCTTCTTTCCGCCCTTGGTGAAAAAGAACATAATAAGTGTTATTCCAAGTCCTACAAAAGCCTGCAGCATATAAGAGCCACCCTGCAGAGCACCAAACTCAACAACTTGAGCCTTATTTGTTTTATGGGTGCTTTTTTCGGTCTTTAACGTCATTGCAGCAAAGCCGATAGCCAGACAATGGTATGTAATAACCTGCATCAGTTGGTTATCAACCAGAGTTAATCCACACTGTTTTGCAATAATATCAACTATAAGCAAAAGCGCGCCGCCCAAGAGCGCCGACGGAATCAGACACTTGCGAAAAACCGGAACAACGCAGCGCAAGATGTTGCCAAGCATAAGAAACAACAGCAAAAGACCAAGTTGCACAAGAAACGACCACACGGGACCGTAGTTAGCCATTGTAAAATCCCAACTTGATGCGTAATCCATAGATAATCACTTCCAAAAAATAATAAGCTACTTAAAATAATATCGCAAATTCAAAAAATTGTCAACAAAAAGCTCACCCACACAAAGCGCCATCACTCAAGATAATTAAACTTACAGTTAGGGCATTTGGGGTAATCAATATCGTGTGTTTCGCCACACTTTGGACAGGTGCGTTGCCACAACTCGTCGGTTGTTTCTTCATCAACATATTCGTTTTCCAGTATTGTTTTTTTCTTGCGATATGTTTTTGCCTTCTTTAAATAACGAATGCCCAAAATTGCAAAAAGTGAGGATAACCCAAGCATTGCTATTGCCATAAGAACTTTATCCGTTGTATCAGAATTAGAACAAATCACCAATACAGCAAGCAACACAAAAACCGCTATCCCCAAAAAGTACCCTATCGCCAGCGGCAACGCATTACCCGGTGCCGACACTGTTGGTGGTACTTTACCCGTGCCAATGTAGTGCCCGGGATTAAACATATTGTTCTGAAACTCGGTAACGTCTTTTAACGAATCGTAATCGTTTTCAAGATTTTTGTTATCGCTCATAATATATTCCTCTTTTATAAAATTTAAATATTGAATTTTATAACTCAAAATCCAAACACATTCTGGTCTGGGTAAATGGGCGCACAAAGGTGTCGGCAATATGTATGTGCTCGGGGTGTACTGCGTAGCCTTTTAGTGCATCTTCATTCTCAAACACCGAATACAGCATAACGTCGGCGTTAGACGAAGCAAGACTGCTGGTCTGCACACTAATCTCAATGAGACCGGGTATTTTGCCAAGCAAGCCCTCAAGACCGTTTTTTATTCCCTCTTTAACCGAATTGTTATTATGTTCTTCCTTTAATTTCCATAAAATTATATGTTTTACCATAATGTTTACCTCCATGGTGTGTATTTAACTATATGGCACGAACTTAATGTGCTTAAAAAATGGAAAAGTTCATTTCACTTTTAAACCTTTATTTTTCAGAAACATTAAGAATTCCTCTACCGTACCCAAAGAGAACGAATCACTCTTAAAAGAATATATCATATTTGTTTTAGACCATAAATATATATACTTTTTAGTTTTAACAACTTTTTTAATATCACAATAATTAAATTGAAATTCAGAGCCGGTAGATTGTGATTGTTTAATTATATCTTCTGCAACTGTTACGGTGACCTCAATTGCTTTTCCGTGCAATTCCAAATCTCTCTTAATTACAGTATTTACATTTCTACTGTAAACAAGAACACCAAATAAGCACCAAACTATAGGAATCAAAATATGAACCCAATCAATAACATTTGAAGTAATTGAGTTGTAAATTCCAATCAATATATACAGTGCAAAAATAATATCTAAAACAATTATAATAGGTCTGCGGAAATAAATATAACTATAAACATCTTTCGCCCATTCTTTATCTCTTGTATACTTGTTTTCAAATAATATTTCCATAAAATCACTTCCTCCAGTGTATTATAGCATATTGACGGTTGGCATGCAAGATATCGGAAATTAGGTAACCCAGAATTTCGCAAGGCGAAGATTCACTCGCCAAAATAAAAAGACACACCAAACGGCGTGTCTTTGTTTTGTCTCGATTGTACGAAAAAGAACTGGCGAAAATCTGATTTTCTTTATTCCCATCCACATTCCTCTACAAGAAACTCTTCAAAAGAATCTTCCATATAATCCAAGTCAATATCATCAAAGAAAACAAAAGCAATTTCATTATTTTTCTCGGAAACACTAACGAAAACAATTTGTTTCGGATAATAAAGGTTATATTCTTTTACTGACAGCATTTGAAATTTATAAGCATCAAATTCAAAATTGGTTTCTTTCTCAGTTGTTTTTTCGCCATAATCTACAACTGTTTCTTGAAAAGAATATTTATTTAAAATAGTGTCTTTTTGCCTATCGAATATTTCTTTTGAATATGTAGCCCTCAAAATATAAGCATCTGATTGGAAAATAAAATAATCTCTATGCTGGTATTTGGATTTCAAATCACTATACTCGCCCATTTCCTCTACAGATGGAAGATAGGTAAATGTTTTTTCAAGAGTGCTCCACTCATTTATATCGTAACTAACTTTATCTCTTTCGCTAAAAATATAGTACGCCAACAATCCACACAAAACAATAAATAGAGTTAAAACTGCTGATACAACTATCAACACTACCTTCTTTTTGCTCATATCATCACCGCCTTGGATGTATTGTAGCATAAAAGCGGCGAAGCCGCAATACTTCTTCACTATTACCTCTTACTTTCCAAAAACCCGTAACCCAGAATTTCGCAAAGCGAAGATTTTAGCTCCTTGGCAATGTCCTTGCGAGCAAACATTGCCTTCGTCGCAAATGCGAACTGGAGTCTGACCATTTTGTTACTGCAAAACTCTTTTGTTTTTATAGGTCAAACGCCAGCTCTACATCACAGATGCTACCTCCAAAACAAAAACCACACCATTAAGGTGTGGTTTTGTTTTGGGTGTTTTGAACTTAATGGCACGAATTAAATGTGCCTGAAAACCAAGATTTATTTATTAATTTTCCACTCACTTCTTAAAATACCGTAGTCTGCTATATCAACAAATTTACCTGTTGAGGTTTTAAAATATTCTCGTTTAGTTCCCTCGTAAGTCATACCACATTTTTGAGCGACCTTACCCGAACCAGGATTTTCAACAGCATGAGATATGCCCACACGATTAACACCTATTTCAGAAAACAGATAATCAATAACTGCTTTTGCTGCCTCTGACATAAATCCTTTATTCCAATAAGAATAACCCAAACAATAACCAAGTTCAGCATATTCGCACTTATCACTGATTCGAACAACACTTATTGAACCAATTGCTTTTTCGTCAAATTGAATAACCCAATTATATGTTTTTATATTGTCATATGCTCCAACCCAACCCTCTAATAATTGCCTTGTCGCATCTGCTGATTCGTGTGGTTGCCAAGTCAAAAAACGAGTTACTTTTTGATCGTTTGCCCAGTTAAAAAACATATCATTAGCATCATCAACCGTAAATCTGCGTAAAACTAATCTATCAGTATATAAATTTTGTGTGCCTTTGTGTGTTAGCATTTATCATCACCGCCTTGGGTGTATTATAGCATAAAAGCGGCGGAACAGCAAGAGTTAGTGAAATCGTGCTACGCACAGTGAAATCCAAGCAAAACTTTGATGAAATCTGCTACGCAGATGAAATTAAATCCGTCTCCTAACCCGACAAAGTCGGATTTCATCACGCAAGTGATTTCATCCATCGAAGATGGATTTATCCCGTCCGACAGGACGGATTTAGTTGAAAAAGAAAAGACAAGTCTTTCGACTTGTCTTTCTTTTTCTGGGTGTTTTGAACTTAATGACACGAATAAAATGTGCCTGAAAACTGAAGATTTTCTTGACTATATGAAATATTGTTTATATTCGGGTTGAGATTTTAAATCTTTCATTAAATCTTCTACGTTTGCGAACAAAGAACTTCCGCAAATTCCTAAATATGGTTCCCACATAGCAGGAAGTGCATCTTCGTTAGAGCAAATATATTTCCACTCATCTTCATCAAATTGATAAATTTCTTCTAAATGATATTTAAAAATACTTTTTTCATCTTTCAAAATTACATAACGCATTGATTTATCTTTGGAATAAAAAACATTTATTACTTCATCGCAAAATGAATCCAAATTTTTATCGTATAGTAATTCAACTATCTTATCCCAAGAAGGCATTGGCGGTACAGGTTCAATTTTTAATTGTCTGTTTTTCTTAAACAACTTTTTCAACCACTTCATAAAATCACCGACCTTTAAGTGTATTATAGCATAAAAATGGTAAAGGGGCAAGGTTTTAAATGAAGTACTCGCTTTCGCTCGTATGAAGCGGCGGCTTTGCCACCGTGAAGCATTTTGCTTTGCAAAATATGAAGCGAAGCGTTCCTTATCGTGCCGAAGGCACACTTCACAGCCGTAGGCGACTTCATTAGCGTAAGCGGCTTCGTGTTCCCAAAGGGAACGCTTCATTTCCAAAATAAAAAACACTTCCGAAGAAGTGCTTTTTATTTTGGAGGCACCACCCAGAATCGAACTGGGGATAAGAGCTTTGCAGGCTCCTGCCTTACCGCTTGGCCATGGTGCCGTATTTAGTTGTTTTGGGTTAAATAAAGGGCGCTTAAAACTTTAAGCGCCCCAGTGGAGCGGATTACGAGGCTCGAACTCGCTACCTCCACCTTGGCAAGGTGGCGCTCTACCAGATGAGCTAAATCCGCGTAAAAATGGTGCCTCCGGTCGGAATCGAACCAACGACACGGGGATTTTCAGTCCCCTGCTCTACCGACTGAGCTACAGAGGCAAATGGCGACCTGGATGGGGCTCGAACCCACGACCTCTAGCGTGACAGGCTAGCGTTCTAACCAACTGAACTACCAGGCCAAATGGTGGGAACAACAGGGCTCGAACCTGTGACCCTCTGCTTGTAAGGCAGATGCTCTCCCAGCTGAGCTATGCTCCCACGAAACGCTGGCTCTGTTAATCGCAACTCACCGGCGACGAACACTATAATAGCATAACGGTTACTCGTTGTCAAGCATTTTTTTCAAAAATTTAAAAAATTTTTATTTTTTCAAAAACGACCTGATTTCATCACTTGTAAAGCTGTAAACGTTACCGCAAAACTGGCAAACTGTTTCGGCTTTTTCCATTTCATCTGCCATTTCCTCAAGTTCTTCTCGATTCAAAGATTTAAGGGCGTTTTCAAATCTTTCCCTCGAACAATTACATTTATATTCAGCAGTCTGTTCGCTTAGAACCTCAACTTCAAAACCTGTAAGTGCAATCTTTACAATTTCCAATATATCCTTACCCTCATCAAGTAAGGTTGTAATTGGTTTCATAACCTTTATATTATTTTCAAGCTTGTCGATAACCTCGTCGTATCCGTACGCCGCAGGAAGAAGCTGTATTATATATCCACCCGCAACTCTTACGGTTAAATCAGGGTTTACAAGCACACCCAGTGCGCAAACTGTAGGTATCTGCTCACTTACGGCATAATACGCTGCAATGTCCTCAGCGATTTCACCCGTAGCAATCGGCACAAAGCCGTTGTATGGTTCTTTCATTCCAAGATCTTTTATAACGTAAAGCGTGCCGTCACGACCAACTGCGCCGCTGACGTCAAGCTTTCCGTTTTCTTTAAGCGGTATTTCTACCACAGGGTTTACGGCATAGCCACGCACGTCACCGTTACTGTCTGCCACTGCGATTACTGCGCCGCTTGGTCCGTTACCGTCAATCTTTACCGTAATGGTGCTATCCTCACCCTTTAAAGCGTTACCCATCAATGAGGTAGCTGTAAGAAGTCTGCCAAGCGCTGCAGTTACTACTGCAGATGTTTTATGAAGGCTCTCAGCCCTTGCTACTATATCGGTACTGTCAATTGCCGTTGCCATAACCAAGCCGTCAGAGGTTATACATCTTATAAGTTTTCCCATTTTAATTCACTTTCCTTGTAACGTAAACTACCCTTTGTGTAGTGTCATTCGGTGTATTCTTAGTCATTTCTTCGTACACCGCTTCTATTTTTAGACCTGCTTTATCCAGCGCATTTTTTATTTCATTTTCATCATAGGCGCGTTCGCAAAAGCACTCACCCGTACGGATATAACCGTCACCATCGGGTGTAAAAAAGTCAAGATTTATTTCAACCATATTATCTTTTTCGCAATAAGAGTTCTGCCACACGCAGTAAACCTCATCGGTATCAATCACAAACGTATTGTTACCTAAAACCTCACGATGTTTATATATGGTATTCACGTCAAAAATAAACAGTCGGTCCTTTTCAAGAAAAAGTGACACGCGTGCCAAAGACGCACAAAAATCATTGTAATCTGTTATATGATTAAGGCTGTCCAAACAGCATATTGCGCCATCTACCGTACCGTACAAATCAAGCTCTGACGCATCCTGACAAAGATAAAGTATATCATTACCCTGCTCGGCTGATTTTTCGCGAGCTATCGACAACATATCGAAAGACACATCAACGCCTATTACCGAAATGCCTTTTTCTGCAAAGCGGCCTGCAAATTCGCCGGTGCCGCACGCAAGGTCAAGCATAAGTGTGGGTATGCGGTCAAAATGCTCGAAAAGAGAACAGAGATATTCCGTTCTCTTTTCATAATCAACGTCGGTCATCAATGCATCATAACTGTATGCAAATTCATTATACATTACAGACTATCCTCTTAGTCTCTCTAAAACAGTCTTGCTACCCTTACTCATAGTGCGGTTAACACGACTGATTGTAGCGGTTGACGCACCTGTTTCTTCGACAATATCATTATAAATTCTACCCTCGCTGAGCATTTTTGCCACTGCAAAACGCTGCGCTATAGACTTTATCTCTTTAGGGGTACATAAATCCTCAAACAAATGCTGACATTCCTCTTCGGTTTCAAGTGTCATTACCGCGCTGTAAAGAAGATTGGAAAAATCTTTTTCTGCCATTTTTTTACTCCTTAAAATTCATATATTCCGTCAAAAACTTTTGTAGCGCCGCCGCGCATAAATACCGTACCATCACTCTTGTAGGTTATAAACAAATCGCCACCTACAAGGTGAACGGTAATTTCGGTGTCGTGTTTGCAGTATCCGTTTACAACCGCCGCTACTGCCGCCGCGCAGGCACCCGTACCGCAGGCAAAGGTTTCGCCGCTGCCACGCTCCCAGACACGCATCTGCAAAGTTTTATCGTCAATTACACGGATAAATTCGGTATTGACCCCTTGGGGAAACATATCGTGATGCTCGAAACTGGGACCGATTTCGGGGAGATTCAAACCATCTACCTCATCACAAAACGTAACCGCGTGCGGATTACCCATAGAAACCGCTGTAATATTATAACTGTCGCCGTTTACGGTAATTGCGGTGTCTATTATGGTATCGCAATCGGCTGTTGCGGGTATCTTTTCGGGTGAAAATTCCGCCTTACCCATATCTACCGTAATTGATGCCGCCTTGCCACCCTCATCAGAAATTTCAAGGGTTTTGATACCACTTAAGGTTTCGACCGTGACGGCGCTCTTATGTGCAATGTCATTATCATAAATAAACTTACCCACACAGCGAATACCGTTACCGCACATTTTACCCTCACTGCCGTCAAGGTTAAACATACGCATTTTGGCATCGGCCACTTCCGACGGGCAGATAAGTATCACACCGTCAGCACCAACGCTGAAGCGACGCGGTGACATTTTTATTGCCAGTTCACTCGGATTTTCTATCTGCTGTTCAAAACAGTTTATATATACGTAATCATTACCAATGCCGTGCATTTTGGTAAATTTTATTTGTGGCATAAAACCACCGCCTAAAAAAAAATGATTGGCTGTTACACCAATCATTATTATAAATTATAGTAAAATTAAAGTCAATAATAAACTTGAGGCTGACGAGAGTCGAATTTGTCACGCCTGACAAATAATAATTTTATGTTTTTTCTTGCCTCATCGTTTGTAATACGATAGTATTACTGCACTCTTCGGCTTCGTCCCTCCAAAAAAATTATTTATTTGGCAGGTCGAAGAGTTTCTCACAGCCACCTTTTGATGAAAGGCGAAGCGTGCAATTTGTAGTAAGGCCGTCGCCTTACAAAAATAAACGCAAGAAAGGCATTAAAAGGCGTCGAGCGAAACCGTAACAGATTCAACTCTCGTCAGCCTATGCTTTAAAGACATAAACCTTGAATTCGTTGTTACACTTCGGACAAACAGTAGTATGCTTACCCTTACGTCGAGGAAGCCGCAACACAGCGTGACAACGCGGACATTTTTTGTAAACGTGATTGTAGTCGGCTTTTCGTTGACGATAAATGTTACGTTTGTTTACACAATAAGTTTTAATTTTATTAAACCACTGATTTTCTCGGCGACGAGCCGCGGTATTGCGCGACATAACCCTAAAAAAAGCATAAATTACAAGCGCATAAACGATTATCTGTAAAAGTTGCGACCTAACAAAACAGTTTGCTATTGATAAAGTTACCGCAATGCCGAAAATTACGTAAAACAGCCCATCTATTCCATAGCGTCCGCTCATAAACTGCATAAGTCTGTATCTGAAGTTCATTGATATACCTTCTTTCTGTTTTTAATTATACACAAGCGTTGTATATTATTTGTTAACACAAAATTAAAGTTTTTGCATTATGTGGTAAAATATGCTACAATATATTAAAATAAACTCTTGGGGATTGAATTTATGTTTTCAATGGTAAAAAGCGTAGGTATTTTCGGACTTAATTCATATATGCTCGAAATTGAAGCCGACGTTTCGGGAGGTATGCCCTGCTTTGACGTGGTGGGTCTTCCCGATACTGCGGTAAAAGAATCACGCGACCGCGTGCGAGCCGCGATAAAAAACTGCGGATACAAGTTTCCTACGGGCAGAATAACTGTAAATTTAGCGCCTGCAGACAAGAAAAAAGAGGGTGCGGTCTACGACCTGCCAATCCTTGTTTCAATACTTATCGCTTCAAAGCAGTTGGAATGCGATACCAAAAGCTTCGCATTTTTAGGTGAGGTGTCGCTCGACGGTCAACTTCGCAGTATAAACGGCGTGCTTGCAATGGTTATTACCGCAAAACAAAACGGCATACGCGATATATTTGTTCCTTTCGATAACGCGCCCGAGGGTGCCGCAGTAGAAGGCATAAACGTTTACGGAATAAAAAACGTAAAACAGCTTATAGAACATCTGACCGCATTTACAAACCTTGAGCCGGCAGTACCCACACCACCGCAGCAAACGGCTGTAAATACTTTGCTTGATTTTTGTGAAGTCAAGGGTCAGGTAATGGCAAAAAAAGCGCTTGAAATAGCCGCCGCAGGCGGACATAATCTTCTGATGATTGGTCCTCCGGGTTCGGGTAAAAGTATGCTTGCGAGACGACTGCCCACAATATTGCCGCCTATGACCTTTGATGAATCAATCGAAACCACAAAGATACACTCGGTAGCGGGTATGCTCGATAAAAATAACCCTATCGTTACTACCAGACCCTTCCGATCACCACATCACACCGTTTCTTCGGTGGGTCTGTCTGGTGGCGGCACGATACCAAAACCCGGAGAAATTTCTTTAGCGCACAACGGCGTTCTGTTTTTGGACGAACTACCCGAATTCAAGCGCGACGCTATGGAAGCACTAAGACAACCGCTCGAAGACGGCACCGTTACCGTAACTCGTGCTTCGGGCACGGTTACGTATCCAAGCAATATAATTCTTATCGCCGCGATGAATCCCTGCCCTTGCGGATATTACGGTCATCCTTCAAAACCGTGCACCTGCTCTGTGAATGCGGTGCATAAATATCTTAACAAAATATCGGGACCCTTACTTGACCGACTTGATTTGCACATAGAGGTACCGCCTGTTGACTATAAAGCATTGTCAGATAAAGCGCAGGGCGAAACCTCGGCCACAATACGTGAGCGCGTAAACCGAGCGCGTGCGATACAGGTAGAAAGATATAAGGGCACAGGTATTAACTGTAACGCACAGCTGACTCCTTCTCTGCTTCGTAAACACTGCGTTATGACCGACGAAGCAAGTGCATATTTAAATCGCAGTTTTGACGCTATGGGACTCTCCGCCCGTGCGTATGACCGCATACTTAAGGTTGCGCGAACAATCGCCGACCTTAAGGGTAACGAGACGATACAAAAAGACGATATCGGTACGGCGCTGAGATTTAGGAGTTTAGACCGTAAATATTGGGAATAATCTCAACTCACAATGCACAATTATATTAAACCGCAGCCACTGCTTTACAAATTTGAAGTAGTGGCTGAATTTTATTCAATACTTACAGTAAAGCCCTTACTGTAAAATAATTTTCTTAATTTCACCACGGTTTCAACCTCTTTTTCTACCAGATAGCCTTTCGCATCTTCGCACATAACGGTCATATCTTCATCCAAAGTATAGTTATCGTACTGTATAACCGATTGCAAATATGCTATGCAATTTAATTCTAATATATAATTTTCTAATTCAGCCATCTTTTTTGGGTCAATCTTTCGCATATTCTCATTCCTTTACTACTTATATAAAATATATTTTAAACCATATAAGACTTAAAATCGAGCAAAATTAAATCATATATGATATAATTGTTAAAAATAACAAAAAGGTGGTAAATCATATATGACTTATCAACAAAAAATTAAAGAATTGCGAATTGAAAACGAAAAAAATCAAACTGATATAGCAAATATATTGCAAACAACACAACAATACTACGGTAAATACGAACTTGGTTTACGACCTTTACCAATAGAGCACCTCAAAACATTATGCTTATTATACGGTGTATCTGCCGACTATATTTTGGGTCTGCCCAAAGATTTGAAATATCCCGAAAGATAAATATAATACAATGTAGGGACGGGCATCCTCGCCCGTCCCTACAAACACATAAAGCCCCTGCGTTAAGCAGAGGCTTTATGTGTTTATTTAATTGTGCACCCAGCATTTATTCTATAGTTTCTTCTGTGATTTTGGGTTTGTATTCCTGATTTTTCTTATTTACAAACTCTCTGAACAAAACGTACAAAACAGAACATATCGGAACGCTGAAAAGCATACCCAGCACACCAAAAAGTCCTCCGCCTATGGTTACTGACGCAAGCACCCAAATACCTGGTAGCCCTACCGATTTACCGACTACTCTTGGGTATATCAGATTACCTTCAAGTTGTTGCAATATTATTATAAACACAACAAACCATACCGCTTTAATCGGATTTTCAAGCAGTATCAGAAACGCTCCTATACCAGTACCTATAAATGCGCCAAATATAGGAACCAGCGCGGTAAAACCTACCAGAATAGATATTATACCTGCGTAAGGCATTTTAAAAATCAACATTCCCATAAAACAAAGTATGCCGATTATACACGCCTCGGTAAGCTGACCTGTTACAAACTTGGTAAAAATACTGTTTGTAAGTTCTGTGAAATTAACCATTCTTTCGGCACGCATTTTGCCAAATACCGCATAAACTGATTTTTTTATCTGGCGACCAAGATTTTCCTTCTGAGCAAGCAGGTAAATCGCAAAAACGATACCTAAAACAATATCTACAATAGCCGCAACAATAGATGTCGTTACGTTAACGGTTGTATCTAAAACGTTGCTGCCGTAATTGCTTATTATGTTTTTAGCAATTTCAGCTATTTTGCCTGTATCGAGTGAAATTTCAGGTAGAGTAAAGTTATAATTTTCAAGAAAATCTACAATTGTATAATACCAACCCTCTACGGTGCGGGCGTACTGAGGCGCTTTGTTTGCAAATGAAACAATCGTCTCTTTAAGTGCGGGAATTATCATAAACACTATTGCAAATATAACTCCAAGCACTACCACAAAACTAACCGTTAAACAAAGCGGTCTTTTTATTTTGGAAACTAATTTTTGTTTTTTGCATTTGTGCCATATCCACATCCAGAAACGCTCAAGCGGACGAAGTAATAAATTTACAACGTACGCCATACAAAAGCCTATTATAAACGGCGAAAGCAGGCTTATTGCCCCGTTTATTACCGACCATATCTTTTGCGGTTGAGTAACCGCCGTATAGGCTATTGCAATTATAAGAGTTATCCAGAATACGTATTTCAGCAGTCTTTTGTTAAGCGGTAATGAAAACTGCAATTTATCCTGATTGTTATCAGGTGTTTTTTTATCCTTCATTTTTATTCCTTTTCTTCTGTTTCGGCAGATGATTCCTGCTTTTCAACCTTTATGGTAGCCGCACGATGAGAATCGGTTTCGGTAACCGTAATAACCAGATTATCAAAAACAAAGCTGTCATTAACGTCGGGTATATTACCTATTTGTTCAGCAACCCAACCACCTACCGACACACTGTCAGACTCGGTTTCAATATCAAACTCTTCACAAAAATCATCAAGATTCATATTACAATCGATTATAAAGTTGTTTTCGTCAAGTTCCTGTAACTCTTCGACAACCTCGTCGTGCTCGTCCCATATATCGCCCACAAGCTGCTCGAGTATGTCTTCCATAGTAACAATACCCAGTGTGCCGCCGTATTCATCAACAACAATTGCAATATGAGATTTTTCTTTTTGTAGTTTTTTGAGCAGGTCATCGGCCATTTCAGACTGGTGAACAAAGATTACCGATGAAATAATGTCTTTTATCGGATCGGTCGTAACACCGCTACCAACATAAAAGTCTTTCTGATGAATTACACCGATTATGTTATCGATGTTATCCTCGTAAATCGGAATTCTTGAAAAACGTGTACGGGTAAAAGTCTGGGCAATTTCCTTTTTGGTTGCATCAACAGGCAGTGCTTCAAGGTCGACACGGTGGGTTAAAATATCTTCTGCCTTAAGATCTGAAAACTCAATCGCATTACGAAGCAAATCACCCTCGTCGGTATCTATATCACCCTCCTGCTCGGCTTCGTCAACCATCATAAGCAGTTCTTCCTGCGTCATATTATCCTCTTCTTCAACTTTAAAGAGCATACCGACAAGTTTTTTCCAGCCTGAAAAAATAACATTAACAGGCATAAGCACCCATATAAGCAAACGTATAAATGGCGCCGAAAACATAGCGAACTTTTCCGGGAAATCGTTAGCAATGCTTTTAGGTGTAATTTCACCAAAAACCAGCACCGCAACAGTTACTACAAGCGTTGAAATTGCAGCCGCTTTATCAGCAAGGTCGGTATCTTTGAATATCTCAACAAAAAGCATCGTGCCCATAGAGGCAAGAAGTATGTTCACAATATTATTTCCTATAAGTATTGTAGATATCAATCGGTCATATTTATCGGCAAGCTTAACCGCAAGTTCAGCCTTCTTGTTTCCCTTTTCAGCCATTGCGCGAAGACGTGTCTTGTTAGCACACGAAAATGCGGTTTCAGTGGCAGAAAAATATGCCGACATAACAAGGCATATTACCATAATTATAATATAGGTTTCCATTTTAAATTTAAATCTCCTTTAATATACACAAACTCATTAAAATTATGTATGTTTTATCAGCTCAAAACTCTTTTTAGACGCAAAAAGGCATACCTCTGCCCGAGTACGAGCATAGGTACGCCATCATATATACAAGTTAAATTATCAGGGTTGCCGTTATCGTCGCAACTGTCGCTACTGTCCATAAAGACAATAATCCTCCTAAAAAAATAGTTTCATTAGCGATATGTATTATAGCAAACACACTTCAGTAAGTCAAGTATATTTTAAAATCAGAGTATAGATTCACGGTCGTAGCGGTAAGGAGACGTGTAATACACACCGCGTTCCTTTCCATCCATCCAGGCGCGATAGGTGCGCTCTATATTGCTCCATTCGTCAAGTCTTGAAATATTGTGTGCTCGAAGGTCTACAAAAAACTGATTGATTTTTTCGGCGTCATAATTGCCCGATAAAATTTCATTCCAGAAAATATCTGCAAAACGAATAGAAAGACGCGCTTTCTGAACACGCATAAGGCGCACGCCATCCCCTGCTACCGCCGATTCGGCTTTATCAAAAAGAATATTGTATTTTTCAAGCCATTCATCTTCAAGGTATGGCGGTCTTTTTATATCCTGAATATAAAGGTGATAATTTTCTCTCTCAACAAAATCACACTGCATATTGAGGTATTCTTCCAGATAAGGCGCTGCTTCTCCGTAATAATATTCCATAAACTCCTTACGGTCGAGTTCTATATCACAATCGGGATTCCACATAAGTTTTGAAAGCAGATATGTTCTCAGTTCGTTGAAATCAACACCACCGTTTTCGGCGCAGTTTGCTTCCTCAAAAACACCTTTAACATTATATTTTGCAAGTGTTTTCAGATTTGGCTGTAAAACGCGCCAGTTTGGAAACGGCATAGGGTAAAGTGGAAAATTCGAGGTGTAATCCCACACGTAAAGTCGCTCGCAGACCTTGCTCCATTCGATAAGGTCCTCTATAAACAAACTTGCCTTTCCGTTTGGGTGTTTGACCGCACGGGAGCGGTCGTCGCATTTATCAAAGGGGTGAGCAAAACAAGTCGTACTCGCACACAAACGCACGCAAACGTTGTGTCGGGTCTGTGTTTTCGTTGAAGCAGGTCTTGTATAATGATATGCAAGAATGTCAAACGTAACGTCGGGAAACTCCGGTTCTAAAATTTCGGCAACCCTATTCACGAGTTTGATAAGGGTACCTACGGGAGAGCCTTCGTCCGCGTCGGATGCAAGACAATCTTCGCACTGGCAACTGTAAGAATTATCATTTTGTGAAATTGAAAGTATTTTTTTATCGGGGTTTTCCTTTAAAATTTTTCTGGCATTATCTACTATGATATCAATTATATCCGGGTTGGTAAGACACAACTGCCAGTGGTCATCCTTTTTTGCCTGACGTCTGTAGTTGTAAAGCGAAAAGTACTCAGGGTGTGTATCGCGGTACTCTTCGTGGGGAACAAGGCGCGCAAAGCTGTGTGCTCCGAGCGCATACCTTATACTGCCGCCGAGCATCTCGGGTATATCATTCCATCTGCCGTTTATTCGGCACATTGTAGCAAATTTAGGGTAACGCTTTATGCTGGAGTAATCGGTATCACGGAATTCAAACACAGGACTTTCGTGCTTGATAATGTTTCCTATTTCAAGTTTTGTCAAGGTAGGGATTTTTTCACAGTCGGGTGTAAAGAAACGACAGCCTATAGTCTCTAACAACTCATATCCTCCATAGATAACACCGCGTTTACCACCGCTTATGTAAATGCTTGAATTTTCAGTTTTTATTGAAAATTCATCATCACCATACGTTTTATCAAGTTTCAAATACAGTCCGTTTTTGTATTCTTTTTTATCGATATTGATTTCAAACGGCGCTGTTGTTATTCTGGCAAGATAATATCTGAGTTGTGTTGCAATAAACCAGACCTGTGAATTACTATTGTCGAAATCACTTTCTGACACGTATATCGCACCAAACGGCACTCGGTTTTGCGCTAAAATCATAATATTTCCCCCTTTTTATTTCCAAATATATTATAATATGTAAAATAATGTTTGTAAACTGCAATTTATCTTGAAAAAAACAAAGTTTTATGTTAGATTAAACCTAAAGAATTTATCCGAAAGGATTGTTATTATGAGTTTTGAAAATCAACTTAAAAATCTTATGGAACAGATAAACGGGTTTAAGGCTACCCCAGACAACAGTATGCCTCAGAACACCTTTTATCTTAACGAAAATCAGATTTTATGTTGCGAGCGTGAATACGGCGTGTCGCGCTTTGCTTATGACGCTAATGGTCTTGTAGTGTGGGCTCGTAGCAGTGGTCATATCGACGCTTACGATTCAACCTTTACCATATTCCGCGAGCTTAACAACTTTGAAGATGCGTCAATTGCTTTTATGGGTGGTCTTTTGCAGCCAAATGGCGAATACTACCCCGTATCGCTTTTTGAATGTCACCGCCAATTGTTTGAAGCGATTGATATTAAACGTTACGTTGTTTACTCTTTCAGAAGCGCATATTACATAGCAGATACTGCAGACGTAACCTTTGCGGTGCGTGTTCACGCAAGTATGGATAAACACATTCACTTTGCGTTTGCCGCTATAAATAAAAGTGACCGCCCACAAAATATTTATATGATGTCTTGTATGGATGCGTGGCTGTTTTACCGTAACAACGGCGGTGTTTACGATATAATGAACCGCTTTGGCAAACGTTTTGATAACGGCAACTTCCTGCTTCGTTCTTACGGTGACAGTATGGCAGTAGGCCGCGCCGCTTTCGGCGCCACACCTAAAGCTGAGTATCTTACAGCGCAAAAGTCGGAATTTTTAGGACCCGTAGGCAGACTTACAACAAATGCCGCAAGTCTTAAAACGGGTGTGTTTAAAAATCAGTTTAACGCCGCAAACTCGGTTGACGTTCCTGTTTGTGCTGACAGCGCGCATTATACTTTGGACGCGGGCGAAACAGTACGCCGCGAATATGAGCTTCAGTACTTCCACTCGACCGAGGAAGCCGAGGCAGTAATAGACCAGAAGCCTGACGTAGAAAAAATTGATGCTGTGCTCGCAGGTGACGAGGAACTTGCTCTTTCCAAGTTTGCAACAATGCAGACACATTTTAAAGATTATAATGGTAGCATTAACGCAAACGTGCTTAATAAATTTGTTCGCAACATTCAGAAGCAGATTTCTTTCTGTGCTTTAGGTAAAAACTATTTTGGACCTATGATGGGTGTGCGCGATGTTATGCAACAGCTCGAGTCTTCTCTTATCTGGCAACCGCGTGAAAGCCGCGCTCAGTTTGTCAACGCGCTTAACCACATACTTGAAGACGGCAGACCACCTCGTCAGTTCTCGGAACAAGAGAGTCCCGACTATATGCCCGAATTTGACCTTCGTAAATTTATCGACCAAGGTGTTTGGATTATCACTACGCTTCACACCTATCTGTCTTATACTGATGACTGGGTAATTTTGGACGAAAAATGCGGTTATTACGTTGCCGCCGCTGACAACAGCCGTTTAGTTGCAAAGAGCAAAATTGTTGATACAGTACTTGACCATATTATAAAAATTATGGACTACCTTTGCAGTAATATTGATAGTGAAACAGGTTGTTTACATTCGCTCTACGGTGACTGGAACGACGCTCTTGATGGACTCGGTAAAACAACCGACGCAGACCGTGAATACGGTACAGGTGTCAGCGTAATGTGTTCGCTTCAGCTTTATCAGAACTGCGGCGAAATTTGTGAGATTTTAGCCCACGTAGGCGGTCACGATGATAAGATTGCCGAATATAAGGCATTTGCCGAAACACTTAAATGTGGTCTTAGTAAAAATGCTGTTGACGTAAACGATAAAGGCGAACGCCGCGTAATGCACGGTTGGGGCGACAAGCGTTCTTACAAAATTGGTTCCTGGTGTGATCCCGACGGTTTTGCTCGTTACAGCTCTACCGCCAACTCTTTCTGGGCAATTTCGGGTATGATTAAAAACGACCCGACTATGAAAGAGGTTATTTTAAGCGCATTCCGTGGTCTTGATTCAAAATACGGTATTATGACATTTGACAAGGCATTCCCACTTGATATGCGTAAGTACGTTGGTCGTATTGCAAATATCTCTGCAGGTACTTATGAAAACGCAGGCACCTATGTTCACGCTACAATGTTTGCGGTAGCGGCACTCTTCCTTATGGGCGAAAGCGAAGAAGCTTGGCGTCAGTTTGCACTTGGAACCGTACTTTCACACGAGAGTTGTTCAAAATCGCCATTTGCTATGCCAAACTCATATTTCAGAAATGAAGAACTTTGCATAGATGGTCAGTCATTTGCCGACTGGTACACAGGTAGCGGTACGGTGTTTATTAAAAACCTTGTTAAATTCGGTTTTGGTGTATGCCCGACAGTAGATGGTCTTGTTATTCAGACTGCGGCAACCATGCCTACTACTGATGCTTCCATTGATATTATCGTTAAGGGTCACCCAATAACAGTTAAATATAAGAACAATGGTACTGCTGACCGTAAATTTATGGTTAACGGCAAAGAAATGTCCGGTGAATTTGACAGTATGATGAACATACCCAAGTTGTTTATCCCAACAGCCGATATTACTGACAATATGGTTATAGAGGTTATTGATTAACCCTTGACAAAAAAGACTTTCAGTGATATAATCCCATTATATTTTAAAAGCATTGATGAAGAAAAGTAACGGTATAAACGGTGATTAGTGAGTGGCAGATAGTGTAAATGCCGCCATACGCATACCGCGAAGAACACTTCGGAGCTGCAAACCCAAAAGTTAAATTGGCAAATACCAATCACTTAGTAGGGGAGCCGTAGGCGGCACGTTAAAGCCGATAACAGTTATACGCTGTGAGTGACCTATGTTTTCCTAGGTAATACGGGTGGCACCGCGAGTAGTATTTATCCGCTATTCGTCCCTGTTTTTTTAAGAGGATGAATAGCGCTTATTATTTTTGAGTAAATTATTTACGGAGTGATATATTATGAAACACATCGACATTATTGACATTATGAAGGGCGATTACATCGGTCAATCTGTTACCGTTTGCGGTTGGGTACGTACTTCCCGCGATTCTAAAAATATGGCATTTTTAGAGCTTAACGATGGTACAACCTTAAAGCACCTGCAAATAGTAATTGATAAGGCTGTTATGACCGATATTGCCGAATTTATGAAACTTGGTACCTCGCTTAAGGTTGAGGGTACCGTTGTTAAATCGGTAGTTGCTGAAGATTCGGTTGAAATCAATGCTGAAAATATTACTGTTCTCGGTGTTTGCCCACCGGAATATCCTTTGCAGAAAAAGCGTCACACACTCGAATACCTTCGCACAATCCCCGCTCTTCGTGTTCGTACCAATACATTCAACGCAGTACTTCGTGTTCGTTCGGTAATTTCGGCTTGTATTCACGAGTTTTTCCAAGCAAAGCACTATACCTATATTCACACACCGCTTATCACAGGCAGTGACTGTGAGGGTGCAGGTGAAATGTTTAAGGTAACCACCCTTCCCTTTGACCACGGCTTTAAAACCGAGGAGGAGGCAGATGCCGCAGACTTTTTTGGTCGTCGTGCCGCTTTGTCGGTATCTGGACAGCTTGAAGGTGAAGTTGCCGCTATGGCGCTTGGTAAGATTTATACCTTTGGTCCTTCTTTCCGTGCTGAAAAGAGTAATACCCCCCGTCACGTTGCCGAATTCTGGCACGTTGAACCCGAGGTTGCTTTTGCAGAACTCCCCGACATTATTGAAATTGCCGAGGACCTTATCAAACACATAATCAACACTGTTCTCGAAAAATGCCCTGAAGAGCTTAAATTCTTTAACGCGCATTTTGAAAAGGGACTTATAGAAAAACTCGAAAGCGTTGTAGCAAATGACTTTGCGGTTATGACCTACACCGAGGCTATTGAAGCGTTAAAGGCAAGCAGCAAAGAGTTCCAGTACCCTGTAGAATGGGGTTGCGACCTTATGACCGAGCACGAGCGTTACATCGCAGAAGAAGTGTGCAAACGCCCTGTATTCCTTACTAACTATCCAAAGGAAATCAAATCTTTCTATATGAAGCAAAATGCCGACGGTAAAACCGTTGCCGCAACCGACCTGCTTGTTCCTACAGTTGGTGAAATTATCGGTTGCAGCGAGCGTGAAGCCGACCTTGATAAACTACTTGACGCTATGAACATCCGCGGTATGAATATAGACGATTACACCGACTATATCTCACTTCGCAAATTCGGTTCAGTCCCCCACAGCGGCTTTGGTCTTGGGCTGGAGCGAATTATTATGTACGTTACAGGTGTGCAGAATATACGCGACGTTATTCTCTATCCACGTACAGTTGGAACTATATCTTAATTTGGTGATTTTATGTATAAATCAAAACTTAATGTGCTTGAAACGCAGGGAATTATCCGTTCACTGCGCCACAAGTTTGAAGAACACCTTTGCGATGCGCTTAATCTACGCCGTGTTTCGGCTCCCCTTTTTGTAAAGCGTGGCAGCGGTCTTAACGACGACCTTAACGGCGTAGAACGCCCCGTATCGTTTGACATTTTACAATCGGGCGAGGTTGTAGAGGTTGTTCACTCACTTGCTAAATGGAAACGTATGGCGCTTGGTAAATACGGTTTTGGTGTTCACACAGGTCTTTATACCGATATGAACGCTATCCGTCGCGATGAAACCTGTGATAACATTCACTCGCTTTACGTTGACCAGTGGGACTGGGAAAAGGTTATTGAAGACGCTGACCGCACGGTAGAATTTTTAAAGGATACCGTAAACCGTATTTATTCGGCAATACTGCTGACGGCCGATTTTGTCGAACGTAAATATCCACAGCTTGACAACTACCTACCACGTAAAATAAAATTTATAACCTCGCAGGAATTACTTGATAAATACCCTACGCTTACAGGCAAAGAGCGTGAAAATGCAATTGCCAAAGAGTATGGCGCAGTCTTTTTGATGCAGATCGGCGGCAAGCTTTCGAACGGCGAAAAGCACGATGGAAGAGCACCCGACTATGACGACTGGTCACTTAACGGCGATTTGCTTGTATATAACCGCGTGCTCGACTCAGCACTTGAGCTTTCAAGTATGGGTATTCGCGTAAACAAAGAAACGCTTATGAGCCAGCTTTCTGCAGAAAACAAGCTTGACCGATTGGAACTTCCCTTCCACAAAGCGCTTATAAATGACGAATTACCGCTAACAATCGGCGGTGGTATCGGTCAGTCAAGACTGTGTATGCAACTGTTGCAAAAAGCACATATCGGTGAGGTTCACGCATCTGTATGGCCTGAAGAAGAAATTAAGAAATGTAAAGAATTAGGAATTGAACTTTTGTAATGCACAATTATTTTTGAGGTAATAATTATGAAAAAATTGCTTGATATGATTTTTTGTAATAGAAAACTGTCAATCAGTATTCCTTTAATAATTGCTGCAATTGCATTGATATTAGCTATTACGTTTGGAAATACTGACTCAATAATCAAATCTACTCTTGCTGGCGTATTCATTTCTGCAGCTTGGTTTTTCGGCGTATATTTTATGCTACTGATACAGGTAAAAAACCCTTCTTGTCCAGATTGGTTATTAAATATATTTGAACTTGTAGCCATCGTTATTTTCGGCATTTACACAATGATATATTTGATAAAATTTATTATCAGCGGATTTAGCTCATTTAATATTGGAATATGTTTAGGATTGGTTACATACAGTGCAACCGCTTGGGCACATAGCAAAAGAAAATAACAACACTCAAAAGCCTCTGCTTAAAGGCAGAGGCTTTTATATATCGTAGGGAACGACCTATGTGTCGTTCCGCGGTCGAGCACACAGGCTCGACCCTACAAAATATTTTAGTTTGTTAATCGGTCATTAATATCTCGTCAGCCTTTTGCTCGGCATAGGCGGTCATTGCCTTAAAATCCATAGCGTCTATATAATATTTTTCTAAGTTATCGTGAACAAGCTTTGCTTTGCCGAGCGTATCAATTGCGCCAAGCAACAACTCCCTTACAACTCGGCGGTTAAAGGTAAGCCGTGTGCGACATTCACGCAAAAGGTTTATATCGGTAAATCGGCGAGCGTGTATACGGCGATACTGTTCACCAAATTTTACATACTCGTATTCACGTACAACCGCAAGCGATAATTCGGGAATAAGTATATGGTCAATAAGTTTTGACGGTAAAAACGGATTTTTGAGTGTGATTATTTCATAGCCGCGTAAAAGCGCAACCTCTCTCACGCTTTTCATTATCTCATTCGCAACAGCACCATATTTGTCGTCAATTACAATTATATTTTTATAAAAATCCTCTATCGTACCTTTAAAAGCTATAATGCCTTTTGGTGTTACTCCGCCTATAAACCGCACCCATTCTTTCACGTTTTGATTTTTTCTTTTTTGGATAAGCTTATTTGCCATCTTTACACCAAACCGCTCGGCTTTTTTAAGATTTGTAAACTGAACAGACAATTTATAATTGTCATATATAAGTTCTCCTGCCGCTGATATATAGGCGGCGGCACGCTTATGCAGTTTTTTGTTTTGATGTGTTACGTCTATTATTTTCTCTGCCCTACTACGTAACGCTTCCCCATTCCAGAACTCACCTAAATTTATAATTTCTTCGCAGACACCGGGATATACTGGCTCTAACACGTGAGGTGACGTACCGTCGAGAATTATGGTTTTTATATCTTTTATAATAACGCCATCCAGACTATCAGGGTCGGATGAACAAGGGCACAGCTCTACACCGTAACCCGCATCTATAGCCTTTACAACAATGTATTTCATAAAAGAAGATTTACCCGTACCGGGACCGCCTTTTATTATGTAGGCGCGCCAACCATCGTTATAATCATAATTATCAGCAAAATGTGACACAAACCCTTCACCCGAGTTTGCCGCCAAAAAATACTTTAAAAATTTATTTTCCATATCAAAACCCACCCAAAACTCATAAAAATTTTCTTTTACATACTATTCTCTTTTTAAAGGTTTTGACACAAGGCAAGTTTTGTGATACAATACGCTTGCGAGTTGGTTACGCGGTTGCGCATACTATGTATGTGAGGAAAGTCCGAGCCCCACAGGGCAGAATAACAGCTAACGGCTGCCGAGGGTGACCTTAGGGATAGTGCAACAGAGATATACCGCCGTAAATGCTTTGAGGCAACTCATTGAACGCCTGCTTGCAGGCTGCCTTTTACGGTAAGGGTGGAAAGGCGAGGTAAGAGCTCACCTGCCAAATGGAGACATATTGGTACTGTAAACCCTATTTGGAGCAACGCTGAGTGTGGCAATACATTGGCCCGATGTGCCACGAAAAGCGGCTTGAGCGTGTAGGCGACTACACGTCGAGATAGATGACCGCGCACGACAGAACTCGGCTTATAGACCAACTCGCAAAAAAGACCGCTTGCAGCGGTCTTTTTTAACTAAATCCACCCTTACGGGTGGGCGAAATATTGCAAGCAATATGAAATCGCTGCGGCGATGGGTGGATTTAATTTCATATTTTTCTGTAAAGAAAAATATTTCATCAAAGGTGTAGCCTTTGATTTCATCGTGAGCCGAGGCTCACAATTTCATTCTTTGTCCTTATACCCGTCCCAATCCTTATCAACAACTTTACGGTTTTCCTCTTTAGGCAACCCTTGTGCGATTTTTGGAAAATCGTTGTCGCTATCAGCGGTCGGTTGTATCTCATAAGTGCCGTATTTGTTTATAAGTTCATACACAGTTTCGGGCTGACTTACCACGTTGTTTGCAGGAATTTGCGTAGGTACATTTTGCTGTTTTTTTGTTCGTTTTTTCATATTATCACCACTTATATTTTTAACAAAAAATTTACTACTATTCCCTTTGACATATAGATATATATATGTTATAATGTACGGTACGAAATTATCCCTTGGAGGAAGTAAAATGCTTGACATTAAATTTATTTGCGAAAACCCTGAACTTGTGAAAGAGAATATCAAGCGCAAGTTCAAAGATAACAAGTTACCGCTTGTTGATGAGGTTATCACACTTTACAACGAAAAAAAGGATACAAACCAGCGCGCTAACGAGCTTCGAGCAAACCGCAACAAAATAAGTAAACAAATCGGTATGCTTATGGCGCAGGGTAAACGCGACGAAGCTGAAGAAACAAAAAAACTTGTGACACAGCAGGCTCAAGAGCTTAAAGCCCTTGAGGAAAAAGAAGCTGAGCTTGAAATAAAGGTTCGCGATATCGTAATGAAAATACCCAACATTGTGGATGAAAGCGTACCTGTAGGTAAAGACGACAGTGAAAATGTTGAAGTTCAACAATACGGTGAAAAAACACAAGTGGATTTTGAAATTCCCTACCATACCGATATTATGGCGCTTTTTGACGGTATTGACAAGGAAGCCGCAGGTCGCGTTGCAGGCGAAGGTTTTTACTATCTTATGGGCGATATCGCTCGTCTTCACTCAGCAGTTACCGCTTACGCTCGCGACTTTATGATAGACAAGGGCTTTACCTACTGCATTCCGCCATTTATGATTCGTAGTCACGTGGTATCAGGCGTTATGAGTTTTGAAGAGATGGACGCTATGATGTATAAGATTGAGGGCGAAGACCTTTATCTTATCGGTACGTCAGAACACTCTATGATCGGTAAATTTATCGACACCATTACTCCGGAAGAAAAGTTGCCGCTTACGCTTACCAGTTATTCACCCTGTTTCCGCAAAGAAAAGGGCGCTCATGGTATTGAAGAGCGTGGCATTTACCGTATACATCAGTTTGAAAAACAGGAAATGATTGTTGTATGTCGCCCTGAAGAAAGTATGGAATGGTTTAACAAAATGTGGAGCTACTCGGTAGAGCTTTTCCGCAGTCTTGATATCCCAGTTCGTACACTCGAGTGTTGCACAGGCGACCTTGCAGACCTGAAAGTTAAGTCTTACGACGTTGAGGCGTGGAGCCCGAAACAGCAAAAGTATTTTGAAGTTTGCTCTTGCTCAAACTTAGGAGACGCGCAGGCACGCAGACTTGGTATTCGTGTTAAAGGTGAAGACGGCAAAAAGTATCTTGCACACACACTTAACAATACGGTTGTAGCGCCCCCTCGTATGCTTATTGCATTCCTTGAAAACAATCTTACATTTGACGGTGAATATTACACTGTTAAAATTCCTGAGGCACTCAGGCCTTATATGGGCGGCAAAACCGAAATTAAAGCAATCAACAAATACAACGGATAAGGTGATACTATGTCAGAATATACTTTTAAACATTCTAATACCCCAGAGGGTGACAAAAACACAAAAAATAAAAAAATTATATACTACATCACAATAGCAGTAGCGGCGGCTTTGTTGCTTGTTGCAATCATTATGCTTTGTGTACAGTTTTTTGGCGGCAAAGAGGATTTTGGTGATTACAAAAATCCCACGTCAACAAACTCAACTGTTTCAACAGTTTTACCCGCTAACCCAATTAACTTTAAGGAAATTCAGGAGAAAAATCCCGACGTTTGCGCTTGGATTCAGATACCCGGTATCGATATTATCGACTACCCAATTATGCAAAGCGCGGTTGAGGCGGATGACAACTACTATCTTGACCACGATATAAACGGCGCTCAAAAGCGTGCAGGCTCGATCTACATTCAGAAACTTAATCACAATGATTTTTCAGACCCCAACACATTGATATATGGCCATAATATGTTAAACGGCACAATGTTTGGTCAGCTTAAAAAGTTCCGTAACAGAGCGTTTTTTGAAGAGCACCGCACCATCTTTGTTTACACCCCCGACGCGATTTTAGAGTACGAAATCATTTCAGCATTCGTTTACGACGATCGTCACATTATGAACTCCTTTAACTTCAACGTTGAGAATGAGTGTCAGGAATTCTTTGATGAATGTGTAAACCCCACATCACTTACCAAGCAGGTAATTGATGGTGCATCACTTACAACTGATGACAAAATCATTACCCTTAGCACATGTACTTCCAATGACTCCGAGCGTTATCTTGTTGTAGGTAAACTTATAAGCACCACAAAGACTGCAAAATAATTCCGAAAGAAGTGTTGTAAATGTTAGAAAGATTTCCCGATGGCGCACGTATTTGTTTTATAGGCGACAGCCTTACCGCACAAAATGCGGTGCAGTGGATGACGGTCGACTGTTACAAACGCAACCTACCCGATACAAAAATCGAGGTATTCAACTGCGGTGTTGCAGGCGGCGCTGCATGGGCAGCATTTCAATATTTAGAAGACGACGTGTTTATTCACGACCCTACTCACGCAGTAATAGGTTTTGGTGTTAACGACTGCGGTCGATATGACCTTGCGCACCCGCGTTCTGCCGAGCGTTACGACCGACTTGTTGCAAACTATGAACGCTACAAAAAATGTATGCGTGAATTGTGCGACGTTTTAACAAGCCGCGGAATAAAGGTAACTCTTTGCACCCCTCCTCCGTATGATGAATACCACGAAGGTACAGAAGCTCCTTTTGTAGGCGGATTTCCGCTTCTTTTAGCTTATGCCGAAGAAGTGCGTAAAATTGCAAAAGAGAAAAATTTACCGCTTTGCGATTATTTTGAGTATTTTGCTCGCGAAATGCAAACCGATATTCTTTACAGCGGCGACCACGTCCACCCCAACGCACACGGTTACTTCACAATGGCAAAATACTTTTTGGCTGAACAGGGTCTTGATATAGGCGAGGAAAAATTATCCCCTCCCGAGTATTTGCAGGATTGGTGTAAAAAGATTAGCGAAAAGATTGAGATTTACGGTGGTGAGCTTATGATAGTTCGCGAATATGACCTTCCGCTTGATGAAAAGCTTAAAATCGCAGAGGAATACGCACGCACCCGCACTGACGTAAACCCGCGTCTTATTGAAATCGCCAACAACTACGTAAGACTAAAACCAAACCAAGCCGAAATTTTAAAAGAAATTGACGATTTGTATTCAAAAAACGTATTAAACAAGTAAACAGTAAACGCCTTGAGAAATCTCAAGGCGTTTGTTTATTTTTTTATTTGCGCTATATCATATGGTGTTGTTTGGTATACAAAATAGTTTAGCCAGTTGCTGTAAAGCAAGTTAGCGTGTGAGCGCCACGTTACAAGCGGCTCATTTGCAGGGTTATCATCAGGGAAATAGTTTTCAGGCACTTTAATGGGCAATCCTGCATTGAGGTCACGAAGATATTCATTTTTAAGAGTATCAGCATCATACTCGCTGTGACCCGTAATAAATATCTGCTTACCGCCCTCGGTAGCTATGGCATAGATGCCGCATTTTTCATTAGATGCTAAAATCTTAAGTTCAGGAACTTTTACTACGTCCTCGGTTTTAATGGTGGTATGGCGCGATTGTGGCACCATAAATACATCGTCAAATCCGCGCAAGAGTATCGACTTTTTATAGTCTGCCTTGTGTGGGAATATGCCAAACAACTTTTCTTCCAAAGGATATTTATTTACACCATAATGGTAATAAAGACCTGCCTGTGCGCCCCAGCAAATGTGGAATGTGCTGTGAACGTGGGTTTTGGTCCACTCCATTATTTCACATAGCTCATCCCAATATTCCACTTCTTCAAATGGCATTTGCTCAACAGGCGCACCCGTAATAATCATACCGTCAAAGGTTTTGTGCTTTACATCGTCAAAGGTTTTGTAAAAGGTAAACAAATGCTCTGCCGAGGTATTTTTTGAAACGTGGCTTTTGGTGTGAATAAACTCAAAATCCACCTGAAGCGGTGAGTTACCAAGAAGACGAGACAGTTGTGTTTCAGTCTCAATCTTTTTAGGCATAAGATTAAGCAACAATATTTTAAGTGGACGAATGTCCTGTGTAATGGCGCGGGTTTCGGTCATTACAAAAATATTTTCATCGTTTAAAATCTTCACCGCTGGTAAATCGTTAGGTATTTTTATGGGCATTGTTATGCTCCTTTTTATAAATTAAATATTGTCAAGTGCCTGTTTAATATCAGCAATAAGGTCGTCGGCACTTTCAATACCGCAAGAAAAACGAACAAGGTCAGCCGAAATACCTGCTGCGGCAAGTTCATCGTCATTCATCTGACGATGTGTTGCACTTGCAGGATGCAAGCAACAGGTACGCGCATCGGCAACATGGGTTTCTATAGCGGCAAGGCGCAAGTTTTTCATAAAACTTTCGGCAGCCTTTCTGCCACCCTTAACACCGAAACTTACAACACCGCAACTACCGTTTGGCAGGTATTTTTGAGCAAGGTCATAATACTTATCACCATCAAGGTCGGGGTAGGTTACCCAAGCGATGCGGTGGTCATTTTTAAGGAATTTTGCTACTGCTAAACCATTTTCGCAGTGCTTTTTCATACGAAGGTGCAAGCTTTCGAGACCGAGGTTTAAAATGAATGCGTTTTGTGGTGACTGAATTGAACCGAAGTCACGCATAAGCTGTGCTGTAGCCTTGGTGATATATGCGCCCTCAAGACCAAAACGCTCGGTGTATGTTACACCGTGGTAACTGTCATCGGGTGTGCAAAGACCTGGGAATTTGTCGGGATATTTAGTCCAGTCAAATTTACCGCTATCAACTATACAACCGCCAACTCCTGCGCCGTGACCGTCCATATACTTGGTGGTAGAATGGGTTACAATATCTGCGCCCCACTCAAACGGACGACAGTTTACGGGTGTAGCAAAGGTGTTGTCAATAATAAGCGGAACACCGTGCGCGTGAGCCGCATTTGCAAAACGCTCAATGTCTAAAACGGTAAGAGCAGGGTTTGCTATAGTTTCACCAAACACAGCCTTGGTATTTGGGCGGAAAGCCGCCTCAAGCTCTTCGTCAGAGCAGTCAGGGCTTACAAAGGTAAAGTCAATGCCCATACGTTTCATTGTAACGGCAAAAAGGTTATAGGTGCCACCGTAGATGGTAGAGCTTGATACAACGTGGTCACCGCAAGAGGCGATATTAAATACCGCATAGAACGATGCCGCCTGACCGCTGGATGTTAGCATAGCGGCGGTGCCACCCTCCATCTCACAGATTTTTGCGGCTACGCTATCATTGGTTGGGTTTTGGAGACGGGTATAAAAATAACCAGATGCCTCAAGGTCAAAAAGTTTACCCATATCTTCGCTTGTAGCGTATTTAAAGGTTGTGCTTTGCACTATCGGTATCTGGCGGGGTTCACCGTTACCCGGTGTATAACCGCCCTGAACACATTTGGTTTCTATATTGTAATTACTCATTTTAGGTTCCTCCTAAGGTTTAATATATTCTATTATCCCAAAACAGCTTTTAATTCCTCTGTTTTGTCGGTCTTTTCCCAGGTAAAGCCAGCATCTTCACGACCGAGGTGACCGTAGTTTGATGTCTTGCGATAGATAGGTCTACGTAAATCCAATTTATCAATTATTGCAGCAGGACGAAGGTCAAATACCTTTTGTACTGCATCGGCAATAACAACATCGTCATATTTGCCTGTGCCAAAGGTATCCACCATAATTGAAACAGGTTTTGCCACGCCTATAGCGTATGCAAGCTGAACCTCGCATTTGTTGGCTATACCTGCCGCTACAATATTCTTTGCAACGTAGCGTGCAGCGTAAGCGGCACTGCGGTCAACCTTTGTCGGGTCTTTGCCCGAGAATGCGCCACCACCGTGACGAGCCGCACCGCCGTATGTATCAACAATAATCTTACGACCTGTAAGACCTGTATCACCCTGAGGACCACCGATTACAAAACGGCCTGTTGGGTTGATAAAAATCTTTGTATCATCATCCATAAGCGAGGCTGGAATGATAGGCTTGATAATCTTTTCTAAAACGTCTTTGCGAAGTGTTTCCAACTCTATATCAGCGCTGTGCTGTGTAGATACAACAACTGCGTCAACACGCTTTGGTGTGCCGTCTTCGTTATACTCGATAGTAACCTGTGTTTTACCATCGGGACGAAGGTATGAAAGCTCACCCGATTTGCGAACAGTAGTCAGCTTATACGACATTTTGTGTGCCAAAGAAATTGCCAAAGGCATAAGCTCTGGTGTTTCGTCGCAAGCGTAGCCGAACATCATACCCTGGTCACCTGCGCCGTGCTGATTATATTTATCATCCTTACCGTCTTTTAGCTCAAGTGAATTGTCAACACCCATAGCAATGTCGGGTGACTGCTTGTCAAGGTTTACAACAACCTTACAGGTCTTGCCGTCAAAGCAAGCCTCTTCTTTGCTGTTATAACCTATGTCACACAAAACCTCTCGAACAACTGCTTCGATATCAACGTTGGCGTTAGTAGTGATTTCACCCATTACGTTTACAATATCGGTAGTGCAAAACGTTTCACACGCTACGCGGGAATACTTGTCCTGCGCGAGCATTGCGTCGAGTATAGCATCAGAAATCTGGTCACAAACTTTATCGGGATGACCCTCATTTACCGATTCAGATGTAAATAACTTTTTATACATATTCAGTTCCCCCATATTCTACAAAAATTAAAGCCGTTTATCCTGAAAGATAAACGGCTTTTAAAAATCTTATCTTTCGGATAATCCGCAGGATTTGGCACCTTGAACAAAACAGGTTGCCGGACTTCACAGGGCCTGTACCCTCCGTCACTCTTGATAAGGACTATATTCATTTTTCGTGTGGTATTTTACCACTATTATTTTGATTTGTCAACTGTTATTTTTTGCTTTTTAAAATTGGGGATAATTTTTTATAAATCATAAAGCATACTGCAGCATCAATAAGACCTTTTGCAATATTAAACGGTAAGTTGAATATAAGCAATGCTTCAAGCAAGGTGTCAACCGACGGCAAAAGCGCCGAATACATACCCACAATCGCATCCATAGGAATCAACATTTTTGCGTATATGGGATACACAAAGAAGTAGTTAGTCGCCACACTTATTGCTGCCATTAAAACAGCTCCCGTCAGCGCGCCTACAAGAGCTCCCTTGCGAGATTTGTTGCGCTTATACACAACACCGCTCGCATATACAAAAACCGCTCCTAAAACAAAGTTGGAAAGTTCACCCACACCTGCGGTTGTGCCCACAAACAGATGCAGTGCATTTTTTATAAAACAAACAAGCACTCCCCACCATGGTCCTAATGCAAACGCAGTTATAAGTGCAGGCAGCTCTGAAAAATCAAACTTTATAAATGAAGGAATTAAAAAAGATATGGGAAACTCCAGCATCATAAGTATAAAACCGATGGCACCCATGATTGCAGTAACGGCTATATTACGGATATTTTGTTTTGGCATATAAAACAACCTCTTTTCACTGGTATAATTCAGTCTTTAAGATTCTTCGTCGCTACCGCTCCTCTGAATGACAAATGAATGAAGCAACAACTAACGCGTGTCATTCAGAGCGACTTTAGTCGCGAAGAATCTCAAAAATAACATTAGATGTGTGACTTTATTTTAAAAAGAAACCCCCACAAAATATGTGGGGGCGTAAAAATACAAAAAGTTACTTTTTCTTCTACCATCCGGACTATACCGTCGGCTTTGGAATTTCACCAAATCAACCTAAAAAGGCTCGCAGGCTTTAACTGCCGGTGGGGAATTGCACCCCGCCCCGAAGAATATTTATTTTTTACCATTTTATATCACATTATATGTTTTGTCAAGCCAACAAGTACAAAATATATACCAAAATTACTGCTTGTATAAAAATTATTACAGGCAGACCTATCATAAACCGTTTGTGCTGGGTTTTGTGGCGGATTAACTGCATTGTAATATACATACCCAAAGCACCACCTAAAAAGCTCGTTACAAAAAGCGTTTTTTCGGGTATGCGCCAGCCGTCTAATCTCGCTTTTATTTTGTCGGTTATGCATATTATGACCGATACTACGTTTATAAACACAAGATATAATGCTAAAAATTTCAATATTATCACCGACAATATTTTACATTATTCACACTGCCTTTTCAATCTGTTTTTTTAGTTTTACAATAATTCTTTTTTCAAGTCGTGATATATACGATTGTGAAATACCAAGCGTATCGGCTACCTGCTTTTGTGTATATTCGGGGTAACCGTTCATACCAAAACGCATTTCCATAATCTGTCGCTCGCGTGGCGGCAGACCGCAAACAAAGCCATTGAGCTGATGACGTTCATCCTCTTGCTCTATCTCTCTGCCGACCTCGTCAGGTTCGCTACCTAAAACGTCGGACAAAAGCAGTTCGTTTCCGTCCCAATCGGTATTGAGCGGTTCGTCTATTGATATTTCACTTCTTCTGGATGAAATTTTCCGCAGGTGCATTAAAATTTCATTTTCAATACAACGCGAGGCGTAGGTTGCAAGTTTTATATTTTTATCAGGACAAAATGTGTTAACCGCCTTGATAAGCCCTATAGTTCCTATGGATATTAAATCCTCAATACCCGTAGGCGCTGTATCAAATTTACGAGCGATATATACAACCAACCGCAGATTGTGAACAATGAGCTTCTCCTTTGCCTGCTCAGTTTTGTTGTTTAAAAGCTCTGCCTCTTGTTGTGGTGTAAGCGGTTCGGGTAAAATTTCGGGACCGTTTATGTAGTATAATGTTTTTGGTGTAAAAATTTTCGTAAATATGTTTTTAATTAAATTTATAATTTTCATTATGCTACCTCTTTGCTAAATTAAATTTTCGGGGTTTACTATTATTTCACAATCGTCAAGCGGCGTTGTCGACACTGCAAGTATAGGATTTTTAAAGTTGTATTTTTTATTATTAAATACCACCGCAGCGTGATCTATACGATATCCGTCAAGTAATCGTTCACCCGTTACGGTGCCGCAGGGAATTTTTCTTATGCGGGTGGGGTTTTGCTTTTCACACCCCAGAAGTTTGTCGACAATCCTTTCGTCGGTAATAAAAATTTCCGATAGACCAAACACATCTTTCAGAGAATTGCCTGTGTCTGCAATACCTATAAGATTTGAAATATTGTCGCCGCAGGACACCGTTACGTCGCAGTAGGTATTCTGAGAAAAGCTTTTTTGCAGTACACGCCTTAAAAAAACAGAAATAAAATACCCCAACACCGAAAACAGTATTAAAAAAAGTGGAGATATATCAAAATACACAACCGAATTGTTTATGACCATACCATACGGTTTAAACAGCAACCATACAGCAATCATAGCGCCGCTGTATGCAAAATTTACCGCAAAAAGCACCGCAACACTGCGGCAAAAGTTTTTAATGTCACCAAACCCGAATACTATCAGGCACAACATCGCGCACATTAAAATTTGCACAAGGCTCTGAAACAAGAAATTGCTTTGCGGCAAAAATATGTAAAGTGAAAAAAGCCCGCCCGAAAGCGCACCTGTCAGCAGCCGCCAAAGACGAGGCTTTTTATGTAAAAACCGTGAGGTTATCAAAAGTAAGAAATAATCAACTATAAAATTGACAAGTATCAATATATCGGCATAAACTGTCACGCGTCCCCACCTCATAAAATATTATATACCTGCGTTTATAAAAACTATGTCACATCCAAGCCACAAAAAAAGACGAAAACCGTAGGCTTTCGTCTTTTGCTTTATATCACACTTAAAAAATAATTTGTAATAATCTCGGGGGATTGCTCGCACCCGCCTGCTGTCCACCATTTAACCGTTTCAACAAAAGTGGCGGCAATATGATTTATTAAAAAGTCTTTTGGCAACTGCTTGTGTTTTTCATTTTTCAAAACGTCAAGCTGACTTTGGACCAGCGTTAAAAGACCATTTTTAAAATACCTCAGGAAAATATCGTTGTTTTCCCCCGAAAACAATTCTAAAATCTGATTGTCGTTTTTTTGCAGATGGCGGAAAAGATGCAAAAACACCGAGTCAGGCGCATCACATTCAAAAATATGTTTATGACCGTGTTCCCCGCGCATCACATCAAACAAGTGGCAAAACAACTCCTCACTAAGCTCCTTAAGCAAAAAATCTTTGGTTTCAAAATGTGAGTAAAATGTGGCGCGACCTATATCGGCACGCTCAATAATTTCGCCTACCGTAATTGAATTAAAATCTTTTTTTGATAATAATTCCGTAAATGCTTTAAATATTGCTTCACGGGTTTTTCGCTGTCGCCTGTCCATACAAATCCTCCAAAATGTTCGGTAATTTACAAAGTGTAAAAATCATATATTGAGATATCGAACTCTTTGTTCTATATTAAACATATTGTATATCAAATGAACAAATTTGTCAATTAAGGTGATTTTATGAAAAGTGAAAAAAATATTTTTATAGCATTTGTTTTAAACCTGTCTTTTGCAATTTTTGAATTTATAGGCGGTATCTTTACGGGTAGTGTGGCAATTATGTCCGACGCGGTTCACGACATAGGTGACGCCACAAGCATTGGTTTTTCTTATTTTCTTGAAAGAAAATCGAAAAGGCAACCTGACAACATATATACCTACGGCTATGCAAGATACTCGGTGCTCGGCGGTGTGGTTACAACCTTTATTCTGTTGTTCGGCTCTGCCGCAGTAATTGTAAACGCTGTAAAAAGAATTATAAATCCTGCCGAAATTAACTATGATGGTATGATAATATTTGGAATTATAGGTGTCGCAGTCAACTTTTTGGCGGCGTATTTTACCCACGGCGACGGGTCTGTAAATCAGAAGGCGGTAAAGTTGCATATGCTCGAGGACGTACTCGGCTGGATAGTCGTGCTCGCAGGCGCTGTTGTTATGCGCTTTACCGATTTTTATCTGCTTGACCCGATAATGTCAATTGGTGTTGCAATTTTCATTCTGGTAAACGCTGTCAAAAATTTAAAAACGGTTCTTGATATTTTTCTCGAGAAAGTACCAAACAATATTTCAGTAGAAGAAATAAAAGAGCACATCTGTAAGATTGACGGCATTGCTGACGCGCACCACATACATCTGCGCAGTCTTGACGGTCAAAATGTTTACGCTACAATGCATATTGTGACCGATGGCGACCCGCACATAATAAAAGAAAAAGTTCGAAAGGAACTTATAGAACACGGTATTACACATTCAACTTTAGAACTTGAAAACACCCACGAGCATTGCCACCATAAACACTGTCACATAGAGCAAAACCACTCGCACCATTGCCACCATCATCACTGAAATTAAAAGCTGAAGGTTATATCTTCTTTTTGATTGAAATTTTACAGATAAAGTATTATACTTATTGTGTATAACAAAAACACAGAATCGGGTGAATAATGTGTCTTGTAAAATTTCGGAACATTTTTCTTTTGCAGATATAGTTTTAATTGTCGCTGTACTACTTGTAGGCAGTTTCAACGAGTTTGCGGGTTGCATACTGTCGGTGATATTGACGGTGTATTTATTTTTAAAGCTAAAAAAGGAAAAGCGACTTTCAATTAAAGTAAATCTCTTAAGCGTTTCAATAGCGCTGATATGCGTTATGTATGGCGTTACAATACTCTGGGCTGTTGACCGCGGTATGGCGTTCGTAGGCTTTTTAAAGTTCTTGCCGCTGTTACTTTATCTTATTGCTATATGGCAAAGTAAAGATTTAAATTTTGAAACCATACTTCCCTATTTCTCGGCGGCTATGGTTCTGATTTCAACAGCAGGAATGCATATTCCCTTCACTTCACAGTTTTTCTCGGTTGCGGGCCGTCTTGCGGGCTTTTTCCAGTACCCGAACACTCTGGCGCTGTTTTTACTTGTGAGCGAGATTATATTACTCAGTAAAGAAAAATTTAAAATTTATGATTTTGTTTGCCTTGCGGTTCTGATTTTCGGCTTACTTTATACAGGTAGCCGAACTGTTTTTGTAATTGCAATTGCAGTAAATATTGTCACCCTTATTTATAAATTCAGAAAATCTTTTAAGAAAAAGGTAGTTTTACTGTCTATTGCCGTTTTTGCCGCTGTGGCGATTGCTGTAGTACTGGTAATATTTTTGCTAAGCCCCGATGTTTTAAAGCGTTATCTTTCTATTTCCTTTACCGAATCAACCTTTGTTGGTCGTATTCTTTATTGGGTGGATTCATTACCGCTTTTGCTTAAATATCCGTTTGGTATGGGATACCTCGGGTACAACTATATTCAGGGCACCGTTCAGACAGGCTGGTATACCGTAAGATACGCGCACAACGACTTTTTACAGTTAGCGCTTGACGTGGGTATCATTCCTGCGATTATATTTGTTGCGGCGATAATAAAAACCGTATTCAAAAAGGGCTTTTCCTTTTATAAAAAAGCGGCTGTTTTATCGCTTTGCGCTCATAGCTTTTTTGACTTTGATCTACAGTTTTTATCAGTATTCTTTCTGCTTATACTACTTCTTGACCACTCCGACGGCAAGACTATTACCGTCAGAAAAAATCGTAGCGCAATAAATTGCATTCTTGGTGTGTTGTGCGTCGTAAGTATTTATATGGGCGTTCATCTGTCGCTTGCTTATTTTGAAGCTAATGATATCGCGGATAAGATTTACCCCTTTAACACCGACGTAAAAATCGCAATGCTTGAAAGCGAAAAGGATTTATCCCGCGCAAATGAAATTTGTGACCGTATACTCGCTCAAAACACTGTAACGCCCATCCCCTATAGTGTCAAGGCAAAATACTATTATTCGGTGGGCGATTTCAACTCACTTATAAGCGCAAAACGCGCCGTATTTGAGCGAAATCCATTCAAGTATTACGAATACGAAGAATACTGCCAGATGCTTATAAACGGCATTGCTCTTTATCAAAAATCGGGTGATACACAAAGCGTAGAATATTGCCAGCAAGAGCTTGTAAACGTTAAAAAAGCTTTAGCTGCAAATATTTTCAAACTGAGTGAGCTTGGTAAAAAAATAGATATGCAACCAACGTCACAATTACCTGACGAAATTTTGTATTATATATCCGAAATTGAAAAGGAGTAGTTTGACTTGAAAAAATTAGTTAGCTTATTGCTGGTTATCGCTGCTTGTATTTCTTTTTCGGGATGCGGCAAAAAGCAGACAGCAAATATATACGACTCAAATGGTGACGTTGTCGTAAGCGTTGAAAGCGTTGCGGAATTCAAAGGCTATAATGCGACCTATCTGGATATCGCAATCAGCGAAGCCGCTCAGATTATAGCTACGATTAACGACTGTGAGATTGACAGCGCGCAAAAACAACTTAAAAATTACAATATTTACACGTATTTAAACCCCACCGTTTCAGCTTATATGGCGGATGCTTACAATAAAATCGTACGCGGTACGGATTTTGGCTGTGCCATGACCGACCACAGCGGTAAAATACTCGCAGCATACAGCGCGGGCTCTGATACGACTAAAAACTATGCCACGCAAAAAATGCAACAGCATTCGGCAATGAAACCGCTCGCAGTTTACGCCCCCGCAATTGAAAGCGGAATAATAAACTGGTCTACCTTGACCGAAGATTCGCCTTATAAGGTACGCGTAAATTCCAAAGGCGTAAAATACGACTGGCCGTCAAACGCCAACAATAAATATACCTATCAGGACATTTCGGTCTACAAGGCTATAAAGCAATCAACCAACACCGTAGCTGTTAAGGTTTTAAGCAAGTACGGGGTCAATAACTCTATAGACTTTTTGCAAAGCAAATTAGGAATTGACGTCAGTGCCGAGCAATACAGAGCTACCATTTACGGTGAGGATGAGGTTATCGGTAATATCGCACTCGGCGCCACGCAGGCTGGCTCTACCCCTATTGATATGGCGGGTTATTACCAAATTTTTGCCAACGGCGGTAAATATACCGCTCCCACTGCAATTTCTCGTATAACCGATCTTGACGGCAAGGCTATTTATACCGACAACCGCACAACAACTCAGGTAATCAGCACTGAAACGTCCTACATTATGAACGAACTGCTTCGCGGTGTAATAAAATCCGGCGGCACAGGTGACGAAGCCTACGTTGAAGGCGTTCAGATTTCAGGCAAAACAGGTACAGGTGACGCGAACGCTGACAACTGGTTTGTAGGTATTACACCCGAATTCAGTTGTGCTGTGTGGCATTCCAATTTCAACAACATCAACAACGCCGCAAAAGTCTTTGCCAATATAACCGAAAACGTTGGTGTAACCAATACGTTGTTTATGACCTCCCCCAACGTTCAAAAATGTATCTACTGCGCCCAAAGCGGTATGCTGTTCGGAAGTGGTTGCCAAAAGGCCGAAATGGGATATTTTTTAAAAGACAATCTACCTCAAAGTTGCACTTTGCACTAAAAAGAATATTGTTTATGCACCGTTTAATAGAATTTAACTATCAAACGGTGTTTTTTATTGACTAAAAAATTATTTTAATATATAATTTATTATATATAATTGGCTGTAAAATAAATTTATTGGAGGAGATAATTTTATGAAAATTTTAGCCAAAAAACTATGCAGTATAGTTATGGTGCTTTGTATTATTTTAAGCGCTGTTTTCGTACTGCCCGTATCGGCGGCTGTATCAACAATAGGACTTGGTACACCAACCGAAGTTGTTTTAAGCGGGGAGGATAGTTACTGCGATTTTTATTTCACGCCACAAGAAAGCGGCACCTATGTATTTCGTTCAATTGGCGACTGCGATGCGCGTGCCACTCTTTTCGACAGTAACAACAACGAACTTGCTGAGGACGATGACGGCTACACAGATTTAAACTTTTTAATAACCTATGAACTCACCGCCGGAGAAACATACAGGTTCAAAGCCTATAGTTGGGATGAAAGTGACATCACCTATTACGTTATACTTTCATTACTTAACATTCAGTCTATTTCTTTTGAAGATGCTACAGTAATGGAAGGCATAGACTCATATACGGATTATTTTTGGGACGATGAAAATCAGCAGGAAGTTTCCTATAATGTGTATTCTTACCCTGTAAACAGTTCACTGGTACTTGCCGACGGAACTTCGCTTACCGTATATGATGGTATCCAGTATAACGGCGAGTGGTATTCATTCGATTATTACGATAACCAGTCGTACGAGTCGCCTTGGTTACCCGGTAATTTTTATACCGTAACCGGCACACTTATGGACCTTGAAAGTACCTTCACCGTAAATGTGCAGGAGAATCCCATTCTGAGTGTTGAAATAAATGATGTCATTTTAACTGATGGTGTTGATAACTATATCAGCGAAAGTTATGACGAAGAAACAGGCGAATGGGTGCAGTGGAAGCAATATGGCTACAATCCATCCTATACCGTTAATTTAAAGGATGGCTCATCTTTGCAAAGCGATGCCGATGGCAAAATTACCTTAAATGGTACTGATTGTTATTTGTCTTGGTACGACGATCAGAGTCCTACCAATCAATGGCAACCCAATAATACATACACCGCAACGGGTAATATTGTAGGATTTGAAGATACGTTTACTATAACTATCAACGAAAATCCCATACAAAACGTAGTTGTAGACTCTATAACTCTTACCGAATACTTTGATAGCAACGAATGGGGAAATTACGACTATGACACAGGCGAATGGATTTATTGGCAGCATTATGATTTTTCTCCATCATATATGCTCCATCTTTCTGACGGCTCCTCTATACAAAGTGACGAAAACGGAAACATCACTTATGAAGGTAATGAATATAGCCTGAACTATAACGACCCGCAATCCTATAGCAACCAGTGGAGCGGCGGTAACGAATACACACTTAAGGCTGATATTTTAGGTGTTGAAACCACGTTCACCGTTATAATTGAAAAGTGCCCTGTTGTAAGCGTAGAGATTGAAGACCTTTCTTTCTGCGAAGGTCAGTACATGGGTATGAATAGTTATTATAACCCCGAAACCGATGAATGGATTGAATACGAGTGTTATAATTACTGGACCGAATTTACAATAACGCTTAACGACGGCCAGACACTTAAATCAGAACACGGTGGTCTTTATTACAACGATGACTGGTGTGTACTTGACATCACAGACGATCAGTCCGACACAAACAAATGGGAAATTGGTGAACACACTGCAACGGGCACTATTTTTGGTGTAAGCGACACCTTTACCGTTACTATTTCCGAATCTCCGGTTAAATCAATCAGCGTAGAACCTCTTTCTTTACAGGAAGGCACTAACGGTTGGTTATCAAGTGATTATGATGAAGAAGGTAACGAGCATCAATATTATCGCTATCAATGGTATGACAAAGCCTGCATTAACGTAGAATTTGCTGATGGTACAACACAAAGCTATAGCATTTGGGATAATGTTTCTTACAACGGATTTAATGCAAGTTTTGAGTGGACCAACGAAACACAAAGTTACTATACACCATGGACTGCAGGTAACACCTATACCGAGCAGGTATCACTTGGTGATTTAACCGCAGACGTTGAGGTAACTATCACCGAGGCGCCTTACGAATCTATTGAAATATTATCGGTAACACCTATTAAAGAAACCGAGTATGGCTGGATAGACGAAAACGGTAATAAACGGTATTACACACCCAATTTCACATACCGAATTACATTTAAAGACGGTTCCTTTATAGAACGTGAATATCACGCATATTATGAAGATCATAATATAAACATTTCAGAAAACCAGTATGATGAACCCTGGACCATCGGCGGTGAAAACCTCGTTACAGTATCTATAGGAAAAGCCTCGGCTACTTTCTCGGTAATTATTACCGAGGTTAAAGACTGGGAATACGTAGAGCAGAATGGCGGATTGTTTATTACAAACTGTGGTCTTGCGCAAAGTGAAATTACAGTACCCGACGAAATCGATGGTATTCCTGTTGTTGGTATTATGGATTTGGGCGATTGCTTAAGTGGTGTATCAACAATCAATCTGCCTGACAGCGTTACATACATTTCCACAGAAGCGTTTGACGGCGCATATAACCTTAACACAATAAACGTAGGCGCAAACGTTTCCGAACTTAACCCAGATGCTTTTGTAAATACTTCTGTATGTGCAATAAATGTATCGGAAGACAACCCATACTTTACAACGTTGGATGATGGCTGTGTATATAACAAAGCAGGCGATACACTTATTGTTTACCCATTGGGTCAGGGATACACCTATTACGTGCCCGACAATGTAGTTAACGCCAACGTAATGCTCGAAAAAGATTATTATGCGCACGTAACACTTGAATTCAGTGAAAATTCTAAAGCATTCAAAAAGATTGACGGCGTTACATACAGCGGAGATATGACCATAGTTATATCATGTGATATGGAAAAAAACGGCAGCTACGATATGCCTGACAGTGTTACCGCAATCAAAGAATTTGCATTTGCAGGTTCAAGTCTTTCATCTATAACCGTTTCCGATAACGTAAGCGAGATTGTTTATAACGCTTTCTCATATTGTAACAATCTTGAAACCATCAATCTGCCAAACACAATTACGTCTATCGGCGAATCGGCATTCTTTGGAAGTAACCTTAAAAATCTTACAACCTTACCAAATTCTTTGACCGATATCGGTGCAAACGCTTTCACAGAAACAGGTATCACATCTATAACAATTCCCACAGGTGTTACCGAAATTGGCGGCAATGCGTTTGCATACTCAGCACTTAACAAACTCACCCTATCCGGTGGACTTGAAGTTATAGGATACGGCGCATTTATGTGCACCGATATATCCGAAGTAACCCTGCCGAATACGCTAACCGAGATAGGAGATTGCGCGTTTGCAAACACAAAAATAACATCGCTTACCACACCTGCAAGCGTAATGTATATAGGTGACAGCGCGTTTGCAGACACCCCCGTTTCAAAGGTTATTTTCAAAGCCGATGAAATTTATTTAGGTAACGGCGCATTCAGTAATTGTCCGCTTGATAAAACGACATTCTCAAGCAACCTTAAAGGTTTTGGTGATTTTGCATTTGCGAACAACTCAATGACAAGCGTAAAAATCCCCGACAGCGTTACCGATATAACCTATTATTCATTTGCAGGTTCTGCAAATCTGGCTGATATTGACATTCCGGATAATATTGAAAATATCGACGGTCACGCTTTTGACGGTACTGCTTGGTATGAAGCACAACCCGATGGCGTTGTTTACCTTGAAAACGCGCTTTACCACTACAAAGGCGATATACCTGAAAACACCGAGTTGGTTGTAAAACCGGGTACTATTGCTATTGCAGACTACGCTTTCGAGGCCGAATACGATTGGTGGAGCAGCGATGAACCCATAACTTTGCGTGACGTAACCGGTCTTAAATCGGTAGTATTGCCTAATGGTCTTAAAGCTATTGGTTATCGCGCATTCTACGATTGCATAAACCTCGAAAAGATTGTAATCCCCGCAAGTATTGAAACAATCGATTATGAAGCATTTTTGGGTTGCGAAAATCTTGTAATTTACAGTTACGCAGGTTCTTATGCCGAAGCTTACGCTAACGAATGCGGTATACCGTTTGTTGCAATGGTAGAAATCCAAAACGAAGAGGTTAAGGTTACAGCGCCTCCCGAAGTTATCGACGAGAACGCTCAGCTTGTTGTAGAGCAGACAACAACCGAAGAAGTTACCGAAAAACTTCCAGAAGAAATAGTTTACACCAATATTATTGCGTACGACATCTATTTCGAATTAGAAGGCGAAACCGTTCAGCCCGACGGCACGGTAACGGTTGAAATTGAAGTACCCGTTGAATTCAATGGTAAATACTGCGACGTATACCACATCGCCGATGATGGAACCACTACCAATATGAACGCACGCTACGTAGACGGCAAACTTGTATTCGACACTCCACATTTCAGTGTGTATGCAATTATAGAAAATGCACCTGATTTTGAACCGGGTGACGTAGATGGTGACGGCAGGATTAACAACCGTGACCTTGTAAGACTTCAGCAGTATCTCGCTGATTGGGACGTTGAAATTACTGAAATTGGCAGCGATACAGACGGCAACGGCAAGATTAACAACCGTGACCTCGTAAGACTTCAGCAGTATCTCGCCGATTGGGACGTAACACTCGGAAGTTAATTTTAACAAAAACTAAACTAAAAAAACACAAGCCGCAGTTTTACACTGCGGCTTGTGTTTTTTAGTTGTTATAAATTAAATAGTATTATCCATCCACGATTTAAGATCCTGCAACCAATCTTGTGCCAGAAGTTTTGGCGCAGTAAGTCGGTCATCATTATTTGTAAGCTTATCACAGGTAGAAAGACCGTGTTCACCGTAGGGATAAATATGCAAACTAAAAGGCACCTTGTTGTCGGCAAGAGCGGTAGCATATACAAGGCTGTTTTTAACCGGTACTGCCTGATCCTCGGTTGTGTGCCAGATAAATGTAGGCGGGGTATCAAAAGATACCATCTTATCGCAAGAATATTTTGCTATGTCGCCGCCTGTGGGGTATGTACCTAAAAGGTTTTGAAAACTGCCCTTATGAGCAGAACTCTCGTCAGCCGAAATTACAGGGTAGCAAAGCACGCTGAAATCTGGTTTTTTGCTGTCGGGAAATACCTCACGTACAACACCACAATTATAAGCGTTGCTATAATGCGCCGCAAGATGTCCGCCTGCCGAAAAACCGATAATTCCGATTTTGGTAGTGTCGCAATGCCACTCATCAGCGTTTTTATAAATCTCTTCAAAAGCCGACGCTACCTCGCGAAGCTGTACAGGGTAACGATGTGGCGCACAAGAATAACGAAGAACAAGCGCGTTAAATCCCCAGTTTAAAAATTTAAGCGCAATCGGCTCTGCCTCTCGCTCTGAACAATTGGCATATCCGCCACCAGGGCATATAAGTATTGTCGGACGCATCTCGTCTTCTCTACCCATTTCATCAATATTTCGAGGTAAATAACAGGTAAGGGTTGGATTGCGGTCGTCGCATCCCAAAAAATCATATTTTTCCTTTAAATTAATTTCAATTATACGCATAACATCACCCTACTTTAAAAACACTTCGTTATAACGAGCAATAGCCTCTTCTATAATTCTGATAGCTTCCTCGGCATTAGCAACTTCCTCTACTGCAGTTTCTTTTTCTTCAAGATTTTTATATACCGCAAAGAAATGTCGCATTTCGTCGAACAAATGACGCGGCAATTCATCGATAGATTTGTACATATTATAATTAGGGTCACTGTAAGGAATTGCAATAATTTTTTCATCACGCGAGCCATTGTCTACCATGGCGATAATACCTATAGGGTAAGCGCGCACCAAAGTAAGTGGCTCTAAATCCTCGGCGCAGATAAGCAACACGTCAAGCGGGTCGTTGTCGTCGCCATAGGTGCGCGGAATAAATCCATAGTTTGCGGGATAGTGGGTTGATGTATAAAGCACGCGGTCAAGAATTATATAACCTGTTTCTTTATCGAGTTCGTATTTTTTACGGCTACCCTTCGGAATTTCGATAACACACAAAAAGTCATCGGGTTTTATTCTTTCGGGAGATACGTCATGCCAGATATTATTCATAAATTTCACCAGACCTTTTTATTTATGTTATCATATTTTTCTCATAAAATCAATCTTTAATACTTTACTTGACTAAAATAAATATATTTGGTAAAATGTTTTGGCAATTTTAATTTAGGAGTTAATTATGGAAAGAGAAAAGTTAGGAAGTAGACTTGGCTTTATACTGCTTAGCGCAGGTTGCGCCATAGGCTGTGGCAACGTATGGAAATTTCCATGGATGTGCGGCGAATATGGCGGCGGTATATTTGTACTTATATATCTATTGTTTTTGCTTATAATGGGATTACCTGTTATGATTATGGAGTTTTCGGTTGGACGCGCCAGTCAAGCAAGTGTTATAAAATGTTACCAAAATCTTGAAAAAGACGGTCAGAAATGGCACTATCACGGTGTGGCTGCATTTATAGCAAACCTTTTGCTTATGATGTTTTATACATCGGTAGCGGGATGGATTCTTTACTACTTTGTAAGCTTTATAAAAGGCGATATGACCGGTATCACCAACGAGGCATCATCACAGCTTTTTGATAATATGCTCTCCGACGTGCCTGTCATGATCGGGTTTATGGCAATAGTTGTAATAATGGGATTTGCAATTTTATGCTTTAGTCTTCAAAAAGGGCTTGAGCGAATTACCAAGTATATGATGGTGTTAATGCTCGCTTTAATGGTAGTGCTCGCCGTTCGCGGTTTTTGGCTTAGCGGCGCAAAAGAGGGATTATCATTCTACCTGAAACCAGATTTCAGCGAACTTAACGGCAACATTATCGTGGGCGCTATGAATCAGTCTTTCTTTACATTAAGCCTTGGTATTGGTTCTATGGCAATTTTTGGCAGTTATATTGGAAAAGACCGTACCCTTATGGGAGAATCAATAAATATATTGGTTTTAGATACCTCTGTAGCTCTTATGGCAGGCCTTATCATCTTCCCCGCCTGCTTTACCTTCAACGTTGACCCCGGTAATGGTCCAAGCCTTTTGTTCCAAGCTATGGCAAAGGTGTTTAATAGTATGTCTGGCGGTAGAATATGGGGCTCGCTTTTCTTCTTATTTATGTTCTTTGCGGCTATATCTACGGTGCTGGCCGTGTTTGAAAACATACTTGCCTGTGTGCGCGAAATCACAGGTTGGAAACGCATTAAAGCTTGTATCATCTGCTGTGCGGCAATGCTTGTACTTTCACTCCCTTGCGCGCTCGGTTACAATATTCTTGGAAATTTCCACCCATTCAGTTCAAGTTCTACCGTTCTTGACCTTGAGGATTTTCTCGTAAGCAACTGCCTGTTGCCCATAGGTTCACTTGTGTATATTCTTTTCTGCACAAGTAAAAAAGGATGGGGATTTGATAACTTTATAAACGAAGCAAACACAGGCAAGGGACCAAAGGTGGCGCGCTGGTTGAAACCATATTTTACCTACATTTTACCCCTCATTATTGTTTTTGTATTTGTAATGGGTATTATAAGTTACGAATTTGCCGACAACTTTACAATACTCGGTTGGATAAAATCTTTATTAAAATAAAATTAAAAGCCGTGCTTTTGCACGGCTTTTATGTTTTAAGTAAACAAAGCTGTCGATACTACGTTTAAAATCGGTATTGTAAACACGCAAAGCAAGGTGCTAAGCAGTACACAGTTTGCAGCAAGTTCGGTTTCGCCATCGTACATTTCGGCAATGTTAAGCATTACTGCAGCACACGGTGTACCGCCCAAAATAAACATTGCGGCTTTAAAAATTGGATCAAGCGGCAAGAAATATACAATCGCAAGACAAGCAAACGGGAATATAAGCAGTTTACAAGCGCAAATTATATAAACGTACACGCGTGAAAACAGTTTTTTAAAAGAAACCGATGCAAGTCTGATACCTAAAATAATCATACAAAGCGGAGTTGTTGTTTTGCTTAAAAGATTTATCGCATCATCAAGAAGCGTAGGCATAAAACTCTGAACGTTTGCCGCATACATTATTAGCGCTACAACAAGGCTTATAAACGGCGGATTTAAAAACGCCTTTTTAAGTGTCATACGTTTTTTATCACCCGTAAGGCAATACGCTCCTATTGTAAACGTAAGCATATTCATACCAACAATATAAACACACGCAAAACACGCAACCTCGGGGTGACCGGGTAACAGCGCCTTTATAATCGGGATGCCAAAAAATCCCGCATTACCAAGACCAAAGCTGACTGTAAGCATTCTGTATTTCACGTTTTCAAATTTTTTACGGAAGATACCGTATAACACAAAGGTCAGCACCGTCTGAATTGCCAGTGACACCAAAAAGAAGAGCATTATCTGCCCTATATTGTATAAACTTCTTGTGGTCTCCATAAAGGAGTTCACCACCATACACGGTGAACAAACGTATACCAGTATTGCTGAAAGTGTTGAAAGATGCTCTGCTTTGGCAATTTTGGTTTTGCAGCATATAAACCCCGGTATTATATATAAAAGTGTCAGTAACACATTACTAAAAGCAACAACCATTTTAAATCCATCCTTATAAAAGTGTCTGATTGTTTATTACAAGCTTAAATTGTAATCCTAATTTATCTGCGGCTTTACGGCAAAGCAGCATACGACCCATAAAAATTTCAAAATAATCCATAACCGAACCGTATTTTGTATCGATGGTAAGTATCAATGTAATTGATTTTTTATCGTCGCTGATGGTGAGATCTGAGCTGGTTACCGAATAGTTTACTCTATCGTGAATATCAAAATTTATTTCTTCTATATTACGCACACGGTTGCGACGAACGTCCGACTTGTCGGCTAAAATAAGTGCCGCGGCAAACTCACTTACGGGCACGCCTGTACCCTCGTCATGATTTCCTATAGCGGTTACTATATCGGCGATCTCCTCTGAATCAAATCCAAGATTGTCCAAAATTCTGAATGCCATAACAGCGCCGCTTTGGGAGTGGTCTATACGGTTTACAAGATTTCCAATGTCGTGCAGGTAGCCTGCAATTTTTACAAGTTCTACCGTGCGATTATCGTAACCTAACGTTTCAAGAATATATCCCGCCTTTTCGGCAACTGCCGTAACGTGTGCAAAACTGTGCTCGGTAAACCCGAGCGCTGCAAGCGAAGCATCAGCCGCGGTTATATAATCTTTTATTGCCTTGTTTTTCTTAATTTCATTATAAGTCATAGATTTTTCCTTTTTTTAAAAAAATAGTAGCGTGAAAAATCACGCTACTATTATATAATAAATCAATAATTATTGTCAACAGCAATCCATTCGCCGTTTAGTGTTAAACTCTTTTTACCTGCCTCACGTGCTGCAGCAATCATAAGAGATTCCTTATGTGATACGGGCTCTACGCCTGTTTTAAAGAATTCTACCATAGCTTTGTAATGGTAAATCCAGAAATCGTAACTACAATCAATAAGCTTATTACTTGTAGGTATGCAGACGTTCATCATATAAGGTGAGTCATAGTTAAGACTGCTTATAACTATATGTCTGCCGCTTTGCATTTCGATTGTTACCGAATAAAATGCATCTTCAGTCATTACGGCACTTGCGCGTTTAGCGGGTTCTTCCATAAGCATCATAGCAGGTTCTAATGCGTGAAGAATATAGTTATCGTAAGAGTTCTGTGGTGTCATTGCCACAAGTGATTTAATCGCCTTACGGTCAACCTCGTAATACTCTTGCGCATAGCGAAGAGCTGAACAGGTATAGCAGGGAGTATTATTTTCTTCAGCGATAGCGAACATACGCTTTGCGCTTGCTAAATCGGTACCAAAAGGCTTGTCAATAAAGCAGGGTTTGCCGCTTGCGAGCGCCTCGCGAGAAAGGTCTTCTTTACGCTCGCAGTTATCAGGCGCAAAAACCATAAGTACGTCAGATTTTTCAATAACCTCGGCTATGGTAGCGCAGTACTCTACGCCCATTTTTTCACACCACTGCTCACTTGTAGTGCCATTTACAGGGTTTGCAATTTCGCCATAAGCGCAACAAACTACCACTTCACCATTTGACTGCTCTGCCAAATGCTTTGGAGCAGTGTTTGCGTGCCATTCGTCAAGATAGTAATCTATAAAACCGACTTTAATCATAACTGTATCTCCTTATGTGCCTCTGCAGAGTCATAAATTGCCTGCATCATCTTTGCAGTGATAATATTGGTATCAATATGGTTAGAGAGCTTTTCGCCCGATTTGATACAATCAAGAAATTCGTCAATTTCGGTTGCAATCTGAACGTTTTGCTCGAACTCTGGTGTGTATTCATAAAGCTCGCCGTCTTTAGTTGTGTAAACGGTAAACTCTTTTGTATAGTAGTTAATTCGGCAACCACCCTTGTCACCCATAAAGTCGATGAACATTTCTTCGTTCTTTACGTTTTGTGCCCAAGCACCATTAACGGTGATTGTAGGGCCTTCGGTACGGATAAGCGCAGTAACAGAGTCATCAACGTCATATGTACCGTCAAGGATTGGAGGACCTGCCCACATATTACCCGGATATACATATTCGGGAATATTTTTACCCAATTTACAGAATGCCTCACCTGTAACGGTGAGTGGTTTTGGATCGCCGCAAGCATACATAACTATATCAAGGAAATGTACGCCCCAGTCGATAAGTGCGCCGCCGCCTGCGATTGCCTTTGTGGTAAATGCGCCACCAAGACCGGGGATTGAACGGAAAGCACGGAAGCTAACGTAAACGTGAAAAATATCGCCAAACATACCATCATCGATAAGTTTTTTAAGCACTCTTACACCGTTGTGGAAACGGTTGCAAACACCAATGTTAAGCACCTTGCCTGTTTCGTGCTGAGCCTCTTGCATTGTGAGAGCTTCTTCGTATGTACGAGCAGCAGGCTTTTCGCAAAGAACGTTTTTGCCTGCACGCAAAGCGTCAATTGAAATTAAAGGGTGAACGTTGTTTGGTGTACAAACCGAAATAGCCTCAATTTCGGGATCGGCTAATGCAACCTTATAGTCAGTGATAGCAATACCACAACCGTATTTTTCTACAGCCGCCTCGGCACGCTCGGGAATAATGTCGCAAAAATATTTAATTTCTGCCTTTTCGTTTTCCATGTATGCGGGAATATGCGCTGTATTCGCAATAGTACCGCAACCAATAACTGCAACTTTCATAAATATAACCTCACTTTTATTTTGTTTTGTATTTTTGAGCATAAGCACTTGGACTTATGTTTTCTCGGCTTGAAAACGCTTTGCTGAAGACGTGAATACTACTATATCCCATACGCTCAGCAACGGCTGTAACTGTCATACCTCTTTTTAGTAGTTCGCACGCACGACGGTGACGACTCATTAAAAAATACTCTTTTAAAGAAAGTCCCATTGATTTTGAAAAAAAGGACGATATATGAGAATAACTGTAATCAAACTTTTCAGGCAATTTTTTAAGCACGTTTATATCTTCAACATTAGAATCAATAAACGAACATATCTGCGCAACGGTACGCTTTTTACCAAAACGAAGATCCTGTACATAAACACTGTTCGCCTGACCCTTTAACGAGCGCAGGGTATATATCAATAAATTGCGTATACTGTCGGCAACAATAGTACCCGAAAACTCGTCATCGCCATACAAATTAAGAAAAACATTGTGAAAAGTGTGAGAAATACTGCGATCAGCAACCGCGCAAGACGGTGGCGCCGTGTTATAAAAGTCAGCAAGTTGTTGCTCGCATACTTCTTCACAGTCAACAATATCAAAGGCAATATAATAATATCGAAGCGACTGACCATCCGCACTGTCTATAGCGTGCGCAGTACCCTTGGGATTAAAGATGATATCTCCGGCTTTACAAAGATAGGTTTTATCACCACAAAGAATGTTGGCGCTACCGTGAACAATATAGGTGATTTCGTGTGACCACTGAGTGTGCTCGGCGCACTTGTAACCAGAATAGGTATCAATGTCACCTACCTGTACCAAGCTATATGGCAAAAATAACTTAGGCTCATTAAGAAAGAGATTGTCAAAATGAAATTTCACAAAATCAGCCAAGACTATCACCTCACGCCACTATTAATCTTTTTTAGATTTTAACATAAAACATTAAAAAAATATTTAATATTAAAAGCAAAAACATTTAGCAAAACTTATTATGTCAAAAGTGAAATAAAAAATCAAGTCTTTTGAACAAAAGACTTGATTTTACTTTTATATAATTTCGAGTAGTTTTAAAAGATTTGGTATCTGGGCTTCAAAATTTACACCGTATTTCATTTGCGGGTACTCTTCTTTTGTAAGTTTGATGCACCCTGCAGTGAATTTTGCCGCTATAAGTGCAGAGTCTTTAAGTGATTTTCCTCTTAAAATACCACAAGTAAGCGTGCTTGTGAATATATCGCCTGTGCCGTGATATGCGGCGTCAACATGTGGAGTGAATATATACTCTAAATTGTCATCTTCAAGACAAGCTGCGCCGATTTCGCCCTCTTTAAAGCAAACACCGGTAAGCACTATTTTACCGCTTGCAAATTTACGAAGACCTGAAAGCAACCCTTCAATATATTCTTTACTGTGTGGTGCTTCGCAGTATGGCATATCGGTCATTAATGCCGCTTCGGTAATGTTTGGGGTTATAATGTCGGCTTTAGCACAAAGGCGCACCATTTCTTTCGGAAAACTTTCTGGAAATCCAGCGTAGAGCTTACCGTGATCTGCCATAACAGGATCGACTATAAGCAAGGTTTTATCGTTACCAAAGGTATCAACCGCCTCGCATACAAGATCAATTTGCTCTACCGAACCCAAGTACCCTGTATAAACCGCATCAAATTCAAGACCTTCTTTTTTCCAATGACTTGCCACGGGCATAATATCTTCGGTAAGGTCACGGAATGTATATCCCGAAAAACCACCCGTATGGGTAGAAAGTACCGCTGTGGGAATTCCTGCACATTCGATACCTGCCGCCGAAATTATAGGTAGTGCTACAGTAAGCGAGCACTTACCAAAGCAAGAAATATCGTGAATTGCTGCTACTCTTTTTTGCATAATAATTGCTCCTTGAAATTTATTGTTACAAAGTATATAATAATTTTGATAATATTAAAATAATCAAAATAGGAGTTTTTTATAAGACCAGATGAAATATATAATAGACAAGCAAAAAGGTAAAGCGTATCTGCAAATTTACGAGCAGTTAAAAAATGATATTGTAAACGGCATATACAAATATAATACCAAGCTGCCGTCAAAGCGACTTTTAGCCGAGGAAATCGGCGTCAGTGTAATAACGGTTGAACACGCGTATTATCTGCTTTACGAAGAAGGATATATTAAATCACGCGAAAGAAGCGGATATTTTGTATGCTATAATCCCGAAAATATATTTGATTCCCCTATCAAACTGGCACCACCTTCACATATACACTCTACCGAGCGGGGCGGTGATTTTCCTTTTTCGGTTTATGCTAAAACTGTTCGCAGAGTTTTAAGTGAATATGGCGAAGAGGTTTTTAACACTTGTACCGCAAGCGGTTGTGACGAACTTAAAAACGCTATCCGTGAGTATTTACAGCGCAGCCGTGGCATTACGGTAAAAAACGAACAGATTGTAATAGGCGCGGGAAGCGAATATCTTTACGGACTTATTGTGCAGATGCTGGGTAAGAACCGTATCTATGCGCTTGAAAATCCATCCTACAAAAAAATTGGGCAGGTGTACCGCGCAAATGGTGTAAAAACACTCTATCTATCGCTTTTAAACGACGGCATTTCAAGCGAAGAACTAAACAAAACACCAGCTACCGTTTTGCACATAACACCATACCGCAGTTTTCCGAGTCGTGTTACTGCAAGCGCTTCAAAAAAAAGCGAATATATCCGCTGGGCGAAATGTGGCAATCGCATAATTGTAGAGGACGATTTTGAATCGGAGTTCACTCTGCTAAAAAAGGCGGAAGAAACTGTATTTTCTTTGTCGGGAGGCAGTAACGTTATATATGTAAACACCTTTTCAAAAACGATTTCACCGTCGGTAAGGGTGGCATATATGCTGCTGCCTGAAAATATGATAGAACTCTATCAAAAAACAGTGGGTTTTTACTCCTGCAGTGTCCCCCTGTTAAACCAATTGATACTTGCTGAATTTATAAGTGGCGGCGATTTTGAACGACATATAAATAGAGAAAGAAGAAAGAGAAGACGCAACCTTTAAGGTTGCGTCTTAAAATTTTATTTTATTCTAATTTCAATATTAAGTGTTTTATCTGCTTTTACAGGGAATGTAAGATGCTTATACTGGAAACCGCCTACAGGGTGGAAATGGCGCTTTTCATCAGCAGGGTCTATAGTATATTCACTGTTAAACGATACAGATAACATATCTTTGAACACCACTTCGTTTTCACGGAGCTCTACGCTGTCACCGCTTTGACTTACAATCGGTAAAACGTATTCGGTATCTTTGTCTGACAAAATGCTGATTTTTACAACATCATCGTAAAAATCATATTTAATTTCAAATCCGTTTTTCTCTGACTTTGCAGTTATGTTATAACCATTTTGTGTAAGCTCAACGGTTTTGTCCATATCTGAGCGACCAATTCTTGCTGTATTACAAATCTCATCATCAACGTGGCGCTGAATCTGCATATTCATAGGCTCGGTGGTCACAAATCGATACATTGTGGCCGCCATAACTGCACCGTAATCTTTGTTCCAAAGCATACTGATTACGCCGCCGCCCGTTTCACAAGCAGGATAGATATGTGTGTCACAAGCGTTAACCGTGGCTACAAAATCGCCTCTGGTAACGGTGTAGAGATAACCATTCTGATACGCCTTTACACCCTCTGCCTCACGAGGAAGAATAGCATCTTCACAAAGCTCAAACTCGTCACCCATTTCAAGATACAAAACAGCAAGCGATTTAACCTTATCAAATGCGTGATGAATACAAGCAGGCTCGCCTGCGCTATGGTACATAAGACCACCATAAAGTCTGCCATCTACCGTGCAGTCCTCTAAAAGTTCGATATTGCGACGCACTGCTTTTGCAATAACGGGGTTATCCTTTGCTATATAGACAAATCCTTCATGCATACCGTCACTGGTGCGACTTCCCCAATAGGTCCACTTGTTTTGACGAGTACCCCAACTGTTATCTATTGCGCCATCGGGCAACAAGAAACCAAGGTGGTCTATTGCACGATCGGTGTAATATTTAATCTTTTCATCGTCTTTCATCCACAACGCATGCAATACAAGAAGCGGGATAGACTCTTCGAGATTATAACCCATATCAATAAAATGACAGCCCTTTGGTGTAGTACCATCAAGCGGTTTACCCTCGCCAAAGAAAAGACCCTCATTGTCAAAATGCGCGCGGCAGAACTCTTCTTGTTTTAAGGCATTTTCTAAAAACTTTTGCTCACCTGTATAGTTATAGGCAAACGCAAACATCGCCGCCGCGCCTGCATTATAGTTTATATGTGGGCCTACAGTTTCACAAAAACCTATAGCCGCGGCAGCGCGCTCACGGAAAATAGCATCCCATTTTTGGAATGTTTCCGCATCTAAAACGTCGCCGAATCTATGCAAAGTTTCGCCAAGCATAAGGCAGGTGAAAATGTTAGTGCCTTTCCAACGGTTAGCCAGGTCGTTGCGGTAGTCTTTGTGTTCGGAAAGAAGATTATATTCGGTCCAGTCAATAAGTTTTTTAGCCGCAGTTAAATACTTTTCATCCTTTGTATCGCGGTACAAAAGAATAAGCGGCAAAACCATATCGGCACATCGCCCGTGCACAACTGCGCAACCCGGACACAAAATTGCACCGTCAAGAAGTGGGTCGGGCATGGAAAGTTGGGTCTTTAAAAGTTCATCGCACCAATCTTTCATTAAACTGTAAACCTTGGTTTTAAAACTCATAGTATCACCTTAAAAAGCAATTTTTTACATTGTATCACAAAAAAATGCAGATAGCAATTGCTATCTGCATTAAATTTACATTTGGTTTTACGCTTTCCACACTGCTTTAAGTATTGAACCTATTTTGGGTGACGTTCCGTACATTAAAACACCCACGCGGTAAATTTTTGCTGAAAGCACACCGACACCTATTACCGAGCCAATAAGAATTGCAACCGATATCGCAATCTCATACCAAGGCACCGTACTCATAGCAATGCGAGTAAACATCGCCATAGGCGAAGTGAACGGTATAAATGAGCACACCTTCATCAAAACGGTGTCAACTGTGTTGCTTGCGAGCGAGAACATAACTATAATAAATGCCACTATATAAAGCATTGTAACGGGCTGTACCGATGTGTTTATATCCTCAAGTTTTGATGCGGTAGAGCCAATTGCACCGTAAAGGAATGCATAAATCAAAAATCCTAACACAAAGAAAACAAGCATATATAAAAGCAGCTCTATCGGTATATCAAACATAGCTGTAACTACACCGCCTGCATCCCAATACGATTTATTAAGATTAAAGCAAAAGAATGCCGAGCCAAAAACCACTACCAGCTGAGTAAGACCCGCAAAGCAAGATGCCAATACCTTGCCAAACATCATATTTACAGGCTTGGCGCTGGTAATCAGCACCTCCATAGCGCGAGAACTTTTTTCGGTAGCAACATTTGTTGCAACCATCTGCCCGTATAAAAGAATTACCATATAAAGCGCAAAAATCATTATGTAGGTGTACCAGTAATTCTGCATCTGGTCTTTGCCCAAGGTCTCGGTATTAAAATCTATTTGCGCTGTAAGAATACTTTGTGCCATATCTTGTGAAAGACCATTTTGTACCATAACCGACACGCGGTACATACCCTGCAAAACCTCGTTTGCAATCCTTGTATTTACATCATACATCGAAAGATTGTTTACATAATAGGTGTACGAGGTAAGTCCGTTCATAACAAAGGCACATTCAGCCTCACCACTTGTCACCTGCCCTTTTACCGACTCTAAATCAGCATCGGTAATCTTTACCTCATAATCGGTAAAGGCTTCCTTGAATGCAGCGGCTATTGCTTCCGCGTTGTCAGAGGTATCGGCAATTAACATAACCGATTTTTCAGCGCTTGTATCTGACGTACTTTCACCGCTTACAAATGCCTCTTTAATACGTGGAAAGAACATTACAACCGCAATTGCCAAAACTAAAAATAATGTCACGCCGACAAACACCTTATTAGCAAGGTAGTTTTTAAGTTCAAATTTAAGTATTTTGCCAAACTGTTTCATTATTATATCTCCTTGCCGGCATATTCTACAAATATATCATTAAGTGTTGGTTCAAAGACCTTAATTTCATCAATGTCATATTCGTCTGTCAGTTTTCTCATTATAACCTGTTTTTGTTGCGGCGAAGAAAGAGTTACAATAATTTCACCGTCATTGCCTTCGTCACACATAGCACCAAAATCTCTCTTGATCTTGTCGCTGTGCAGACTACGTATAATCAAGCGGTTACGCGGATAATTTCGCTTTATGTCGTGCAAATCGCCCGAAAGCACCACTTTGCCACCGTTTATAATGGCAATACTATCGCAAAACTCTTCAATATAACTCATCTGGTGACTTGAAAACAACACGATTTTACCCTTAGCAATCTCTTCTTTTACAACGTCTTTAAGCAGCATTGCGTTAACAGGATCCAGACCTGAAAAAGGCTCATCAAGTATTACTATCTGGGGATTATGCGCAAGGGCGGTTATAAGTTGAATTTTTTGCTGATTGCCTTTTGAAAGGGTATCAAGTCTTTTATTGCGGTATTCGGTCATTCCAAGGCGACCAAGCCACCAATCAACCGATTTCACAGCCTCTGCATTGCTAAGTCCCTTAAGTTCTGCAAAATATACAAGTTGGTCGATTATTTTCTTTTTAGGGTAAAGACCGCGTTCCTCCGGTAGATATCCAAATCCCACCGTATTATAATCAATGGGTTTGCCGTCAATAAGCACTTCGCCACCATTTGCGGGGAATACATCCATTAAAATGCGTATGGAGGTGGTTTTTCCTGCACCGTTACGGCCGAGCAGTCCAAACGCCTTGCCGCCCTCGGCAGTAAAAGATACGCCTTTTAAGACCTGCTTTTCACCAAAAGATTTTTCAATGTTTTTTAGCTCAAGAATCATTTCAATACCTCTTCAAAATTCACCTTTACAGCGCCCACACCACTGCTTATTTCAATTTTGTTTGCTCCGTCGCCATATATACTGCCGTCGGACATACTCTGTCCGTCGATTTTTGCATCTCCTATGCCCTTGTCAAGTTGTATGCAGTAGTCGTCCTTCGAGCCTGTAAGCGTAATGTTTGCTTTGCCCACACCGCAGTCAAGTTCGCTGTTTCCAAGAATTGCCGCGCTTAAATCACATTCACCCACACCCATATCAAAATCAAGATTATTAAGTGTGCCGTCCTCAATCGCAATTTTCCCTGCTCCGCCGTCAATTTCAGCCTTTTGTGATGCGTTAAGTTCGCCTATTTTAACCTCCCCTGCGCCAAGTTCAAGGCTTAATCTATCGGCAGATAGAGTGTCAACCGCCACTCTGCCTGCGCCCGTTTCAATTTCGGCTTTTTGAAATACAAAATCAGCGGGCACAAAAAGAGTAAGCACAGCGTTATTATAATCCCTGCCCCATATTTTATTTTCTACAATGGTGAGCACACCGCCTGTGTCTTTTACGGTTAAGTCTTTAAGATTGCTTTCTACCGCAAATTCATCACCCACAGTTACGGTAAAATCTGCCGCATTTATATCTATTTCAAGTTGTGTTACATCCTGCGATACGGTGTATGTTTTTATATTGTCAGCGGTGGCATCGCTTTCGATAAATCCGCCAATAAGACCTACAGCACTCATTATTCCACCTACAATACTTACTATCAGACAAATCGCAAACGCTATTGCTATATATTTTATTGCTTTTTGCCACGACGTCATTTTATATCAACTCCTCCGAATATGCAGTTTCCGCTTATATATATTGTAACGGCGTTTTCTTTGTTTATCTGCGTTTTATTTGAAACACCGCCAAAAATTCCGTTAACGTTGGTTTTAACGTTTACGTTTTTTGGTACTAAAACATCAATTCCGCCAAAGGTAGATGAAACCGTGATAGCACAATCCTTGTCGATTATAGCATTTCTAAGGTCACATTTTACGCCGCCGAAAACAGCGGTAAGCTCCGCACCCTCAAAAACCTCGCCGTCAAAGATCATATTACAGCCCGAAAACGTAGCACAACCAACGCGAGGCGCGTTGCCGCTTTGTTTCATTGCACTTATCATTTCATTTGCCTTGTTGCCAAAAAGACCGCCGAAAATCATTCTGAGTCCTACAATTATAATAATTGCGGGAACCAGCAATTTCCAGAGCAGAGCAAAGCTTAAAATATCCTGACAGCAGAGTAATAAGAACACGCCTACCCCAATTCCGATAAGATTACCCGTTTTTTCACGCTCGGTAAAAAGACCGATAGCGCAAGGCACTATGATAAACAACGTCCACCAGCCGTCGAAAAAAACGTTTATATCCATTCCGAATGCTTTAAGTGCTACAATAACACCGATTGCAATAAGGACCAATCCCCATAAAACGCTACTTAATTTTTTCATTTCTGATTCCTCATTTCTTCAAGTTTGTCTTTTAAAATACTATAATACCCGCGGGAGAAATATGTACTTTTGTCTGTGCCTGCAAAGGTTATTTCGCCGTTACCCGTAAGTTCGCGCCGCAGTGAGTTTATCATTTTTGCGTTGGCTATAACAGACTTTGAAATACGCACAAAATACGATGGCATTATACCTTCGAGTTCAAAAAGTTTATGATTTGTTTTGTACATACGGTCTTTTGTATGAGCGCAAACCTTACCGTCATAGGTTTCAAAAAACAAAACATCTTTTTTAGGTACGTAATATTCGGTGCCCGTACTGTAAAGCACCAGAACGCTATCTCCCTTGACGGCATTTTCAATAACCGTTTCCAAATGCGAGATTTTATCAGTCCGTTCTTTGCATCTTATTATGACCTCTTCATCTTCCGTTTCGGAAATCTCTATGCGTATTTTCATACTCTCCCTCCTCTCACTTATTATATTTTTATGGTAATACAAAATAAAAAAATTGTAAATAGTTTTTTGCCAAGCGGTAGAAATTTTAAAGTTAAATGTAGATAAAAACCACCACAATTTTTAAATCTTGTGGTGGTTTTATTTATTATAAGTACTCTGAAGTTTGAAAGAAAATTGTTCACAGTGCCTTTTTGCCGCGAGTGGTGCTGTATGTAGATACCGCCCCGAGCAAAAAACGGTGCTGTGGACGATTTTACTCAAACTTATTCAACTACTACCGTTCCGTCTTCCTTAACAGTAACTGTCATACCGGTTTTGACATAATCAAGGAACTCTTCGCCCAGGCAGTCGATAACGGGCATTGTGATACCATCTACCCAAACGTCTGCAAGCACGGCTCCTGCCGCTGCAAGCGAGTCAATGTGGTTTGCAAACAACATACAAGCAGGTTGTCTTTCCATAGCGCACGCGCAGTAAAGCACCAAGCCGCCTGTTGTAGAGCCTATCGTCTGCGGAAGACAAAGCGCCTTGCCGCAAAGTGGTTTACCATTAATGTCGGGGTTATTCTGGTCGCCGCATTTAGTCTGTTTGTCGCCAAACTGAAGCGCCATCTGCATAGAAGCCAAAGTATTAAAGCCTTGCTTTGACACAACTGCTTCTGCAGTAACTGTGCCCGGGGTAACAACTCTTCCTTTAAATTCTTTCATTACTTGTTACCTCCTGTAATCTTACTTAAAATTTCATCATCGGTGTAGTAACGCGACGTGGTATACGTGCGCAACTTGTTAGATGAAGTAATAACCGGCATCTTTTTGCAAAGTGGGTTATTCATATACATAAGAGGGCAGATGTATGACGTTATAACACCTGTAGCCTTAAGTCTTGCGGCATATTCGGTCTTGTTAAATTCTTCAAGCACCTTTGGGGCGGCAGTAAATACGGTAGGAATTACTACCTTTTTGTTGCCTGTTTCTTGTAATGCCGCCACAACCTTATCGGTCCAGCTCTTTAACTGCTGGAGACTCATATGCGGGCAGCCCATAAAGCAGAGTTTAGGTTCTGCGTCCTTATTTTTCCAGACAACAGGATACTCGCGGTATACACGCTCAAGCTCGGCATCATCAATAACGTAAACCTTTGCGTTTTCCTTAATAAGTGACTGACCCTGTTCCACTGCCTCTGGGGTCAGGTTTTCAATATGGTAAAGACCTACAGCGCCATTTGATGCGGTAGCCGCGCCAAAGTCTTTAAGATAGGTCTGAGCGGCATCATCAAGTTCGGTGCCAATCCACTTATCAAGACCTACCACGTATGGTACGTCTTCCATAACCTTCATACCGATAGCAGAACCCAAAAGCTGTGCTTCGGGCTTTTTGGTGGTTTCAATCTTAACAATCCAGTCAGCGCGTCTGCCTTCATCGGTAAGTAAACCAAAGTATGGCACGTAACCCACGATTGAACCCATAATATCAATAATACCTGAGTTGCGGTTGCATCGTGCACCTAAAACCGAGTTTGCATATACAACTGCAGAAGACTCTGCCCAAGAAAGCACCTCGCCCTTTTGTGGTTTGTTGCCTACCTCATCCATATAGCAGGTGCAGGTAAATGCATCGTCGTTTAAAAGACCTAACTTTTTAAGTTGTTCCTCATAAAAATCCTGCTTGGTATACATAAGCTTGTTAAAAACAAAGTTTTGTAAAAAGTTTGCAGGAACATTTTTATCAAGAGGTCTTGGGTCTACCGAAAACTTTTGTCCCGACATAACACCGGAATCCAGCAGTTGCTGCATAAGGTCGTAAACGGGTGACATAACCTTGAGACCAAAAGAGGTTACAAGATGATTATTTTTTGATGTAATTGGCACTAACTTTTCGGCTTCAAAAGCGTCGCCGTACATAACTATGGTTTTCATCACCTTGGCCATTGTTTCGCCTTGACTACCATCAAGTATCACCTGTTGTTCAGGGGTTAAAATCATAAGGCATTCTCCTTTTTATTTAATGAATAATTGCGGTATCGGCTTCGCCGATAATTTATACATGTCGCTTTGCGACACATTAACTTTTCACTCTTCACTTTTCACTGCAATGAAACTTAAAGTTTCATTGCTACGTCCCACGCCTGCCATATAACAGTACGAAGATTTCCAACTTTATTAGCATCGCCGATAATATGAACGTGACCGCTCTTTTTGGCAATAGGTGCAGGGTCATAGCCAACCGACAGTATTACGCTGTCAGCATCAATTTTAAATTGCTTGCCGTATTTAATATCTTCTACCCAAACACCATCATCCTCAATTGAAGCAAGTTTTGTTTCAAGATGTACCGGCACTTTATTGGTCTTAAAGAAATCTCTGAGATAACTTGTGTTGGCGAGGCAAATACCCTTTGTGGTAATAAGGTCGTCCTGAGCCTCTATAATAGTAGGCTTTTTACCCTGTAAATAAAGTTCATAAGCAATTTCACAACCCGTAAGACCGCCGCCGATGATTACAACATTTTCACCAACAGTCTTTTTACCGAGTAAATAATCGCAGGCTTCTATCGCCTTTTCGGTGCCCTTTACAGGAATTGTTTTAGCCTTAGCACCTGTTGCAACAATAACTTCATCTGCACCGAGTGAATTAATATCGGTAACCTCTGTGTTCATTTTAACTTCTATTGGATATTTGGTAAGTTCACGCTTATACCAAGCGATAAGTGCTTTGTCCTTTTCTTTAAATGAAGGAGCCGCCGCCGCTATAAATACACCGCCGAGTTCATCGCTCTTTTCATAAAGAGTAACCTTGTGACCGCGCTTAGCGCAAACGATTGCCGCCTCCATACCGCCGATACCGCCACCGATAATAGCAATATTTTTTTGCTTTTTAGCGGGCGCGATATAGTATTTTTTAGACTGCATAGTTTCTGGATTAAGCGCACAACGCGAAAGACCCATTGTGTCGGTAAGGTCTTGTGTGTTAGCGTGACCCTTTGAACGTGAGAAGTTAAAGCAAGCGTTGTGACAGCAAATGCAAGGACGAATGTCCTCTTCTCTTTCTTCAATCATCTTGGTAATCCATTCGCTGTCTGCAAGGAACTGACGGGCAACGCCCATAGCGTCAATTTTACCTTCCTCTACCGCTTTGGCACCAACATCGGGCTCCATACGACCTGCACATACAACAGGAATATCAACAAACTGCTTTATGTGCGCAACGTCGTCAAGGTTGCAGTTTTGAGGCATATACATAGGTGGATGCGCCCAATACCATGAGTCATAAGTACCATTATCGGCATTAAGCATATCATAGCCTGCATCCTGCAGATATTTTGCCGCCTTTTCACTTTCACTCATACCACGACCGACTTCGGTATATTCTTCGCCTGGCATTGCGCCTTCGCAAAAGCCCTTCATTTTCGACTCTACCGAATAACGAAGTGATACGGGGAAGTCCCTACCGCAAGATTCTTTAATTGCCTTTACAACTTCTGCGGCAAAACGATAGCGGTTTTCAAAACTGCCGCCGTATTCATCGGTACGCTGATTAAAGAATTCAATCGCAAACTGGTCAAGCAAATAACCCTCGTGTACAGCGTGAACCTCAACGCCGTCAACACCTGCCTCTTTACAAAGTTTAGCGGTTTTTGCGAACGCCTCTATAATCTCATGAATCTGATGCTTTGTCATTTCGGGGCACTCAATATCGTGCGCCCAACGAGATTTTTGTGGGCTGGGACTTGCCAATTCGTGTGATGTATCTATAATCGGTTTAATAATAGCGCGGGTAAGTTTATTTTTATGTAATGGTGCTACAAGCTCGGTTATTGCCCAGCTACGACCCATACCTGCGGTAAGCTGAATAAATAACTTCGCGCCCGTTTTATGAATTTTATCCATAAATTCTTTGAGTTCTTCGAACATTTTTGGATTTTGCCAGAGCCATTTACCCCAGAACGTGTCACGCAAAGGCGCAATACCGGGAATTATAAGACCAACATTATTGTTGGCTCTTTCCAAAAACAGCTTTGCTGCCTCTTTGTCAAAATGACAGCCTGTAAGTTCAAACCAACCAAAAAGCGACGTACCACCCATAGGGCACATTACAATTCGGTTTTTGATTTCTACGTTACCTATTTTCCAAGGGGTAAACAGCGCTTCATACTTTGCGTCCATATCATCACTTGCCTTTTTCAAAATTTAGTTCATAAAGTGAACTATTTTACAGATAACATTATACTACTATTCTACATAAATTTCAACAAAAATATAAAACACTAATCTTTATTTTAAAAATAAAGATTAGTGTTGTTTTCATTTTTTGCTTGATGGGCAAAAATCGCTCATCGGACAGCGCTCACAATATGTCTTTCTGGCAGTACATATATCGCGGCCAAAAAGCACGGTGCGATGGCAAAAATCATTTGATTTATCGGGTGGCAAAAGTTTGCGCATAGCATTTTCAACTTTTAGAGGGTCGGTGGTATCTACAAAACCTAATCGATTGCAAAGCCTTATAAAGTGCGTATCGGTAACCACGGCGGGCTTACCGTAAACGTCGCCGCAGACAAGGTTTGCGGTTTTTCTGCCAACACCGGGCAATTTTGTCAGTTCTTCAATGGTATCGGGCACCTTACCGTGAAAATCTGACATTATCATTTTTGCGATACCCACAAGGTCACGAGCCTTGGTTTTGTAAAGACCGCAGGTTTTGATTAGCTCTTCAACGCTTTCTATCGGTGCTTGCGCCATTGAAGAAGCATCGGGGTACTTTTCAAAAAGCGCGGGTGTTACCATATTAACACGTGCATCGGTGCACTGTGCTGAAAGTCTTGTTGCGATAAGCAGTTGAAATGCGTCGGTATACTCGAGCGAGCAAATCGCATCGGGGTAAAGCACTTCGAGTGCCTCTACTGCTTTTATAACTCTCGTTTTCTTATCCATTGGCAATGTCCTGTAGCTTCATATCGCCTTTCTTTATAAGATTTAATTTTCTCATAGCCTCTGCAATGCCAAGACAAACAACGCCAGGCAAAACAAAGTGCATAATAACAATTTCGAGCAGCGCTACAACAGGTGACACACCTGTTTCTACCATAGCGCCGTATGCGGCAAACTGACCCACAAGACCTGCCGAGCCCATGCCCGAGCCTACGGGAGTACTCACCATCTTCAGCAGTGCAGACGCCACAGGTCCTAAAATTGCACTTGCAAGAATTGATGGCAACCATATTATAGGCTTGCGAACAATATTGGGCATCTGAAGCATTGACGTACCCACACCCTGCGCTATAAGCCCGCCAACCTTATTTTCACGGTAACTGATAATCGCAAAACCCACCATATTACAACAGCAACCGATTGTTGCGGCACCTGCAGCAAGACCTGTGATTCCCATAGAAATCCCTATTGCCGCTGAAGATATTGGCAGAGTAAGTAATATACCCATAATGACAGATACAAGCATACCGCCAATTATCGGACTGTTTTCAACGTTTATATTTACAAGATTACCAATCCATTTCATAGCTGACGATATGTACGGTCCTACCAAGTAACCTGCCGCAGCACCCACAAGTATGCAGCAAAGCGGTGTTAAGATAATTTCAAGTTTGGTTTTGCCCGATACAATGCCGCCAACCTCTATAGCAACATACGCCGCAATAAATGCGCCAAGTGGCTCACCGGGAGCGCCAACGTTGAATCCTTCTATCGCAAGGTTTGGAAACGCACCCACCATACCCGCAACAGCAGCAGAAATGGAAGTCAATGGTGAAGCCTTTAACTTTACTGCAACGCCAACACCTATGCCCGCACCCGTAATGGTTTTTGCAACATTACCCATAGCGGTAAAATATGCACCAACGGTATTGCCGCCTATAATAGCGCCTATCTGACAAATGATAGTGCCGATTATAAGGGTAGAAAAAAGTCCGTAAGCCATACCCGAAAGCCCGTCTATAAAAAGACGGTTTAAATACTTTTTAATCATTTTACATCCTCCTTTTTGAAGAATTACTTTTAATTTATTACAATTATAGTACAATCCCTTTTTACAGTCAAGCATATACAAAAAGACTCCCGAATTTTCGGGAGTCAAATTTTATAAATTATCTGTCACGCTTTTTAAACCCGCGTCTGTCACGGTTGCCGCCGTTCTTGCGTGGTGCTTCGTCTTCGCCGTCATCTTCAACAACTGCACCGTTAACCTCTACAAGTGCGTCGCGACGTGAAAGATTGATTCTGCCCTGATCGTCAATCTCGGTAACCTTAACTATTACCTGGTCACCAACAGCAACAACATCTTCAACCTTTTCTACACGCTTAACGTCAAGCTTAGAAATGTGAACAAGTCCTTCCTTACCTGGTGCAATTTCAACAAATGCGCCAAAGGTCATAAGGCGGGTTACCTTACCGCTATAGATTGCGCCGATTTCCGGGTCATTTGCGATAAGATTTACTATATCAATAGCAGCCTGAGCTTTCTCAAGATCAAGACCTGCAACAAATACATGTCCGTCTTCCTCGATGTTAATTGTACATTCACACTGCTCCTGAATAGACTGAATAACCTTACCCTGCTTACCGATAACATCGCCAATCTTGTCTGGGCTGATAACGGTTGTGAGCATCTTAGGTGCGTATGGTGAAAGTTCGCTGCGATATTCAGGAATGCACTTGAGCATTACGTCGTCAAGGATGTGCAAGCGAGCTTTCTTTGTCTTTGCAAATGCTTCTTTAATGATTTCAGGTGTAAGACCGTGTACCTTAAGGTCCATCTGAATAGCGGTGATACCATTATGAGTACCTGCTACCTTAAAGTCCATATCGCCATAGAAGTCTTCAAGACCCTGAATGTCAACCATTGTCATAAAGTCGCCATAAACGCCTTCGTCACCTGTGATAAGACCACAAGAGATACCTGCCACAGGAGCCTTAATCGGAACACCTGCTGCCATAAGAGCAAGTGTTGAACCACAGATAGAGCCCTGTGAGGTAGAACCGTTAGAAGAAAGAACCTCACTTACTACACGGATAGCGTATGGGAAATCTTCAACAGAAGGAATTACAGGTAAGAGTGCGCGTTCAGCGAGTGCACCGTGACCGATTTCACGACGGCCGGGGCCGCGTGAAGGCTTGGTTTCACCTACTGAGTAGGATGGGAAGTTATAGTGATGGATATAACGCTTGCTTACCTCTTCGTCAAGACCGTCAAGTTTCTGAGCTTCGCTAACGGGAGCAAGTGTTGCAATTGAGAGAACCTGTGTCTGACCACGGGTAAACATACCTGAACCGTGAACACGTGGGAGAAGGACAATCTGAGCGACAAGTGGACGGATATCATCAATACCACGACCGTCTACACGCTTACCTTCGTCTTTAAGCCATGCGCGAACAACGTGCTTCTGAACAAGATACATAATCTCGTCAAGTTTTGCTTCATTTCCTTCAAAACGCTCGTCAAATTTAGCGTGAACAGCGTCATAGATAGGAAGAAGTGCTGCGTCACGAACGTTTTTATCGTCGGTATCAAGAGCCTTTTTAACATCTTCGATGCAGAACTCTTCGATTTCTGCCATAACCTCTGGATCGGGATCGCTTGATTCGAATGTAAATTTCTCTTTACCGATTTCAGCAACGATACCGTTGATGAATTTAACAATTTCCTTGTTCACTTCGTGACCTGCCATAATGCAGTCAAACATAAGATCATCAGGAATTTCGTTACCGCCGGCTTCAATCATAGCAACCAAATCTGCAGTTGAAGAAACGGTAAGGTTAAGCTCGGTCTGGGCGCGTTGCTCGAGTGTTGGGTTGATGATGATTTCGCCATCAATAAGACCAACACTTGTAGAAGCGATTGGGCCATCCCAAGGAATATCTGATACAGCTATAGCGGCAGAAACACCGATTGCTGCTGTAATTTCGGGTGAGCAGTCAGGGTCGACCGACATAACGGTTGCAACAACTGAACAGTCATTTCTCATATCTTTTGGGAAAAGTGGACGAATAGGTCTGTCAATACAACGTGAAGAAAGGATTGCTTTTTCACTTGCCTTTCCCTCACGGCGCTGGAAAGAGCCAGGAATACGGCCTACTGCGTACATTTTTTCTTCAAAATCAACTGAAAGTGGAAAAAAGTCAACGCCCTCGCGTGGTTTTGAAGAAGCAGTTACTGTACAAAGAACGCTTGTATCGCCATAACGAGCCATAAAAGCGGCATTTGCAAGACCAGCCATTTTGCCTGTTTCAAGGCTGAATGGTCTGCCTGCAATGGTAGTTTCATAAACTTTAAAGTTTTCGAACATTGTTTTAATCTCCTTTTTAAAAATTCTTTTGTTTTATTTTAAGAGATTTTCCGTTTAGCAATAAAATCAATACCCGAATTTCAGGCACTCATTTTACCGCTAAACAACAAAAAACCTCTTTTTTACATTGCCATTTAACAAAATCAAACCGAGCAAATAAATATTGCTCGGTTTGTTCGTTACATAATTACTTACGCAAGCCGAGTTTCTTAACGATAGCACGGTAGCGCTCGATGTCTTTCTTCTGAAGGTATGCAAGAAGGTTTCTTCTGTGACCTACCATCTTAAGAAGACCGCGACGTGAGTGGTGGTCCTTCTTGTGGATATCAAGGTGAGCGTTGAGCTCGTTGATACGGTAAGTAAGAACTGCGATCTGTACTTCAGGAGAACCTGTGTCACCCTCGTGAACTGCGTACTCAGCCATAATCTGCTGTTTTACTTCGTTAGTCATTCTTTTTTCACTCCTTTTTAAAATAAATTGTCCGCCCTGCTCCAAGCCCGAGGTCTTTGAGTGTTCCGCATTTGCGGCAGTCGCCAAAAGCATAGAACAAGGTATCTAACCATAGTCAGCCATAGCATTATATCACAAGTGTTTTAAAAAGTAAAGAGTTTTTTATTTTTTGTTTTTAAAGCGGTATTATTTACGAATAATTCACACATTCCAGTCATAATTGTAATAAAATAACCTTAAAATAATTGTAAATCTTTCATAAGGGAAGGAATAACATATGAACGAGTTTGAAAACAACAACATCTCGCCTGACGAGAATGCCGAAGATAGTTTTTACAGCAAAAAGGCTGAGGATATTATTCAGGACAATGCTACACCAAAAACACAATACTATACTCCGCCAACTTATACAACACCAAATTACAACGGGTATATTCCACCGCAAAAAACCAAAAAGGTTAAAAAGGGTCATAGCACCGGCGTTGTAATTGTTGCGTGTGTGCTTGCGGCAATAATAGGCGCAGTAAGTTATGCAATTGTTGGGTCGATTCCGCTTGCAAAACCATATTCTACAACCGATGATTACGAGGAAACTGTAGAAAAGCCAAGCAACAATGTAAATATTAACGTTGACGAAACTGCAGCATCTATTGCCGAAGCGGTTGCGGTAAAATGCACCGACAGCGTCGTAGGTATACGCACCACAACATCGGTTATGAGCTTCTTTGGCGGCAGTCAGGAACAAACGGGAGATGGTTCAGGCGTTGTTTACTCCTCCGACGGTTATATTATAACCAACTATCACGTAATAAGTGATGCGGTTGAAAGTTCCAATTCAAAAATAGACGTGTTTATCGGCGACAACAAATCCAATTCCTACCCTGCAACTGTTGTAGGATATAACATTTCCTGTGACCTTGCCGTAATCAAGATAGATTCTGCGGGTCTTACCCCCGTAGAGTTTGGCAACAGCGATGAATTAAAGGTAGGACAATACGTCGTAACCATAGGCGCGCCGGGTGGACTCGAATTTATGGGTAGCGTTACCTACGGTGTTATAAGCGGTCTTAACCGCACGGTTTCAACAAGTGCGGGACTTAAACTTATTCAGACCGATGCCGCTATCAATCCCGGTAACTCGGGCGGCGCACTTCTTGATTCCGAGGGCAAACTCATTGGCATAAACAGTTCAAAGATTGCTTCGGTAGAATTTGAAGGTATGGGTTTTGCAATACCTGTAAACACCGTAAAAGAAAAGTGTGATAAAATCATCTCCAAAAAAGGAGATTCACAAGCATATTTCGGCGTAAGTATAAGCAGCACCTACACAAGCGAGGTTCTCTCTTTCTACGGCTATCCCGCAGGCGCGGTAGTGTCCAGCGTGGCAGAAGGCAGTCCCGCAGATAACGCAGGCATTGACCGTGGTGATATTATAACCGAATTCAACGGGGTAAAGATAAGTGAGTACACCGTTCTTGGCGACGCGCTTTACGATTGTGAAAGCGGCGATACAGTAGCAGTAACCGTGTATCGCGGCGGCAAGTACTATACCGTTGATATTAAACTGACGTCAGATACTTCAAATTAAATTTACCATTTTGTAAGCAGGCCTCGACTAAATTTTTAGTCGGGGCTTTATTTTTGTTGTAAATAAGTGCTACACTATGATATAATTAAAAAAATGAAATTTTGTGGAGGGATACTGTGTTTTACAAAAATCTTAAAAACCCACCAAACAAATACCGTCCTGCGCCCTTCTGGTCGTGGAATGAAAAGCTCGACACTCGCGAAACCGCCGCTCAGGTCCGCGAAATGAGTGACACAGGCATCGGCGGCTACTTTATGCATGCTCGCGGAGGACTTCAGACCGAGTATATGTCAGACGAGTGGTTCGATAACGTGAAAGCAACTTTGCGTGAAGGCAAAAAACTTGGTATGAAATCCTGGGGTTACGATGAAAACGGTTGGCCCAGTGGTTTTGCATCGGGACTTGTAAACGGTATGGGTCTTAAATACCAGCAAAAATATCTCCGCTGTGAAGAAACCGAAACCGCTGTTAAAAAAGATAATACCATCATAAACCTACCGTATGAAGATAAAAATCTGCACTTTTATTATGAGGTTAATCCTTTTTACGTTGACACTCTTGACGGTGAGGTTATATCTGAATTTATCCGTCAGACACACTGTGCTTATAAACAGGAATTGGGTGACGAATTTGAGTGTATGGCAGGATTTTTCACCGACGAGCCACAAATATCCCGTAACGGTTATCCTTGGTCCTTTATACTCGAAAAAGAATATATTAAAGCCTATGGCGAATCTTTAATCGATAAACTTACCGACCTTTTTTACGACACCGAAAACTGTAGTGAAATAAGATATAATTTTTTCAAACTCATAACCCATCTGTTTTCAGAAAACTTTATGAATAATATTTATAAATGGTGCCAGTCAAACGGCAGTGCGCTTACTGGTCACCTTGTGCTTGAAGAGGGTTTGTGGGATCACCTGCTTTCAAACGGTGCAGGCATGCCGCATTATGAGTATATGACCATACCGGGTATTGATAACCTTGGTCGTATGCTCAACCGTATAGACTGCTCTATGCAGGTAAGTTCAGTTGCCAATCAGCTTGGTAAAAAACAAATTTTGTCCGAAACCTTTGCCGCTTGCGGATGGAACGTAAGTTTTGAAGAATTACTGCTTATATACGAACACCAGATGGTACACGGTATAAACTATCTTTGTCAGCATCTTGAAGGCTATACACTTCGCGGTATCAGAAAGCGCGACTACCCTGCAACGCTGTTTAAACAGCAACCTTGGTGGGGAGACTACCGCACGCTTAACGACAAGGTAAGCCGTATCGGTATGCTCATAGCCGAGGGTAAGATAGAACACGAAATATTGGTGCTTCATTCCGCTGATAGCGCTTGGGCAAAATTTGATATAAACTCACGCGACTATGCTATAAAACTTTCAGGCGAAATGATTGACGTGATGAACCGCCTTGAAAGAAATCAGTTGCAATATCACTTAGGCGACGCTACCATCATGGAGCGTCACTCAAAAGTAGAAAACGGCAAAATTACAATAGGAACACAAAACTATAGCGTTGTAGTGGTTCCCCCTGCCGACTGTCTGGCAGCGGGTACAGTAAAACTGCTTAAAGAATTCAAATCTCAGGGCGGTCTTGTTATCTTCACAGATCGCGTACCTACTATGATTGACGGTAAAACCACCGATGAAGTTGTCAATTTTGCAAAAGACTGTATTTGTACGGATGGCAATGGTTTGATTACCGCAATTCCCGAAAGTTACCGTAAAATTAAACTGTCTTACGATGGCGACCACAATGCTGCTCCCATTCTTACGGCTGTTCGCCGTTTTGACGAACAAGGTATGACAATGTATTACCTTTTAAATCCGTGTAATGTAACTCACGATTTTACCGCTACAGTAAAGGGTGGCAGTGCTACGCTCTTTAATGCAGTAACGGGCGAAGAAGAAGATGTCGTTTTCACCAAAAACAATGATTCTCTTGACATAGAAAGCACCGTTTATGGTAATGGCTCGGTTGTGTTGTTTGTTTATGACAAGCCAATAAAAGAGTCTGCCGAAAAGAATAATAAAATTCTTAAACCTCTCGAACTTTCGGGAGAATGGCAGATTAAATCCGATGATAATGCGCTGACATTAGATTTCTGCGATGTTTATTTTGACGGCGAGCTCGCATACGAAAATTTACCTGTAAGCGACGTTCAGGAAAAGGCTATTGCTTTTGGTCGCAAAGTGAATACTAAGGCTGTCTTCAAATTCAACGTAAAAGATAAATCATTTAACAAACTTGACCTTGTGGTTGAAACACCCGAAATTTTTGATATTACCGTAAATGGCAACGCAATTGAAAAGAACATAAAGGGTTATTATTTGGATACATCTTTTAAGGTTATTGATATTTTCGGGTTTATCAAAGAAGGTGAAAACGAAATTTCCCTCAGTTGCGATTTTGTGCAAAGCGAAACCGTTTATGAAAACGCAAAAAATTCACTTATTTTTGAGTCGGAAAAGAACAAATTAAGTTACGATATGGAAATTGAAGCCATATACATAAAAGGTAATTTTGCAGTAGTGACCGATAACACATTTGAAAAACTTGAACGAAACGCTGTACGCACAAACGGTGATTTTCACCTCACCAAAGCGCCTGATGTTTTAAATGACGGTGACGTTGTAACGCAAGGTTTCCCCTTCTTTGCAGGCAGTATGACTTTTAAAAAGACGATTACTCTTACCGCCGATGAGTGTAAAAACCGCAGCGTCAAATTCAGTCGTTTAGGCTCTACTGTAATAAAAGTTAAGGTTAATGGTATCGACACCGACAAAATTATGTGGCAGCCGTATGAAATTGATATTCGTGGTCTTTTACATGAGGGTGAAAATGAAATTGAAATTACAATTACAGGCTCACTCCGAAATCTTTTAGGACCTTTCCATCTTATTGAGGGAGAAAATCATTGGGTAGCACCAAATTGCTTCTTCCACGAATCTCCCATCTGGTGTAAAGGCATCAATCCAAATTGGACCGACAGTTACTGCTTTGTAGAGTTTGGATTGTTCTTTTAATGAATTATAAATTGCTATAAAAAGAACCTCAGATTAAGAAAATCTTAGTCTGAGGTTCTTTTTTATGTTATCAGCGATATTTTTCCGCCTGTAGCTTGAACATTTCGGCATACTTACCATTTTGTTTCAACAGTGCATCGTGATTGCCGCTTTCAACTACAGTTCCGTTTTCGAGCATATAGATTTTGTCAACAAAACGAGTGGTAGAAAGACGGTGAGAAATGATTATTACTGTCTTTTCACCGGCAAGCTCGGTTACGGTTTTATTAAGCTGATATTCAGCCAGTGGGTCAAGTGCGCTTGATGGCTCATCAAGTATGATAATATTTTTATTCGCATAAAGCACACGGGCAAGCGCCAACTTTTGCGCCTCACCACCCGAAAGATTTACGCCGTCATTATCAAACTCTTTTGTAAGTTGGGTTTCAAATCCTTTTGGCAACGTGTCAAATTTTTGCTTAAAATCGGCCATTTCGAGTGATTTGTGCGCTTTTTCCACGTCAAGCTCGGTATTATCCATAGTGATGTTTTGACCGATTGTAGCGGCAATAGTTTGGAAATCTTGGAACAGCGTGCTATAAACATCACGGTATTTTTTCAGTGGATAATAAGCAATTGGTTTGCCGTCAAATTTTACAACACCGCTACCCACGTCATAAAGGCGCAAAATCAACTTAATAAGCGTTGATTTACCAGCACCATTAAAGCCGACAAGAGCAATCTTTTCGCCCTGTTTTATCTTCATTGAAATACCATTGATAGTAGGTGTGTCATTGCCAGGATAAGTAAAGTGAACGTTTTCAAGTTCAATATCTCCACTGTTTGAAATTTTGCTTGTACCATTATCTAAAATTTTGTTTTCGGCATCTAAAAACACACGAATTTTATCAATGTTTTTACTATTCCATTGCAGTTCGGGAAAAAGACGCATTGAATTATTGATTTTGTCGTTAATATTTCTTACCGCGTTGTAAATGCCGTAAAGCATGCCAAAACCATATAATTTCTTAACAAACGAATGATAAAAAAGATAGCTTAAGTAAACACCCTTTAGAACAATATCGTGCAAAGGATAGTTGAGCAATTCAAAGGGAAGAAATTTTTTGAAGTATCTGTCCGATGTACTGTTAATTACATCTCGGCATTCACTAAAATCTTCTTCTAATCGTTCGTTCATTTTACCCATGCGCAAATCTTTTACAAAATAGGAAAGATAAAAAACGCGGTTAGAATAGTTGCGTTTGCGAAAAACGGGCATTAACTCCTCCCACTGTTTCATATCTATTTTATTTAAAATGATATTAGCAGCAAGGTTTATCAATGCTACAATAAGCAATGCAATTAAAGCCCTTATATCTACCGACACCACATACGAACCCGAAACAATTGCGACAATTATATTACTTATGAATTGGCGAGATTGATTTACCGCTTGGTCCAGATGCCATGGTGAATATTCCATCGCCCAAACATAATCGTTGTAATATTTGGAATCATCGTATTTGGCAATATCCATTGATACGGCTTTTTCGTATAACTTCAGGTGTATGTACTTATTTATTTTAGCAAGTGATTTTGGCGCAATATAATTGCCCACCAAATGAGTTATACCAACCTTTAAAACAACCGCTGACGCAATAGGTATTAAAAAAATCAAAACCTCGCTAATATGTGCTTTTCTTTCTACACAACTAATTATGTGTGCCGGTAAAAATACGTGTTCAAACAGTGTTATCAAATCACCAAGTATTGTTTGTAAGAGTGTAAGAACGGTATAGCACGGCGCCGCTTTAAAATGACATAAAAACGCAAACCACAAATTAGAAAATGTGTTATGTTGTGATTTATAATCCTTCATAAGCGTCATACACCTCCGTTTGGTAATTTTTTGCCTGTTTGTTAAAAAGCAGTGCGTAAACATTATTGTTTTGCAGCAATTCTTTATGAGAACCCTCTTCTACTAACGAACCGTTTTCAAAAACAAATATCTTTTCACAAACAGCGGCCGACGACATACGATGTGAAACAATAACAGAAAGTTTTTTATCCTGCTTACAAAGCCGTAATATTGTTTCAAACATTTGGTGCTCGGCAATAGGGTCAAGTGCACTTGACGGCTCGTCCAGAATAACCACGGGACTGCCTTTTGCAAAGGCACGCGCAATAGCAATCTTTTGTCGCTCGCCGCCCGAAAGTTCAATGCCTTCATCATCAAACTCTCGTGTTAATATAGAATCTTCTTTCTTTTCTAAAGATTCTATCTTTTTGTAAGCATCGCTGTCTTTAAGAGCCTGTACCGCTATTGCCTTTTCGTCATCGCTATAAATCGGTTTTAACATAACATTTTCAGCAACAGTTGCCGAGAAAATTGCAAAATCCTGAAAAGCGGCACCAATCAATTCGCGATATTTCTTTATATCAAACTCTTTAATATCAACACCATTTAGTAAAATTTGACCTTCTTGAGGGTCGTAAAATCTAAGCAGCAATTTTATAAGTGTTGATTTACCGCTGCCGTTAACACCAACAAATGCGTGTCGCACACCGGCGCGTAGTGTAAACGAAACATTTTTAATAACATAATCCTTTTTATCATCATACTTAAAGGATACATTTTTAAGTTCTATTGTTTCTACTTTTTCAGGCGGTGATATCCCACCTTTTGACTCGTCGATTTTTGGTTCATAATTAAAGAAAGTTTTTAAATTTTCAATAAAGAGCGAATCGGTATAAAGACCTGTAAGCGAACTTTCAAAATTACGAAGCATCCAGCTAACTGCACCTATAGAGTTAAGAAGTACAACCAATTCGCTTAAATTTATGGTGCCGTTTATTGCAAGTAAAGCGGCGCAAAGCCACATACCCTCGTATCCGATGACAAACTGTGACACACTCCGTAACATATCAAAACAAAATCTTTTTGTGGCATGTTTTCTATCGTTTACTACACTTTCATCAACAGCATTTATAAAAGCATTTTTTAATACAGAAAAAATATTTGTAACACGAAGTTCACCTGCATAGTTTCTTAAAAATGCAACACGATTAACGTAATCGGCTTTACGATTAGCAGATGTGTTTTCTTGATTTATATCGTAATTTATCTTGCCTATCTTTTTGCCAAATACAATATTGCCCACCATAGGAAACGCAATAAACAGCAGCGCCCACGGGGTAATCTTTACCATAACAAAAATTACATAAACAGCAGAAAATAGCGAAGCAAAAAATATTGAAAAATGATTAAGAAACTCTCGGGCACTCCGACTTACTACACCAACTGCACGAGTATATGTATTATAAAAATCGGGGTTCTCATAGCAAGAAATGTCAACGGTTTGTGCTTTTTTGAAAAGTTTGTTGCTAAGTCCGTAAGTTAAATTAGCAAGCATTTTTGGAAACAGGTTTTTCCAACGCCAAGAATAAAAGATATTTACTACTATACTAAGAATTGTAGCGAACCAGATAAATGTTAATATCTCGCCAAAACTGCGGTTCTCGGTATTTGCGCCAAACAAATATTGCATAAAAATTACCGAGTTAAAAACCCACATACCATACTCAACAAAAACAATAAAATGCACAAAAATACTGCTTGGACAAGTGTTCCAAATAAGCCGCAAAAAATACAAACTGTTTTTTACGGTTGATGGTTTTTTCTTTTCCATATATTTTTACCCCCTTAAAAACCATTTTTATACTTTTATTTTACATTATAAAAAAATACATTACAAGACTTGAAGACAAACAACATTTATGATACAGCACAAAATTATAAGTAGAATAACATTTTACTATCATTCGATAGTAAAGTCAATACTATTATTTGATAGTAAATATACTAATTGTGGTGATTGTAAATGTATTATCCAAGATTAAAAGATTTGCGTCAGGACAAAGACCTCGGTCAAAAGGAGGTTGCCGCATACCTTGGAATTGACCAAAGAGTATATAGCAACTACGAAACAGGCAAGCGCGAGATCCCCACACGATTTGTTGTAGCCCTTGCAGATTTTTATAAAACAACTACCGATTATATTTTAGGTAGAACAAATAAAGCATAAAAAGTCAGAGCAAAATTTGCTCTGACTTTTTTCTTGGTCTATTCTTCTCTGAACTGCTGTTTATGTAACATTGCGTAAATGCCGCCCTGTGATACGAGCTCGTCGTGGGTGCCGCGTTCATGTATTTCGCCACCTGACACAACCGCAATTTCATCGGCATTTTTTATGGTAGAGAGTCGGTGCGCTACAACTAAAGTTGTTCTCCCTTTGCACAATTCATCAAGCGATTGCTGAATCATAATTTCGGTTGCGTTATCCAGTGCACTTGTTGCTTCGTCAAGAATAAGTATTGCGGGATTTTTAAGAAATACTCGCGCTATACTAAGACGCTGTTTCTGACCGCCCGAAAGCTTGACGCCTCGCTCACCTATTACTGTATCGTAACCGTTAGGCAAGGTCATTACGTAATCGTGAATGTTAGCTCGTTTTGCCGCCTCGATTACCTCTTCATCGGTAGCATCAAGTCGTCCATAAAGAATGTTATCCTTAATACTGGAATTAAAAAGATAGACATCTTGTTGCACAATACCAATATTTTTACGCAGCGATTCACGGGTGATGTTGTTTATATCAACACCGTCAATTAAAATCTCGCCCTCACGAACGTCGTAAAAATGCGGAATCAGGTGGCACATTGTGGTTTTACCGCCGCCCGAAGGACCTACCAGCGCAAAGGTTTGCCCCTTTTCTATTTTAAGGCTAACGTTTTTAAGCACGTTGTCGCCGTCGCCATAACCGTAAGTAACGTTTTTAAATTCGATAACGCCCTCGGCATTTGGCATATCCACAGCATCAGGGCTGTCGGCTTCAACGGGAGTATCAAGTATTTCTATAAAACGTTCAAAGCCAGTTACACCGTTCTGGAACGATTCCATAAAACGGATAAGCGTATTTACGGGATTGATAAAAAGGTGTATAGCTGTTATAAATGCAGAATAATCGCCAAAATGGTTTGCATCGGTAAGAAGGAAAAAGCCGCCGGCAATCAACAAAATAACGTTAAACACATCGGTAACAAAGGTTGTGCTTGAATGGAACTGACCCATTGCTTTATATGCTTTGCGGCTGTTTTCTACAAATTGAATATTACCTACGTCAAATTTTTCAATTTCTTTATCCTGATTTGTAAACGCCTTTGTAACACGAATGCCCGTTATACTGCTTTCAAGCGATGCGTTAATAATTGCATTTGCTTCGCGGCGCTTTTTAAACGCGTCGCGCATTTTTTTGCGTAATACCGATGATATAATAATAAGCACCGGAACGCAAGCCAGCAACATAAGCGACAGCGGCACGTTTATAGACATAAGATATGCAAAAGAAATAATTATTGACGTGCTTGTAATAAGAACGTTTTCCGGACCGTGATGAGCAAGCTCTACAATGTCAAACAAATCGCTGGTCATTCTGGTCATAATCTTACCTGTTTCGTTGTCGTCAAAGAAGGATACCGGTAGTTTTTCTATATGAGCAAACAGGTCGCTACGCATTTTTTCCTGCATTTTTACGCCCATCATATGACCTTGGTACTGCACAAAATACGAAAGACCCATTCGTATCAGATAAACAAGTAGTAACAAACTGCCACAGACAATAATTTCTGTGTATTTTTTGTTAGGCATAAAATCATTTAACAGCTCACGTGTTATCATAGGGTAAAAAATTCCTATAACCGACATCATAAATGCCGCCAGCATATCGAGTATAAATATTTTCTTATGAGGTTTGTAATAGCTTAAAAATCTTTTTAACATTAGTTTTGTCCTCTAATTTTCATTGAGTTTTTTATACATTGAAATAATTTCTTTCCGCAAATTTAAATTCTCTTCCTTTTTAAGTTTGGGGTCATTTTCAAGCAAATAAGCCGCCGCCATACCTGTAAGTCGCAGAACATCATTATCCGCATATATATCTGCAATTTTAAGTTGTGGTAAACCGTGTTGACGCGAGCCCAAAAAATCTCCGGGGCCGCGAAGTTTTAAATCCTCTTCGGCAATTTTAAAGCCGTCGCCCGTTTGTTTTATAACGTTAAGTCGCTCTTTTTTATAGTCGGATATAAAAATACAGGTGGATTTGTGACGGCCTCTACCTATTCTGCCACGCAACTGATGAAGCTGGGACAGTCCAAATCGCTCGGCATTTTCTATAACCATAATCGCGGCGTTTGGCACATCGATACCAACTTCAATTACCGTGGTGCAAACAAGTAAGCCGATTTCACCGTCTTTAAAGGCGCGCATAACGGCGTCTTTTTCTTTTGGCTTCATCTTGCCGTGCAGAAGCCCTACGTTGTAATTTCTGAATTCGCCGTCTTTTATATCGGCAAAATATTCTTCGGCACTCTTAATGTTCAGTTCTTCGTTTTCTTCAACCATAGGGCAAACAATATACCCCTGTCGGCCTTCGTCGAGATGCTTTTTTATATAACCGAAAACCCTTGGTCGCAAAGCGCTTTCTACGCAGTAGTTTTCAATTGGCACACGGCCACGCGGATATTCATCAATTATACTTATATCAAGGTCACCGTATATTATAAGACCCAAAGTTCTCGGTATAGGAGTTGCCGACATAACAAGTGTATGTGGCTGTAACCCTTTGCCTGCAAATTCGGCGCGCTGAGTAACACCAAAACGATGCTGTTCATCGGTAATAACAAGCGCTAAATTTTTAAACGACACGTCCTCGCTTATAAGCGCGTGAGTACCTACGGCAAGTTGAGCGTTCCCGCAAGCGAGTTTTTCTTTTGCCGCTTGTTTTTCGCTCTTTTTAAGCGAACCTGTTACCAGCACAACCTCTATTCCGCTACCTTTAAGACTTTCGCATAAATTTTTATAGTGCTGTTCGGCTAAAATTTCGGTAGGCGCCATAATTGCCGCCTGAAAACCTGATTTTGCCGTGTGATACATAAGCGAAGCCGCAACCGCCGTTTTACCACTACCAACGTCGCCCTGCACCAGTCGGTTCATAACTCTGCCCGATGCCATATCGGCTACACACTCACCTATCACCCGCTTCTGAGCGTTTGTCATCTCAAAGGGCAAGGAATTTATGTAATAAGTAGTGTAATCCTTTTCCAAAACAAAAGGCGATTTAACCTTTCTTTTGTTTTTAAGCAGCATAAGACCTGTTCTAAGAATAAAAAGCTCTTCAAAAACAAGGTGCTGTTTAGCGCGTGTCAGGGCTTCCTCACTTTTTGGAAAATGTATGTTTTCTATAGCAGTGCGAAGATCGCATAATTTATACTGCCGTTTTACACCTTCAGGCAAAACGTCTTCAATTTCACAGTTTGACAGAGCAGTTTTAACAAGCTTCCCGATTGCCGCAGAAGTCATATTTTTAGACGCGGGATAAACAGGCGCAATGCCTACGGTGCCGACCTCACGTATTTCGGGAGAAGACATTGACGGCAAAAAGGTACCTGACTGCATTTTGCCCAAAAAGAGATATTCACTGCCTTCGTGAAGTTTAGCAGCAAGATACTTATTATTAAAGATTGTCACCTGCATTTGTGCCGTGCCGTCACTTGCGGCAAATTTATACAGCGTCATATTCTTGCGGATTTTGTTTTCAGTAATCGGTGTAATTATTCTTGCTTTAACGCACACCTTCTCATCTGCGCCACAGTCAAAAATTTGTTTTACGTTACTGAAGTCTTCATATCCACGCGGATAATAACGCAAAAGGGCACCGATTGTATCGATGCCCAGTGAGTACAAATGCTGGGCGCGTTTTTCGCCAACGCCCTTTAAAAATCTTATGTCAGTTTGAAAATTAGACATTTAATTTATCACTCTATAGAAATAATGTAATAATATACAGGCTGACCGCCGTTTACAAATGTAATTTCTACCTTGCTACCGAATTTCTCATTAAGAAGCTGTTCAAGTGAAGCTGCCTGCTCATCGGTAATTTCTTCGCCGTAAATTACGGTTACAAACTGGCTGTCACGCTTAATCATAGATTTAACAAGCTTGTAGGTGGCTTTTTCAATGTCGGTATCAACAAACGAAATCTTACCGCCTGTCATAGCCATAATTTCGCCCTGCTTAATTTTGTGACCGTCGAAATCAGAGTCACGAGCAGCAAAAGTAACCTGACCTGTGGCGATTGCTTCTGCAGCCTTTTGCATTGCGATAGCATTAGCCTCTGTGTCGGCACTCTCGTCAAAGTTAAGCATCGCCGTAATACCCTGAGGAATTGTTCTTGTATGAAGAACAATAACCTTACGGGTGCTTATTGGAATAGCCTGTTCAGCCGCCATAATAATATTTTTATTGTTAGGAAGCACGTATACCGTTTCAGCAGGTGTGCTTTCAATAGCGCGCAAAATGTTGTCGGTAGAAGGGTTCATTGTCTGACCGCCCGAAACAATTGTATCAACGCCTAAATCCTGGAATAGCGCTGCAATACCGTCACCTGCGCAAACCGATACAAAGCCTACAGGCTTTGTTATCTCTACTGCTTCAATCTTTTCATTTTCAATTGTTTTTGCGGGTGCCTTTTTAGCGTTTGCTGCGTCGTGCTTAGCGCGTTCGTGCTGGTCACGCATATTTTCGACCTTCATGCTTGTAAGCTGACCAAAGGTAAGACCTTCTTCAAAAGCGTTACCCGGATGGTCGGTATGAACGTGAACCTTAATAATTTCTTCGTCGTCAACCACAACAACGCAATCGCCTATGGTTTCTAAGTATGCGCGAAGCTCGGTAGGTTCTTTTGTGCACTCGCTGTCGCGTTTAACAATGAATTCTGTGCAGTAGGTAAAGGTGATTTCGGTTTCAAATTCACCTGCAGCATTACGTGCAGTTTCATTTTCTTCATCATCTACTATCTCGGTACTACCGCTGTTAGAAGCAATAATAATTCCGTCGCGGAATACCGACATCATACCCTCAAGAATAATTACAAATCCCTGACCGCCTGCGTCAACAACGCCCGCTTTTTTAAGCATTGGCAAAAGCTCGGGTGTTTCGGCAAGAGCTTCTTTTGCGCCCTCAATCGCATCGGCAAAAACACCAAGTGCATCCTTACCCGATTCAAATGCAGCGGTTGCTCTCTCAGAAGCAATACGAGCTACTGTAAGAATTGTACCCTCGGTAGGTTTCATAACAGCCTTGTACGCTGCTTCAACACCAAGTTTAAACGCTGCCGCTAAATTCTCGGCGGTTACGTTTTCGTCACTGCCGATACCTTTTGAAAATCCGCGGAACAAAAGCGAAGTTATAACGCCCGAGTTGCCGCGTGCACCACGCAAGAGTGCCGATGCATTTATCTGAGCAACCTTGCCTGCTGTTTCACCGCTAACCTTTTCAAGTTCACGTACAGCATTTGACAAGGTCATAGACATATTGGTACCTGTGTCACCATCGGGTACAGGGAATACGTTAAGATCATCTACAGGTTTTCTGTTATTTGCAAGATTATTCGCAGCGGATATAATCGCATCGCGCAAAATATTACCGTTAAACAAAAATAAACACTCCTTCTCTAAATGGAAAGTTACTCTTTAATTCCGTCTACCTTTACGTTTACCTTATTTACGGTAATACCGGTAGATTCCAACACAACATATTTAACCTTTTCGGTAATACTTGCCGCAATTGCGGAAATGTTCATACCGTAAGTTACCATTATATGAATTTCAACATCGATCTGGTCGGCATTACCCGTTACCTCGATACCTGTGTCAAGCGCCTGCTCTTTTGTAACAAGACCAAACAAACGTTGGCGATTTGAAGAAGGCATCATACCAACCACACCAAAGCAAGAGGTAACAGCGCTACCGATAAGCTTGCTTAAATAGTTTTCGGTAAAGCAGATAGAACCTGTTCTTGTTTCATAAGATATCATAAATAAATCCTCCTAAAATTCATAATTTTCAAAATTTAAATAAATGTCGCTGCCTGATGCCTCAACTCCACCTCTTATGGCAGAACTGTAGAACAACACACCTTCGAGATAACACACGGGTATCTGTGGCATTTCGGTAAGCAGAGTTCCCGCTACGTCACCTATACTGCACTCTCCTGCGTGATAACTGTCAAGTATTGACTTGCAGGGAGATACCTGTGTAGCACCTTCCTGAGCTTCACCCTCGTTTGCATCGGCATCTTGTGATTCGGTCTTACTGTTTACTCCGTAAGCCGCCGTTCCACCTGCTGTTACAAGCTGGGTCATATCCATATTGTCAAGCAATTGTATTTCACCTAAATAAAGCTGAAAATTTCCGCTTGATAATCTCTGGACGTACTGCTCATACGTGCACTCTATAACATTTATTTGTATACCAGCCGTCTTGCACTGCGTGGCAATGGCCTTTGCCGCTGCAACACGTGAGCTGTTTTCCAAATTCACAAGCAAAGTAAATACCGGGTTGTTACCCGACGAATTTGCATAGAAGCCATTTGAATTCATACTATTATACCCTATTTTTGACAAATTTTCAACCGTTATTTTAGAATTAGGTTTACTTTCTATAGTCTGAAGCGATTTTGTTGCCTTGAAATTAGGGTTAAAAAAGCCCGTTGCCGCTACCGCATTGTTGTGATATGCCGTCTGGCAAACAGCGTCACGGTCAAGCGCAGAAGAAATAGCGTAACGCATTTCCTGTGTTGCAAGCGAACCATAACTGTCGTTTATACCTATATATACCAGACGGTTCAGATTTACTTCTGCCTTTTTACCACTCATACGTACTATATCGCCGCCATCGGTATAATACATTCCCGCAGCGCCCACCTCTACGTAATGTGACGTCGATGCCGAATCAGGCGAATTTATCAGCGTTATGTTTTTTATAACACCTTTTTTTCCATAATAACTGTCGTTTCGCTCAAACTTTGTACCGTCTTGTGAAATTTTATATCGGCCACAGCCCACGGGGGCAATTTCCTTTCCGTCGCTGTCGTATACAGCGGAGGTGCCCGATTTAATTATCGGGAAATTGAGCAAATTCGCAAAATATGGGTCATTCTGCGAAAGCGTAAACACAACCGTCTTTGCGTCGCGCACTGACACCGACACGACCTCATAAAAATTATGTGTGTAGCGTGACGAGTTTTTCGCCGTGTTGTAAGAATAAACAACGTCATCAGCCGTAACGGTGCTGCCGTCGGTAAAGCGTGCGTCCCGCAGTTTTACTGTAATCACCTTGTCTGCCGTTTCAACCGATTCTGCCAGAACAAAAATCGGTTCAAAATTATTATCGGTCTTTACAAGACTGTCATACAAGAGTAACGCTATCTCACGATTGGCCGCTGTTTTTGCAAGATATGGATTAAAACTGTCGGTATAAGAATACAGCAGACTGATTTCTTTATCTCCTGCAGATTGTGACGGTAAACCGACTGTGTTTTCTAAACTGCTCAGATCCGTCGGATTCTGTCTGCAACCACAAAAGGAAAATATTAAACTCAAAGCAATAAAAATGCAGATTATTTTTTTCAAGTACCGTCACCACCATTCATACTATCTATTTATATATTGGTTTTACCGATTTTGTAAGACCTGTAATTTCGTCAATATCAAAAACACATCCGTTAAGCATACTCTTGCCAATTGCCTGCTCAAAGCGCGACATATCGTTGTCTTTAAGGCGATTTATTATAATTTCATTCTTTACGCCAAGTATAGAATTTATAACTCCCGTCATACCAAGGTCGGTGATATAGCCCGTACCTTTGGGTAAAATCTGACCGTCGGCGGTCTGTACGTGGGTATGTGTGCCAAATACCGCGCTTACCTTTCCGTCAAGATAAAATCCCATAGCGCGCTTTTCACTGGTAGCTTCGGCATGAAAATCCACAAATATGTATTTCGCACCGTCGGATTTTGCTTTTTCCAGAAGCTCGTCAACGCATTTAAATGGATTATCGGCATTTACCCTCTCAAGATATATCTGTCCCGAAAGATTTATAACCGCCGCCTGAGCTTTTCCCATATCAAAAAGGCAATATCCGCTACCAACGTCCGCTTCCTTCAAATTATGCGGGCGCAAAACAAACGGGTTTGTGTCAAGCATCTCGTAAAATTCTTTTCTGCGCAAAGTATGATTGCCGCCCGTAATGACGTCGGCTCCTGCCGCAAAAAGCATTTCGGCGCTTTCCGGTGTGATGCCGTTGCCCATTGCCGAATTTTCTCCGTTAACAATTGTAAAATCAATATTCTCCTCGCGTTTTATGCGCGGTATCATCTCAAGCGCAAAAGCGCTGCCGTCGGGTGCACAAACGTCGCCTACCGCTAAGACTCTCATATAAATCCACTTTCTAATTTAAAAATTGTCATACATATTTATATTAACATATAATTATAGATAATTCAATAACTTTACATTTCAAAATAAAAAAGAGTTGGTAGATGCCAACTCTTTTTTCAATTTATCCTGTAATACCTACGCGGTCGATGCTTTCAATAAATCCTCGCTGAATAAACATATAAAATATAACCATAGGTGTTATAAACAACAAGCATGATGCCATAAGTATCGACGCCTGTTGCGGTGTACCGGCACCGCCGTAAAGTCCCCACTTTGCGCCGATATAATCCTGCACTGAGCCGAGCATACACGCAAGCGGCAATTCATTTGTGAGATACATTCCCGAAAGCAACGAATCGTTCCAGTGCCATATAAGCGAAAACACCAAAACAGTAATAAACACAACACTCGATGAGGGAACGGCAATTTTAATAAAGGTTTTAACAGGGCCCGCGCCGTCAACCCAGGCAGCTTCTTCAAGTTCGCGAGGCAAACCGCTGAAAAACTGAATGTAGATGTAAATAAGTACGCCCGAGCGAAGACCTACGCCGAAGAAAGATGGTAACCACAATGTCAATTCGGTGCCTATAATGTTCGGAGTAATGTCAAACGCTGACCAATCAGCGCCAAATAAACTACCAATCCAGGATACTACCGTCTCAATTCCCTTGCCTATGTATAAAAAGTCTAAATTTGTATAGTTTACCATTCGGGGAATGAGCATTACCATATCGGGTACGAGAATGGTAACAAAAAGTATTCCCGTCAACAACTTTTTACCCTTAAAATCAAATCTTGCAAAACCGTAGCCTATAACCGCGCAGGACACAACCTCTAAAAGCGCGCTTACAATTTCAAATTTTATTGTATTGAGAAATGAATGCCCAAAATCTATCGCTTCGAGTGATTTGGCAAAATTATCCTGAATATTAAGCGCCGTAGGTATCCACACACGTGTAGAGTTAAAAAATGCCAATGGACTCATAATGGAGGTTACTATCATATATAGCATAGGGTATAATATTATAAACCCTATTGATATTAAAAGCGCGTATCTGATTACAGAATAGCCTACGGATACCGCAGTTTTTGCGTAACGCAAGGCTCTTAATTTTTGTGATTCCGAAAAATCCGAAAAGAACTTATGCACAGACAGCACCACCCATATTTTAGCATTTATTTTATTATATCAACTCGACCACAAAAAATCAATATAAAACAATCATTTTTTAAAAATCGCAAGTGAGCATTTGCGAGAAAAAACGAGAAAAAACGAGTAAACGCGAGATTTCGTTTTTTAAATTAAATTTTTTAAAAAATTGTGTTGACAAAGCATTTTCCCTGTGGTATTATAGTCGGGCACTAAAAAAGAAAATATATTTTGGAGGTTTTGGTTATGTCAAAAACATTTATGGCAAAACCTGCCGAAGTTCAGCGCAAATGGTATATCGTAGATGCTGCTAACCGTCCTCTCGGTCGTACAGCTGCTCGCGTTGCTGATTTGCTCCGCGGTAAGTTAAAGCCCAGCTTCACACCTCACGTTGACTGTGGCGATCACGTTATCGTAATCAATGCTGACAAGGCAGTATTAACTGGTAAAAAGTTAGACAACAAGTATTATCGTCGTCATACAGGCTACATCGGCGGTCTTAAAGAGGTTAAGTATTCAACCCTTATGAAAACCCGTCCTGAGCTTGCTATGGAACTTGCAGTAAAGGGCATGGTTCCCGATACTACAATCGGTCGTAAAGCACTTACTCGTCTTCATATCTATGCAGGCGAAAACTACGTTCAGGTAGCTCAGAAGCCTGAAAAGTATGAATTCTAAGAAGGGAGACAGAAAAGATGTTTGAAGGAAAGCCATATTTTTACGGCACCGGCAGAAGAAAGAGTTCTGTTGCCCGTGTTAGAGTATACCAGGGTACAGGTAAAATCACTATCAATGAAAGAGATATTGACGATTACTTTGGCCTTGAAACCTTAAAGCTTATCGTTCGTCAGCCACTCGTTCTTACCGAAAACGCTGACAAGTTTGACATTGTATGCCGCGTTGCAGGCGGCGGTGTTACCGGTCAGGCTGGTGCTATCCGCCACGGTATCGCTCGCGCACTTTTACAGGCAGACGCTGAGCTTCGTCCAGAGCTTAAGAAGGCCGGCTTCCTCACACGTGACCCACGTATGAAGGAAAGAAAGAAATACGGTCTTAAAGGCGCTCGTCGTGCTCCCCAGTTCTCAAAGAGATAATTTCGGCTTTGCCGAAAAAAGCAAAATGCTCCGTTTTGTACGGAGCATTTTTTGTTTATCTCTTTGAGAACAGTTATATTCGCCTTTCGGCGAGTTATATTGCTTCGCAGTGATATTTGGACTAAAGTCCAAGTGATATTCGCTTCGCGAGTTTTGGTGGCGAATATAATATCACTTTTGCGTATGCAAAAATATCACTATGCCGTAAAGCATAATATCACTTTGTGCAAAGCACAAAATATCACTAACTCTTCCCCGAAACCATCACGGTTTTCGGGGTTTTACTTTTGCCTTGATTTTCACCTTGGTGCAAACTTGGTGCAAATTATTTTAAAAGGACTATGACACACTAAACGTCATAGTCCTTTATGTTTATTTTGCTTGTTGTTCAAGTGCCAAATAATCTACTTTGCCAACTTTTGTGCGAGGGAAACTATCCACAAAAATATATTTTACAGGACGATATACGTCTTCGAGGTTACTTTCGCAGAGAGTGCCCAATTCGCTTTCCAGCGTAACTTTGTCAACATTGGCTTTGGATATTATATATGCAACAGGAACTTGGTTTAAATTAACATCATCTATCGGCACAACGGCACAGTTTTCTACACCTTGATGTTTTAATAATTCTTTTTCTATATCAAGACTGAAGACTTTTTTCTGAACACCGTTTTTAATGCATAACATATACCTTTTTAATCTGCCGCTGATATGGATAAATCCATTTTCTGATATGTAACCCAAATCTCCAGAATGAATCCACATTTTTCCGTCTCTATGCTTTTTCAAAATGTTTTCTGTTTCTGTCGGGTTGTTTATATAACCTTCCATTGTAGAAGGAGTGCAAATGCAAATTTCACCCTCTTGGCCGATTTTTAATTCTTCGCCTGTTTCAACATCAAAGGCAGAAACAATGTTTTTTACAAACGGGGCGCCAACACTACCAAATTCGTATTTGTCTTTATAATTCACAGAAACGGCAGCGCCAACTTCTGTCATACCATATCCATTCATTAATAAGTATGGGCTACCGCATTTTTTAAGATAATCATTGATTTTGTTTTCAATGTTTTCTCTTAAAGTATCACCGCCAGAGATGGGTGCAATAAAATAAGATAAATCAAGTTTTTGGTTTTCGTCAGCAAAAGCTTCCCAAAAGGCAGGACCATACATAATATGATTGGGCTTGAACTTCTTGCAGAGTTGTGCAATGGAGTCAGCCATAGGAATACGAACTATCAATGTCATACCAACAGATAGCGGTATCATGAGAGAGCAAGTAACACCGTAGGCAATAAACAACGGCAATACTTGAATCCATTTGCTTTCACGATACAATTCTTTTTCGCCAATAATGTATTGTTCAGCGACAGCAATTACGGCCTTGTTGCTTAAAGCAACACCCTTCGAACCACCTGTTGTACCACCCGTATATGTAATAATGGAGATTGCATTGGGGTTATGCATTGTTTTAGAATTGCCATTTGATTTTTTGATAAAGTCATTCCAGGAAATGAACACATTATCTTTCGGCAACGGTAGGGGCTTGATTTTCTTGAACACCCTCGCGCCGAATCTGTTAAAAGCAGACATTGACTCGGTAACATTCGCAACAATGATTTTCTCTATATTGCAAGAGGCATAAATGCTTTTAAACTTATCCTGAAACATATCAAGAGTAAAAACAATTTTGGAATTAGTATCTAATATGTATTTAGTCAACTCTTCGGGAGTGCTAACACCATAAACCATATTAGCAGTCGCACCGATTTTATTTAATGCAAACATTAGGCATATTGTTTCGGGTGAATTAATCATACACACAGTAACAATATCTTTTTCCTTAACACCGATGTTTTCTAATGCACTTGCGATAATTTCAATTTGATTAAAAAACTCGTTATAAGAAATGTTATTACCGTAATAATTGATAGCGATTCTATCTAAATTGTCGGCATTCTTTTTCTTAACATGTTCAAACAACGTACATTCGGGAAGTTGTACATTAATTTCTTCCTCTGTATAGTATTTCAGCCACGGCTTGTCTATTGACGGATATCCCGTCATTTTACTTTCTGCTTGCATAGTTATTCCTCATTTTCGTTAATAATTTCTTGCCATATTTGTGTATATTGCTTTTTTATTTTCCTATCGGTACATATAACACCTGTGAAAACAATATTTAAGGCAAACGATAAAAGAACAATTGCGAAAAGAATTATTTTTACATATGTTTCTTCTTCTGCTGCGTTCAATAGATTTAGGGCTTGAACAAAAACAAAGCTACAAAGAATTACATTTCCAAAATTTTTCATAACAAAGGCACATTTAAAAATGAAATTAATAAAAATGTGCTTTTTGTATGTAAAATCATTTCTTTTAAGTATTTTAGTTTTAAAAGAAACAATCCGCTTCTCCCAACGAGAACAATTCAACCCTTCTTTAGAACCCAAATATGACGATAGATAATATACCGTGTTCCTGCAATGTATAATTCTTGACAACAACACGGCAGAAGTCAACATTATTGTAACTAGGAACAACACATTTTCCAACCAATCGTTCAGCACAATAGATAGCCCTAAAACGGTATATATGGCATTGTTCAAATCATCTTGTTTTTTTACATTATCATCAAGTTCGGTTCTTAACATTTGATATTCTTCAAATGTAATATTAACGTCTTCTTCCATTTCTTCCTCCTTCAATAAAAAAGTGCGCCCCGTAGGGCGCACCGAAAAATGCTTCCCTCGATGTTGCTACACATCTGCACAAAGTCAGGAAGAGAGAATACATTTTTACCAAATAGTATTCCCTAACTTGTGCATATTCAGATGTGTAGCCCTTACAGTATATCACAAAGCCTTTCATTTATCAACGGTTTTCACAAAAATATGCAATCTTCTTGAGTCATAACGATTCTTAATAGAATCTTTATGACTCTTTTTCTTTATATAAGACTCTTTATTAATCATGATGATTATATAAGCATTATGACTCTTTGTCTTAACCATATAGTAATTAGGGTTATGAGACTTACAAAAGAGTAAAGAATCCTTTTGATTGTTTTTAGCATTATAGAAAGATTACTTGAAATAAAAAAATTTAATTATTGCTTACAGGTTACTTTTAAAATTGAGAAGCAAAAAAGTTCTTGAACATTTTAAAGCGTTATTGTATTATATATGTGTAACACCATTAAACCAATGTGGATAACACCGCAAAGAAAGGATTGTTTTTATGACAAAACGCTTTAAAAAAGTTTTGGCAATTTTTGTCTCTTTTGTAATGGTTGCTATTTCGCTTTCGTGCGGTGTCTCTTTTATTACAAGCGCTACCGACACACCAACCGGTCAAGAGCCCGAATGGAAAAGCCACCCCGAAGATTTCAAACTATTGGCATTTACATTTGACGACGGTCCAAGTTCAAATATGCCGCGTTACGTTGATTTGTTTTCTTTATACGAGGGTACCGGCACGTTTTTTGTCAGAGGTATCTCGATAAAAAACGATGACAGTTACAGTATGATGCAATCGGCTATTGACGCAGGCTGGGATATAGGCAACCACGGCGATAATCATTTAAATGCGCAGTTTGGTGGCGCAGGCGGCGGCGAGGTGACCTACGACCAGATAAATGCCGACATAGTGAATCTAAACACCAAGCTTGAAAGTAATCTGAAAGACCGCAATGGCCTACCATACGAGGTTAAATTTTATCGACCACCCAATATAAAGCCAACCGAAAATACATTTAAGGTTTGCACCGAACAAGACTTAGCTGTCATTTGGCTCAAACACGATGCATTGGATTGGGCAAGCAATAAAACATATAATGACCGATATAACGTATTTAAAAACGGTATCGGCACTTGGAAAGACGGCGACGTAATTCTTTGCCACGAGATAGGTGTAGTCGGAGCAGAAGATACATACAAAATTTTAGAAGAATTGTTACCAGAGTTTTATGAAGCCGGATACCGTTTTTGTTCCATTAGCGAGTATATGCAGTTGCGCGGAATATCGCAATACCAACTTTCCGGAAAACTGCCAATCAAAAATGGAAATCAAGGCATGGTTACCAATATTATGGAAGTTGCCAGGGAAAAACTCCCGATAAGCGACGGTGACGTAAACGCTGACTACAAAATTAACAACAAAGACCTCGTGCTGCTTATGCAATATATTAACGGTTGGAATGTTAAAATTGAACTTGAAAGCTCAGATGTTAATGCCGACGGCAAAATAAACAATAAAGACTTTGTTATGATTATGCGCTATATCAATGGTTGGGACATAACGCTTGGATCCTCTTCATAATAATTATCATTCAATACAAAACCCATTTCTCTCTGCGCAAGCGATCCGAATGACACTCTCCTTTTTCTTGGAGGGTGTCATTTTTATCTTTAAACATATGAATTTTATTTGACTTTTGGGTAAGATATAATTATAATGGATATGATAACATAGATGTAGTGCGTTTGCGCCTCATCAACAAATTTTCAGGAGGAAACCAATATGAATTTCATCACAGTAAAAAGTTATGACGAATTAAGCATTAAGGCCGCTAACATTATCGCTTCACAAATTATTATGAAGCCAAACTGTGTTTTGGGTCTTGCAACCGGTTCTTCACCTGTTGGCACTTACAAAGAACTCATCAAAAAGTGCAATGCAGGCGAGCTTGATTTTTCAACCATTACATCTGTAAACCTTGACGAATACGTTGGTCTTAACGGCGACCACGACCAGAGCTACCGTTACTTTATGAACACCAACCTTTTCAACCACGTAAACATTGATAAAGCAAAAACTGCAGTACCAAGTGGTATTTCGGGCGACCTCGAAGCAGAAGGTGCTGCTTACGACAAGCACATTGCTGACCTTGGTGGCATTGACCTCCAGCTTTTGGGTATCGGTCTTGACGGTCACATCGGCTTTAACGAGCCTGCAGATGTTTTCACCAAAGAAACACACGTTGTAGACCTTCACGAGTCTACAATCCAGGCTAACGCTCGTTTCTTTGAGTCAATTGACGACGTTCCAAAGAAGGCAATCACGATGGGCGTGGGCGCTATTATGAACGCAAAGAAAGTTCTTCTTGTAGCAAACGGTGCTAACAAGAAAGAAATTCTTGAAAAAGCATTCTTTGGCCCAATCACCCCACAAGTTCCCGCATCTATTTTACAGCTTCACCCCGATGTTACAGTAATTTATAGTGAAAACTAATATTATACAAAAACGAGGTATTTTAAAATGACTGATAGAGAAATTGCAATTCTTGCGGCAAAGCAGTTTAACAGCGACGAAATCACCTATATCGAACCCTACGGTAGCGGCCATATCAACTCGACATGGCTTGCTGTACATAAGTCTGCTGACGGTAAAGAAGTTAAAAACCTTATGCAGAAAATCAGCACTGCTGCATTTAAAAATCCCGAACAACTTATGGAAAATATTGTAGGTGTTACCGAATTTTTGCGTGATAAGGTTGAAGAAGATGGTACACTTACCGTTATACCTACCCTTGATGGTAAAAACTTCTATCTTGATGAACTTGGTAACTACTGGCGTGTATATAAGTTTATCGAAAAAGCTACAGCGTATGATAAAATCGAAAATGACAACGACTTTTACACCTGTGGTCTTGCTTTTGGTGAGTTCCAGCAAATGCTTGCAGAGTACCCTGCTGAAAAGCTTTATGAAACTATCGTTAATTTCCACAACACACCAAGCCGTTTTGCTGACTTTAAAAAGGCACTCGCCGAGGATAAGATGGGCAGAGCAAAAGACGTTCAGCCTGAGATTGATTTTGTGCTTGCTCACGAATGTAAGGCAGATGCTATTACATCAAAACTCGAAAGCGGCGAAATCCCCTACCGTGTAACACATAACGACACCAAGCTTAACAACATTCTTATCGACGATGCAACAGGCAAGGCAAAATGCGTTATCGACCTTGATACCGTTATGCCGGGCGCTGCAGCGTACGACTTTGGCGACAGCATCCGTTTTGGTGCATCAACAGGTGCCGAGGACGAAACCGACCTTTCAAAGATTTCGGTTGACGTTCATTTGTTTGAAGTTTTTGCAAAGGGTTATCTTTCTACCGCAAACAAGTTCCTTACTCCTGCTGAAAAAGACAGTCTTGTAACAGGCGCATATCTTATGACACTTGAATGTGGTGTTCGTTTCCTTACAGACTATCTTAACGGTGACGTTTACTTCAAGATACATAGAGAAAACCACAACCTTGATCGTTGCCGCACACAGTTCAAGCTTGTTGCCGATATGGAAGAAAAAGAGGCAGAACTACGCGCAATCGTAAACTCAATTAAATAAGGATTAGCTTTATGATTACTATTTCAAACGAGTTTTTAACCGCCACGTTCAGCGAAATCGGAGCAGAGTTAAAAAGTCTTAAATATAATGACAAGGAATACATCTGGTATGGCGATCCTGCTTACTGGACTGGTTCTTCCCCTGTGTTGTTCCCTATTTGCAGTGGTCTTAAAGACGATGAATTTATCTTTGATGGCAAAACCTACACCATGCAAAAACACGGATTTGCCCGCAGAGCAACGTTCGATGTTGAAACTGTAGACCAAAACTCCGCAACGTTTTTGTTAAGCAGTGACAACTGTCCTCAGAAAAATTATCCGTTTAAGTATGAACTCAGAATAATCTATACACTTACAGGTAAAAAATTGAACGTTGAATACAATGTCCGTAATCTTACAGACGGCGATATGTATTTTTCTATCGGCGCACACGAAGCGTATAATTGCCCTGAAGGTATAGAAAATTACGAGATTATCTTTGACAAAAAAGAAGATTTAAACGCATATCAGCTTGCAGGACCATTGCTTTCTTATGATACTGTAAGCTACGGTAAAGACATCGATACGTTACAGTTAGACCATTCTTTATTCTCAAACGATTGCCTGATTTTTAAGAACCTTAATTCCCGCGGTGCGACATTACGCAACAAAACAACCGGCGAAAAAATCAAGGTGGATTTTGAAGGCTTCGACTATCTTCTTATCTGGACTGCTCCAAATGCACCGTTTATTTGCATAGAACCTTGGTGTGGAATTACCGACAGTATTGACACAACAAAACAATTGCATCAAAAAGAAGGCATTGAAAAGATAGACAAGGGCGGTAGCTTTTATCGTATACACAGTTTTGAGATAATTTAACACTCATTAAACGACAAAAAACTCCTTAACTCGAGTTAAGGAGTTTTTGATTTATCAGTAAGTAGCTTCGGGATATGTTATTTTCTTTACCTTGAACTGTTTTGTAGAAGAAGTGTTAACTACACAGTCAAGCTCTTTACCGTACTTTGCGAGGTCGTCGGTGAAATCGTCACCAACTATATCCTGACGAAGCATTGTGTCAAACTCTTCTACATAATAAGGGTCTGCGGCAATATCTTTCTTAACCAGCAATACAAGTCCCTCGTCATCATCAAGAGTTATAAGTTTTATTTCGCCTACAGCCATATCTTTTGCTGTGGTAAAATGATCGGATGCATAATCGGTATCTTCATTACCAAGAACTGTTGCGTGCTGGTCTTGTGGCACTGTTTCGCCCTCTTCGGGTTCTTCGTGCTTATGGTCTTCTGCACTGATCTCGTTGTATGCAAGATAGATTTCTTCAAAGGTTTTGCTGCCGTCTTTAAGCGATGCTTCATAACCTGAAAGCTGATTTTTCTTTTCGGTTATTTGGTCTTCCGTAAGTCCGCTGAAAGAAACCTCAAGCTTGTTTGCAAGTACGTAGTTGTCGGTAAGCTGCTTTGTAATCTTGTCAGCGGCAATTTCCTTTTCGCCACCCTTGCCGTATAAAAACTCGAAATATTCATCGGCAAGATAACTGTCTTTCATATAAGTAATAAAAGTATCCTTAGCTACACCGTTTACTTCCATAAGAGCAGAATAACCGTAAGAATCCCACAAATATTCGGCATTGCTTTCGGCAAGAGAAATTGTTTCGCTGTCAAGCTCAACCTTATTTTCTGCGCAAAGGGTTTTGATTGCGGCAAGCTCTTTCAAGGTGTCGAGCGTGGTTTTTTCCACCCACTCAACGTAGTCGGTTTTTTCAACCTTGTAGTTCCAATATTTGATTTCACTATTAAGTTCATCTTCAGATAAATCTGCTTCTACCAAAGAGCGAGCCTCGGTATCGGCAAAAACAAGCGCGCAAGCATAGTAACCCGATGTGAACTCTACGTCACCAATCTTTACGGCGATTTCACCTTTTTTGTGACAACCTGCAAAACAGGTAACCATCAATGCTATACAAAGCATCAATGCAAAAAATCTTTTTAAGATATTCATTTCTTTTTCTCCTTAAATATTATATACAAGTCATTATATAACAAATTATTGAAAATGTCTACACGAAATTGTAAACCCATTATAAAATTTTTGAAAGCCGTGCCACTACGTCCTGCAGTTTTAACCCGTTGTTAAGTCTGATAACGTATGCGGGCTCACCTGTCGCCGCTACGGTAAATTGTGATTTGAATTCATCTGAAAGCTTTGCCGCTACTTCCATATCAATTTTTACAGTATGCAAAACTGCCGTATTCTGACTGCTTGTAATTTCGGTAATACCCGCACGGCTCGCCTTACTGCGAAGCAGAGCCACGTTTATAAGTCCAATAACGGATTTTGGCGGATCGCCAAAACGGTCACAAAGCTCATCAATTACGTCTTCAGCATCACCTTCGTCACGTATGTCGGCAATACGGCGATAAATTCCTAAACGCACAGGCAAAGCATTTATATAGTTTTCAGGAATATGAGCCGAAATATTGAGATCTATCGTACACACCAAATCCTCGTGCGACTCTATACCCTTTTCTTCGTTTACAGCGTCAGCTAACAACTTTAAATACATATCGTATCCTACCGCTTCCATATTGCCGTGCTGTTCGCCGCCTAAAATACTGCCGGCACCTCTGATTTCAAGGTCGCGCATAGCAATCTTAAAGCCCGAACCAAATTCGGTAAATTGACGGATTGCCTCAAGACGCTTGGTGGCTGTTTCGCTTATCTCACGATTGCGCTTGAAGCAAAAATATGCATAAGCACGACGCGGAGAACGTCCGACACGACCTCGCAACTGATGTAGTTGCGAAAGCCCCATACGATCGGCATCCTCTATTATAAGGGTGTTGGCATTAGGAACGTCTACACCCGTTTCGATAATAGTGGTACAAACCAGTACGTCAATTTCGTGGTCAAGCAATCTTTTCCAGATATCGCTTAATTCGTCCTCACTCATTTTTCCGTGCGCAACACCTATACGGGCATCGGGCAATTTTTCTTTGAGTTTTGCAGCGCATCGCGTAATACTGTCCACCCTGTTATGCAGATAATACACCTGTCCGCCGCGACGAAGTTCACGGTTTATAGCATCAATCAGCACGCCATCGTTTTGCTCTAAAACATAGGTTTGTACAGGTTGGCGGTCAGAGGGCGCTTCGTCTATGGTAGACATATCGCGAAGTCCACTCATCGCCATATTAAGCGTACGTGGAATTGGTGTTGCTGACAAAGTAAGTATATCTACAAAGGGATACAATTCTTTAAGTCGTTCCTTTTGCGCTACGCCAAATCGTTGCTCCTCATCAATAATAACAAGACCGATGTTTTTAAATTCAACGTCCTTTGAAATAAGACGGTGGGTACCAACCACCATATCAACCCTACCGGATTTTAATCCCGCTATGGTTTTTTCCTGCTCGCGCTTTGAAACAAATCGATTAAGCAGCTTAACGGTAAGCGGCAACTCACCAAATCGCCTGATAACGGTATTATAGTGTTGCATTGCAAGAATAGTGGTAGGTACAAGTAAAGCGCACTGCTTGCCTGCACTTACGCACTTAAAAGCAGCGCGGAGCGCGACCTCGGTTTTGCCAAAGCCAACATCACCGCAAAGCAGACGGTCCATTGGAATCGGGCGCTGCATATCGCTTTTTATTTCATTTATACAGCGTAACTGGTCCTCGGTTTCTTCGTACTCGAAACGACTTTCAAACCCGCTTTGTAGGTCGTCGTCCTCGTCAAACGCGTGCCCTTTCGTCGCCATACGTTCAGCATACAAAGCAGTCAGCTGTTTAGCCATATCCTTTACGGCGCGTTTAACCCGTGCGCGGGTGCGCTGCCATTCGCTACCGCCAAGCTTATTTAGTTTTATGCCGCTATCCTCGGCGGCACCTATATATTTAGAAACCAGATCAAGCTGTGTTACCGGTACGTAAAGCACATCGGTGCCTGCATACCTGATTTTTATATAATCCTTGGTGACACCACTGTTTGTAATACGATTTATACCATCGAAAATACCTATACCGTGCGAAGCGTGAACAACGTAATCGCCACGATTGAGTTCTTCAAGTGAGTTTATCTGTTTACCGTCTTTGTGTCGGTACGTGCGACGGTTTTCGGCAACAATATGTCGATGTGTAATTACGCACAACTTGGCAATTGGTATCTCGAAACCGCTCGACAATCCCCCCACCAGTACGTAAACTCCACCAGATTTCAATTCGTCAGCAGTCTGGAGATACACCGCATTTACACCGCGGTCACAAAGCTCGGCAGTCAGAACCTTTGCAGCCTTTTGCTCGCCCGCAAGGATTACCACCGTTCCTTTTATACGTAATGTATATGAAATATCTTCACAAAGCGTATTTATATCGCCGCTCCATACCGCAGAGCGTTTAAAGTTGAAGGAAAGCAATTCCTTGAGCGGAAATTCATAAGAATTTCGCGGGAAATTTTCGAGATAAAGCGCATTCTGTAACCTTGACATAAATTCCGCGGAATTCATCCTTAGTTTTGCAGATTTAGGACACAACTCTCCGCGTTCCAGCAACGCTGTTATATCCTCTTTTTCAAGCGCAAAAATACTCTTCAAGCGTTCGAGTATATTTCCCGTTTCGCAAACAGCAATCAAACCGTCCCCAAAATAATCAAAAATCGTTCCCATTCTTTCATGCAAGAACGGCATATACAAATCCGCAGACACCGACAAACCTGTTTCAAATCGGTCAATATCACGAGCGATGAATTCTTTTTGCTGTTCGGTAAGTTTTTTGCCTTTTGCAATATAATTTTTAAGTTCTTCGGAAAGCTTTTTCGGCTCAAACGGTAACTCATTTGCAGGAAAAATTTTCAAAGTGTCTATTCTGTCGGTGCGACGCTGAGTGCTGACGTCAAAATACGATATGCTATCAATTTCGTCACCCCAGAATTCAATTCGTACAGGCGCGTCACTACCTGTAGCAAAAATATCCACTATTCCTCCGCGTACGGCAAACTGACCGACACCTTCGCAAAGCTCTGCTCGAGTATACCCTGCCGATACAAGTTTTTCACACAAGTCGGCCATATCTACTGTATCCGAAACAGAAATATTTATAATGTTTTCTTTTAGAATTTCAGGTGGTACGGTATACTGTACTGCCGCATCGGCAGGAATTAGGCACACGTCAAAAGCCCCATCAAGAACTCTTGATAGGGTGTCGATACGTTTGTGCTCATATTCTTTTGAGTAGCCTGTCATACGAGTAAGGTTATAATCGCGGCTGTGAAAAACAAGTGTATTTACACCAAGTGCTATAAGATCACCCTGCATCAATATAGCCGACGGCTCATCACGGGTAATCACAAAAATCTTTTTGTCCGTGTGAACGTTAAGTGCGGATACTATCAGTGATTTATGCACCTCTGTAAGTCCGCTTGCCGCTATAGGCAGGTAACCTTGCTGTACGCTCTTTAACAATCGCGCATAATCAGGCTCGGTTTTCAGTATATCCAATAAACATTTCATATAAAATTATTTGCTGTATTTATTCATAGCGCTGTCAATACCACGCGCTATGATTTCTTCTACAGCTTTTGCTGCGTTTTCAGTGGCAGTCTTAAAGTCATTTTGTTGCTCAGCGGGGATTTTGCCTAAAACCCAATCCTTCATATCGTATTCAGGATGCGGTTTAGCACCTACGCCTATTTTTATACGCGCAATTTCTTCGGTGCCAAGCATCTGGATAATATGACCTATGCCCTTCTGACCGCCTGCACTTCCCTTGCGGCGTATACGGATTTTGCCAACGTCGAGCGATACGTCATCGTGCATAACAATAATTTTGTCAGTAGGTATCTTATAAAACGCCGACAGTTTTTGCACCGCTGTACCCGATAAATTCATATAGGTTTGCGGTTTTACAACAATCACCCTCGCGCCCGCTATGGTACCGTCACCGTAAAGCGAGTCAAACTTTGACTTGGTAAGACCAATATTAAATTTATCTGCCAGAATATCTGCGGCTACAAAGCCGGCATTGTGGCGTGTGTTTTCATACTCGCGACCGGGATTTCCAAGTCCCGCGATAAGATATTCAAAACTACCGCCTTTGTCTTTCTTAAAAAACATTTATATCACCATCAGTTATATTAACATATCGCAATATTTTATTCAAGAATTATACTTGATAATTTTTCAAAAAGTATATATACTAATATTAACAAATAAAAGGAGGATTTTACCAATGGCAGTAAAAACAAACAAATACTCGGGTACACAGACCGAAAAAAATCTTATGGCAGCATTCAGTGGCGAATCAGAAGCGCGCAACAAATACACCTACTTTGCATCAAAGGCAAAAAAAGAAGGCTTTGAGCAGATCGCAGCGCTTTTTCAAAAGACCGCTGACAACGAAAAAGAACACGCTAAAATGTGGTTTAAAGAATTAAACGGCCTTGGCGACACGGCCGAAAATCTTCTTTCTGCCGCCGAAGGCGAAAACTATGAATGGACAGATATGTACGCAGGTTTTGCCGATACAGCAGACAAGGAAGGCTTCCCCGAGCTTGCCGCAAAATTCAGAGCAGTAGCCGCAATTGAAAAACATCACGAAGAGCGTTACCGCGCATTGCTTCACAACGTTGAAACCGCCGCTGTTTTCGAGCGTAGCGAGGTTAAGGTTTGGGAATGCCGTAACTGCGGTCACATTGTAGTTGGAACAAAAGCTCCCGAAATGTGTCCCGTTTGCGCTCATCCAAAGGCATACTTTGAAATCCACGCAGAAAACTATTGATATAAATATCATTATTTCAAAAAACTGAGAGCGACTCTTTTGAGTCGCTCTTTTTTATTGACAAACCCCCTACCGATATGGTACTTTTAAGTTGTATTTAATTGCGATGAGGTATTTATATGTCAAAAGCAAAAAAAGAAAAACAACACTTTTTTGAAGATCAGATAATCCGTACTGAAAGCCGCTTTATAGACGCCTATATGTCGGAAAATCCAAGTAAAATAAAGGCACTGCGACTTTTGTTCAAGCTTTATAAGGGTCATTATGGCAGATTACTTCTGGGCGCATTTATATATATCGTAAAAGACAGTCCTACGTGGGTTTTGCCGCTTATTACTGCAAACGTTATAAACCTTGTAACAAATCCTCCTGATAATTTTTGGCTACAAATAATTATAAATGCACTGGTATCAGGCTTGCTTTTACTGATGAACGTTCCATTTCATACGTTGTACGTTAAAATTCTTTCCAAGGCGAATCGCAACGTAGAAGCAGGTCTGCGTGGCGCAATGGTGCGAAAGCTACAACAGCTCTCTATAAGCTACCACAAAGACACCCAATCGGGAAAAATTCAATCCAAGGTTATGCGTGATGTTGAGGTTGTAACAGACCTTGCCGCGCACATTATGAACACCATTTTAGGAACTATTATTAACCTGTGTATAACACTTGTGGTGATAGTTTCAAACAATATTGTAGTTTTCATTATGTTCTTGTTACTTATTCCCTCGGCGGTTATACTGCAAAAAAGTTTTCACAAAATTATGCACACCCAGACCAAGGAATTCCGTCAGGAGCTCGAAAACACCTCTGCCGCAGTTTACGATATGGAAGAACTTATTCCCGTAACACGTGCGCACAACCTTGAAAACACTGAGGTTAAAAAGCTTACACGCGCTATTACAAAAATTGCCGAGCGCGGTTATCGTTCGGACTCTACGTACAGCTTTTTTGGCGCGCTCAGCTGGGCTCTTGTGAACTTTTTTCAGATTGCCTGTCTTTTTATAACTGCTTATATGGCGTTTAAAAAATATATTACAATCGGTGAAATTTCTCTTTATCAGACATATTTTGTATCGCTTTCGGCGGGAGTTATGTCTATTGTTTATCTGCTTCCCGCAATAACCCGTGGTGCCGATTCCATACGCTCTATAGGTGAAATTCTCTCTTCACACGACGTAGAAAAAAACAGCAACAAACCGAAGCTTACAGACCTTAAAGGCAATTATGAGTTTAAAAATGTTGTCTTTAATTACGATATGGAGACCCACGTGTTAAACGGACTTAATCTTACCGTAAGCGAAGGTGAAACCATCGCGCTGGTCGGCGAATCGGGCAGCGGCAAAAGCACTATTATCAATCTGGTTACAGGCTTTAACTTGGCCGAGAGCGGTGAGCTGCTTGTTGACGGACAAAACATAAAAAAGTTTGACCTACGTTCATATAGAAAATTTTTATCGGTAGTGCCTCAACATTCAATCCTGTTTTCAGGTACGGTACGTGAAAATATTACCTATGGTAATGATGATTATACCGAAGAGCAACTGGCAGATGCCATACACGCTGCGCAGCTTGATGACGTTGTTGCCAAATTACCCCACGGTCTTGACACCAGCGTTGGTGAACACGGCGCAAAACTCTCGGGCGGACAACGTCAGCGTATATCTATAGCCCGCGCTATAATACGAGACCCAAAGGTTATAATTTTTGACGAAGCAACCAGTGCGCTCGACAGCGTAACCGAGCGCGAAATTCAGGCAGCGATAGACAACCTTACCCGCGACCGCACCACATTTGTAGTGGCTCATCGTCTTTCCACCATCAAAAATGCCGATAAAATCGCGGTTATAAAAGGCGGCAGATGCGTAGAATTTGGCACCTATGACGAGCTTATAGCCCGTCGCGGTGAGTTCTATGCTTTTAAAGAAATTCAGTCGTAAAATTATTTTTGTAGGAGTACCTCAATATGAAACCATACATTATAGGCATTGCGGGCGGCAGCGGCTCGGGCAAATCAACCTTTGCTGAAAGAATAAAAGAAGCGTTTCCAACCCAAGTTTCGCTGATTAGCTGCGATAACTACTACCTGCCACATGACGAATTGCCGCTTGAGAAAAGAGCGCATCTTAATTACGATGCTCCCGAGGCATTAGAGTTTGACCTGATGGTACAACATCTTGAGCGGCTTAAGAGCGGACAGGCAGCAATATGCCCTGTATATGATTTTACCCACCATACCAGAAGCCAATTCGTCGCCGAAATTGAACCACGCCCGATTATTTTAATCGACGGTATTCTTATTTTTCACGACCCGGCACTGCGCGAATGTATGGACCTTAAAATTTACGTGGAAACCGACGCCGACGAGCGAATTTTACGCCGTGCAAGGCGAGATATGGTTGAGCGTGGTCGCGATCTTGATGGAGTAATAGAACAATATTTAACTACTGTTAAGCCCATGCACAATACTTATGTTGAACCGACTAAGGTATTTGCCGATATTATTTTAAACGGCGGCAAAAACGAGCAGGCTTTTTTACTTGTAAAGGCACAGATTGAACAAATTCTTCAAAACAAGTAATAATCACAAAAAGTAAAACACTCACCTTTATGGTGGGTGTTTCGTTTTTGGGACGACTTGAACCAACGGTCTTGCCAAATTCTCTGCGGAGAATTTGACTTCGGTCAGCTCGGTGGCTCTGACAGTACACTGTACTGTCATTCACTCCAACCTCACCCTCCGAGTTATTCGCCCTTCGGGCTCATAACCCGTGGAGCGTGGATTAGTTTAAATCTTTCCTACAATAAGAAAAAACTCAGCACACCGAATGGTGTTCTGAGTTTTTTTGGCTCGTAGCACCGAAAAAGATATCATATGTGACATCCAGTCATAGAAGTGAAGCCGCCTGACTTTGCAGGCGGCTTGCGGCTTACTCAAAGTATTCAGAAACATCAGCCTTATCGTTGTACTGTTTTCTTACGTGAACAACAATAGAGCCATCCTCCTGCTCGACAGTATCAATGATCTGATATCTGGTCTTAGCACGTTCGAGAGTCGCCTTGTAATGCTCGATTTCTTCTTGATTGATTTTCAGAGCACGATCTTTGCTATAACCCATTTCGGGCTTCTGTGCAAAAACCAAGGTCTGAAGAATACACGCAGCTTTAACACGCTTCACAGTAACACCTCCTTTTGGTACAATACATTACGGCAGAAATATTAGACCTATAATGCAGAGAGATGTTCGAGCGAAACTTTGCGTTGATACCACGACTGCCGTCGAAGTATCGGCTGAAAGCACTCTCTTGGTAGCTTTGCTACACTATAATTATAGCATAATTTTCCGAAAAAAATCACGCAAAAAAGTTTAAATTTTTTAATTTTTTCGGCTTTGGATATAGTGGCAAATAGCATCAACACTTGCTTCTATACCGATGGAACTGTCGATTAAAAGCTCGTAGTTTTGTCTGTCACCCCAAGTAAGTTCGGAAATGTTTTTGTAGTAGGAAGCACGTGCCTCATCAGAGCGGCGAATGTTTTTCTTGGCTTCGTCTACAGTATCGCCATAAACTTCCATTACACGCCTGATTTTATAATCTTCGGGAGCGTAGATGAAAATGCGAACAACATCCTTGTAATCACGGAGAACACAATCGGCGGCTCTGCCCACAATTACACAACTGCCCTGATCGGCAATTTTGCGAATAACCTTATCTTGTGCAACAACCGCTTGCTGAACAACCTCTGTACTGAGATAAAGACTATGGAGTGTTGTAGGTGCATTGGCATTAATATCCGAGATGAATTCCTTATCGAGTCCACTTTCTTGTGCAGCAAGTGCAGTCATTTCCTTATAGTAGAAAGGAATGCCGAGTTTTTCAGCCACCAATTTGCCGATTTGCTTACCGGAGGAGCCGTGCTCTCTTGCAATAGTGATAATAACGCCCTTCTTGGAAGGTTTCAGGACGGCATCTCTCTTTTCTTCTGCTGGAGTAGCTTTCAACGATCTCAAGAAAGAAACAGTCAGGGCGGTGGCAACGAGCATTGCAAGGAGGTCGGCAGACGGGGCTGCAAACAAAATTGCTTCAACACCTCCAAATACTGCGGGATAAATAATAATAAGCGGAATGAAACAAACGATATCACGAATCATTGAAGCAACAACCGCACGGATAGGTTTGCCTACTGCTTGGAAGAAGATTGAGGTCATCTTGATAATGCAAGTAAAGGTTACAAGGCAAAGGAAAATACGGAAGCATTTTTCGCCAAACACCCAATAATCTTCAGGGTTAGGAATATTTGTAGGTGCACCGAACATTCCAACTACCGCACGGGGAGCAAACTCAAAGAGTGCGGTGGATGCAAGACCGATGATTACGGTGCACAGAAGTATCTTTTTATAAAGTTCTTTGACTCTATCATAGTTCCTTGCACCCATATTGTAACTGATGATAGGCTGACAGCCGAGAACGATACCAACCACAAGGTTGATTACAACGGTAAATACCTTGCTTTCGATACCAATAATGGCAATCGGAATATCCACACCGTACTGCGACATTGCGCCGTATTTTGCAAGAAGGATATTACAAACAAGCGAGATAATAACAATGGTCATCTGCGTGATAAAGGAAGATGCACCAAGCTGCAATGCCCCGCTGAACGCCTTGAAGTTTGGAATAAAGCTCTTAATCGTCAGCTTAAAGGTCATTGTACGGAAGAAATATACAAAGGTAATAATAAAAGAAACAGTCTGACCGATAACGGTTGCAAGTGCTGCACCGAACATTCCCCATTTTGTTCCGAAGATAAAAACCGGATCGAGAATGATATTGGTAAGTGCACCCGCAACCATTGATACCATCGACCAAGCCGGACTGCCGTCTGCACGGATAACAGCGTTCATCATATTGGAAAGCATATAGATCGGGAAGAATGCGAGAATAACATTAAAGTATTCAATCGCATAGTCGATACTGTTTTCCGAAGCACCGAACAGTGTCAGAAGCTGTGTTTTGAAGGGGAAGAAAATCGCCATTAACACAAGCGAAGATACAAGAGTAACGACGATACCCGTACCAATCGCTTGAGTGGCATTTTTTGTGTCCCGCTTACCTTGACAGATGTTCAAATAAGCAGCACAACCGTCACCGAAACACCAAGCAAATGCTTGTGCAATAATAAAAATCGGAAATACAACACCGGTTGCGGCATTCCCGAGCGCACTTAGTTCACTGTTTCCGATGAATATTTGGTCAACAATGTTATATAAGGCACTAACGAGCAGAGACAGTACACAGGGAATGGAAAACTTCAGCATTAGTTTTGAAATTTTCTCTTTCCCCAAAAATTGAGAGTTTTGATCTTGATTCATAAAGACCTCCAAGTATAAAATATTTGGAGTCTTTATCCGAGAAAAGCTGCCTGAAAACTACGCCGAAGCGCAAAAAAATACAGCGCATAGAATCTCGTCGTGATTCTACGCACTGTGGCTGTTCGACCTATATATTATAGCAGAAAATAGTAATTTTGTCAAAGGAGCTTTTTTAGAAAAACATCAACTTTTTTGTGGCTTTTTTGTCCTTTTATCTATTAAGTAATATAAATTTCTACCATATACATTTTTTAGTTTTGAAAAATCGTTTGAAATTTGAAACGCGTTATACAACTCGTCCTCATTGTTGGAGGAGGGAGTACAAAACGAAAAAGGAGGTTGCGCATAAAATGTATGCGCAACCTCCCAAGACATAAATATTTAACAATTAGAAAAACGAAAAAAGGAGCAGACTCTGCGAAACAAATCGCAAAATCTGCCCCTAAAAGCCCAGGTATTTAGTTCAAGTCCTCCCCAAAGGTCGTTTTTGGGAAATGATATCTTTTGAATTCCACCTTGAAAAATGGCACGAAAAAACCCAGAAACCGTTGCGGTTTCTGGGTTTTCCGAACCGATATCTTTTTCGGTTCGCAATGTTGGTTGCGGGGGAAGGACTTGAACCAACGACCTCCGGGTTATGAGCCCGACGAGCTACCAACTGCTCTACCCCGCGATATATTGTGCGCTCCTTTGAGCGTAAAGGTATTATACTACATAATAATTTATAATGCAAGTGTTTTTTTATAGAAATTTTAAAATATTTTCTATTCTACAAAAACATTTCTATTCCGACAAAAAGCGTGGCGAGTTTTCGCCACGCTTTTTAATTAAAAGTTTTGTTTTACAAAATGTTTATTTATAAGTATTGCAACAATTATCGCTGTTGCAGTGGTACATGCGTTTGTCAGTAATACAGTTGCGTCGTTCATTGCCATAGAAGCGGTTGTTATTGTGCAACATACCGCAATAAAAACAAACCAATTTTTTACTGTTCTGGGACTTTCAAAATTTCGGTTCTGGTACATAATTCCTGTATATACCGATTTTGCAAAGCGGTGTATTTTACGCATACACAAAACATTTATTACTATACCTATAACGCCCACACCTGTGAAAATAAGTCCTATTCCATATGCTGCATAATCAGCGATATATTCCATTACTTTCTGAAAGGCTTGACCTGCAAAATCAAACATTGGAGCAGTAATATCCAATAATTCCTGTTCTCCTGTTGCATACCCCAATACCAAACTAAGCAAAATACCGCAAACTGTTATCATTATGAACGCTACGTTTGTTATTATATAGTTAGCGTACACCACTCCACTTATAAACTGCAGGTGTTTTTCGTTTACAAAGCCTTTTTGCGCATCGGCATACGTAAGCCACAAAAATATTGTTGTCAGGATATTAAGCAGTGGCATACCCGATGCCGACAAAGACAGTACACAAGATGCAGTCATAAGTATACACAGCACCAAAAACAGTTTATCCTTAAGCGCGCCCATCACTACGTCTGCCGCAGGGTTAAGGCTTACCGCCTCAACACAAGCTGTGTTATTATCATTTGATGCAGCACCACAATTCATACAATACTCAAAATCCTGTTCACTTTCAAATCCACAATGATTACACTTCATAAACGGACCTCCTTTAAATTATTCAAAATATTGTTTATACCATACAAGAAAGGTATATACCGTCCATATTTTACGGCTTAAATCTTTTTTACCCTCTTTATGAGTATCAAGCATTTTTATAAGCTTTTTGGTTTCAAAATATTTTTCTGCCGCTTCGCTTTCAAAAGCATCCTTTACGGTATTATAATACTCATCCTCACGTAACCACTCGCGTATAGGCACGGGGAAACCAAGTTTATCCTTTTGCGCCGTAAGAGGTGGTAACGTTTTTTCTGCCGCACGGCGGAGTGCTAACTTGGTGGTAACAGTATTAACACGGCAATCAAGCGGTAACGTGAGCGCTAATTCCAACACCTTTTTATCGAGAAACGGTACGCGTAGTTCAAGCGAATTTGCCATACTGGTCTTGTCGGCTTTAAGCAGTATATCCCCCATAAGCCACATATGTATATCAAGATACTGCATTTTGGTAACGTCGTCTTTGTTGGCAATCTCATCATAAAATTTATCACATAAAAATTTAGGCTGTGGCGTCGATTTTGCAATATCGCTCTTTAAAATATTGTCGCGCTCTTTTTTTGAAAAGATATTTGCATTGCCTATGTATCGCTCTTCTATCGTCTTGCCGCGTCGCACAAGGTAATTTATACCGCGCACCTCGGGCAGATGCTCGCATACCTTTGATATAATCCGCCTTAAAGAAAACGGCAGTCGGTCATAGTGCGTAAGGGTTATCGGCTCCTGATAGATACGATAGCCGCCAAAAAGCTCGTCAGCGCCCTCACCCGACATAACAACCTTGACATGCTCGGATGCTAACTTGCTTACAAAATACAGTGCTACCCCTGCAGGGTCGGCAAGCGGCTCATCCATATGATACTGAATATTCGGGAATTCTTGCCAATATTCCTCGGGAGTTATAACTTTAGAAATGTTTTTAACACCTATCGTATCGGCAAACTGCTTGGCATATCCAATCTCATTATATCGGTCGCCGTCATTACTACGAAAACCTACGGTAAAGGTTTTATCCACATTGGCAGCTTCGGCAATATAACTTGAATCTATGCCGCTTGACAGGAAAGACCCTACCTCTACATCGGCAATCTTATGCGCTTCGACCGATTCGCGAACAACTTTGTCAACCTCATCAGCATAAAAATCGAGCACACCCGGCACCGTCTCAAAGCGAGGTCTGAAATAACGCTCTTTTACAATTTCTCCGTTTTTAAACGTAAAATAATGCGCGGGCGGCAGCTTATACACACCCTTAAAAAAGGTTTCTTCACTCGGCGAATACTGAAATGACAGATACTGAGCAAGAACCTGCTCGTTGAGCTGCTTTTCAAATTCGGGATGAGAAACAAAAGATTTTATTTCGGAGCCGAAAATAAAACTGTTTTCGGTAACAGTGTAATAAAACGGCTTTATACCAAATATATCACGTGCGCCAAAAATCGTACCGTCGTTTTTATTGAACACGACAAATGCAAACATACCGCGAAGGCGGTTCACCACATCGCTGCCCCATTCCTCAAAGCCATGAAGCACAACCTCGCTATCAGCGCTTGAAGCAAATATATGTCCCGTAGATTGTAGTTCTTCGCGAAGTTGCTTGTAGTTATATATCTCGCCGTTAAAGACCAATATCAGCGTACTGTCTTCGTTAAACATAGGCTGATTTCCGCCTTCAAGGTCGATTATACTAAGCCTGCGAAAACCGAGCGCAATATCGCCGTCGGCATACATACCTGCAGCATCGGGACCACGATGAATTATTTTTTCCATCATAGTTGTAAGAACCGTGCCGTCATCCTTTATATAATTTGTAAAACCTACAAATCCACACATATCGGGTGTTTCCTTTCAAGCTTTCAGATTTTGAATATTTTTACGTGTTTTAAAACCAGTTTCGCAAGTATGCCGCAAAAAGCACCGCACACAGCGCCCAATAGTACCAGAACAGGTAAATAAAAAATTACTCCAAAGCCCACAAGTAAGGTCGCCGCAATAAGCTGAAAAATATTATGCGCGACACCGCCTGCTATACTGATGCCGATTACACTGACATTTTTTGACCGATAAACCAAGCAAGATACCGCCGTTGACATCACCCCGCCCGCAAGCGACAACAAAAATGATACAGGCGAGCCAAAAAGCAGCGCCGACAGACATATTCGCGTAACATTTACAGCCCACGCGCCCTTGATATCGCCGCTGCAAATAAGGGTAAGTGCTACCGCGTTTGAAAGACCCAGTTTTACACCCGGCGCTATTGCTGTCAGGCTGATAGATAAAACACTTTCAAGATAACCTATTATAAGGCAGGCTGCAGTAAAAAGCGCATATAAAGTAAGCCGTTTGATATTTATTTTATTTCTACTATCACCTTGTTTGGCAGACATACTATACTTTCACCTTTTTTTGATATTTTACCTGTATTTACGCAAACCTGATTTTTACAGGTGGCATTTTCAATGTAAACCACGCCATCTTTTATTATAACGGTGTTTGTTCCTGTATCAACCGTTTCGTTTACGTCTATACTCTGATTATAGATAACCTCATTATTTTGCTTTATTACAACGCGGTCGCCCTTAATTGAAAAAGAAACCAACAGCGTAAGACTTAAAACAAATACCGCCGCCACTGCTGCAATTATTATATAATCGCCCTTTTTCAATGCCGCCACCGCCTTTCACCCAATAATAACTTCTATATTATTTTAACATATCTTTACAAAAAAGTGAAGAAGTTGTATAATAATATTTATGAAAAAGATTATATCACTCAATTTAAGCCTTGTCCTGCTACTTTTGTGTGGATGCACAAATGCTCAGGAAAATAAAGATACCCGATTTTTGCTTGACACCGTAGTAACGCTGACCGCTTCCTGCGACAGCGAAACGCTTGACGGTGCTTTTGCTTTATGCGAAAATTATGAAAAACTACTCAGCCGCACGGTAGCAAGCAGCGAGGTTTACGCGCTTAATAACTCAAACGGTTTTTACGAAGTGTCGGACGATACGTTACAAATAATTGAAAAAGCAATTTATTACGGCGACGTATCAGGCGGCAAGTTCGATATAACCATATATCCCGTAAGTTCTTTATGGGACTTTAACAGCCATATAATCCCCTCGCGTGACGAAATTGCCGAGGCGCTTAAAAACGTCGATTACCAGAGCATTGAAATTGAGGGTAATGCAGTAAATCTTGGCGGAAAACAGATAGACCTTGGTGGAATTGCAAAAGGCTATATCGCCGATCGATTGCTTGAATATTTAAAAAAAAGCGACGTATTCGAGGGTATAATAGACTTGGGTGGAAATCTTATAGTTTTTGGCGACCGAGACTACGTCGTAGGCATTAAAAAACCGTTTTCAGACGGTGAATTTGCAGCTACGATAAAACTCCGCAACAAAACGGTGGTGACCTCGGGTACTTATGAGCGTTATATACCCGCTGATATAAAACTGTATCATCATATTTTAGACCCTGATACAGGCTACGCTTGTGAAAGCGACCTTGTATCCGCTACTATTATAGGTGACAGTTCGCTTGATGCAGATGCGCTTTCTACCATCTGTATATTATCCGGACTTGATAAAGCAAAAGAACTGATAGAAAACACCGCAGACACCGAAGCTGTTTTTATAGACTCCGACAACAATTTACACTATACGTCAGGGTTATCTTTAAAAGACGGCGAAATTACCCTTAAATAATACTTTATTTATTAACAATTATAATATATAATATATCTATTATGACTTTTACAAAGAGGTAAATTATGGGATTACTTACAGCCATTTTTGGCAATTATAGTGAAAAAGAAATAAAACGTATTAAGCCCTTGGTTGACAGGGTTTTATCTTATGAAGAAGAGTATCGCGCATTAAGTGATGACGATTTGCGCGCTAAAACCGACGAATTTAAGCTTCGTCTTACCACGGGTGAAACTCTTGACGACATTTTGCCCGAGGCATTTGCCGTTTGTCGCGAAGCGGGTGACCGTGTACTTGGTATGCGCCACTTCCCCGTGCAAATTATCGGCGGTATTATTTTGCATCAAGGCCGTATAAGCGAAATGAAAACCGGTGAAGGTAAAACACTTGTTGCTACACTTCCCGCTTATCTTAACGCACTATCAGGCAAAGGTGTGCATATTGTTACTGTAAACGATTATCTTGCAAAGCGTGACTCTGAATGGATGGGTAAGCTTTACAGATTTTTAGGCTTGTCGGTAGGTCTTATCATTCACGGTATGGACAAGGACGAAAAGCGCGCATCCTATGACGCAGATATAACATATTGCACCAACAACGAGTTAGGCTTTGACTATTTGCGTGATAATATGGTTACCTATAAAGAACAAAAGGTTCAGCGCGAGCACAACTTTGCCATTGTGGACGAGGTTGACTCTATTTTGATAGACGAGGCGCGTACACCTCTTATAATTTCGGGTCAGGGCAGTAAATCTACCGACCTTTACACATCGGCAAACGCTTTTGCAAAATCTCTTAGAATGGTAAAGGTTAAAGAGATGGATGACAAGGCAAGCGACGAAGATGCGGCTTATGATGGCGACTATGTTGTAGACGAAAAGGCAAATACCGCTATTCTAACCCCCGACGGTGTAAAAAAAGCAGAACAATATTTTAAAATAGAAAACCTTAACGATAGCGAAAATATTGAAATTGCGCATCATATAAACCAGGCAATTCGCGCCCACGGTATTATGAAGCGTGACGTTGACTACGTTGTTAAGGACGGCGAGGTTATTATTGTTGACGAGTTTACCGGCCGTTTAATGTACGGTAGACGCTATAACGAAGGCTTGCATCAGGCTATTGAAGCAAAAGAAGGCGTTAAGGTGGAACGAGAATCAAAAACACTTGCTACCATAACCTTCCAAAACTTCTTTAGACTTTACAACAAGCTCT
>JAZNWJ010000026.1:0-30849 GCA_045593245.1 Acutalibacteraceae bacterium | reverse complement strand
CAACACCTAAACTTCAGTGAAAAAAGTTCAACAAAAATTTTTACAGTTACTTCACTTTTAATTTCTGTTGGTAGTTTTATTGCTGTTTATATTTATAAATTATTTCGTAAAAGCATAGATAATACGCTGATGTTTTCATTTATTATGGCAGCAATATTATTTATTGCTACTTTTATAATAAAACATCCTATTATAAATATTGTATCTCTACTACTTGCGATAATAGCTTCGAATTGTGCGTCAACAATGATATGGAGTTTTTATTGTCCAAGTCTTGCCGATACAGGCCTTGTGTCAAGCGCAACGGGTTATCTTGATTTTATTAGTTATATGGCTGCTGCAATTTCGTCTAAGTTATTTGCTAATGCTGTTGGTTCTATAGGTTGGGGTGGCTTGATTTTGGTTTGGTTTACATTGATGATTGTTGGTATAATTGTTTCAATTCCATATAAAAAACTCTGTGATGTTTAAATCACAGAGTTTTAATTTTTTATTCGGTTCTAAGTGCGGTTACAGGATCTTTTTTTGCAGCGCTTCTTGATGGAATTATACCAGAAATCAAAGTTAGACATACACTTATAATCACAAGTGTTATTGCGGCTCCAATAGGTAAGATTGCGTTTAGATTTGCAATACCTGTAATAGCGTGTAGAATCATATTGATCGGTATACAAAGAAGATATGTTATTACTACACCTAAAATACCGGAAGTAAATCCTACAATTACTGTTTCGGCGTTAAACAGACCTGATACATCACGTTTTGATGCGCCAATAGCACGAAGTATACCAATCTCTTTGGTGCGCTCCTGAACAGATATGAGAGTAATTACACCAATCATAATTGAAGATACAATTAGTGATATTGCAACAAAAGCAATTAGCACGTAAGTAATTGCATTGATTATTGTTGTTATTGATGACATCATAATACCAAGGTAGTCGGTATATTTGATTTGTTTTAATTCCTCTACATCATCGTTGTATTTCGCTATCGCATCAGTGATTATGTCTTTATTTTCAAAACTCGAGGCATATATATTTATAGTAGCAGGGGAGTCGAGTGATACATACCCCATAGAAATCAGATTTTGCTCATATGAATTTTCAGAGAAAACCATTATTTCATCGTAATACACAGCACATTGTTCTACAGTATAGGTAGGTAGTGCAGCCTGCAATCCATACACAAGCTGTTCGTTGCTCATAGATGATAGTTGTGTTTTAACCTGAGCTGCATACTGAGTTTTAATTTGTTCTGTCAACATCTGGGTAAACATTTCATTAAATTCTTCATCACTCATGGCTGCAAGATAATCATTAATTTCGTCAGACGATACGTTTACTTGCTGACTTAATCCTTCTGACATCATTTTTTCCATATCAACTCGTGTCATAGCACCAATTGTTGAGTCAATCTGCTTTTTTACAAAATCTTCACCCGGTATACAGTTTATTGATACATATGCTTGTGCTTTACCATTATTATCAAGAGAATTGATATATTCTTTGAATGCGGAATCTTTTTCAACATCGGTGAGTGAACCTGTAGTTGAATCAAACGGTAGACCGTTTAATATATCGATATCAGGTGAATCAAGTTGAGCTTTAATTACGTCACTGTCATCTGCCTTGTTTATCATATATTTTGTTAAATCACTTGTATATGCTATATTGCCAGTGAGCATTGTTGTGTCAGCGTCTTCTTTTGGCTTGATAATTCCTGACACCTTCAGTGTCATTGCATTATCATATAAATAACGTAAGCCTGCATCAGTATCACGTAGGTCAATATATGTGCCGCTTGCCTCATCGTAACGATAGCAATCTGCATTTAAAATACTTTTATACTCGGTATTGCAAATTTCTTCATAGGACCATTTTTTAATTTCTTTTTCATCAAGTTTTGTACCGTTCAATGCAGCGTTTGAAAGCTTATCAATTTCATCTGCGGAGATAAGACCCAATGCATACAATACAAGATCATCAATTTCGTTGTTTTTATCAAGAACAAGCACAATTTCGTCGTAATTATTAGGCCATGAACCATGCACAATGTCATATTGATCCAATATCAGGTCATTTACCGGTTTGCCGTCATTTCCGGGAAGTAACTCCTGCCATAACGTTGTACCCATACCCGACATAGTTGACATCGAACCAAGTGGAGACATTTGTTGCAATGTTGATATCGCAGACATATCTATTCCAATATATTTAAGCATAAGATCAGTAAGTATTTTTTCAAGATCTGTGTGCAATATATCTCCGTCTACGTTTTCGGTATACATCTGTATATTCAAATCATAAGTATACTGTATACCGTTTACTGCAACAGAAAGATTACTACCTTCTTTTTTAATTTCGTCCTCAATAAAAGTTTTAAAAGCTTTAAGGTCATTTTTGCTTTCTTCGATACTGTTCATTGCATTTATCATATCATAAAGCGCAGGCTTTTCGTAAACAGCATCATTTTCATGATTAGCTTCATCTGATGTAATGTTCATAAAGGCGTCCATAAGTGTTGTCATATCAACAGTAGATGCTTCCAAAGTAAGAGGATATACTGATAAAGTACTTTCCTGTACTGCATCTATATATGCTGTCATACCTTGTGATATTGCAAGTATGAGTGCAATTCCGATGATACCAATTGAACCTGCAAAAGAAGTTAGTATTGTTCGGCTTTTTTTGGTAATAAGATTTTTGAGTGACAACATAAAAGAAGTGCCAAAAGACATTGATGGTTTCTTGGCCTTGCTTTCTGAATTGTTTCTTTCAGTATCAAGTGACACTTCGTCCTGTATTTCGATATCGCTTAAAGGTTGAGAATCTTGCGTTATAACGCCATCAAGCATCTTTATAATACGAGACGAATATTTTTCGGCAAGCTCAGGATTGTGCGTTACCATAATTATCAGTTTGTCTTTTGAGATGTTCTTAAGTATTTCCATAACCTGAACGCTTGTTTCGGTATCAAGAGCACCGGTAGGTTCATCGGCAAGAATAATATCTGGATTATTAACAAGTGCTCGAGCGATTGCAACACGCTGCATTTGTCCACCAGACATTTCACCTGGTTTTTTATTTAACTGGTCACCAAGTCCAACGTCCTCGAGTGCTTTTTTTGCGCGGGCTTTTCTCTCTGATTTTGAAACGCCAGATAAAGTAAGTGCAAGCTCAACATTTTGCAAAACGGTCTGGTGGGGTATAAGGTTGTAACTCTGAAATATAAAACCTATTGAATGATTACGGTATGTGTCCCAATCCGAATCATTGTATTCATTAGTAGAGCGTCCTGAAATTACAAGGTCACCGCTTGTATATCTGTCAAGTCCACCAATAATATTAAGTAATGTTGTTTTGCCACAACCGGAAGGTCCGAGTATAGATACAAATTCGTGACTTCTGAATTCAATATCAATACCTTTAAGTGCCTCGACCGTTGTGTCGCCCATATTATAATGTTTTGTAATTTTTTCCAATTTTAACATGGTAAATTTGTCCTTTCCATATTTATCAATTATTATTATATACCATAATTTAAAATAATTGTTAATATTTATTAAATATTTAACAATATATTTGATAATTTCAAAAAGAAGTGTTATAATTGCTTTAAAAACGACAAGGAGGAAGGTTATGGAAAAAGCGTTTAGAAATTTATGCGTTATTATGACTTCTATTATTATTCTTTCTTCTGTTGGTATGGTTTTTGCTGCGGCATTCAGTAAGAGTAGCGATAGAGATTTTCTTGCATGCAAAGAAATTGTTAATAATATTAAAAATTACGAGCTTAATATGACGTCGGTAATTTACGTAAAAAATGATAAAAACGAGTGGGAAGAGTTTCAACGTATACACGGCGATGAAAATCGTATTTGGGTTGATATTGAGCAAATGCCACAGCAACTTATAGATGCTTTTATTTCAATTGAAGATCAACGCTTTTTTAAGCATTCGGGTATTGACTGGAAAAGAACTGCAGGAGCTTTTGTTAACTACCTGCCTTTTGTAGACATATACTCTTCAAATCAGGGTGGATCAACCTTAACACAACAATTGATAAAGAATATCACTTCAGATAATGACAAAAGCGCAATGAGAAAAGTGCGAGAAATTATGCGCGCTTTTCTTATTGAAAAAATGATTGACAAAACAACAATTTTAGAGGCATATCTGAATACGATTTCTTTGGGTAATGGTATTTGCGGTGTTCAGGTTGCGGCAAATTATTATTTTAATAAGGACGTAAACGAACTTACTCTTACCGAATGCGCTTCTCTTGCAGCTATTACAAAAAACCCAAGCGCATATAATCCAATGTCTAAACCCGAGGGTAACAAAAAGCGACGTGAAGACGTTCTTTTTAAGATGTATGAACTGAAAAAAATTTCAAAAAACGACTATATTGAAGCTCTTACAACCGATGTTGTTATTGATAAAACTCAACAGCAGGATTTTGAAATTCCGATTAACGATTACTTTGTTGATGCGCTTATAAGCGATATTATAGATGATTTAAGTGTTAAATATAACTGCAGTACCGATACTGCATCGGCAATGCTTTATAACGGCGGATATAAAATTTATGCAACAGTAGATACCAATATTCAGGAAACTATGGAGAAGGTTTATCTGAATCAAAAGAAATATTTTTCACAAAGATCATCTGCAGACAAATCGATTAACGTTCAGTCTGCTATGACTATAATGGACTACAATGGCAATATTCTTGGTATTGTAGGCGGTGTTGGTGAAAAAACCGTTAACCGCGGACTAAACCGTGCTATTGATTCGCCCCGTCAACCCGGTTCAACAATGAAACCTCTTGGCGTATATGTTCAGGCAATTGATAATGGTTATATTTCTTACTCTTCGATGATAGAAGACAAGCCGCTTGATAAATATTATAAAGATGGTAAAAAAGGTCCAAAAGAATGGTACGGATATTATGCAGGTAATATGACCGCTGCAAAGGCGCTCGAACGTTCTGCGAATACAATTCCTTGTTGGCTGCTTAAAGATCATATAGGTATCGAAAATTCTTATAATTTTCTCACACAAAAAATTGGATTAAATCATCTTATAAACGAGGACAAAAATATTGCTTCTTTAGCGCTGGGCGGTTGTCAATATGGTATTACTACAACCGAATCTGCTGCGGCTTACGCAATTTTTGGTAATGGTGGAAAATATTACGAACCGACAACATATACCACGGTAACAGATATAAATGATAACGTAATTTTGCAAGCTGATATCGGTAAACAAGTTATAAAAGAAACCACCTCAACCGTCATGAATAAAATGCTTCAGAATGTTGTCTATGGTTCTCAGGGTACGGGTAAGGGAATTGCTTCATACAGCAAGATGAAAGCATACGCAAAAACGGGTACTTCAAGTGAATCCAAGGACTTATGGATGGTTGCCGGTACACCGTACTACGTAGGCAGTGTATGGTATGGTTTTGATCAGCCCGAAAACGTGCATAATGCCGGTGCTGCTGCTAAAGTTTGGCGAGACATTATGGCTGAAATTCATAAAGAACTTGATGAGAAGGATTTTGAATTCAGCGAGCAGGTTATTGAGGCAAAATATTGTAATGTTACAGGTAAATTGGCTGTTCCGTCATGTTACAGTAAAAGCACAGGTTATTACGTACCCGACGTAGTGATAGAAAGTTGTAAGGGCGGTCATCCTAAACCTGAGGAATCGACAAGTTCTGACAATACATCAAGCACGGACACATCAAGCACTGTTACAAGCTCAGATAATTCTGAAAGTGAAAATTCTTCAATTACTAACAGCAGTACTACCGGTGAAGAGAATGAAAGTTCATCTTTTGATGACTCAGTTAGCGTAGATAGTAGTGAAAATTCTTCAACAGAAGATATCAGTTCTGATGATAACAGTTCGGAAAATAATTCATCATCACAACCTTCTACAACAGATGTTCCAGAATAAATTAACGAGGTATTCCGTATTTGTGAATACCTCGTTAATTTTTGTAAAAAAACATTGCTTGTAAACTATTATTATGCTATAATAAATGAAATATTGGATTATTATGCCTTTTTATAATTTGCGAGGTGAAAATTATGCGTATTTTAGGTATCGATCCCGGTTATGCGACAATTGGATATGGTATAATCGAATACGATAATTTTCGTTTTAAAACAATCGCATACGGTGCGGTTACAACAACCCCAGATAAAATATTTGTGGATAGATTATGCGATATATCTGATGATATCAACACACTTATTGCAACTTATAAACCTGATTGCTTGTCAATAGAAAAACTTTATTTTAATACCAACACAACAACCGCTATTGACGTTGCGCAGGCAAGGGGAGTTATTTTACTTGCCGCCCGTAAAAACGGAATTGATATTTACGAATATACACCTTTGCAGGTAAAACAATCAATAACAGGCTATGGTAGGGCTGAAAAACATCAGGTTATGGAAATGGTTAAAAACCTTTTACAACTGAAATCAGTACCTAAACCTGATGATACTGCCGATGCGTTGGCTTTGGCAATTTGTCACGGTCATACCTCAGGCAGTGTTTATAATAAATTAAGGGAGAAAAATAAATGATTGCTTCTCTAAATGGAAAACTGATTATAAAAGAACTTAATTTTGTTGTTATAGAATGTGGCGGCGTTGGAATGAAATGCTTTGTAACTCAGAACACTCACGCCTCAATCGGAAATATTGGAGACAATGTATTTTTGTATACTTATCTTGCAGTGAGGGAAGATGCACTTGATTTGTACGGTTTTGCTCATGCGCAGGAGCTTGAGGTATTCAAGTTGATAACATCGGTAAGTGGCGTTGGCTCAAAAATCGGGCTTGCCATACTTTCTGAATTTACCGCAGATAAAATTTTACTTTATATTGCGAGCTCAGATGCAAAATCACTTACTGCAGCTTCGGGCGTTGGTATCAAACTTGCGCAAAGAATTGTACTTGAACTTAAAGATAAAGTAGGAAATATTTCAGTAGGTGATTCTTCTTTCGATGTCAGGGCAGTTGGTAACGCTACTGCACATAGCACTTCCAGAGAAGCAATAGAGGCATTGGTATCTCTTGGTTATACACAAAGCGAGGCTTCTCTTGCTGTTGGTAGACTTGATCCTTCACTTGATACAAACGAACTTATAAAACAGGCTTTAAAATCACTTGCGAGGGGGCTATAATTTTATGATTGAACAGGAAATGGATTTTGAAAATCGTATTGTTTCACCCGAATATTCTGTAAACGATGAGGATACTGAATTATCTTTACGTCCCAAAACTCTCGATGATTATATTGGACAAGATAAAGCGAAGGATAATTTAAGTATATATATAAAAGCAGCACTTCAACGCAAGGAATCACTTGATCACGTTTTGCTGTATGGACCTCCTGGACTTGGCAAAACAACTCTTTCGGGTATTATTGCTCGTGAAATGGGTGTTAATTTGCGTGTAACATCAGGTCCTGCTATTGAAAAACAAGGTGATTTAGTTGCGATTTTGACTTCTCTTAACGAAGGCGATGTTTTGTTTATAGATGAAATACACCGTCTTTCACGCAATGTTGAAGAAATTTTATATCCCGCTATGGAGGATTTTTCACTCGATATTATTTTAGGTAAAGGTCCTTCGGCACGTTCAATCAGACTTGATGTACCGCATTTTACACTTGTAGGTGCTACAACGCGTTCAGGTCAATTGACAGCACCGCTTCGTGATCGTTTTGGTGTGCTTTTACGACTTGAACTTTATACACCTGAACAATTAGGTCAGATTGTGAAGCGTTCGGCGGGTATTTTAGGTATACCTATTGATGATGAAGGTGCTTTAGAGATTGCGTCTCGTTCACGCGGTACGCCTCGTATTGCAAACAGACTTTTAAAACGAGTGCGTGATATTGCTCAGATTGAATTTGATGGTGAAATCAATGTTAATGTTGCGCAAAGCGCTTTGTCACGTTTTGAAATTGATGAATTGGGACTTGACGATTTTGATCGTAAAATGCTTACTGCAATAATCAATAACTATGGTGGTGGACCTGTAGGTCTTGATACGCTCGCAGCAGCAGTTGGAGAAGAAGCTATAACTATTGAGGACGTATACGAGCCATATCTTATGCAAATCGGATTCCTTACACGAACTCCACGTGGTAGATGCGTTACTCAACAGGCATATGACCATCTTGGCATTAAAAATAATAATTCACAACAATCATTTTTATAAAAGGATTTTTTAATGAGAACTTTTGAAAATTTTAACGATTACGAACTAATTGACGCCGATAACGGTGAACGTCTTGAACGCTGGGGAGATATAATCCTTATAAGACCTGATCCTCAGATAATATGGAATGAGGGTCACAATGATGATCGCTGGAACAAGTCACATGCTGTATATCATCGATCTTCAAGCGGCGGAGGATATTGGGAGACACTTAAAAAAGTTCCTGACGTATGGAGTATCAATTATGACGAACTTACATTTCGGTTAAAGCCGATGGGTTTTAAGCATACTGGTCTTTTTCCTGAGCAGGCAGTTAACTGGTCGCTCGCTCAAAAACTAATTAAAGAGGCAAATCGTGAGATTTCGGTACTTAATTTATTTGCGTATACAGGTGGAGCTACTATAGCTTGTCTTAATGCGGGTGCACGGGTTACACACGTTGACGCTTCTAAAGGTATGGTATCTTGGGCAAAGGAAAACGCTGTAGCATCAGGTCTTGACGACAGACCTGTCAGATGGCTTGTTGACGACTGTATGAAATTTGTAAAACGTGAAATAAGACGTGGTAACAAATATGATGCAATTATTATGGATCCACCTTCATATGGCAGAGGTCCCAATGGCGAGGTATGGAAATTAGAACAACAGCTTTCGGAGCTTCTGACCGACGTCGGTAAAGTTTTAAGTGATGATCCACTGTTTTTCTTCTTGAATTCCTACACTGGCGGTTTGTCTCCAACAATTTTGAATTATATGGTAAAAAGTTGTATCGCACCCAAAAATACAGGTACTGTTTTTACCGAAGAAATTGGAATTAAAGTTACTAAACGTGATGTTATTTTACCTTGCGGAAATACTACAGTTTGGATGAAGTAAATGAATATAATTGAAGTAAAAAACGTTACATTTGAATATGAAGATGCTGAACAAAAGGATACTATCTTAAGTGATTTTAGTCTTGAAATTAAAAGGGGGAGTTTTACCGTAATTTTAGGTCATAACGGCTCAGGTAAATCCACTTTGGCAAAATTGCTTAATGGACTATATAAGCCTACAAGCGGTGAGGTTCTTGTAGATGGAATATCTACTGCTGACGAAGATACTGAAATTGAAATCAAACGTCGTGTAGGGCTTGTTTTTCAAAATCCCGACAATCAGCTTGTAGCATCAATTGTTGAAGATGATGTGGCTTTTGGTCCTGAAAATTTGGGTCATAATCCTGAAATTATAAAACAAGAAGTTGAAGATGCTTTAAAAGCAGTTGATATGTACGAGTTTCGTAGTTCAACTCCACATAGACTTTCCGGCGGTCAGAAACAGCGTATAGCTATTGCAGGTATTATTGCAATGAAACCTGATTGTATTGTTCTTGATGAACCAACAGCGATGCTTGATCCAAAAGGCAGAGCGGAAATAATCAATACAATAAAAAAGTTGAATCAGGAATATGGTATTACCATTGTTTTGATTACTCATTTTATGGAAGAAGCTGTTGATGCCGATAGAGTAATAGTTATGGACTACGGTAAAATTGTTGCTGACAGCACACCAAAAGATATTTTCAGTAATATATCTTTATTAAAAGAAGTAGGACTTGATGTTCCACAAACAACCGAATTGCTTTACAGACTTAAACTTGGCGGTTTGAACATTTCAACCGACGTTATTTCTATAGAAGAATCAGCTCAAAAAATATTTGATGCGATTCATTTGGAGGAAATTTAATTGTCAATTCTTGAAGTTAAAAATTTAACTCATACCTATGACGGCAATACACCTTTTTATCATGATGCTGTAAAAAATGTGAGTTTTACCATTGAAAAAGGCGAAATAATAGGCATTATAGGTCATACGGGTTCGGGTAAATCTACCTTGGTTCAACATCTTAATGGTCTTTTAAAACCTACGAGTGGTGAAATATTGTTAGATGGTAAAAGCATCTGGGATAATCCAAAACAAATTCGTTCTATCCGTTCACGTGTAGGGCTTGTATTTCAATATCCTGAATATCAATTATTTGAAGATACTGTCTATAAGGATATTGCATTCGGACCTAAGAATATTGGACTTCCTGACGAGGAAATCGCAAATCGTATTGATGAAATATGTGAAATTGTAGGCATAAAGCCCGAATATCTCGAAAAATCTCCATTTGATCTATCTGGTGGCGAAAAAAGACGCGTTGCCATTGCTGGTGTAATGGCTATGAAGCCGGAAATTATTATTTTTGATGAACCTGTAGCAGGTCTTGATCCACGTGGTCGTGCGGATGTAATTAAAATGATTTCTGAGTATCGTAATAAGTATAATGCAACCGTAATAATAATTTCACACAATATGGAAGATATGGCGATTATTGCAAATAAGCTAATTGTTATGAACAAAGGTGAAATGGCATTATTTGATGATACAGAAAAGGTATTCAGTCAGTACGATTTTTTAAAAAGTATCGGTCTTAATGTACCTATGGTTACTCAGATAATGATGCTTTTAAAAGAAAAGGGCATTGATATACCTGGTAATATTTTCACTGTAGATAAAGCGGTAGATTATCTTTTAAACCTTGCAAAAGGAGGTAATCGTGATGCTTAAAGATATAACATTCGGTCAGTATTTTGAAAGTCAGTCTTTTATTCATAAACTTGACCCTCGTACCAAGATTATATTGCTTGTCGTAATTATTGTTTTTATATTTATATCGCAGAATGCCGTTGCATTATCTTTGGTTTCATTACTCATTTTAATTGGTATTTTATTTTCAAAAATTCCAATTAAAATGTATCTTAAAAATTTAAAAGCAGTTTTACCAATTATCATTTTTACTATGATAATAAATCTGTTTTATAATGCATCGGGAGATATTTTGCTTTCTTTTTGGAAACTAACTATTACAACAGGTTCATTATATCGCGCTTTATATATGTCGGCACGAATATTGTTGCTTATTATTGTTAGTGCTGAATTGACATACACTACAACACCAAACGATTTGACTGATGCGATTGAAAAATTGTTATCCCCCTTGCGTTTTATTGGACTAAAAAATGCAGTTCATACTCTTGCAATGATGATGACTATTGCACTGCGTTTTATCCCCACACTTATTGAGGAAACTCAAAAGATTATGAACGCGCAAAAGGCTCGTGGTGCTGATCTTGAAAACGGTAAACTTATTGATCGCATAAAGGCTCTTATCCCAATTTTAATTCCGCTTTTACTTTCATCTGTTCGTCGTGCTTATGAACTTGCCGAAGCGATGGAATGTCGCTGTTATAACGGCGGCGAGGGTAGAGTAAGAATGAAACAGTTAAAATATACTGCCAAAGATTTTACGGCTTATATTACTGTTTTTGTTATTTGTGTGTTAGTTATTGTACTGAATATAATTTTATAATTCGGAGATTGTTATGAAAAGAATGCTGCTTACAATTTCATATGATGGAACTGCTTATCATGGCTGGCAGGTACAACCAAACGGAATTACTGTGCAGCAAACATTACAAGACGCATTAGAAAAATTGATGGGCTACCGTACTGGCGTTACCGGTTGCAGCAGGACAGATGCAGGCGTGCACGCCCGTGAGTTTACGTGTCATCTTGATTGTGAAAACAATTTTCCTGAAAATGCTTTTTTAAAAGGATTGAATTCACTATTACCAAATGATATAAAGATAATAAAATGTATTGAAGTTGCACCTGATTTTCACGCAAGATATAATGCAAAGGGTAAGAAATATATCTATTCAATGTATATTGGTACCCAAAATCCTTTTGACTCAAGATACAAATTGCATATTCCAAAAATGCCTGACATAGATTTAATGAATAAGTTTTGTAACGGTATAATTGGTACTCATGATTTTGCTCCGTTTTCTTCCTCAAAAAGAACCGTTGAAGATACAGTAAGAACCGTGACAGAGTGTTTTGTAAATACTAATGGTAATTATATTGATTTAGAAATTACTGGTGATGGTTTTTTATACAATATGGTACGAATAATCGCCGGCACAGCTTTAGCGGTGGGGTTTGGTCGATTGCAACCTGATTGTTATACAGATATTTTTGCAAGTGGTAACCGATCTCTTGGCGGCGATACGTTACCACCACATGCTTTAATATTGGATAAAGTTTTTTATTGAATGTAAAGGAGGGATATAATGGCTGATTATAAGCGTAAAAAGGTAAAAAAGGGCTTTGTCCCTAAAAAACGTCGCGAAAACATTGATATTGAAATGAAGTCTAAGAGCAAAAAAAGGATAGAGCATGTTGTTCCGCAGGATGATATCAAGGTTGTTCGTGGTGCAAGGTACAGCCGAAAAATTAAAAATAAATTTTTGATTTCTGCAGCAGCGATTATAGCTGTGATTTATTTGTTTTTTTCTTTGATTTTACCTGTTAGCGTATATGAAAATATTGTAAATGTAACTGCGCTTATGGGTCATGGTAAATATCCCATAGATATTTCCGGAAGTACGATCATTAACACTATTTCTAACGGTGGATATTATTACGTTTTAACCGATACTTCGATTGCTGCATATTCGAACAGCGGAAAAACTGTAATTAACGATACTCATGGATTTTCAAACCCGATTTTGTCTGTTTCTGAAACCAGAGCAATCGTATATGATCAAGGTGGTAAAACAATCCATATATATAATCTCGGAGGAAAAATCAATTCAATACAAACAAAAGATGATATAATAACTGCAAATATTTCCCGCAGTGGCGCAATAGCAGTTGCAACTCATTCAGATAGTTACACCTCGGTTGTAAGTGTTTACGATAAAAATTTAAAACAAATTTATGTGTGGAATTCCGCTAAAGATATTGTAAATAATGTTCTTGTAAATCCTTCGGGAAAACATTTAGCTATATCAACAATCAATGCATCGTCTGGACAATACAACTCTAAAATGTTAATTTTGAATTTTGATTCTGCCGATCCACTACATACAATGGAACTTGGAAATTCAATTGTATTATCTCTTATAAACACAGGCAAAGGTGTTTCGGTAATAACTTCTGATAAATATAAATATATTCATTGGAGCAAATTCAACACTAACGAGATCACTTCATCGGGTGAAATAAATTTGGTTCGCAATAATGATAAAGGACTACTGCTTGTATTCAATCGTGCCAATGACCGCAGTGACAATACTGTTGTTTTAGTATCCCAAAAAGGTGTTAAAACCAAAGAGTTTAAAATAAATAATCTTATTACCGATATTCAATATGCAAACGGTCGCGTTTACTATAATAGTGACACGTTGGTTAATATTTTAGATGATGATGGTAATGTTTTAAGATATGGTGATTGTGTTTACGGAACAAAAAAAATTGCTGTTATTTCTTCAAATATCATTGCCGCTCTTACAGACACACAGATCACAAAAACCGATATAGAAAAGGGAGTTAGCTGATATGTCAATTATTCTTGATTTAATTATTGTTTTAATTGTTCTGCTTTTTGTATTTTTATCTGCAAAAAAAGGATTTGTTCGTACACTCATTGAAGTGGTTGGGTTTATTGCTGCTATTGTTATTGCTTTATCACTTAGTACTCCTATTGCAGATTTTATATACGATAGTTCTATTCAACCAATTGTTGCAAATACAGTTGAATCGGCGGTAAGCGAAGGTGGTTCAAACGTTAATGAAGCGGTAGATTCTGTATGGAACAAGTTACCCGCATTTTTAACTGAAAATAATTTTTTCAATCTTTCAAAAGATACTATTTCGTCTACAGTTAGCACACAATCTAATGCGACAGCTTCACAACTTACTACTACAATTGATTCTTTTATAAAACCGGCAGTTAGTAAACTTTTATCAGTTTTAATATCTGTAATTCTGGTTGTAATGCTATTATTTATTGTAAAAATACTTGCAAAATTAGTAAACAAACTTTTCACATTCAGTGTAATTGGTGATATAAACAAGACTTTGGGTGGAATATTAGGTCTTGTAAAAGGCGCTGCTGTTGCAGTTATATTCTGTATGATAGTTAGTCTTGTTCTTTCTTTTTCGAAAAACGGTTTTCTTATTTTTACATACGATGCAATCAATTCTTCGTATTTATTTAAGTTTTTAATGGGACTTTCACCATTTATATAATCATTTATCGCATTCCCAAGGAGTTTATATCAAAATGAAATTATGTTCAAAATGTAAAAAAAGGCCCGCCGTGGTTTTTATGTCAAATCCTCTCAATCCAAATGCTGAACCTGAGGGTTTATGTCTTATGTGCGCTAAGGAACTTGGTATTAAACCGGTTGATGATATGCTCAAAAGTATGAATATATCTGACGAGGATATAGAAATGATGAGCAACCAGTTTTTAGACGTTGTTTCCGGTGACGACTTACAACTTGATGATGAGGCACTCAATGATGAGACCTTTGATTTAGGCACTGCTCCCGCCATACCTTTTCTTAAAAATCTTTTTGGCGGTGGAAAAGAGGATAATACTGGAAGTACAAAGCAAGGAAAATCAAAAGACGATAAACCCCAGAAGAAAAAGCGACGTTTTTTGGATCAATATTGCAATAATCTTACCAGACGCGCCAGAGAAGGTAAGCTTGATACAATTATTGGTCGTGATCGTGAACTTGATCGTATGCTTCAGATTCTTTCTCGTCGCTCAAAGAATAATCCTTGTCTAATCGGTGAACCTGGTGTTGGTAAAACTGCTATTGTTGAAGGACTTGCCATCAAAATTGTTAACGGCACTGCTCCGGCGCGTCTTCTTGATAAAGAAATTCTTTTACTTGACCTTACGTCACTTGTTGCAGGCACACAATTCCGTGGACAGTTTGAAAGCAGGGTTAAAGGACTTATTGAAGAGGTAAAAGACGCAGGTAACGTTATCTTGTTTATTGACGAAATTCATAATCTTGTTGGTGCAGGTGATTCTGCCGAAGGTTCGATGAATGCTGCCAATATTTTAAAACCTGCGCTGTCCCGTGGTGAAATTCAGGTTATAGGCGCTACAACTTTTAAAGAATACCGTAAGTATATCGAGAAAGACGCTGCTCTTGAGCGACGTTTTCAGCCAATTACCGTTGAAGAACCTTCGGTTGCTGAGGCAGTTAATGTTATGCTTGGTATAAAACCTTACTATGAAGGTTATCACACGGTTAGTATTCCTGATAAAATTGTTGAAAAGGCCGTTTATCTTTCGGAACGCTACGTTACAGACAGATTTTTGCCGGATAAAGCAATCGACTTATTGGATGAGGCATGTGCTTGTGCCAGCCTTGAAAACAAAGCGATTGACGAGCTTTATATTGCTAATAAAAAAGTTGCCGAGTATTCAAAACAGTTAGATGAACTCACTGCTGTTGTTGAGAATCCTGATTATGAAAAACAAGCGATGGTAAAATCTAACCTTGAAAAATACAAATCACAGGCGGATAGTTTGTGTGAAGCTGCGGCAAATAATATTGTAACAGAACGTCATCTTGCTAAAGTAATAGAGATGTGGACTGGTATTCCTGCTTCTAAAATCGAGGAAAATGAGCTTACAAAGCTTGCGAGACTCGAGGATGTTCTTAATGAGCATATCATTGGTCAGGAGGATGCCACACGTCTTGTTGCGAATGCAGTAAAACGTTCACGAGTAAAGACAAGCGCTTTACGCCGTCCGGCATCATTTATATTTGTAGGTCCGACAGGTGTTGGTAAAACTGCACTTGTAAAGGTGCTTTCCGAGCAGCTTTTTGATACTCCTGAAACCTTCATACGTCTTGATATGTCTGAATTTATGGAAAAGCATTCTGTATCGCGTCTTATTGGTGCACCTCCGGGATATGTTGGTTATGACGAAGCAGGACAACTTACCGAAAAAGTTCGTCGGAAACCATATTCCGTTATTCTTGTTGACGAAATCGAAAAGGCGCACCCCGATGTGCTAAACGTACTTTTACAAATTCTTGATGAGGGTAGGGTAACCGATGCTCACGGCAGAACCGTGAATTTTGAAAACACAATTATTGTTATGACGTCAAATGCAGGCAGTGAAAAGTCTGAAAATCTTTTAGGCTTTGGTAAAACAGTAAATGATGCCTCAAAAGAAAAAGCATTAAAAGCTTTACGTGAATTTTTACGTCCCGAATTTATAGCTCGTGTTGATGAAATTGTTGTTTTTGACCCACTTTCAATCGAATCTTTGCAAAAAATAGCTGAAATAATGCTTAACGAACTTGCTGTAGCATTGCAAGAACGTAATATCAAGTTTAATTTTGATAAAGACGTTGCACAATATATTGCTCAAAAATGCGACGGTACAAAAACAGGTGCCCGTGAACTTCGTAATATTATACGTCGCGAGATAGAAAGTATAGTTGTTGATACTATAATTTCAAACAATACTATAAAAACTCTTAGTGCAAACATTAAGGATGGAAGTATTACGTTAAAAATTGGATAGTGAACAACATGAAGACCTATAAATATCAAATGCACACTCATACTGCTCCATGTAGTAAATGCGCAGCAATGACTCCTGATGAACTGGCGGAAAGTCTTGTCGATGGTGGATATAACGGTTGCGTGCTTACAAATCATTTCTTTAAGGGCAATAGCGGTATTGACCGTAATTTGCCCTGGAATGATTTTGTTGCAGAATATGAGAAAGATTATATCGAATGTCAAAAAGCAGCTCTAAGGCACGATATTGACATTATTTTCGGTATTGAAGAGCATTTGTTTGACGGATTAGAAATTCTTTGCTACGGTATAACACCACAGTTTTTATATAGTCATCCTGAATTGCGTGATGATCATACACTTGAAACGTGGTCGAATGCAATTCATAGCTTTGGTGGTTTGTGTATTCAGGCACATCCTTATCGCGACCGCGCATATATTAAAAATCCACGTCCGTTACAACTTGATTTAATTGATGGTATTGAAGTATATAATTACTGTAATCAAGCTGTTGAAAACGAATCTGCACAAGAACTTGCATTACAAAATCCACAACTTGTTTTAGTTTCGGGTGCTGATGCTCACAATGGTAGTCTGGTTTGCCGTGCAGGAATTCAAACCTATGTTCGCATTACCGATGAAAAAGCTCTTGTTAACGTGCTTAAATCAGGCGATTACAAATTGATTGAATGATATGAATTATAATAATTGGATTGTAAAAAACACATCTTCTTTAAAAGGTAAAACCGTTGCTGTTAGCGGAGCTACGGGCGGTATTGGTACCAAGCTTTGTGATTATTTGGCACAACTTGGCGCAAATATTATATGTCTTGATCGAAATATAGAAAAATCAAATAAACTTATTATTTATTTGAAAGAAAAATATTCTTGTTTATCGGCAAAACATATTACTGTTGACCTTGAAAATTTTGATAGGGTAAAGGTCGTTGCCGAACAATTGAAAGAGCTTGATATTGATTATTTAATTTTAAATGCAGGCGCTTATAAAATACCTCGTCATAAATGTAATACAGGTTATGATAACGTTTTTCAGATTAATTTTGTATCACCATACTACTTGGCTCGTGAACTTATGCCGCAAATTAAATCACGAGGCGGTAGGGTAGTGGCTGTCAGTAGCATTGCGCATAATTATTCAAAAATTGATATAAATGACATTGATTTTTCAACCCGAAAAGCATCAAGCCTTGTTTACGGTAATGCAAAACGATTTTTAACATTTGCTTTGTATGAGTTATTTAATAGTGATAATGCGTTATCTATTGTTCATCCCGGTATAACGTTTACTAACATTACAAATCACTACCCAAAACTAATTTTTGCAATTATAAAACACCCAATGAAAATTATATTTATGCCGGCAAAAAAAGCTGCGCTCTGTGTTTTGTATGGTTTATTCTGCGGATGTAAAAATAACGAATGGATAGGTCCGCGTTTTTTTAACATTTGGGGCTTACCAAAACTTAAAAAATTACATACCGCAACACAAGATGAATGTTTAAATATATGTAATAAGACCAACGAAATTATCGATAAATTGAACCAATAACACCAACCTTTTAATTTTAAGGGTTGGTGTTATTATTTTTTATTGAAAATGTGTTTATTTTTAATAATTTTAAACCTATAAATATTGACATTTTGTATATTTTGCAGTAAAATTTTAATATCACTAAATATATATTTCTGAAGGAGGAATTTATAGTGAAAAGAATTTTAGCAATTATTTTGTCAATTGCAATTCTGGTTATGGCAATGCCTATTAGTGTTTTTGCCACAACACCGGAATCTACTGCAACTGACACGTGGGACGGTACAACCGTAGAACCCACAACAACCGATGCTGACGGCAATATTATTATAAATACTGCCGAAGAAATGGCATGGCTTGCCCTTGTTGGCGGCGATACAACTGTCGGCAAAACATACAAAGTTGCTGACGGTATTGATTCTTTTAACATGAATGGTTTTGTTGGCATTACAGCCGATTCTACCGCAACCGATGTTAAAAGCGCTACAACAACAGGAAGCGAATTTGAATGGTATAATGATAATCCTGTTTTTAAAGGTAATTTTGATGGTAACGGTGTTACTATTTACAATATTGCCGGTAAAAAAGCTGTTGCATACGGCGGTTTGTTCCCGACTGTGAAATGCGATAAAGGTACTAATAGTACTATTGAAAACGTAACTGTTAAGGCATCTGCTTTTTATGGTTACCACCATGCTGCCGGTATTGCGGGCTGTACAGACGGCGTGTTTACTTTAGGCTTAAATAAATGTGCCGTAGAAAACTGCTATTTAGCATATTATTCCAATGATGGTGGTGGTCAAAAAATCGCCGCTTCAATGGTTGGTAAAAGTGGAAATGTTACTATTAACATTTCTAACTGTTTAACAAATAACAATATTATCGAATCTGCCGCAAGTGATTATTCACTTAATATCAAAGGCGGTTTTATAGGTAGTTCATCTACTTATGCACCATCTGCTTTTAATATAACTAACTCGATATCTATTGGTACATCACCATATCCTACTGTAGTAGAATCTGGTACAATAGGCGACGATATTGTTGAAGCAACCTGGACAAATGTTTATACTGACGAAGAATGTGATGTAAATGGCATCACAACTCTTACAGCTGCTCAGATGCAAGGCGATGCCGCTAAAGCAAACATGGCTCTTGCGTGGAACATTGATTGGTTAGCAGGTGAAGAAGGTGAATATCCTTCTATAAACTACGGCGAACCAATTAAAGACCCATACGTTTGGGACGGTACTTTTGAAGAGCCTACCGAAACCGATGATGAAGGTAATGTTATCATCAACACAGTTCAGGAAATGGCATGGGTAGCGCTTAGTGGTGGTGCTTCTACTGCAGGTAAATCTTACAAGGTAGCTGACGGAATAGAATTGTTCGATATGAACGGTATGGTTGGTATTACTGCTAATTCTACTTCTTCCGATGTTAAAGCGGCTACATCAACCGGTAATAACTGGCGTTATGCAACTGATGGTGGTAGAGATTATGCTTTCCAAGGTAACTTTAACGGTAATGGCGTAACTATTTACAACATTTATTCTGCCGGTTATGGTCACGGTGCATTATTCCCATATATATATAATAACGATTCTACAATTGAAAATGTTATTATAAAAGCATCATTCCTTTCGGGTTATCATCACGCAGCAGGTATTGTAGGTACTGGCGAATCGCAGAAAACAATCAATATCAATAAATGTGCTGTAGAAAATTGTTATATTACTGATAATGGTAATACAAGTGAAAAATGCTCCCGCGCCGCTGCACAATTTGTTGCTGGTACAGGTAACAGTAACGTTAACATTTCTAACTGCTTTGCTGCAAATAACACACTTTCGGCTGCAGGTTATGAAGCAGGCTTCGTTGCCAAATCCGGTGACTATATACTTACCGGTATATCAATTAAAAATTCTATTTCAATTGGTGTATCACCATATTCAAATGCAAAAATCGGTGCCCTTGGTAAAGGTTTGACAGAAAAACTCACTGTAGAAAACGTTTATAGTGACATTGCATGTGATGTTGCTGGCTTTACAACGCTTACAACTGAGCAAATGCAGGGCGTTGCTGCTAAAGACAATATGGCTCTTGCATGGAATATTGATTGGTTAACAGGTGAAGAGGGAGCATATCCTTCTATTAACTATGGCGAACCAATTAAAGACCCATATGTTTGGGACGGTACATTTGACGAGCCAACCGAAACTGATGATGAGGGTAATGTTATCATCAACACCGTTCAGGAATTGGCTTGGGTAGCGCTTGCCAGTGGTGCATCCACAGCAGGTAAGAACTATAAAGTTGCTGCTAATTCAGTTTTTAACCTCAACGGTATGGAAGGTATTACTATCAACTCTACTGCCGCACAGGTTAAGACAGCAGGTGACGCGAAGGTAACTGCAAATGACGTTGCTAATGCATGGCGCACTCCTGCTGATGACCAGTCAAATGTATTCCAGGGCAACTTTGACGGTAATGGTCTTATCGTATATAACCTTTACACAGCAAAGGGTCGTGGTTATAGCGGATTATTCCCATTTGCTAAACCTGCAACTGCTGACACACCACAAGTTATTAAAAACGTTGCAGTTTATGCATCTCACATTGGTGGTTACCACTATGCAGGTGGTATCGTAGGTCTTGCAGAATGTAACACTACAAGTTCAATCGTAAACTTTGATAGTTGCGTAGTAAAGAATTGTTATATCTATGATAATAACGATACTACTGAGAGACCTAATAAAACAGCAGGCGCAATTGTTGGTGGTATGTCTCACAATGGCTCGACTGTTAATAACTGTGCGGCTATTGATAACCAACTTTCAGCACAGGGTGTTACCGGTGGTTTAATTGGTAATAAATCTGAATACGGCGGAAGCATTACTATTACAAATTCACTTTCAATAGGTACATCAATTAAGCCAACTGCTGGTACAAAAACAGTAAGTGCAAAATTTGATAGCGCAATCTATACAAACGTTTATACTGATCAAGAAACTACACTTACTGGTGTAACAGTTCTTGAAAATTCAAAAATGCAAGGTTCTGTTGCAACTGTAACAATGGATACACTTGATAGTTCCGTTTGGTTCTTCAACACTACCACATATCCAGACCTTTACGTATTCCATAACGTAGTTGATGGTAAATGTAATGATTGTGGTCTTGAAATTGCAGGTGACCCTTGCGCAGAAGGACATACTTTAAAAGCTGTTGAAGCTATTGATGCTACAAACTTTACCGACGGTCTTTTAGCACACGATAAATGCTCAATCTGTGATAAGACATTTATCGACGGTGTAGAAAAATCTGCAGAAGAACTTATTATTCCAATGCTTGTTAAGAAATGGAATGGTACCTTTGTAGAACCTACCGAGACTGATGCTGATGGTAACATCATAATCAATACTCCAGAAGAGCTTGCTTGGGTAGCCCTTCGTGGTGGTGATTTGACTGCTGGCAATAACTATAAAGTTGCCGATGGTATCGAATACTTTAATATGAATGGTTCTGTAAATATCACTATTGATTCTACTGCAGCCGATGTTAAAGCATCTTCAAAAACAGGTAATGCTTGGAGCTATTCTGCTGATGGTAAATCCGGAGCATTTAAAGGTAACTTTGACGGAAATGGATTAACTGTTTACAACATTCGCACAAATAAACATGGTTATTCCGGCTTATTCCCATTTGTACATGATGACGCTACTATAGAAAATGTTTCAGTAAAAGCATCATACATTGCTGCTTATCATTATGCAGCAGGTATCGTAGGCGGAGCTGAGCATCAAAAAACTTTGAATATTTATAATTGTTCCGTTGCAAATTGCTTTATTACTGATGAAGATGATACCAACTCTGGTGCATCTCGCGCTGCTGCAGGTATACTTGCTGGCACAGGTAACAGTAACGTTAACATTGCAAATTGCTTTGTTTTAAACAATGAAATTACCGCAAATGGTTTTGAAGCTGCATTTATTGCAACTTCAGGTAATCATATACAAGTTGGAATTACGATTAAAAACTCTATTGCTATTGGTATAACACCATATTCAAACGTAAAAGTTGGATCACTTGGTGGTGGTTTGACCGAAAAACTCACTGTAAGTAATGTATATTCTGACGTTACATGTGATGTTTCTGGCTTTACAACTCTTACAACTGAACAAATGCAGGGTGCTGCAGCTGCTGATAATATGAACCTTAACTGGGGTATTAACTGGGCAGTAGGCGCAGAAGGCGAATATCCTTCAATTATCATTGATAATGATTTCTACGATGAATGGGATGGCACATTTGTTGAACCTACCACAACTGACGCTGAAGGTAATATAATTATTAACTCGGCAGAAGAAATGGCTTGGGTAGCGCTTCGTGGTGACGTTGCTACAACAGATAAGAACTACAAAGTTGCAGATGGTATCAAGTACTTTAACATGAACGGTATGTCTGGTATTACTGTTGATTCTACTGTTACAGACGTTAAGAACGCAACTAAGGATGCTTCTAAAGCGTGGAATTATGCAGCCGACGGTAAAACCGGTACATTCTATGGTAACTTTGACGGTAACGGTGTAACTGTTTATAATATTTACACTAAACTTGGTCAAGGTTACGGTGGCTTATTCCCGGTTGTTAAACCTGCATCTGGTGAATCATTAACAATCAAAAACGTTGCTGTAGTAGCTTCTTACATTGGTGGTTTCCATTGTGCAGGTGGTATAATTGGTCTTGCCGATGCACCAGATACAAGTACAAAGCTTTCAATTGAAAACATTATTGTTGAAAACTGCTTTGTATATGATAACAATGATACAAATCCAGATGCTCAAAGAACAGCAGGTGTATTAGTTGGCAATCTTACACATAATGCGACAACTATAAATAATATCTTTGTAAGTGGAAATGAGCTTTCAGCACAAGGTATTCTTGGCGGTTTGTTTGGTAATACATCTATTTACGGCGCTGCATCTACTGTATCAAATGTAATTTCAATCGGTACAGCAATTGAACCTGCTTCTGTAGGAAACACAGTTTCTGAAAAGGCTGCAAATACTGTATATACCAACGTTTATACCGACCAAGAATCAACTGTTGAAACTGTTACTACACTTACAGTTGACGAAATGAGCGGTGCAAACGCTATTGCTAACACAACTCTCGATTGGAGTGGTTGGTTCGCTACAACAAGTCTTCCTGAACTTCGCGCATTCCATGACGTAACCTCTATTGATAACGGTGATGGTACACACAGTGATTTGTGTTCAGAATGTGGTCTTGGTGGAATGAATACTCCTCACGTTTACGAAAACGGTTCTTGTGTACTTTGTAATGCAGAATGTGTTCACGTAGAAGGTGAAGCAGTAGAAGAAAATCGTGTAGAGGCTACATGTATGGCTGAAGGTTCTTACGACTTGGTTGTTTACTGTTCAGTATGTGGCGAAGAAATATCCAGAACAACCCAAACTATCGATATTGATTCAGATGCTCATACATTTGATAGTGATTCTGATGCGGATTGTAACAATGGATGTGGATTTATTCGTGTAAATTACGGTGACTGTAATGGTGACGACGAAATCAACAACAAAGACCTTGTTATACTGATAAGATATATCAATGGTTGGGATGTTGAAATCAATGAACTTTCTGCTGACGTTAATTCAGATGGCATAATCAATAATAAGGACTATGTATTGATTATGCGTGATGTTAACGGTTGGAACGACTGATTCAATAACTGATGTGTTGTTCTTGAATTAAATTTTAAAAGCTTGCTATAGCAATATAGCAAGCTTTTTTGTATATTAAAAAGAAAGATAAAGGTCAAAAGCCTTTATCTTTCTTTACTTTATAAACTATTTTATATCATAAACACTTCGAATTTTAATTGTCTTTGGTGTACCTTCGAGTATTTTAACTGTTTTACTGCCCGCGTTCATATCAAAATAGTTGTCACTCAGTATAAAATCACTGTCAGGTGAATCTATTTCAACGTATTTTGCAAAGCTATCGGCAAATACTGTAATCTCATCACCGTTAATTTCATAACGAAGATTTGGATTAACAAAGTTAAAATGTTTAGGCACTGTAAATAATACTGTGCCTTCAGACACAACTACACCATCAACAACATATTCAAAACTTAAATAATTATTGACAACATCGGTCTTGTTAAAATCCATATTATCGAGCCAAACACTTGATAGAGCAGGGATAATAACATCTTCGGTTCCGCTTTTTAAAATTTTGCTATCGGCCGAGCGTAAATACCAGTTTACCGTACCTTTTACTTCACTGAGTGTTTCGTTTGTAACAGAAAGACGTGCCTGCGTGCTGTAATCAAAGAAATCAGGCTGCATTATAACAAACGGGCGAGTAGCAGTCTCGCCAATTTCTTCACAAGAAATCATAACAGGGGTAAAGAAACGTTTTGCAACATATTGAAGCGCCTTGTATCTGCCAAAGTAGTCAATACTTGACCACGAAGCTACTGGCCAAATATCGTTAAGTTGCCAGAAAAGCGCACCCATACAACGGTCTTCGTTACGGTTACGGCGCAAATGCTCAACAGCGTAGCGGATTGCCTCCGCCTGAAGCAACTGTGAAGCATAAAGCATTGTACCAAATTCGGTAGGATATTTAAACGTATCAGCAAGATAGGTAAGAATTTTTTTGTTTGCGCCCTTACAACGCTGATGCATTTCCATAATACGACTGAAAATATTGCGTTCTTCAGGTAATGTAAAAGAATTTACTGTCTTTTCGCAAGGGAATGATTCAAAACCAAATTCGCTAAGGTATCTGAAATGATGATTGCGATAATCTGTAAAAGGTTTGCCACCGTGCCATACTTCCCAATAGTGACAGTCACCATAGTTTTCATTACGCGGCTCAATGCAAGAACCGAAAGAGGTTGGAGATGATGAAACGTAGGGGATATAGGGGCAAACTTCTTCAATAATTCGTGGTATCATGTGTTCAAAAATCTTAAGATAATTTGCTTTAAATTGGTTATAATTCTCAATATTTGGCCACCAGTGTACAACAGCTTCTTCCATTTCATTATTACCACAAATTATTGCAAGAGAAGCGTGGTGACGTATTCTTGTAAGATTTTCACGTATTTCAACAGCGATATTTTCGTGCATTGATTGATAATCAGGTACCATCATACAAGCAAACATAAGGTCATTAAATACAACAAGACCGTATTCATCACATGCGTCAAAGAAATAGTCGTGTGGGTAAATGCCGCCGCCCCATACACGTATAGCGTTAAAATTACAGTCTCGACACTGCTTTATAAGGTTATATGTACGCTCTTTGTTGTAACGTGAGAAAATATTATCCTCTGGAATATAGTCGGCACCCATCGCAAAAAAACGTATTCCATTAACCTCGTGACAATAACATTCGCCCCATTTATCTTTTTCACGGATAAGTTTTAACTCACGCAAACCAATGCGCTTTGAATCGCTGTCAACAACTTGTCCATTTTCTACGAGTTCTATATCAAATGTATACAGATTTTGTTCGCCAAAACCATTTGGCCACCAAAGCATAGCGTTATCAATTTCACTCTCAATATTAGCAGGGAGGGTAAATTTACATCCGCAAGGTGCTGTAACATTTACAATAATATCAGCGGTGTTTTTTTGTGTTTTAACTGTAGGTGCTACATAAACTTTACCGTTATCGTGACGCTGTGTAATATGTATTTCTTCAATTCTGTCAGAGTTAACCGTAAGAAGATAAATATCTTTCCAGATACCCGCATCCGGTAACATCGGACCCCAGTCCCAACCCATCATGCAACTGGCTTTTCGCAAATGTGGGTGTCCTTTCAGACAGTCGGTAGAACCACGTAATTCCTGTTTTTCGTGCATTACTCTTACAAATTTATTTGGAGAAAGACAGGTAATTTTAATTTCATTTTCACCATCAACAAGCGCGTCAGTAACATCAAATTCATAAGTACGATGCATATTGTCGCTGTGGGCAACAAAGTTATCATTAACATAAATATCACATAGTGTATCAAGACCGTCACAATGCAACAAAACAGGGAAGTCAGGCTTTTCAAAATTAAATGTTTTAGAAAAATCATAATCGTATTCCATAAGTTTTAGCGCATCGCGTTCATTATCGCGATAAAAAGGGTCATCCATTAACTTATTATCAAGTAAAAAAGAATATACAGAACCCGGAATTTTACCCTCGCAGGTATAACCTGCGCCCGACATATTCCAAGTACCATTTAGTAAGAATTTTTGCATAAAATTACCTCTTTTCTTAAAAACAGTTGCATTTATATTTTATTATGATAATATAAAGATATCAATGAAATATTTAACGATTTATTTATATTATCTTACGATTGTTGGTGTATTTTATGAAACTTAGAAATTTGGGAGCCGATTTTGAACATAGAAAAGGGGAGTTTTGTTTTAAAACAGCTTACCCTTTTTATACCGTATGCTGTTTTTCTACACCTTTTTTATATTTCCGTGACGCTAAGTTATGTGAAGGTGAAAAAGGTGATATTTTAATTAACACGCCAAACCATATTGTCTATCATGGGCCGCGCTCAGATAGCGATGAAGGATTTGTAAACGATTGGTTTCAGATAGAAGGAGATGATTTTACTGCACTTCTTAATAAATATCCGTTACCGCAAAATGTTGCATTTAATATTGGTGAAGGATATTTTTTTCGTAAATATGCCAACCGAATGCTTTCGGAATTTGACTCTGAAAAAATAGGCGCTAATGATGTTATTGACAGTTTAATCACTCAGATGATTATAAAGACTTATCGTGCTTATATAAAAGAAAACTCTTTTGATGAGCCGTACGCCGACATCGCTGCGGTCAGGTGTAAAATCATTAAAAATCCCGCTAAAGATTGGACTTTATTTGAAATGGCCGCTATGTGCGGTTACTCATTAAGCAGATTTAGTGAACTCTATCGCAAACTATACGGCACTTCACCGATAAATGACGTTATAAATCAGCGTATTGCGCTCGCTAAAAGACTTTTGATATCGGGGCAGGCATCAGTATCATACGTAGCTGAAACCTGCGGATTTAAGACAATAAATTACTTTTCAAAATATTTTAAAAAAGCCACAGGGTATAGTCCTAGTGAATATATTAATCTGTTTTATGACGAAGAGAAAACCGCCCATTAATTGAGCGGTTTTGTAAATATATCATTAAATTTTTTAAGTAAAATGTCATAGTCACTTTCAAAATAATAATGATGACTCGATTTTTTCAGAACATCAAGTTTAATTGAGGGGTTAGCCTTCATAAAATTAATAGATTTACGTGATACCATTTCATCATTTTTAGATTGAAAAACAAAGCAGGGAACAGATATATCTTTTAAAAGTGTTCTTGTGAATTTTATCTCTTTAAAAAGTTCAATAAAGCGTGGCACCCAACCAAGATATAACCAAAATTTCTTATCCTGATTTATTCCGCAAGCCGCTTTATAAGCAAGCCCCTCAGTATCATCAGATTTAATTTTATTAAAGTAAAGTTTCATAGAGTTTGAAAACATTTTAAATTTTATACCAAGTTTTAGCGGTGTGGCTAACAGAAACATATATTTAATTTTTTCGGGTTTTTTATATGCCTGCTGCAACGCAAACAGGGTTCCCATTGAGTGAGCAACAATAATAATTTGTTTGTGATTTTTAAGTAAATCGTTTGCCGCTGTTTCAACCTGATTTTTCCAACTGTTCATTGAAGTATGCGAAAACTCTTTAACGCCCTTGCCATGACCGTCAAGTAGCAGATTATGTATAGAATATTCTTCAGGCACAAGTGGTATAAAATCTTTAAAATGATTTGGTGTGCCTAAAATTCCGTGTATAAACAAAATGGCAGTATCTGATTCTGGATTTATTCTTTTGTACTCTTTATGCATGTTTTCACCATCTTATCAATATTATATCATATCAAAACTCGGAAACCCTTGTAATGTAATTTTGTCGAGAATCTCAATCCACAATTCTTCTTCACTCGGATCTGAATAAAATGTAATTTTGGGATTAGTGTAAAAGATGAGCTTCCATCCTTCAGTTTTTATTCGATCACAAATATATTTAGGTTTTGACCTTTTTATGTTTTTGCTTTTACACCAACTTTTGTAGGCGTCAAAATAATGGATATTTGCTGAGTTCCCCTCATTATCCAAATAAAGAATTCCTGCTTTATCCACTTCTTGAATATTGGTTAACGGAATCATTATTGTTGGAAATATCACATCATTCACTTTATTTTTTCTTCTTAAAAACGAAAACATAAACAGCGCCTCCATTTTTACATTATACCACAAAAAGAGAATAACCGCAACTTGTATTAAAGTTGCGGTTATTATTTGGTGGATCCGGCGGGAATCGAACCCGCGTCCAAAAACCTATCCATATCAGCATCTCCGAGCGCAGATTATTGTTTAAATTTCCCTTATATAACAGACAAAAATCAAACCGTTATATTTGGTAGTTCCTATTTTATGACAGTGACGGGAACAAGCCACTGTTCACATTTACCGCTAAATGACGCCCTTCCAAAGCCGCGGTATTCTTTGGTCGGACGGCCGCCTAATTAGGCAGCAAGTGCAACTTTATTGTTGTCAGTTAATTTTAAATTGCGGATTTTAAAGCGGTTCCGCACCGCTGCTCGCTTCCAATAGTTCAAAATCCCTGTCGAAACCTTTACGGACCCAGATATTTAAGTAAGAAGTAATAAACTATGCATTTATCGATTTTGTTCTTTTAGTGCACGATCTATTGTTCGGTTAGCGTCACGCTTTGCCGCTGTAGCACGTTTGTCGTGAAGTTGTTTACCGCGGCACAACCCTAACTGCACTTTAACCAGTGAACCTTTAAAATAAATGGAAAGGGGAATAAGAGTAAGACCTTGTTGTTTTATAGTACCAAAGAGTCTCATTATCTCACGTTTATGCATCAGCAATTTGCGGTCACGCTTAGGCTCTTTGTTAAAAATATTGCCATGGTCATAAGGACTTATGTGCATTTGCTTGATTATAAGCTCACCATCGTCAACAGCACACCATGAATCTTTAAGGTTAACACCACCGGCGCGAATTGACTTAACCTCGGTACCAGAAAGAGAGATACCTGCTTCATAACTTTCTATCACAAAATATTCGTGGAAAGCTTTTTTGTTAGTAGCTATTGTTTTTGTGTTTTCCATAAAGCTGATAACCTCCTTTAGAAATATTTTTATTCATCATTAAAGTGAGAAATCATCCGCAGTAAACTGACCTGCAGGATTTACCTTTTGAGGTGTGCGCTTAAGCGGATCATATCTATAGTGACGACATGCATCAGCACGTGTCGTTACACCGTGCTTTTTGCAAAAAATTTCTTCACAATAATCGGATTTTTTACCGTGAATACACCAAAGACACGATTTTTGTAACTTTTTATTAAAACCTTTAAGTGCCATAAAATCACCTCGTTTGCACATTATAACACATCATTTATTATTTTTCCACTATTATTTTTTGTATATAAAAATGTAAATAAAACTGTTAACATAATAAACATTGAAAAAAACAACAAAATGTCAGAATTAATTATATAATTATTAAATTTAATATTGTTGTTGAATGTTTTTATACTGATTTTAAAAACAGTGATGAAAATTTTTGTCAAAAAAACGCTTATTGTGCCGTGAAGTAACCTGCCAACAACAAATCTTGCCATATTTATTTTTCTTTTACCGGATAATGCAAACACCTGGCACCATATAGAAAGACCGGCAAACCCCAGTAAAAATGATGTAACATATATATTTTTACAAGATGCTACGGCTGATGTTACCTCTGTAAATAACGATATATATTTAATAATTGGCATATCAGCAAAAAAGTAATCAAGATATAAATTTACAAATGAAAAAAATATAACAAAGCAACAAATACTTAGTATACTTCCACTTGCTTCGGAAACACTTTCTACAAAATTTTCTGAAAAAGTTTTTATTTCATTTGTATTTTGTTTCATATGATTTTGTTTTTTAATTTTTTTAGCGTAAAACAAAGCGATTATAACTGAAGATAATAAATGTGAAACCAATAAAGCTATTCCAATTTTTGGCGAGTTAAATACACCACCAACAATCGAAACAATAAACGCAGGACCTGCATTAACACAATACATAAGCATTATATCTGCAGTTTTATTATCAATTGCTTTTTGCTCGTACAATTTATTTAAAAGTCTTGCTCCAACAGGATAACCACCAATCATAGATAGTACAAACACAAAAAACATATTAAAACTATGACCAAAAATTTTCATTAAAAAATTATTTATAAAACGGTTATTTATAACAAATCCACTTTTTAGTATCATTAAAACACAAACCATAAATGGAAATAAAGATGGTATCACAACGTTTGCTGAAATTAAAATGCCACGTGATACGCCACTACTTGAAATATCGGGATGTGCAATTATTAAAGCAATCATTAAAAAAGCAAAACAAATAGAAAATAACTTTGATTTAACAGACATATAATCACCATAATAATTTATATGCTTTTTGAATTATTATAATAA
>JAZNWJ010000025.1:0-9204 GCA_045593245.1 Acutalibacteraceae bacterium | reverse complement strand
CACAAGACTGTCTCTTAAAAATCATTTAGAAAGTGAGGGATTTTTTGTATGAATGATGAAAATTTAATCGATGCTTTAAATTATATAGACGATAATATAATCGAAAACACCGACGCATCACGAAAAGTTAACAAAAAGTATAGGATATTGCGTATTGCACGTGCCTTCATTGCTGCGTGTCTTGTGGTAGCAATCGGTATCGGCTCAATATTTTTGTTGCCTGAACTTAAACCAAACCAACAAGACCCACAGATAAATCCAAACCAAAACACCAGTTTGCCAATACTTACTATTTCAGAAAATTTTGGCACTATGGGGTTTGAGGCTTATATGGCACACGATATTTCTGAACTTGTAAATACAAACCCGTGGTATGCCGGATGCGATATCACAACGTTACCCGTATATAAAAACACTTTGAATGTCGACAAAATAGGCAAAATAACAAATATTGACAATGAAGAAATGAATTCGCTAATTTTAGATATTGCAAAACGCTACGGACTAAAGGAAAACGAAATCGAGATTACAAGAGATTCAAGAGCGTATACTGACAGTCTGTTTGTTAAAGCCGAAAATTTCGAAATCAGGGTTGACCCCGAGCTTACTGCTACTATTGAATTTGACCCCGCAATATCACTCCCCGACGAATACAACTTTACTTATTATAATTCATCTTACGACGATATGTTAGCCGCCGCGGAATATTTTAAATCAGAATACAGTAGCCTCATCAACTTTAAAAAACCGCAAATAAATATAACACGAGGTGATTATAATATTTATGATCAGCAATCGTATAGTATTGAGCTTTTTGACAGCAGTGGCGACCTTATTCAGGATATTATAAATTATAATTTTAACCGAGTAACTTTCACTAGTGATGATACAGAAGATAAATTATGGTTAATAAGTGTTTACAAACCCAATTTATCCGAAAAAATTGGTGATTATCCAATTATTACCGCAGATAAAGCAGAAGAATTATTGGCAAAGGGAAATTTCATATCAAGTGTTCCTTCTAATTATGAAATGAAGGTAGAAAACGTAAGAAAGGTTGAACTTGTTTACCGCAACACATATTGGTTAGATAAGATTTATATGCCGTATTACAAATTTTACATTGAACTCCCTGAACTCGAAAACCGTCACGGTCACGGACTTAAACACTACGGTGCATATTATGTGCCCGCGGTTGATGGTAAATATATCTCTAATATGCCTGTATGGGACGGTAGTTTCAACTAAAAAAAGGTTCACAGCAATTTTGCTGTGAACCTTTTTTTCATATCACTGATTAGATTACTTTTTAACCTTAACGCCAACTACAAGTGCCGCAACAGAAAGCATTGCAATTGCAAGAGCCGCACTGCTATCGCCAGTCACAGGTGCTTTGTTGCTTGTATCGGTATTTGTATTGTTGTTGGTGTTGTTATTGTTTACACTACCACTTGTATTATTGGTGTTGTTGCTTGTGTTTTCGTTACCGGTGGTATCATCGGTGGTTGTATCGTCTTTGTTATCACTATTGTTATTGGCATTTGCATCCATAGTGGTTACTGCTTCATCATAATAGCACGCATAAAGCCAAGCATCATCCGAAGCGTATACCCACGCCTCATCGCCGCTGTACCAACCGTGTGTAGCACCGATTTCTTTAAATATTTCAATTAAATCAGCAGTCAACGGATAGTAATATGAAGTAATTATTCCGCTTGCATCGGTAGGCAATGCAGCAACGTATTCATTGAAAGCATCGGTATAGTCAACCTTTTTAACCACTTCGCCCGCATCATCGTAATAAATAGCAGCCACACGACCGTAACCCGACATTGTATATAAAGACATAATTGAATCGTTTAAATTAGCAAACAAAACAGGACCGTTTTTATCATTGAGGTGATAATAACCATCGTCGCCTAAAACAGCATTATCAATTACACTGTCTTCAAAATCAACGTATCCGTCATCAAATGCATCTGTGTCAACAAAATCAGGCATTTCAAATTTTTCAGGTGTCACAGTGTTTTCATACACTGTCCAAGGAATTTCTTTGCTTGTGTCGGGGTCTTTGCGAGTTACGGTAATTGTTTCCTCACTTGCGTTAGGGCTTATTGCAATCATAATTGCTTGGTTAACATCAGTACAATTCCAAGTAATAGTGTTAAGATTTACAATATCCTCTGTAGGTTCAAATTGAACCCACATATCAAGATAACTTACAATTCCCATGTTAGCATTTGAGGTAATTGTATATTCGCCAACCTCGGTTGGATAAAGAATGTAAACGGTATAAGGAACCGTACCATCCATTACGTAACTATTTGTGCCTTCGGTTAAATTGGTTTCGTAATTGATATTGTAATCAATACCTTCCTCTGCCATAACGGTCATTGGAACTATCAAAAGCGCAAGACAAATCACTGCACTTAAAAGAATTTTAATTGCTTTTTTCATAATAAATTCTCCAAAACTTAATATTTAATCATCCATTTAATCTCAACTGCAGGATACTTACCACGTTTGTTTGGTTTTGCACCGGTATTGATTACAATTTCATCTCCCTTTTCAACCTCAAGTTCAATGTATGTACCAATGTCGTCAGTTTTAACCTCGCCCTCTTCAGAGGATTCAGTGCTTCTCTGAGCAGAATTACGATTGTTTGTGGCAAGCAAAATAGCCTTTTCGGTAACTGTGTTATCACCTATCAAATAGAATTTTAAAGTACCTTTTTGTTCAGCAGTATACTTATAGAAGTGACCAACCTCGTTTCCTTCTTCCAGTTTGAGTACAATCTCGTTTCCGGAATTCTTGATAATAGTTGGATTTGCCATACTTCCTTCCAAATCAGTAAAAGTTATTGTAAAGTTTGCCGCAGCAGAACCTGTATTACCAATTTCAAATGTAATTGCGTCACTTGCAAGAGCGTCGACAACCTTGAACGACACCTTACCATTTTGCGCTGTATGTTTTGTTCCATCGCATACAACGTAAGCATTGGCATCATTTATGGTAAGAATTCTGCCACCTACACGATAAATGCTATAAAAAACTGATTTTCCTGCAGGAATACTCAGCGTCTTAACAGTATGAGTATCGGCATTAGGCGTATCTATATACGGGTCAGTAGCCGTACCGCTACCATAAATTTCAACACCGTCGGGATTTATGTTTGTGTTTGGTTCTTCAACCGAAACAGTACTTTCAGTTGAAGAAGTGTTATCAACCGTCGGAACACTCTCAACCTCGGATGTTGTGTCAACAACCGACTGGGGTTCACTTTCGTTCTCTATAATATCAACGTTGCTATAGTTGATTGTTATATCGGAGTTAACGCTTGAAAGTACGCTGTCGTCACCGCCTGTTTTACGGCAGCCTGCAAGTGTTGAAAAAATCAACAAAACAGCAACCGCGAGCGCTAAAAGTTTTTTAATATTCATTAAATTCGCCTACTTTTTTGTGATTTCAATTGTGTAAGATGTATCGCCGTCTTCAAGATATATTTCGGCATCACCTGTATATTCATAGCCTTCAGGGCAAGAAAGTACAGATAATTTATATCCGTCAGTTATTTCAACCGAAAAAGTTGCAACACCGTCTGCATCGGTCATTGCAGGAACACACGCTTCCTTACAAAGCTGAACAGCAACACCGCTTACAGCATTTCCATCAGTATCGGTAACGGTTACCTTAAACTGAGGAGCGGTATCTTCTTTAGAAGAAGTATCGGTTACCTGATTATCAATGGGGTCATTGCCGGTAGGACCGTTTGTATCGGCACCGCAAGCGCAAAGTGAAAAAATCATACCAAGCGCTAAAATAATAGCTAAAAGTTTTTTCATAAATATCACCTTTTAATTATTTTATATCGTTTATACTGCTTACTACAGTTTGTTTATAATTATCAGCGACAAAGAATTCAAAAAGTTTTTCGAATACACCGTCCTGAACTACAGAACCTGTATGCTTAAAAGCAATACTGCCATAGCGGTCAATTACAACGGTTGTGGGAAACCCTTGTGTGCAAAAAAGGTTTCCCCAGGCAGCATCACCCACTACCATTGGAATTGTAAGCTCGTTTTGTGTAGCATATTTTTCAATCTTGTCGGATTTTGTATCGACAGGATTTATAGCGATAACGGCAATATCGTCACCATAAGTATCATACGCTTTTTGTAAGTATGGAAATTCCATCTGACAAGGACCACAGTTTATAAACCAGAAATTAAGCACAATAGCCTTCTTGGTTTTAAGAATTTCCGAAAAAGTGTGTGTATCACCATTGACATCAGTAACAGTATAATCGCCCATGTAATCGCCTAATTTATAATCGGCAGTAGCAAGATCGGCATTTTCAATAAGACCATTTTTGGAATTACCGCAACCAACCAAGCTAAAAATGCAAACACACAAAAGAATTGTAATAGCCTTTTTTAAAATACTGTTTTTCATAAATTAAATCACTCAATATAGCAGCACATAAGCAGCCATGCAATCTCAGCATTTATGTCGGTCAAGTTATTTCCTGCATCATCCTTGAACATATAGCTTGGATTTTCAATATCCCACCAGCCTACGTATTCACCGCGTTGCTGAATTATGTACTTTAAGTCTTCGGTAAGCGGATAAACGCCATTGTCCTCATCAACGTATTCAATATATTCAAGCAGGCATTCGGAATAACTTTCTTTCTTTACAAATTTATCATCTTTATCAAAGAAGTACCTGTTAACGCCTGAACGGTCAAGCATAGTTTTAAAACAAGCAATATATTCATTGTCTTCTGCAAGACGAACAAGAACCAAAGGACCGTTTTTATCATTAAGGTGATAGTAACCGTCGTCTTCATTGAGAACAAACTTGTAAGCGTCAGATTTTGCTGTAAGGTCAAATTCTTTAATTTCAGCGCCCGCAGGTAATTTGTATCCCTGCAATTCTACAGTTTTCTGATATACTGTCCAAGGTTCATCTTCAAGAGTTTTTATTGCATTGCCTAAACGATTTATACCCAAAACACAGTTTTTAGCCTTTTTATCGGCATCAATACCAATAACAAAGGTTGATGTTCCTGTATCACCAGTGCCAATCATACTTGTTTTTACGTTGATCGTAAATTTATTATCTTTAACCTCAGCAGCACTGTTTTCCTGTACAAAGTGAGGTGTACCGTAGTAGCCTATTGTTACGTTTTTACCTTCAGGTATCGAGAACTCATAGTTACCCTCCTGTTTTGGTGAAAACATAAAGTAGTTACGGCTACCTTCTTTTAAATCAACATATGTGCAACCTGCATTTACAACATAAGCGTCAACCTCACCAGAGCCAACATATAACTTTTCGGGTTCAGTTGTGATTTTATAAGCCAGAACCACGTCTATAACGTTTTTACGTGGAGTAAGTTTAATGTCGGTGTCGTAATAATACTGAATTTTTTCGTCAGCAAATTGAAGTAAAACGTTATATTTACCGTTGATAAGCGATTTTGTTGCAGCACCCTGCTCGTTACAGGACTGCATTGCCACCTGCTTACCACCCTGCATAAACTTAACAACAATACCCGAAGTATAAGGATTACCCAATGCATCCTTGATATTTACGGTGTAGTCCTTTTCACCCTTGCCGCAAGAAGTAAGGGTGAAAAGTGAAAACGCAAGAGCGGCAATTAAAAATATAGAAACTAATCTTTTGATATTTTTCATTTCAATCATTCTCTCATTAAGAAATTAGTCGTTAGCGCCAAGATAATCGTAATAATAGCAAATCTTTAACCAAGAATTTTCAACGTCTTCAAATGTGTATTTGTCCATAAGCTGCTGTAAAATCTCGGCCAAATCTTCATCAACAACAACGCAACCGTTAAGTTCGGTACCCGATTTGTCAATCTTGCTTACATATTTACGTATATCTTCAGTAAGATCCTCGCCATCACCGTGGAAGCGGCCTGCAAAAATATCATCTAACTGATAAATTTCAGCATTGGCATCATAATCTTCGCCCCAGAGCTTTTTAAGATATTCTTTTGTCTTTTCAACGTCATTGTCGTTTTGTTTAAGATAAGCCAAAATTTCGCCGTCGGTTTCTGATTTACTGAAATCAAAACCGCCCATTTCAATCATTTCTACAATAGAACTACTGAACACAGTGGTAAGACCTGTAAAGTCAGCATAAATAAGGCTGCCATCATCACTGTCGTAATATTTACCATCTTTAAGTTTTGGCTCTATACCGCCTGTGATAATATCATACATTGCGCTACCGGTAGCATCGGTATCATAAGTAAAGTAACCGGGTGCAGCAAGACGGAACAACTTATGTGAAGCGCCTATATACTCAACGTCATAGTTTATTGTACCTGTTGCATATACGTCCCAAAAAGCCATATTGATATAGTATGGGGTACCTGCTTCCATATAATAAACCATTGAGCAGTTGTTAGAATCGGTATACATTCTTTCATCGTGCTCATAGGTGTAGATTATTTTTCCATCTTTATCAAATATCCAAGCGTCGATACCATCCTGATAATCGCTCTTTGAGGTAAAGCGATATACACCTGACTGTGCCGGAATAAACTCGGCGAACATACCTCTCGGAATTATAGCGCGATCATAGTAGAAATTATTGCTTGGTACGTTTTTACCAAGTGTGGTGGTAAAAGCGCTAAAGGTTGCAAGACCTTTTATGGGGTCTTCAAGCTGTGATACGCCATTACCGTATGCCTGATAATACTTACACATCTTAAGCCATTCGTTGTCGTCGTCATCAAAGCCTGCAACACGTGCTACCTGCTTGAGCATTTCGGCAAGTTCCTTATTAACGGTACATACGCCGTTTATTCTTGAGTTGGATGCGTAAGAGAAGTAGGTAACCATACCCAAGCCGTCTTCTTCAACCTTATCATAAAGACTTACACCGTCTTCATCGGCATCGCCGTTGGTAACTATTTCCTGAACAGACTGCTCTTCGCTGAATGGTGTAAAGCCCATAAGGTCTGCAAGAAGCAAGGGTCCGTTTTCGCTACCCACATGATAGTAGCCGTCATTCTTATTATAAACGACCTTTACGTAGCTGTAATTGTCGTCTTCGTCGGCTGTTGCGGCATAACGAGGTAAATATGTCTCGGTATCAATCTGAGACTGATCCACAACACGCATATTATCAATATAAACAGTGTCGTCGCCATCAGCACCGTCTTCGTCTTTCATAAAGCACAGCGCGATTTCGTAAGTACCGTCTTTGTCGGCAACGCATGGGTAACATGATTTCCACTCCTCAGGACTTGAAACACCTGAAATCTGGAATATGTCTTCATCGTTAACAATTACATACATTATGTCGCAACCAAGTTCTGAAGAAACAAGATAGTCAAAACCTACAGCCTGCCCTGCTTTAAGTTCAACGTCGGCATAAAGAATAGCGTATGAACTGTCAATTTCTATATTAGATGCATAAACACAAGAGCGACCTGATTTTTCACCGATTATATACGGCCAGATATATTCAGCGTTTTCATCCTCGGTTTCAGCGTGATATTTAACATTGATATTACCCGAATTTATTGTAGACGCAATTTCATCTGAGGAAGGCATTTCATAGGTATGTTTAATCTGGGTTACAAGATCACCGATACCACCTTCACAAAGTTTTTGTTTATAAGGATCCGCAGTAAAGTGGTCAAAAGCACAAATCCATGGTCTTTTGCTTGTAACGGCACCCGTTTCTACAATGCAGATAACACCGTACTGGTCAATAAAAATCGAGGTAGGATATCCCGAAATGCTGAAAGTGTTTGACCACGAAGAAGGACAGGTAGCCACAATAAACGGAAGGTTATTGGAATTCTGGAATGTCTTAACGTTTTCAACCGACTGGTCCATTATAAGGTTGTTTAAAGCGATAATTTCTATATCATCCTTATAATCTTCATAAACCTCGGAAATAATCGGGAATTCCGTAACACAAGGTCCTCATGTGCTGTTCCAGAAGTTAAGCATAACCATCTTTTTCTCTTTGAGAATTTCTGAAAGTACAATTTCTTCACCGTTGATGTCGGTAACGGTGAAATCGTACATAACGTCACCTAAACCAAGCTGTGCGGTCGAAATATCTTCATCAGTAACAAGCGATGACGTAAGCACTATGTCTTTTTTAACACCATCAAATTTATAACTCTTTTCTACGTTATACCCCTTTGGAACCGATGATAAAACAATTGCATAATCAGCACTTTCATCAAGATTGAACGTAGCAGTACCGTCATCATTTGTTTTGGTGTAATCGATCATATCGCTGAGTCCGTCATCGGTATATATGTAAATATCAATGTCGGACATCGCCATACCGCCTGCTGTTTTTAAATTAACCGTATAAAGTGTATCACCCTGCGGTCTGTCAAACTCATTGTCGGTAGAACTTTTATTGCCAAAAGCAATAAACACCGTTGTGGCAACAATTGCAACCACTAAAACGGACGCAATAATTATAAAAAGGACTTTTCTTGCCTTAATAAATTCCCAAGCCTTTTTACAAAGCTGTCCGATTTTGTTAAAGAAATTTTTAATTTTTTCCATAACTCCTCCTGCGTAAATAACAATGTTTTTTAGAATAGCATATAGTATGCCTAATTATTCAAGTTATTGTAACACAAAACACACTATTTCGTCAATATTAAATTGCATTAAATTAAAATAAACCCGACGAAATGTCGGGTTTATTTTTATAAATTCAAATTCCTGTAAAGTCAAATTGGGGTATGTAATTTATATCTGCGCTTGAAAGCTCCTGAATATAACAGTTTTCAAAACCGCTATCAATTATATGATTTGCTACCTTATTATACTCCCTCGGTGTGATTTTGCGATTTATAACAGACATTTCCTTTGCCTTGTAAAGCGGTACATACTGACTCATAAGGCTAAAGAAAGCACTTGGCATATTTTGCTGCACCCAGTCGAAAATTTTTATTGCGTCGCGTGTTGCCTGTGGCATAAGCAGATGCCTTACAATCACGCCTTTTTGCATAATTCCTTCACTATCAAACACACACTCGTTTTGTTGGCTGTATGCTTCAAGCAATGCCGATTTTGCTGTTTCAGGGTAACCTGGTGCATTCGAATATAATGCTGACTTTTGGCTGTCAATATACTTGAAATCCATAAGATATACATCAACATAATCTTTTAAAAGTTTCAACGTGTCAATGTT
>JAZNWJ010000024.1:0-4560 GCA_045593245.1 Acutalibacteraceae bacterium | reverse complement strand
AGCAATAGAATAAACTGTTTGTTAGAAATGCTAAAAACTATTTTTTGTAAAAACGGTGTAACTAAGTACATGCCTATCAACGAATAAACAAACCAAAAATGTCCATGTATATCAGTTTTAAGAATTGTCGTTACGTTTATTGCTTTTAGTGCACCAAAAATGTTTTCAGATTCAAAAAAATGAGGTAATGCTTGATATAAAGCCGCATAAACAATTAGAGGAAATACTAAGAAAAACAATTTCTTAAGGTAAAACTCTTTTATATTTTTAATAGGTCGAGACAAAACATAATATCCCGATAAAGCCATAAAGGTCAACAAGCATGGTCGAACAATTCCTTGTACAACCAGGTTATATTTTGAATTCCACACTAAATGTCCACTTACGTGTAAACAAATTATACTTAAACAACAAAAAATTCTCAACAAATCATAGGCGTAGTTTCGTGCCGTTTTCTCCATCTTAAAATCCCCTTTTATTATTCTTTTGTTTTGTCCGAAACAATATATCTTGGCCTGCCTTTTACCTCGAGATATATTTTACCGATATATTCACCGATAACACCAAGACTAAGTAGTTGAACACCGCCAAGAAAGCAGATAATGCTAATAGTAGAAGCCCAACCACCAGTGTGTCCGGTAACAAGGCGTGTAACTACCGACCATATAATACCAATAACGCTAAGTATTGCAACAATAAAGCCAACTGCTGTTATAAGGCGAATTGGTTTTACCGAAAGACTGGTTATGCCGTCAATGGCAAAGGACAACATCTTTTTGAGTGGATATTTGCTTTTACCAGCCAGACGCTCTTTGCGAGAATACTCTACACAGGAGTATTTGTAACCAACCATTGGAACTAAACCACGCAAGAAAAGATTAACCTCTTTAAACTGTGATAGTCCCTCGAGCGCTCTGCGCGACATAAGGCGATAATCGGCGTGATTATATATCATATCGACACCCATACCACGCATCATTTTATAAAAGAACTGCGCCGTACCGCGCTTAAAGCTGGTATCGGTCTTGCGGTCAGAGCGCACGCCATATACGATTTCGCTACCCGAAAGATATTCATCGACCATTTTATCAATGGCATCAATATCATCCTGACCGTCGCAGTCAACCGAAATAGAAATATCGCATTTTTCCTTTGCTTCCATAAGTCCTGCAAGCAGCGCGTTCTGATGTCCGCGGTTTCGACTTAAAGATATACCGCAATAATGCTCGTCAAGCCCGGACAGTTCGGTTATAATGTTCCAGGTATTATCACGACTGCCGTCATTTACAAAAAGTATTCGGCTGTGTTCACTTATCTTGCCGTCAATGTAAAGGTCATTTATTTTTTGCAAAAACATTGGCGCTGTAACAGGCAATACCTCTTGCTCATTAAACACGGGTATTACAATATATAATATAGGTTTCACCGTGTGTCCCCTTTCGTTTTTGTATTACATATATAAATATATAACCAAATGAAAATTTTGTCAAGCAACCGAGCCTATAGCGGCACGAAGTTTTAGCAGTATTTTCTTTTCCGCCCGCGACACCTGCACCTGCGACATACCTATCCTTGCCGCTGTTTCATTCTGTGTAAGGTATTCAAAATAGCGACACCTTATAATTTGTTTTTCGGTATCATCCAGATGCCTGAAAGCGCGCTCGAGCAAAAGTTTATTTGTGAGTATATCTTCAGGACCCGCTACGGCAACATCCATTTCACTTACTCCGTCGTCGCTTTCGTACGTGAGCGATACGGCAGGATGAGATGCCGATTGTGCCTCAATTATTTCTTCAGAAGTAACGCCAAGTTCATCCGCCAGCTCACTTACTGTAGGCTCGCGTGAAAGTTTCAATTCAAGCGTGGTTTTTACCCTCGTTATTTTAAGCGATAATTCTTTGAGACTGCGTGACACCTTTATCAAACCACCATCGCGGAACATACGGCGAATTTCACCAAGAATTACAGGAACAGCATATGTAGAAAAGCAAAGTCCCCTGTCCTCATCAAATCCATCAGCAGCTTTTATAAGCCCGATACATCCCGCCTGATAAAGGTCATCGTACTCGATACCACGACCTGTAAACCTTTTACAAAGCGAATGGACAAGCGGAAGATTACTTTCAATAAAACTGTCGCGTGTGAGTTTGTCAACCATTGATACTGAAGCGTGGTGATATTTTTTTGGTAAGGGTAACCGTTGTTCCCTTACCTACCTGTGAGCGCACGCGGATACTGTCCATAAACGACTGCATAACGGCAAAGCCCAGTCCCGCACGCTCACCGCCTAACGAAGTATAAAGCGGTTCCATGGCTTTTTCGATATTTTCTATACCGCAACCAGTATCACGAATTTTAATTTTTAATATATTTGTGTTGCTGATTTCACAGGCTATGTATATGTTACCGATTCCCTCACGATAAGCATGAACTATACAATTTGTTACCGCTTCACTCACAGCGGTTTTGATATCGCTGATTTCTTCAAGCGTGGGATCAAGTTGAGCTGCAAAAGCAGCAACAGCAGTTCGCACAAACGCTTCGTTTGCCGAACGTGACATCAGCTTCATACTGAATTTATTTATAATTTCCATTTTTATTCTCCTTATTTTTTTGGTTCATCAATTGTGGCAAGTTTTTCTATTCCCGAAAGTTTCATCACCTTATATATCTGGGGCGACACTCCCGTTATATGTATATTTGCGCCGCGACGTGATAAATTACGGTATCTACCCATAACAAGACCTATACCCGAACTATCCATAAAACTGACGCGGGTAAAATCAAGCACAAGCATTGACGGCATATTAAGCTCTGCCGCGTTGTCTATAGCAGCGCGTATTGCGCCAGCCGAATGATGGTCTATCTCTCCGCACAAATAGGCGGTTGTTACCTCACCGTTTACACTAATATCAACTGACATAAAAACACCTCTACTCCAATCCCTCCACCACTATCGTGGTCCCCCTCCCTTTAGACAAGGGAGACTTAAGAGGAATTTAAATATAATAAATAAAACAAGCTTCTAATATATTATAGAAGCTTGTCCTTATAAAATTTGTCATATTGAATTGTCAGAATTTGTATTTTTCAGTCCTTTAACAGCGACCTTATTTCACTTGCAAGATACAGAGAGCCGAAAATAAATATCGGATTATCATTGCTTTTTTCTTTTGCAAGCGCAAAAGCATTTTTTAGATTATCGCCTGTAAAAACATTTTTGCAATATTGTTTGGCTGTAATCGACAATTCATCAGCAGGCAACGCTCGCGGAACATCTGGTTTTACACAAATAACGTTTTCGCAAAGCGGTAACGTTTTTGATAATACTTCTTTATAGTTTTTATCGCGCATAACGCCTATTATTGCAGTAATGTTTTTGTGCTCTTTAAGAATCACACATAGCGCATCTGCGCCATCGGGATTATGTGCACCGTCGATTACTATAAGCGGATTTTGTGATACAACCTCAAGTCGCGCAGGTATAAAAGCCTTATCAAGACCTTGTTTTATGTCATCGTCACCTACAGTAAGTCCACACTGTTTTAATGCTTCAATTGCAATAAGCGCATTTTCAATCTGATATTCACCACCAAGATTTGTTTTATAGTTTTCATTTTTATAACTGAAACTATTACCTAAAACCGATATACTCGTGTCTTTTAATTCCGATAAGTCCGGAATTATCACATTTGAAGCACACTCATTTATAATATCAAAAACTTTTCTTTCTTGATTGCAAGAAGTGACAACAGTATTGTTTTTTATGATTCCGCATTTTTCTGCTGTGATTTGTTCTATGGTATCACCCAAAACTGCAGTGTGATCAAGTCCGATTTTTGTAATAACCGAAACCAAGGGAGCAGATATAACATTTGTTGCGTCAAAGTTGCCACCCAAACCTGTTTCAAGCACAGCGACTTGAATCTTGTTTTCACTGAAATATAAAAAACCTACCGCGGTAATAAATTCGAATTCGGTAAGACTTACACCTGTATCTAAAACTTTTTCTGACAATCGGCATAAATCTTTACGAGAAATATATTCCCCGTTTATCTGAATTCTTTCACAAAAATCAACGATATACGGTGATACGAAAGTTCCCACCTTGTACCCCGCTTGCTTTAAAACACTTGATATAAAGGTGCACACCGAACCTTTTCCGTTAGTACCGGCAATATGGATTGATTTAAAATTGTTTTGCGGATTGTGGAGTTTTTCACAAACCAACTTTATACGGTCAAGCCCCGCAGGGTGTGAAAAAGCGCCTAATGAATGTATGTAATTTAAAGTTTCATAATAATTCATAAAACACCAAAAATTTACTTGAAAATTTCAAAAAAAATTTCACACAATACTATCAAGGATGTTTATTCATCCTTTTTAATACAGTAGATATATTTAAAGCTTATTGTTTTGATAGAGAAAAATACATCTGCTGTAATAAAAAAGAGAGCCAAAATATACTTGGCTCTCTTTTTGAATATGGTTTTAAATTAAAGAGCCTTGAGGTCAGCGATGCTGTCTTCAATCATCTTTATTTTGTCAAGTGCCTTGGCA
>JAZNWJ010000023.1:0-6680 GCA_045593245.1 Acutalibacteraceae bacterium | reverse complement strand
TGGGTTATGAAATTCCGCTTTGGACAGAGTATGTTAAAGATGCAGATAAATTTGGTTTTCAGATTCATACTCGCTTACTTGCTGTTGCAGAGACCTGTTGGACTAAGCCTATACTAAAAAATTATGATAATTTTGAATATCGACTTGAAAATATGCGCCCTTATTTTGAAAGTCGAGGTATGGTTATTCCACCACGTAAGATTTACAATGGTTATAGCTTTGAAGGCGCTGAAAATATGACTTTCTTTGAACGCAAAGAGGTTGGTTTTCGCAAAAATTGGTTCTTTGATGTTGATTATGAATATAATCTTTTTAAGGACTTGACAAAATAAAAAAATTGGTGTATAACATTACACGTAACGTTACAAAGAAAATTTAACAAAAGGGAGCTGGATGAAACTCTGGCTGAGAGGGGACCCGCGTGTTGTACGCTATGGTCTCGACCTATAACCTGATGCGGATAATGCCGCCGTAGGAGAATAAAAAACACCTATAGCCGCATTACCTGGGGGTAATGCGGTTTTTTTGCTTTTTATTTTCGTCAGAAATGGAAAGGAAAACAATTATGGAAATTCAAAACAAAAAACAAAACATTAAAAAAATTGCGCTTTGTGGTGTAATGATAGCGCTTGGCACAGTGCTTAGTTTTTTAAAGCCTTATGAACCGCCACTTGGTGGGGGAGTAACGGTGCTTTCAATGGTGCCGGTCGCCTTTTTATCGTGTATGTTGGGTCTTAAGTGGGGCTTTGGTGCAGCTTTTGTATATTCACTTATACAGCTTTTTATCAGTATGGGTGAGGTTATGAGCTGGGGACTTACAGCCGGCGCAGTTATAGCAACATTTTTGCTTGACTATATAATTGCATACACAGTACTAGGTATAAGCGGTGTTTTTAGTAAAAAAGGTATGTGGGGAATCGTTATAGGTGTGGCACTTGCAACGTTTATAAGGTTCTTGTGTCACTTTGCTACAGGTGTATATATCTTTGATATTTGGATGCCGGACGATTGGAACAATGTATGGCTTTATTCATTGTGCTACAATGGCGGATATATGTTGCCCGAAATTGTACTTACCTGCGTAGGAACTGCATTGCTTGTAAAGACAAAGGCAATACAAAAAATGTTAAAAATATAAAATAAAAATGAGTTACCAATTTGGTAACTCATTTTTGCTTTTAAAATTTATATGCATCTAAAAGTTCAAACTCATAGTTTGGGTTTCTTGACCAGATATATCTGCCCTTATCTTTACGAACAGCCTCGGTCATATTTTCGGCGCCCTTTACAGTGTTGCCGCAATAAATATATTTTGGTGTAAGGTTTATACCAATACTCTTGAAGTAAGGTCGCATCGCTTCAACGCGGGATTCGAAGTCCTCATAATGTCTGTTTCTTACGTCGGTCCAACCGAGTTCGCTTGCTGCAAGTAGTCGAACATTGGTCTGAAAATCAAATTTTTCTTCGGTTGGAATATACTCGCACCATTGTGGCATTTCAACACCAAGAATATTCTCATCCTCAAAGCCTTCAAAATATGGACTATAGTTATACGTCTTTGAAAGAGGAATAACCGAATAAGCCATATCGGAATAGAAATAATTGTATTGTGTAAGAATTACAGGTCCGCGTGTTTTTGACCATTCGATAGCCTTATCGGCACCGCGAGTGGTCCATACCTGAGGGATCGCGCTATCGTCTATAGTATCACTAATAATCTCGTTCCAGCCTATTGCGCGCTTGCCCTTTTCTTTTAGGTGGGCAACAAGAATATTGTTGAAATAGCCGTGAAGTTCGACGTGGTCTTTAAGACCGTTTTCTTTCATAAGTGCCTGACAGTCAGGGCAATTATCCCAAGGCTCCGACTCAACCTCGTCACCGCCAATATGGAAGTAAGGAGCAGGAAAAATTTCACAAAGCTCGTCTATAACAGTTTTTATAAATGTATAAGCGGCATCCTTTGCACAACAAAGATTGTTTTTAAATATACCAAAGTGTGGCTCTACCTCAATTTCTTTGCCTGAGCAAGAAATTTCGGGGTAACAGGCAATGGCGGCTGTTGCGTGACCGGGTACGTCGATTTCCGGTATAACCATAATATTACGCTCGGCAGCATATGCAACTATTTCACGAGCATCGTCTTGACTATAAAAAAGTCCGCGACCATATTCGCCGACATCATATGTATATCCCTCATAATATTTGTGTACAACCGAAAATTGAGTGCCTTTTCTTATAGAACCTTTTTCGGTAAGTAGGGGATATTTCTTTATTTCTATTCTCCAACCTTGGTCATCTGCTAAGTGCCAGTGAAAAACATTCATCTTAATACTTGCCATATAGTCTAAAATTTGTTTTAATTTATCCATAGACCAGAAGTGGCGACTGCAGTCAAGCATAAAGCCGCGCCAAGCATATTTTGGAGCATCGGCAATAACAACAGCATTAAAGTTATCTTTTCCAGCTGATAATTGCATTATAGACATTAAACCATAAAGCGCGCCGGCTTTTGAACTGCAGAAGATATTTATATCACCGTTTTCGTACATAACCTTATATCCTTCTTCGGCGATGTCGCGATCTACAATAAATGTAAGATGATTTTCCTCGGCGTCGACAGCGTCGGGAATAAGTTTTTTAAATAGGGTAGCAACCTCCGAAAACTCACCGGAGATTATGGTTTTTTTAGAAAACCATATTTTTTCGTCCGAATTTTTTGAAAAAACAGGGCGTGGAATGATATTTGCCATAGCGTTTGCCTCCAAAAAGGTATTATTTAAATACATAATAACTTATTGCACCAAATTTTGCAAGGTAAAAATAATAACAAAACACAATATCTTGTGTGGAGTTTTTATGTAAACCGCTACATAAAATAACAGCCAATATTCCTTCGCCACAATGCACAAAAACAGTAGTGAAATTTCGTGAAAAATATAAGAAAAAATGCTTGACAATTATGCTACAGTTGTGTTATTATTCTATGGCACGCTGCGAGAATGCGGCGTAAAACATGCGTTGATGCGGGAGGTGGCCCACCCTGAGTGGGGAAATTTCCGCGGAGTATGTCCGATTTTAAACCGGGCGAAAGAACTTGGAGGCACTAACGGTTACTTGCGAAACCGAAGGTGTCGCGGCGATGCGAGTCGCTGCTCCGGATTTGCGTTAACCCCAGCAAATGCCGGTTTTATGTTGTGTTGTGATAAAACGCACGGCACGGTGTAAGTTTTGCCCGCCAACCAAACAAGGAGGCGAATTTTCACATGGCAGTGAAAGAAAAAATCCGAATTCGTATTAAAGGTTACGACCACGCACTTGTAGACCAGTCCGCTGAAAAGATAGTGGAAACCGCTAAACGTACAGGCGCTAGGGTTTCAGGTCCAGTACCGCTACCCACCGAAAAAGAAATCGTAACAATTCTCCGTGCTGTTCATAAGTACAAGGACAGCCGTGAGCAGTTCGAAATGAGGACACACAAAAGGCTCATCGATGTAATCAGACCTTCAAACAAAACTGTTGAAGCTCTCACTTCACTTGAGCTCCCCGCTGGTGTAGAAATCGAAATCAAGCTCTAATATATATTATATATGTATTAGTAATAAGATTTCATTTATTACACTTACGGTCATGTCAGCGAAAGTTGACCAATAACCAAAATGGAGGAAAAAACAATGAAAAAGGCAATCATTGGTAAAAAGCTTGGTATGACACAGCTTTTTGACAACAATGGTAATGTTGTTCCGGTTACTGTTATTGAAGCAGGTCCTTGTGTAGTAGCACAGAAGAAAACAACCGAGAACGACGGTTATGAAGCAGTACAAATCGGCTTCGGCGATTTAAAGGCTTCTAAAGTAAACAAGCCTATGAAGGGACACTTCGCAAAAGGCGACGTTGCTCCTAAGAAGGTTCTTCGTGAATTCAGACTTGAAGACACAAGCGAACTTAACGTAGGCGACATCATTAAAGCGGACGTTTTCGCAGAAGGCGACGCTGTTGACGTAAGAGGTACTTCTAAAGGTAAGGGCTATGCCGGCGTAATCAAGCGTTGGAACTTTGGCCGCCTTAAGGAAAGCCACGGTACAGGCCCTGTTCACCGTCACGGTGGTTCATTGGGTGTTATCGACCCTGCTCGCGTATTCAAGGGCAAGAAGATGGCTGGTCACCTCGGTCATGAAAGAGTTACAGTACAGAACCTTAGCGTAGTTAAGGTTGACGCAGAAAAGAATATCATCGCTGTTAAGGGCGCGGTTCCCGGTCCTAAGGGCGGCATCGTAGTTCTTTTCGATAGCGTGAAAGCTTAAGGAAGGAGTGTTCAGTTATGCCAAATATCGCAGTTGTTGATATGACAGGTAAAAAGGTTGGTACAATCGACCTTAGCGATGCAATTTTCGGTATCGCACCAAATGCAGTAGTTATGCACGCAGCAGTTGTTAACTACCTCGCAAATCAGCGTCAGGGCACACAGTCCACTCTGACTCGTACAGAAGTTTCCGGCGGCGGTAAAAAGCCATGGAGACAAAAGGGTACAGGCCATGCTCGTCAGGGCTCTACAAGAGCTCCACAGTGGAGACATGGTGGTATCGTACACGCACCGAAGCCAAGAGATTATTCATACTCTCTTAACAAGAAGGTTCGCAAGCTTGCACTTAAGTCTGCACTTTCTGACAAGGCGCTCGGCGGCAACATCATAGTTCTTGATGAATTTAAGATGGACGAATACAAAACAAAGACCGCAGCTGCTTGCCTTAGCGCAATCGGCGCAGGTAAAAAGACATTGGTTGTTCTTGACAGCAACAATCCTTTTGCAGTAAAGAGTATTGCAAACATTAAGGGTGCTAAAGCTGCTCAGGTTAACACAATCAATACCTACGACATCATTAACGCTGACACACTTGTTATCGTTAAGGGTGCAGTAGCAAAAATTGAGGAGGTGTACGCATAATGAAAGCTCCACAGGACATCATTATCGCTCCGGTAATTACCGAAAAGAGTATGTCAGGCATTGCCGACAAGAAATACACCTTCAAGGTCGCTAAGGACGCTAATAAACTTGAAATTGCAGACGCAGTTGAAAAGTTGTTCAAGGTAGACGTTGCCAAGGTAAACACCATAAATGTGCGCGGTCAGAAGAGAAGAATGGGTCGCTACGAGGGTTACACCGCTTCTTGGAAGAAGGCAGTTGTTACTCTTAAAGCTGATTCAAAGACAATCGATTTCTTTGACGGTTTAATGTAATCAGCACATAGTACAGGAAATCACAGATATTTCCGGTGATGTATGAAGCGAAAAACTCGCTTCGCTAAGCCAAAATAGGAGAGTGAAACAAATGGCAATAAAGCATTATAAGCCGACGACAAACGGTTTGCGTAACATGACAACAATGGATTATTCAGAGTTGTCAAAGGTAGCGCCCGAAAGAAGTTTGTTGGCACCTATAAAGAAAAATGCAGGTCGTAACAGCTATGGCCGCATTACTGTACGCCACAGAGGTGGCGGCAACCGCAGAAAGTACAGAATCATCGACTTCAAGAGAGAGCGTTTCGGTATCCCCGCAACAGTTCTTACACTTGAATACGATCCTAACCGTTCTGCGTTCATCGCCCTTGTTCAGTATGAAGATGGCGAAAAGAGATACATCATCGCTCCACAAGATCTTAAGGTTGGCGATGTAGTAGTGAGCGGTCCAAATGCCGACATCAAACCCGGTAATGCACTTCCGCTCGTAAATATCCCCGTAGGTACATTCCTTCATAACATTGAGCTTTACCCAGGCAAGGGCGCTCAGCTCGCTCGTAGTGCTGGTAACATGGCTCAGCTTATGGCTAAGGAAAACGGTATGGCGCTCCTTCGTTTGCCTTCAGGCGAACTCCGCAACGTACCTGAAAAATGTATGGCTACTGTTGGTACTGTTTCAAATCCGGAACACGCTAACATCAACTACGGTAAAGCAGGTCGTAAGCGCCACATGGGTTGGAGACCTACCGTTCGTGGTTCTGTAATGAACCCCTGCGATCACCCTCACGGTGGTGGTGAAGGTAAGTCACCAATCGGTCGTCCAGGTCCTGTTACACCTTGGGGTAAACCTGCATTGGGCTACAAGACCCGTAAGAAGAATAAGGCTAGCGATAAGTATATCGTAAAACGCCGTAAGTAATGCGACGAAAGGAGAATTCATAATGGGAAGAAGCGTTAAAAAAGGACCTTATGTACAACCTGTTTTGTACAAAAGAGTTCAAGAAATGAATGAGGCCGGTGAAAAGCGCGTGCTTAAAACTTGGAGCCGTTCATCCACCATATTCCCCGATTTCGTCGGTCATACTTTTGCAGTGCATGACGGTCGCAAGCATGTGCCCGTATATGTAACTGAGGATATGGTTGGTCACAAGCTCGGTGAGTTTGCACCTACAAGAACATTCAAAGGTCACGCCGGATCAAAAACTACCGGTAAGTAAGCGGCCGAAAGGAGAGTTAACTATGGAAGCAAGGGCAACACTTAAATACGCCCGTATTTCACCCCGTAAGGTGAAGATTGTTTTGGATCTTATCCGCAATCAAGATGCTGAAAAAGCTATGGCTATACTCAAATTCACTCCTAAATCCGCTTGTGAATATTTAGAGAAGCTGCTCCATTCAGCAATGGCAAATGCCGAAATGAAAAATATGGATATGGCAAGACTTTA